>NZ_JBITHZ010000046.1:0-91502 GCF_044458585.1 Nonomuraea sp. NPDC050451
GAACAGCGACGATTGACTCAATCACACTCAAGATCATGGACAACGGCCATGTCGCCGCACGTCATCTACGTGCTCAAACGGAGTGTCGTTCTACAGCTGGTTGTAGTGGCGCTCATGCTCAGCCAGGATCTGTCTCAGGTGCCGCTCGCCATGGACCAGAAGGTGATCGAGGCATTCGCGTCGGAGCGTACCGACGAACCGCTCGGCGAACGCATTCGCCCGTGGCGAGCGCGGCGGAATCTTGAGCATGCGCACGTCCGCCCCGGCGAGCACATCGTCAAACCCTCCGCCGAATTTGCCGTCCCTGTCGCGGATCAGGAACTTGAACCCGTCGGCTCGCTCGCCCAAGTCCATCAGCAGATTGCGCGCCTGCTGCGCTGTCCAGGCACCGGTCGGATGAGCCGTGACGCCGAGAATGTGCACGCGCCGCGTTTCGATCTCCATAACGAACAACACGTACAGGCGCTTGAGGAACACCGTATCGACGTGGAGAAAGTCGCACGCCAGGATGCCGGAGGCCTGAGCAGTCAGGAACTGGCGCCAGCTCAGTGAAGCCCGACGCGGCGCGGGCCCAAGCCTCATCGCCGCCAGAACCCGGCGGACCGTCCCTTCCCCCACCCGCACCCCAAGGCCAAGTAGCTCGCCCCGGATGCGCCGATGCCCCCATCGTGGATTCTCCCGCGCCAACCGGACGATCAGGTCGCGGATCTCCTCAGAGATAAGCGGCCGGCCGTGTTTGGCAGGGTAGGTCCACTTCTTCTTCACCAGCCTGCGGTGCCAGGCCAGCAGCGTGCCGGGCGTCACGATGCGATGCAGCCGAAGGCGACCGGGTAACAGCCTGGCCAGCGCGGCCAACAGCGCCCGATCGGCCCAGTCCGGCCTGGGCTGGAGGACCTGGCGACGCAGCACCGCGACCTCATGCCGCAACATCAAGATCTCCACCTCTTTGGAGGCGCTGCCCCGAGTGAGCAGCACCAGCCAGCCGAACACCCTGACCACCAGCAGATACAGAAGCCGAAACAACACAAGAGACGAGCCTAGAAGACCAGGTCAGACCCTCATTGCCAGATTCTGGCACTGGACAGGCCTCTTTCCAGCCCGTGCCGGCGAACACCAGGATGGCGGCTTCCAACACCTGGGCACGGGTGGCCGCCGCCTCTTCAGCAGTGCGTTTCATAGGTACATCGCGCGACTTCGGGCGGCACCTGAAGAAGGGCCGCCGCGCCCCCTACGCCATCGACACCTACCTGCCGGCCATTGACGATTTCTACGCCCGTCCCGGCCTCGGCAAACCTCACGCCCAGCGTGAACGCGACTCCCGCCGTACCGCACTCGGCACTCAGCCTCCTCGATGGCCTATCGCCCGATCGCTACGCAACAGTGGGGCCGGCAGCCGGATGCCTGCCGACTTCCTCCCGGCCGGCCGGGAGGAACCTCCCTGGGCAAGACACCTGCAAACGATGCCGGCCATCGGCACACCATTCACCGAGCCTGCTCGGAAAAGCGATGCGTCAGCGCATGCCTGCCGCATCGAGCAGGGTGGCCACAGTGGGCGCAATGAGCCCTGTCAGGTTGTCGGCTCCGATCCCCGCACGGGCGCTGGCGCCGTCGAAGACCACGCTGAGCTGCCGGGCCAGCAGGTCCGGGTCGCTCGCCCCACCTTGCTCGGCCTCAGCGCGGAAAAAGGCCATCAGGTTCCCCTTGACCCGGTGCGCCACCTGGCTCGCAGGATGACTCTGATCCTTGAGCTCGATCTGCACAGCGAGGTACTGGCAATCTCGGAACTCGGGCGCACCCGCCTGCAACTCCACCTGCTCGAAGACGTGCAGGATCCGCTCGCGGGGAGGACGGCCATCGTCCGCCGCAGGCAGGAGCTTCGCCACGAAGGCAGACGAGCGCTCCTCCAGGCTCGCCGCCAGCAGTTCGTCCTTGCTCTCGAACAGCTGGTACATGGAGCGCTTCGACACCCCGGCCGCCTTGCACAGCGCCTCGATGCCGATGCCGACACCGTTTCGGTAGGTGAGCGTGGCCGCCGCCTCCAGCAGCCGCTCGCGGGGACTTAGCCTCACTTCGGTGGTCATACTGCGAGGTTAACTCCATTCCGGCGAAATGAAAACCGATCGGTTTCCAGCGTGTGCCATCGCGATATCCGGCGCCGCGCAGAGCCGAGCGGACACCCGAGGTCCGCTCAGAGGCTCGGCGACGGCCTTGGGGAGAGACCCGCGGCCGATTCCTGATGGTGTGCACACCTTCCCGCAAGGCGACACGCACCGGGACCGCTCGGCACCATGGCCCCGTTCGGGGGTGAGTTGCGTTCCGCTATGCCGGGACAGTGCTCTTCTCAGCCTTCGTCTCGGCGGGGATGCGGTGCAGCCCCTTGCGGTCGTACCAGCCTGTCACACCGAACCCGAATAGCGCGGCCGCCACGAGGCCGACGGCCATCATCACCCACCCCCGGGTCAGGCCCGCGTCACCTTGGGCGTCGTAGTAGAGGATCGAGCGGACACCGCCGGTGATCTGCCGCAGCGGCTCGAACTCCGCGAGGAAGCGGTAGAAGCCGGGCAGCGCCTCGATGGGGGTGGTGGCACCGGCCGTCGGCACCGCCATCGCGATATAGACCAACGTGACCACCAGCAGGCCGGGCGTGCCGAACACGGCAAGGAGGGCGAGCGCACCGATCCCGCAGACCGCGATGGCGCACACCGAGTACAGCCACAGCAGCGGCAGGTGGGAGGCGTCCAGGCGCAGCGGGCCCATGTCGTTGTGGGTGTAGCCGAGGGCGTGGTCCACCTGACCGCTGATGACATTGGCGGCGAGCATGGCGCAGACCACGAGGACAAGCGCGTAGTAGAACGCGGTCAAGCCCAGGCCGCTGTGCGAGTCGAGCAGATGGCTGTCCTCCACCGTGACGGCGGCCGGGTCGCCAGCAGGATGCGTGCCGCGGCGGGCAGCTTGGCCTGCTCGGCCCCATTCTGCGCGGCCAGTTCCGTGCCCACCTGGAGCGAGGCGCTCTTGGCCGCCGCCGTCGAAGCCGCGCGAGCCAGGCTGGGACCGAGGCTGCCGGCGGACTGGTTGGTCAGCACCCGCAGCGTCGGGCGAATCGGGCGCTCGGCGCCTGCGGCGCCGGTCAGTGCGGTGACGGAGGAGGTGAAGTTGCCGGGCACGACGAGCGCGCCGTACAACTTCCCCTTGCCGAGTTCCTCCTTCACCTCCTTCTCGTCCATCAGCTTCCAGTCGATCCTGTCCCCGCTCGCAGTGGACTTTTTGATCGACTCGGTGATCTGCGCTCCCAGGTTGACCTGCTTGCCACCGGCAGCGGCCCCCGTGTCGGCGTTGACCAGACCGACGGGCAGCTTCGTCAACTGACCGACGGGATCGATGTTGGCGCCGACGTAGAACGTTCACCCCTTGGCGCGCCCGGCCGCAGCAGAACGGTGGATCTCCTGGCTCGGTGAGTGCCACCCGGCGACCGCTCGCAGCTCCGTTGGATAAGTCGGGCATCAGGCCGGATGGCATGAGGGATGCTTCGCGAGAGCGAGCACAAAGCCCGTGGAAGCGTCGTACGCCGAAAAACACCTCATGCAGCACGAGCGGGCTCAGTATTCGCCGACAACAGTGCGGACGTTCGCGACCGAGCACGGGCGTGGCCGGGAGTGCGCCGGGTCAGGAGGAGACGGGGCGTTTCACCGGAGGCTGCCAGCCGCCGGTGACTTCTTTGACCGGCTTGTGGGGGAAACGGCGCTGGGCGTATTCCTGCGCGTGCGAGCCCGGCAGGACATAGAGGGTCTCCTCCTTATCCTGGAGCGGCCGCAGTACGGTGTCCATGAAGGTCTTGCGATCTTCCAGGTACGGGCCCAGGACGTCCTCGCCGCCGGGGCAGACGGCCATGCAGTAGCCGGACTTGTAGCCGGGGGGAGCGGCCAGGCTCTGCCACATCGAGGCGCTCTCGGAATCGGTGACCCGGGAGCGGTAGTCGGCGGCGTCCTGGCTGTCGGCCACGGTCTGCGCCCAGTCGGTGAACCCGCTCATGAACTCACGGTAGTTATGCGTGGTGCAGGCGAAGAAGTCGAAGTCGCCGTCCTTGCTGATGGCGCCGACCGGGCAGGCGGCGACGCACAGCTTGCAGTCGATGCAGGGGTTGTAGTCCAGCGCCTGCCCGTACTCGCTCACCTGGGCGTCCACCAGGACGGTGGCCAGCAGCACGAAATTGCCGAACTTCGGGTGGATGACGTTGCGGTGCAGGCCCATCACGCCGAGCCCCGCGGCCACCGCGACCGTCTTGTGTGCCACCACCCAGATCCGTCCGGGGTAGCGGCCCATCTCCTGAGGGAAGCCGACCGACGGGTTGAGCGCGCGGTAGCCGGCGTCCTGCAGTGCCTGGGTGACGCTGCGGGCGGCATGGTTGGCCTGCTCGTCGGTCTGGTGGAACTCCTGGTTGGCCACGCTGCGGGCCGGGGAGCGGCAGTTGTCGCGGTTCATCCGGACCGCCATCGCGATCAGAGTGCGGGTGCCGGGCAACGCGGCCAGCGCGTGCTCGCGCTCGCCGGCCAGGTCGGGGTGGTCCAGGCTGACCGCGGCCGCGTCGTCCGCACCGGCCGCCAGGCACAGCTCGCGCAGCCAGGCCGCGTCGATCACCGCCGGCGGGCTCGCGACGTCACCAGCCCTCCGCCGGGCGAGTACGGCCTGCACCGACGGATGCCCAGCCAGCTTCGCCGGCAGCTGCGGATCCGGCGGTTGCCGCTCGGCGTCGCGCGTAGTAGTCATCCGATTCCCCTAGTGAGTCTCGTTTTCGGACTCGCCTCCAGGACGAGAAACCGACCGGTTTCCACCACCGTAAACCGATCGGTTTCAGTATGCAAGCGCAAGCGGGGGCCCCGACCCACGCGGTCCGCCGAGTCAGAGGCGCGGTTCTCGCAAACGCTGGCCGCGCACGGCATCGACCGCGAGAAAATCTTTTCCCAGAAGATCTCGACGCGGCTGAAGGTGCGGCGGCTGTGCCGCTCGAATATTGAGTTACGTAGTCTGATCTGGGGTTACACCGCCTGGTGGTATTCGCGGATCATGCCTGCGACGACGGGTTTTCGGTGGACGGATCGCAGTTCGGCCACATCCCGGACGGGCTGCGTTTCGGAGTCCGGGGGTCGCTGGTGCCGAGGCGGCGATGCAGCAGGGCGAGGACGGCAACCACCACTGCTGACCTCATCCCTTTGCGACGGCTTCCGTCTGCCGCCCGGCCCAGTAACCGCGCGGGCCATCCTGTACGGACCCGAGGTGAGCATCTACCTCCAGGCGATCCACGACATCGACCCCGACACCGCCCTTTTCATCGTGACCGAAATGGCCACCGGCCTGCGCTGGGGCGAGATCGCCGGACTCCATGTGTCCGGCCTGGATCTGGTCAGCTGCGTGATCCACGTGACACAGACGTACGGCCTCCGGCCCACCGATGCGGCCGGGACGCGCGCCCGTACCACTTCGTCTTCCATGTCATCGCCGCGACCTCCAATCGGTGTTGGTGGTGCTGACTGCGATCGTGTTGGCGTGGCGCAGGACCCGGGCGCCGGCCAGCGCGGCGGGGTGGGGCAGCGTCGTGGCGGTGTGGATGTGAAAGGTGAATGTCTCCCCCGCCGCGAGCGAAACCAGCATGTCGTCGACGATCGCGTCAGGGGCGACCTTGTCCGCCAGGACCACGATGTCGCGCGTGAATAAGGCTGCATGCACTTCGATGCGGTAACCACCGGTGACGCGGTCCACAGTCGCGGTCAGGGGCACCGGGTGGTAGGCGAGGTCGCGGTCCTCGGCGAAGAAGTGGTGGGTCCGGGCGTCCGCGGTGGTCACGACCAGCACCTCGCTGCTCACGTCGACGGGTTTGAGCAAGTCGTCGGGCAGGTCGAGCCGGGTGGCCGACCGCGGTGCGACGGTAAGGGGGAACTCACCGATGGCACGGATCGAGCCGGCGAAGGTCTGTCTCGTCGCGACGATCTCCGCGGTCCAGGGTTCGTCGAGGTCGTTCACGGCGATCAGCGTGGGACGGCCGCCGCGGGGCTGCACGGTCAGCAGCCGGGGGGCGAAAGCGTGCTTGATCGCGTAGTAGAGGGGTTTGGGTCGCTCCGCGCTGTCCACGGCCGACCATGAGATGGCCGGCCAGCAGTCGTTGAGCTGCCATACGAGGGCGCCGGCGGTTCGTGGCCACCAGGAACGGAAGTGTTCGATGCCGAGTGCGACCGCGCGGGCCTGGTTGAGCTGTGTCGCCCAGTGCCAGTCTTCGAAGTCCGCCGGAACGGGCAGGTGAGGGGCAAGGCCGCGATGGAGGTTCCCGTTCCCGTCATGAGCCTTCTGGTGGTGCAGAAAGCCGGGAGAGGTCGATGTGATGGGCTCGTCGTGGATCCACCGGGTGAGCGTGGCCCAGGTCGGTGGTGCCTGAAAGCCGAACTCGGCGCAGAAACGGGGGATGTGGTCGCGGTAGTGGATGTAGTCGACCGCGTTCCACACGTCCCACTCGTGTCGGGTGCCGTGGTCCGGCTCGTTCGGCGGCAGGTCACCGGGGCTGTATGGGCTGCCGGGTGCGTACGGACGCGTGGGGTCCAGCTCGGCGAGGATCTTAGGCAGCAGATCGGTGTAGTAGCCGAGCCCCCAGCTTCGTCCCCGCAGGTCCTCCTGCCAGCCCCAGTCGTGGTAGGCGGGCAGGTTTTCGTTGTTGCCGTTCCACAGCACGAGCGACGGGTGAGCGACGAGTCGGGTGACGTTCTCCCGTGCCTCGGCCTCGACCTCGCTGCGCAGGGGTTCCTCTTCCGCGTAGAAGGCGCACGCGAAGGGAAAGTCCTGCCACACCAGCACGCCGCGCTCGTCGCAGACATCGTAGAAGTCGTCGGTCTCGTAAATGCCGCCGCCCCAGACCCGCAGCATGTTCATGTTCGCCTTGACTGCCTGGTCGACGCGGCGCGCGATCCGTTCGCGGGTGACCCGGGTGAGGAAATGGTCGTCGGGAATCCAGTTCGCACCCTTGGCGAAGAGCTGTTTGCCGTTGACGACGAAGGTGAACGGGGTACCGATCTCGTCGGGGTCGGTGTCGACGGTGACCGTGCGGAAGCCCACGCGGCGCCGGACGACATCCGCCGGGTCATCCGCTGGGTCTCCGTCGGACAGCACGGTCACGGTCAAGTCGTACAGCGGCTGTTCGCCGTACCCGACCGGCCACCACAGCCGCGCATTCGGCACCGCCACGCTGACCGTCGCCGTGTCACCGGTCACGGTCACCCGTTCCTCGCGTCCGTCCACCGCGGCCACCACGGTGTAGGCCCGGTCGTCGGCACGGTCCAGTTCCAGGTTCACGTCGATTCTGCCCGTGCCGTCCGCTTGAACAGTCACGAGGGGACGTACCCGTACCAGCCGCACTGTGTCCCAGCGTTCCAGCCGTACCGGCTTCCACAGGCCGGCGGTCTGCAGGTCCGGACCCCAGTCCCAGCCGAAAGAGCACGCCATCTTGCGGATCGCGTTGTACGGGTGGGGGTAGGCGCGCTGCCGTCGGCCGAGGCGGCCCTCCATGTCCTCGGCATAGGTGAGTGCGGATTTCAGCGTCACGGTAAGGTCGTTGCGCCCCTCGTGCAGCACCTCGCGAACGTCGAACCGGTAGCTGCGGTGCATGTTGGCGGTATGGCCCAGGACGTGGCCGTTCAGCTCGACGATGCCGACCGTGTCGATGCCGTCGAAGACCAGTTCCACCCGCTCGCCGGGGCGAGGCGCCTCGGCATGGAACGTCGTCGAGTACCGCCAGTCGACACGATGTGCCCAGCCCAGGTCGGCCTCAGTGCGATCCAGGTACGGGTCGGCGATGACACCCGCGGCCATCAGGTCCAGGTGTGCACTGCCCGGCACCTGGGCCGGCAAGAGGCGTCCGGCGAGAAAGTCGGGCACCGGCCCGCCCACGGCAGCCAGGTGCCATCCGTCGTGGACCGTGGTACGCATCATCGGAACTGCTCCGATCGGTCGGCGGCGTCGGACCTCACACAGAGGTCATGATCACGTAATAAACTTAATTAAGTCAACACTGCCGGGCTGAAGTCGATCGCGTCGTCGGAGAGGCGGCATGGTTTGAGCTGGCCGATCTTCGCGCCGACCAAGCTACTGAGCTCTGCTAAGACGCACATTCCAGGTGGCGCTAGCCCTGGCTGCACTTTCGTAGACGTCCGAACAAAGGGGGAGCTCCGCTGGGGCCACAGGCGCGCTGCGCCCCATCGGAGCAGATGCGTTCGGTAGGCCATCGCGATGGCGGCGAAAACGTGCTGACACTCCAGGCCCGCGGCGCGGGCCTCCTGCCCGGCGACCGCTGAACACCCTGCTCCGTCGAAGGCCGCGACAGGCCACGTCCGAGCATCCCGGCGACGTCACACGGCGGTCGCGTCCGCCGCCTCGCCCTCGGGAGACGGTGGTTGGGCGTTGTCCGTCGGACGGCCGTGGCCGAGGGTCAACTCGCTCTGCAGGACGAGGACCGCCCCACCGATCGCCGCGGCGTCCGATCCGCTGACCGATGGCACGACCCGCACCCGGTGAGCCCGCCGCGCGAAGGTGCGGCGGTCCACCTCCTCCTGGATCACCGACTGGTAGATCGAGCCGGCGACCGCGAAACTCGGCCCGGCGAGGACCACCGTGTCGAGGTCGAACAGAGTGGCCATGGTGACCGCGGCGCAACCCAGATAGCGGGCCGACCGTTCGACCAGGCCCCGGGCGGCCGGGTCACCAGCGTTCGCCGCGGCCGCGAGCCGCGCGAACTCGGTGAGGAAGTCGTCTCCGGTCGGGTCGAGCGCCAGCCGCTGGCCAAGCCCGGGCGTCGTCAGCGCCTGCCTGACCACCGCCGCCGGGCCGGCGTAGTTCTCCAGACAACCACGGTTGCCACAAGGACACTCGTCCCCGTTGACGTCGATGGAGATGTGGCCGACCTCCACGCTGTTCGAGGAGCTGCCGCGATACACCTCGCCTGCGATCACCACGCCACCGCCGATCCCGGTGGCCATGTAGATGCAGCCGTAGGTGCTGCGTGGCTCCACCGCGCCCATCCAGTACTCACCGATCGCGGCCGCCGCCGCGTCATTGTCCAACAGGACCGGCAGACCGAGGCTCTCGGCGAGACGGTCCGCGATCGGGTAACCGAACCACTCCTCGGTGGGCTGCGGGGTCAGCAACACGCCAGCCTGCCGATCTTGCGGCCCATAGCTGACCAAGCCGACTCCCAGCACCTTGTCGCGATCGACGGCCGCCGTGTCGAGCAGCGCGTTCACCTGCGTGGCCACCGACGACAGCCCACGCTCCGGCGGCATCGAGGACACTCCGCTGAACGACATCCTCGCGACCTGCCGGCCGGCCAGATCGACCACAACGATTACGCACGTATTGCGTTCCAGCTGCACCCCGACGCTGTAGCGGGCTGAAGGATTGAGCTGGACGAGCATCGGTCGCTTGCCACCCGTCGACGCCCCCAGCCCCGCCTCGACGACCAGACCGTCGACCATGAGCTCACGCACGACCTCGGAGATCGTCGGCGCCGTCAAACCGGTCGCCCCCACGAGCTCCACCCGGCTGATCGCCCGCGCCGCCCGGATCAAGTCGAGCACCATTCCGCGGGTCTTCGTCCGAGTTGCCCAGATGGGGCTCGTCACCGTGCCACCTCCCACACCCTGATGTACAAAAGCTACCTTATTTTCATCGATCCGCCGGACGAGCAGCTCCACGTCAAGCCCTTGAGCTGGGGCCTATCCCGACCTCCAGGTGCTCTGCTTCCTGCATATAACTTCGCGATTGACTTTTATAACTTTGCTAACTAAGCATGCTGGAGCAGCTGTCCGCATCTATCTCAAGTAGAGGGATCAGATGAAACATCGTCATGCGCTGCTCACGTTCGGCGCCGTCGGAGTCCTGGCACTGGGTAGCATGGCAGCGACCACGCTCCCCTCGTCGGCTGCTAGCACTGGCTGCTCCGTCACGTACACCGTCCAGAGCCAATGGCCCAGCGGATTCACCGCCAACGTGGCCATCACCAACCTCGGCTCCGCCGTCAAGGGATGGACCTTAACATTCGACTTCCCCAACACCGATCAGAAGGTCACCCAAGGCTGGAGCGCCGCCTGGACGCAGTCCGAGGCTCGCGTATCCGCCGCCAGCCTGGATTGGAACGGGTCACTGGAAACCGGGGCGTCCACCTCCATCGGTTTCGCCGGAGCATGGAAGGGCGCCAACCCCGTACCCGCCTCGTTCGCGCTCAACGGCACAACCTGCACCGGCTCGGTGGCCACGCCGACCCCCACCATAACCACCAGTCCCTCCCCCAACCCCAGCGGTCCAGCACCACGCCTTCGAGTGTCCGGCAACAAGATCGTCACGTCGGACGGCAAGCCTTACCGTCTGCTCGGCGTGGACCGCTCAAGCGGCGAATACGCCTGCGTGCAAGGCAAGGGCCAATGGGACAGTGGCCCGGTCGACCAAGCCTCGGTCGATGCCATGAAGAGCTGGAACATCCACGCGGTGCGCCTGCCGTTGAACGAGGAGTGCTGGCTCGGCGTCAACGGCTCGCCCAGCGGCGCCACCTACCAGCAGGGCGTGAAGGCCTACGTCAACCTGCTGGTCGCCAACGGCATCACCCCGATCCTCGACCTGCACTGGACCTCGGGCGCCTACAGCAACGGGCCGGACTGGCACTGCAAGGACGCCACCGCGACGTGCCAGAAGCCGATGCCGGACGCGCAGTACGCCCCCCAGTTCTGGACCAGCGTCGCGAACACCTTCAAGGGCAACGACTCTGTCGTCTTCGATCTGTTCAACGAGCCGTACCCGGAGATAGGCAGCGACTGGAACAAGACCTTGGGCTGGCAGTGCCTGCGAGACGGCGGCACCTGCACCGGCATTCCCTATGAGGTGGCCGGCATGCAGGAGCTGGTCGACGCGGTCCGGGCAACCGGGGCGACCAACGTCCTCATGGTGGGCGGCCTGGAGTGGGCCAACGACATGCGGGAGTGGCTGGCATACAAGCCGAACGACCCGCTGAACAACATCGCCGCGTCCTGGCACGCGTACAGCTTCAACGCCTGCGCCACCGCGTCCTGCTGGGACACCCAAATCGCCCCACTCGCCCAGCAGGTACCCGTAGTGATCGGCGAGTTCGGCCAGGACAACTGCGGCTACGACTACATGGACACGCTGATGGACTGGGCCGTCGCACACGACCTGTCCCACCTGGCATGGACCTGGAACCCGTGGGGCTGCAGCACTGGCGGCGTCCTTATCAAGGACTGGAACGGTACCCCCGAACCCGGCGTCGGCGAAGGCTACAAGGCCCACTTGCTCGCCCAAAACCCCTACACGACCCCGTAACCAACCACCCCAGAACACCTGGCGGCGCGGACGCCGTCGGGCTGACATTCGACGACGGACCCGGCTCCGGCCGCGTCGTCGTCCCCGCCGCCCGGCGGCGGGGCCTGCACGGGCCACGATTTCGCAGGCCGGCAGTGGAGCGACCGCTTCATCCTGTCGGTGACGGTCTCGGGCACGAGCTCGTGGATCGTCACGGTCACCGTGACCCCGCCGCAGAGATCATCGCAACACGTCAGCACGTGACGCCGGCCAGTGCCAGGACCTTGGCGTAACCGGGCGGGTCCAGCCTGGTGGAGACGTACCAGGCGGTTCCCGATCCCACCTGGTGCCGGGTGACCGCCGGGCGGCCGTCCGCGTACGTCGCGGTCGCCGTGGCGCCCGTCAACAGGACGGTCTCGCTCCAGAAGTCGCCGGTCGTCCCGTCGGACAGCGTCACGGGGCTGGCCAGCGGCTGGAACTCCGTGACCCGGACACCGAGGACGTCGCGCAGGGCGCCGGGGTAGCCGCCCAGCCGGACGCGGGTGTCAGGATCGACGACGCCGCTGAAGTACGACGCGATCAAGGTGCCGCCGCGTTCGACGTACCCGGCGAGGTTGGTGGCGGCCTCGTCGGAGATCAGGTAGAGGGATGGCACCAGGACAACCCGGTAGGACGAAATGTCGTGAGAGGGGTGGACGAAGTCGGCGGCCATGTCGTGCTGCCACAGCACACGGTGCGCCTGCTCTACCGACACACGGAAGTCCAGCCCGGTGGTCGGCAGGGCGGGGTTCTGGAGCGCCCAGTGTGCCTCGTCGTCCCAGAGGATGGCCACCTCGGTGGCCTCGGCGGGCCGCGCCGGAGGAAGCGCGCTGAGCGTCCGGCCTAGTTCCGCGACCTCGCGGAAGACACGGCTGTCGGCACCCGCGTGCGGGACCATGCCCTGGTGCCACTGCTCCGCCCCGCCACGTGAGGCCCGCCACTGGAAGTGCAGCACCCCGGCGGCCCCACGGGAGGCGTATTCGAGGCTGCGCCGGACGTGCTCTCCCGGCTCCAGCGCGACTGTCCGCTCGGGAGTGTACATGGCCGCGACGCCCTGCTCCATCAGCATCCACGGCTTCCCGCGCGCCCAGGAGCGGGCGAGGTCAGCGGCGAAGGCGACCTGGGCGAGGCCGCCGTCGCCGGGTTCGTCGGTGTAGTGGTCGATCGCCACGAGATCGACCTCGGCTGACCATTTCCAGTGGTCCAGGGGCGTCCATCCGGCCATGACGTAGTTGGTGGTCACCGGCTGGTCGCCGTGAACGCGCAGGATGTCACGCTGCTCAAGGTAGTGGGACAGCAGCGCGTCTGAGCAGAACCGGCGGTAGTCCAGCAGCTGGGCGGGGTTCGCCCGATACTGGGTGGCCCGCGGCGGCAGGATCTGCTCCCACGACGAGTAGTGCTGGCTCCAGAACGCCGTGGTCCACCGCTCGTTGAGCGCGTCGAGAGACTTGTGCCGGTCACGCAGCCAGGCGCGGAAGGCCGTCGCACAGTGATCGCAGTGGCAGATCGTGCCGTACTCGTTGTGCACGTGCCACATGGCCGTCGCCGGGTGCGCGCCATACCGCTCGGCCAGCGCCGTCACGATGTGGCGCGAGGCCGCCCGGTACGCGGGAGCGTTGACGCAGTACGTGTCCCGGCTGCCATGGGCGAGCCGGACCCCGTCGGCACGCACGGGCATCGCGTCCGGATAGGCCAGGGTGAACCAGGGCGGCGGAGACGCGGTCGGGGTCGCCAGATTGACCTGGATATCGTTGTCGTGCAGCAGATCGAGCACGCGATCGAGCCAGCCGAAGTCGTAGACCCCCTCCGACGGCTCAAGCCGCGACCAGGAGAAAACCCCCACGGTGGCGAGATTGACACGTGCCTGGCGCATCAGCTCGACATCCTCCCGCCAGACGTCCTCGGGCCACTGTTCGGGGTTGTAGTCTCCGCCGAAGAACATGCTTCCTCCATTGGGGGCGTCTGGGGGGTGTCGCGGCCGCGCCGACTAGTCGCTGCCGGTGACGAAGCCCTGGATGGCGACCACCGCGCCGCCACGGGCCCATTCGCGAAAGTCGTCCGCCTCGATGATCACCTCGGCCGAGTTCGTCACGCCGCGCCGGTTGACACTGAGGGCCCGGTCGAGATCGTCCTTCGCGACGCGGGCCAGTTCAACGCCTTCGCCGGCCACGATCACCCTCTTGACCATGGAGAACGTCGCGATGTGGGCGATGAGCCTGCCGAGAGCGTCCGCGGCCTCGCCGACGACGCCGAGGCACACCTTGTCCCCTCGCGCGGCCAGGCGCATCACCTCCTCGTACGTCACCGGCCGCCGTAGTCCTTGTCCGGCGGCGGTCACGATCGACTCGCTGGACAAGTACGCGGCGGCGCATCCGCGGTGGCCTTCCGGGCACATCGGTCCGCCGCCGTTCAGCACCAGGTGGGCGAACATGCCGAGGTCCGCCTCGGTCGCGGCCACCAGGTGGTCGTGCACGACGAGGGCGTAGCCGATCCCCGCCCCGATCGAGACGAGCGCGAAATCGCGCAACCCGCGGGCCGCCCCGAACCAGTGATGCTGGTGGGCCAGCGCCGCCACGTCGTTCTTGACCACACACGGGACCCCGAGCTCCTGCTCGAGCAGGAGCTTGAGCGGCACCTGCCGCCAGCCTAGGAACCCCGAGTCGACCAGCCGCTCGCCGCCGAGCTGAACCGCGGCGCGGGCGTCGCCGGCGAGCGTGACACCGGCGCCGACGGGTGGTTTCTCGCCGCCGGACAGCTCGTCGAGCAGCCGCCGGGCCTGGCGGCACACGGCCTCAGGAGCGTGGTCGGAGATCGGCTCGTCGCGGGCCGCGACGATCTGGGCGCGCAGGTCGGTGACGACGGCGTGGACGTGGTCCGCGGTCAGCTTGACACCGAAGAAGTGGTGCTCGCCCGCGGCCACGTCCAGGGGGCGAGTGGGGCGGCCGTTGACCGGGTCGTGCACCACGTCGCCTTCGACGAGGAGCCCGGCGTCGACCATGGGCTTGGTCAGTCTCGTCAGGCTGCCGGTCGACAGGCGCAAGATCCTGGCCAGCGCGGTCCGGGACGCGGGGCCGTGGATGATGAGCTCCTTGACGATGGAGCGTGCCGCGTCCGGCAGGTCGTCCCACATGCCGGACCAGCTTCCAAACTCAACCTCCATCAGCTCACCCCCTGTTGGCTTTGCCGCGAAACTAGCATGTCCGCGGAGTAACCGCATCTTCACATCGAAATCACTGAAAAGTGCTAATTGGTAGTGACATTTCTCTCAACTTGTCTCTAGGTTGGCTTTGTTGCGAAGCCACATCGCTTCGCAGTGAAGGAGGCACGGATGCGTATCTCGAGGCTCGGCGGCTCCATCGCGGCGCTCGGCACGGCCGCCGTCCTGGCGGCCTGCTCGTCGGGCACGCCCGCGAGCACCGGCACGCCGGCGGCGAGCGCCGGGCCGGTGACTCTGGAGTTCTGGTGCTGGGGCTCCGCCCAGAAGGCCAACGTCGAGGCGTTCAACAAGGCCCACCCGAACATCCAGGTCAAGCACACCGACGTGGGAGGTGGCACCGACACGGCGACCAAGCTGCTGACGGCGAACCGGGCAGGCAACGGCCCCGACGCCGCCTGCATGGAATACGAAACCCTGCCTTCCATGATCGTGGCCGGGGCGCTGGCCGACATCTCCGCTTACACCGGCGACGTGAAGGACGCCTTCAGCCCGGAAGTGTGGGACCTGACCAGTTTCGACGGCGCCGTCTACGGAGTGCCGCAGGACGTCGGCCCGATGGTCCTCGTCTACAACAAGAAGCGTTTCCAGGAGCTGAAGATCGAGCCGCCCGCCACCTGGCAGGACTTCGCGAAGGTCGCGGCGGACGTGCGCAAGAAGGACCCCGAGGCCTACCTCGCGACCTTCGCGCCGTCGGAGTTCGGCAACTTCGCCGGGCTCGCCCAGCAGGCCGGCGCCTCCTGGTGGAAGGTCCAGGACCAGACGTGGACGGTGGGCATCGCCGACCAGGCCTCCCTTGAGGTGGCCGACTTCTGGCAGGGGCTCATCGACAAGGACCTCGTCAAGGCCGAGCCACTGCTCACCCCCGAGTGGAACAACAAGCTGAACAAGGGCAAGATCCTCACCTGGCCGGCCGCCCTGTGGGCGCCGGGCGTGCTGTACGGAATCGCGGAGAAGCAGGCGGGCGACTGGGCCATCGCGCCTCTCCCGCAGTGGAAGGCGGGCGACGACCGGGTGGCCTTCCAGGGCGGCTCCGCGTTGACCGTCACCAAGGCCTCCAAGCACCCCGAGGCCGCGGCGACGTTCGCCAAGTGGATGGAAACCAACAAGACGGCGTACGACGTCCAGATCGCGCTGGGCGAGTACCCGGCGTCGCTGGCCGGTCAGCAGGCCGCGACCAGCAGTCCGCCGCCCAAGCTGACAGCGAACCAGAAGGACTACTGGGACATCGCCACCAAGGCGGCCCAGCGCACGATCCCGCACATCAGCTGGGGTCCGAACGTCAACACCGCCAAGAGTGCGTACCAGGACGCCGTCTCCGCCGCGATCAAGAACCGCACTCCGCTGAGGGACGCGCTGAAGAAGACGCACACCCTCGTGGTGGAGGACATGAAGACCACCGGCTTCAAGGTCGCGGGTCCATGACCGCCATGACCAGGGCCAGGGCCGAGCGCAGATCCCGGGCGCCGTATCTGTTCGTGGCGCCCGCTGTGCTCCTCTTCCTGGCCTTTCTGGCGATCCCCATCGGCTACGCGATCTACCTCAGCACGCGCGGCCTGCGGTTGACCGGCAAGGGCATCTTCGGCACGCGCGAGGAGGTCTTCGTCGGACTCGACAACTACCTGAAGACGCTCACCGACCCAGAGTTCTTCACCGGCTTCGGCAGGCTCGCCCTCTACGGCCTGATCAGCGTGCCGCTCACGCTCGGGCTGGCGCTGCTGTTCGCGCTGCTCCTCGACCACGCCGGGTCGCGGGCCAGGAGGTTCTCGCGCACGGCGATCTTCATCCCGTACGCCATCCCGGGCGTGACGGCCTCGCTGCTGTGGGGCTTCATGTACCTGCCCTCGACCAGCCCGTTCAGCTACCTGACCCGGGAGCTGGGACTGGGTGAGATCCCATTTCTGGGCGCGGGCGGCATCTACCCGTCGCTGGCCAACATCGCGGTGTGGGGCGGCGTCGGCTTCAACATGATCATTATCTTCACTTCGCTGCGCGGCATCCCGTCGGAGCTGTACGACGCGGCACGCATCGACGGTGCCTCCGAATGGCAGATCGCCTGGCTGATCAAGATCCCGCTGGTGGCGCCCGCGCTCGTGCTCACCGGACTGTTCGCGCTGATCGGAACGCTGCAGGTGTACGGCGAGCCGACCACCGTGAGACCGATGACCACGGAGATCTCTCAGGATTGGGTGCCCTTGATGCACATCTACCGCAACGCCTTCATCCGGGACGACCTGCCGCTGGCCTCGGCCGCCTCCGTCCTGCTGGCAGCAGGTACCCTTGTGGTCTCGGTCGTGCTCCTGAAGGTCACCCAGAAGCGCGCCTTCGGAGGCATGCGGTGAGTACCACCGGCCACGTGCTCCCGCACCGGCGCGCCCAGATCCTTCCCACCCTTGTCCTGCTCATCGGCTCGATCTACTGCCTGGTGCCCGTCGCGTGGGTGCTCGTGGCTTCGACCAAGTCGAGCGGCGAACTGTTCTCGACGTTCACCTTCGCCCCAGGAACGGGCCTGCTGGACAACCTGCGCGACCTGTTCACCTACGGGAACGGCCTCTACCTGCGGTGGACGGCCAACAGCGTCCTGTACGCGGTCGCCGGCTCCGCGGCCTCGACCCTGATCTCGACGCTGGCCGGATACGCCATGGCCAAGTACGAGTTCCGCGGCCGCAACATCCTGTTCTACGCCGTCCTGGCCGGCGTCCTCGTGCCCGGCATGACGCTGGCCATCCCGCAATACCTGATCATGTCCGAGATGGACCTGGTGGGCGGCTACTGGTCGGTCCTGCTGCCGGGCCTCATCTCGCCGTTCGGCATCTACCTGGCAAGGGTGTACGCGATGGCGTCCGTCCCGGACGCGACGATGGAGGCGGCCAGGATCGATGGGGCGGGCGAGTATCGCATCTTCGGCTCGATCGGGTTGCCCATGATGATCCCCGGCATGGTGACGATCTTCCTGCTGCAGTTCGTCGGAACCTGGAACAACTTCCTGCTGCCGTACATCATGCTGTCGGACGAGACCAAGTTTCCGATCACCGTGGGCCTGTACACCCTGCTCAGCAAGGGCTCGGGCCAGCCCGTCCTGTACGGCATCGCCATCGTGGGCGCCGCCGTGTCGGTGATCCCGCTCATCGCCCTGCTGCTGTTCCTGCAGCGCTTCTGGCGACTCGACCTGCTCAGCGGAGGATTGAAGGGCTGACGCCGCGTACGACCTCCGCTCCGCCTCACAGAAAGCCGTTCATGCAGATCCTGCACTTCAGAGCCGCCGGCGTGTCCGTGATCATCGAGTGCCCGTCCGACGCCCTGCCCGCGATCCTGCACTGGGGGCCGGACCTGGGCGTGCTCGACGACGAGTCTCTGGCTCACCTCGCGGCCGAGCTGCGCCCCCGGCCGGACATGACCGTCGACGTGCCCGTACGGACTCCTCTGGTGCCAGAAGCCCGTACCGGCTGGATGGGCATGCCCGGGTTGTCCGGCCACCACCAGGGACAGAACTGGTCCCCCGCATTCACCAGCGTCACCTATCAGCAGACCGGGCAGACCCTCACCGCCACCGCCCGAGACGAGTATGCCCGTCTCACCCTCACGATCATCATCGAACTCGACCACTCGGGCCTCCTCCGCGCACGAGCGGACCTGCGCAACCAGCACGAGCTGCCCTACACCCTGGACACGCTCAACCTCGCCTTCGCCGTCCCCGGCACGCCCACCGAACTGCTCGACCAGGCCGGGCGGTGGGCCAAGGAACGCATCCCCCAGCGGCGCCCTCTCACCGTCGGCACTCACCTGCGCGAGAACCGCCGCGGCCGGACCGGCGCCGACGCCGCCACCGTCCTGCTCGCAGGCACCTCCGACCTCGGCTTCCAGCGCGGCGAGGCATGGGGCCTGCACGTCGGCTTCAGCGGCAACCACCGCCACTACGCCGAACGCACCTCCACCGGCCGCACCATGCTGGGCGGCGGCGAACTGCTGCTGCCCGGCGAGATCATCCTGCCGACTGGCGAGACCTATCGGACCCCGTGGCTCTACGCCACCTACGGCCGCGGCCTCGACCAGGCGGCCCGCCGCTTCCACGACCACCTGCGCGCCCGCCCCTCCCACCCGTCCTCACCCCGTCCCGTCGTGCTCAACACCTGGGAGGCCGTCTACTTCGACCACGACCTGGACCGCCTGCTGGACCTCGCCGACCGCGCCGCCCGGGTCGGGGTCGAACGGTTCGTGCTCGACGACGGCTGGTTCAACGGCCGCCGCGACGACAGGTCCGGACTCGGGGACTGGTACGTCGACCCGGACGTCTGGCCCGACGGACTGCATCCGCTGGTCAAACGGGTCAAGGAGCTCGGCATGCAGTTCGGGCTCTGGTTCGAACCCGAGATGATCAACCCGGACTCCGGCCTGGCCCGCGCCCACCCCGGCTGGATCCTGCGGACCGGCGACCGCCTGCCACCGCCCGCCAGGCACCAGCAGGTCCTGGACCTGACCAACCCCGAGGCCTACGCCTACATCAAGGAACGGCTGCTCGCCCTGATCAGCGAATACGGCCTCGACTTCATCAAATGGGACCACAACCGCGACCTCGTGGACGCCGGATCCACGATCCGGGCCGGCCGGGCCTCTGTCCACGCCCAGACCCACGCCGTCTACCGGCTGCTCGATGAGATCCGGGCCGAACACCCGCGTCTGGAGATCGAGTCGTGCTCCGGCGGCGGGGGCCGCGTGGACCTCGGCATCCTGCAGCGCACCGACCGGGTCTGGGCCAGCGACTGCATCGACCCGGCAGAACGCCGGCAGATCATGCGCTGGACCGGACAGCTGCTGCCGCCCGAGCTGATCGGCAGCCACATCGGCGCCAACCGCTCCCACACCACCGGCCGTCGGCACGATCTGCCCTTCCGCGCCGCGACCGCGTTCTTCGGCCACTACGGGATCGAATGGAATCTCACCACGCTCGCTGACGGCGAACTCGACGACCTGGCCGCCTGGATCTCCCTGCACAAACAGCACCGCCACCTGCTCCACACCGGCGCCATGGTCCGCATCGACGACGTTCCCGAGAGCGTGCAGGCCCATGGCGTCGTCGCAGCCGACGCCACCGAGGCCATCTACGAGATCGCCATGCTGGACCGCCCATCAACCTGGCCACCGGGCCGCGTCCGGCTGCCTGGCCTCGACCCGGCGACCGTCTACTCGGTGCGTCCGCTCATGCCCGTGACCGCGCACGGGACGGCCCCGGCCTGGACGAGCGGCGGCTTCGCCCTGCCCGGCTCGGCGCTCGCCGTCTCGGGCATCGCCGTGCCGCCTCTGTTCCCCGACGAATCCGTGCTGGTCCACGTCATCGCCACAAGCCAGACATGACACTTGAAGGACTCCCCACATGATCGGTGTGCTTGCGGACGGCGCCACGCGGTGGTCGTTGTGGAGTGCCAGGAGGACGCCGTTCGATCAGGGGTGGCGATCTGCTGGTACCTCTCGTCGTCGGTGATTGCCCTGTCAACGAACTGGGCCACACGACGCGGGCTGGTAGCCATCTCCTGGACGACATCTGCGGCGCCAGCCGCGTCGGCGCCGACCTGGCCTAGGCACTCTACGGCGAGGACCACGGCTGGATCGGGTGCCGCGGCTGAGATCAGTGCAGGCAGAACACGGCGGTGTCGCCCGTGGCCGCCCAGGTCTTCGAGCTGTGAAGCGGCCGACTGCGTGGTCTAGTGCGCTTCTGGGCCACCCTCCTCGGCGGTGACCCAGTGGATCGCGCCCGTGGCTGGTCCCATGTCGAACCACCGGGGGGTGTGCGGCTGGCGTTCCAGCCGGTTGCCGAGGACAAAGCCGTGAAGAACCGGCTGCACCTGGACATTGAGGTCGACGCGATCGAGTCGGCCACCACCCAGGCGCTGCGGCTGGGCGCCACGCGGATCGGCGAGACCGTCACTGGTGAGGTGGCCGAGGTCCGACGGGCTGCACGGGCGATGGGACGCCAGCTCGGCCGGCGGGTCCGAACCCATGTCTACGACGACGGGACCGTCATCATCATCGATGACCGCGACCCGCCCCAGGAGGTCCACGAGCTGGCGGCCCGCCGTTCCGCCGATGCCGTATCGGCCCTCATCACCCGAGCGCAAGCCGAGGCCCGCATGCGCCGCACCAGCGCGCCCCCGATCCGCCCACGCGGCCCAGGCGAGGACGTCTGAGCGACCGCACCGCAGGCCAAACCCCGTGGCGGCGCCCCAGCGCCCGTCACCGGCCGGGGCCGGGGTCCACCGCGTTGACGCAACCTTGACCCGAGACTCTCGACCTCATCCCATTGCCGCAGGTCGCGGCAGCTTTCCAGGCGCGATGTCATGGATCCCGCCTTCTTGCTACCGCACGGGCACACGCCCCGATTCCAGCGTTTTCGCAGGTCATTCATAGTTCCGGGGGCTGATCCAAGCTTGGCGTGATCTTTGCCGTGCCCGATGTCTGATCATTTTCTGCCCGGTTGCTGTCCGGGCGCTGTGGCGGCATAGCGACGTCCGAACCGAACACGCCTTTTCGGGAGCGTCGCCATGTCCCGCCCGGTCCATCTCTCCAACACCACCGATGCAGCCATCACCGGCCCGACCACCGATCGTCCGGCCGATACCGGTCCGACCACGACCCACCCGGCCCCGGCCGAAGCGTTGCCCACCAGCTACCTCAAAGCGGACAACGCGCAACCCGGCCAGGCGCCCGACAGCCTCGGCAGCAGCCCGTGCCGCCTGGACGGCTCGCTGCCGCTGGATGTGGCCGACCCGGCGATCCACCCCAGCCCGCCGGAGCCTGGTGTTCGACGAGTGGCGCAGCATGTGCGGTCTGGCCCGGAACCCGGCCTGCTTGGCCAGGCGGCAAAACAGCTCATAGGCCGTCCCGTACGACATGGCCTTGCCCAGCGGCGGCCGGCACGCCTACGTCCTCTTCGCTCAGGACCTCCCCTGGACGGAGCTGCACCGGATGGCCGCCGCGCTGGCACGCCGGTTCCCACCGATCGACGTGTCACCCATGAGCAACCTGGCCGGCCAGATTCGAGTCCCCGGTTCCCCTCACAAACTCCGGGACGGCCGTCTGACCGGGTACATGCACATCGCCATGCCGCTGCAGGAGGCCATCGACATCGCCACCCATCCCTGTAGCGACCGCGTGTGGGAGCGCTTGCACGACGAGCTCGCCGTCGAGCTGGACCTGTACGCCCCCAGTACCCGCAAGCCCGCGACCGCCTCGCTGGTGGGAACGGCATTGCAATCGACGAAGAGAACATGCCGTGGCTACCCCGCCGAAAAGGCCGACGTGCGCCCCGGCCGGACCTCGGCGAGCGTGCCCGGTACCGGCGACTGGAGTGGCTACCGCTCCCGAAGTGAATGCCTGCTGACCATCCTCAACCGCTTCGCGACCGGCGTGGCCTGTGAGCGACTACAGCGGTGTCATCCAACTGCAGGCCCTTGGCGCCTCCATCGCCGAATGTCAACGTCATTTCGACTAGGACACTGTGGAGCGCGAATGCAGCTCGGCGTGTTGGCGGACCTGGTTCGCGAGACAGTGCAGGCGCAGGCCGCCATGCTCGGCGGCGGGCCGGTCGTACGCGTATTCGCAGGGGAGCGGGGCACCCGGCAGGCGTCCCTCGAGGAGTACGTGTCATGGCTTCAGGTCCTGGAGGCGGCGTTTCCCGCCCGGCCCGAGCTCTTCCCCCGGCTCACGCTGCTCTACCACCCCAACCGCTTCGGTCAGCTGCTCGAGCTGGACCCCGTCCACGCCGTGCTTCCGGCCGCCGCGACCCCCGAGGTGCAGGCCGCCTGGGAGTCGCTGCTGCATGCCGGTTATGTGACGGTGCCAGCGGCGGGCGGGAGTCGGTGCGGATCACCGGGCTGTGGCCGGCGCTGTGCGCGCCGCGCTGGACCTCGTTAGGTGCGATGTTCTACTGGAACGGCCTGTCGCTGGTCGCCCACGTCAGCTGGCTTGGCGGCGTACGCGATGTGGTGCTCGAATGGCTGCGGCGCCGACGCGTCGACCCCACCCCGCTCGCATCCGAGACCGCCGCCAACCGGCCCGCCGACGCAGCCGAGTGGCTGCATCGGGCGATCCGGCAGCGGCTGCCCCGGGAGGACCTGCGCGGCCTGCTCGACGCGGTCGTGCTGGCCGCCTGGATGGCAGACGATCCGGCGCTGGCACTGTCCGAGCGTCTGCAGCGCTACTACGGCCTGCAGCTTGGTCCGCATCTGCCCGGCACGCCGGAGGTCGGCGCCCGGCTTGACCACTTCGTGGCTGCGGAGCCGATGCTGTGGAACGGCGTGACTCGTACGGCAGCGTCGCTCGGCGCCGAAATCACCGCCTCGGCGCTCAGCGGCTGGGCGCTCTGGAATGTCCATGACGCGGCCCTGACCCCGTATGTGACCGATGGCACGCGCCTGCGCCCCTGGTATGCTGCCGCCCTGACTGACCTGGCCGCGGCGCTGGTGACCGTCCTGCTGCACGCAGGTGCCGAGCAGCGGACGCTGCCGTCCTGGCCGGCCGAGCCGGATCCGGCTCTACGGCGGCTGGGATCTGCGCCGCGGCGACGACGACGCCACCTTGACCTACGCTGGCCAGGCGCGTCCCGGCGTCCCGGGCGGGCATGTCGCCGCGCTGATCGCTGACCTGTGCTCTGCCGAGAACGCGGCGCCGCCTGGGCTGGGCTTCACCGGCCGCCGCGACGATGGGGACAGCGTGTTCGGGGAGCACCTGGCCTTGCTGGTTCGGGAGTTTCAGATCGAGGCGTCACAGTCCCTGGTGTATTCGCGGATCGCCGCCGACTGGGATTCTCGGAATGCCTACCGCCGGTACCGCGGGCGGATTACCGGCCACCTCGACCGGGACACTCGCCGCACCTTGCATCTGTGGCTCAACCGGCCGGACTTCCCTGTCCCGAACCGCACCGACACGCCGCCGGAGCTGCAGGCGGCAACTGGCCAGATGCAGGTCACGAACGCGCTCACCGTCTTTCAAGCGGACCCCGCCAACCACACCCAGAACGTGCGCGGCGACCTGTGGTGGTGGGACGACAACACGGACTCGGGACGGTGGGTCTTCGCCCGGGACCGGCTGCAGCGCTATCCGATCCCAGCGGGACCCCCCGGAGAGGTGCTGCCGGGCGACCTCCGCGGCGAGGTGGTGGCGCTGGGCCGCTGGACAGACAATAGGGAGCACGCTACCTCGCCGAAGACCCAGCCGATCGGCGGCCCGGTGCTGAACCGTGACGAGGGCTCGTGGAAGTCGGTCGGCTTCACCATGGCGGACCTGCAGGCAGGCGGCCAGTTCCCGGCACCCGGCGCCGCCGACCGGGCCGCCGCGGAGTCAACGTTCGCGCTGATCTATGCGATGTCCACCCGGAGCTCTCTGGGCGGCTGGACATCTACAACGCGTGGGACCGGGCCCGGATGTCGTTCGGGTTGTGCCACTGGGCCTACGCGCTGAACCTTGTCCCGCAGGACCATGATCCGCATGTGATCGGTTAACTGGCGGCGATCCTGGCGCGCTGCCGGGACGACTACCCGCAAGCGTACGCACGCAGTTTCGGCTCCTGGGGGATCGACGTGCAGCCGTTCGCCGCGCTCGTCGGCGGCGTGCGCGGCATCCGGGAAGGGTCGCTGCGGGTCTGGGGGCTGTCGGCGGGCGTACCGCAGACCTCCGTTGCCATCCCGAAAGCCGAGGTGCAGCTGGTGGAATGGCTGTGGTCCTGGCGGTCGATCTTCCGGATTCTGGCCGCGTTGCGCGGCGACAAAGACTTCCTGTACGCGGCCTGGGCGCTGTCCCGCTGGCGGGTACGGGAGGTGCTCGCCGGGCGGTGGAGCAACAAGCCGGTTCACAACACCGACATCGTCGGCGCGCCCGGCGCCCCGGCCACGTTCGGGCAGATCCTCACCTCCGAGGCCGCCGTCGCCGCCCTGATGCGCTGGCACATCAACATGCCGGGGCGCATCTATCCGCCCAAGCAGGCGGAAGGTGTGGTGCAGGGCGCGATCCGCGAGGCGGCGGACCACGCCGGCGTGCCGACCCCGACGACGGCGGCCGCCCTCGTCGCCAGCCCCATCTTCGCCGACGCGGTGGTGGCCATCCTGGCCGACCCGAACAACGATCCCGGCACCATACGCGCCGACGCCGCCGTCGCCGCGAACGTGCCCGGTCTCGGCCGGGTGGCCTCAGCAGACCTCTTGTCACCTACCGCCTCACCATGAATCACGATCATGAAAGGAAACTCGCATGCCATACGCCAACCTCAAGGTGCCTGCCGACACCCTGACTCCCGAGTCCAAGAAGAGGCTCATCGACGCCGACACCGGCGCCTTTGCCGGCGTCTATGGAGAACGAGCCCGGGCCACCACCCTGGTTCTGCTGGAGGAGGTTCCCGACGGCGGCTGGGGTCTGGGCGGCAACATCCTCACCGCCGAAATGCTCGGCCGAAGCTGACCCCGACCGGGGCCGGGCCAAACACCCCGTTGACCAGCCCTTTGTCCGGGCGCGCGGTGGGCGTGACACGACGGGCGTAACACTCATCTGCCGTTGCGTGCTGCTCAACCCGAGGCTCACTTCGGGTTCGCCATCGGCTCCTACGCTGGCGTCGGAGGAGCTGATATGGAACTCCGGCAGCTGACCGTCTTCCTCGCCATCGCCGAGGAACTGCATTTCGGACGCGCGGCCGAGCACCTGCACCTGGCGCAGTCGTCGGTCAGCGAGCGGCTGCGGCAGCTCGAACGCGAGGTGGGCGTCCGGCTGATCGCCAGGAACTCGCACCGGGTTCGCCTCACCCCCGCCGGCGAGACCTTCCGTGACGAGGCGCGTCGCGTGCTCGACCAAGCCGAGCACGCGATGCGCGCGGCCAGACAGACGGCCGCCGGCACCATGGACGCGATCAGCATCGGGTTCAACTTCGCCGCCGGGCAATTGGTTCTGCCGAAGACGCTGGCCCGCCTGCACGCCGAGTACCCACGATTGAAGACCACGTTGTGGGAACGGCTCACCGGCCCCAGCTCACTGCGCTGAAGGCGAAGGAGCTGGACGTCGGCCTGGTCTTCGGGCGGCCTCCGGCGGCGGAGTTCGGCTCGTGCGAGATGTTCGAGGTGCCGCTCGTGGCGATCGTGCGCGACTCGCACCCGTGGGCGGGACGCGATGCCGTGCCGATGGGCGAGGTGGCCCGGCAGCCGTGCGTCATGCTGCGCCGTGAGCACAGCCCCGCGATGCATGACGCGATCACCGGCGCCGCCGCGCGATCGGGAACCCCGCTCAACGTCGTCGAGGAGATGGACGATCCGACCGCGACGGCGATCACGATCCAGGGCGGCGACCTCGTCGCGTTCGCGTCGAGGATCCGGATGCCCCATTCGATGGCGACCGGCTTGGCGGCCGTGCCGCTGGTGGATCCCACGCCGATGCTGGGCGTCTGCGTCGCCTGGCGATCGGGCGACTCCCGCGCCCCGATCCGCGCGTTCCTCGACTGTGTCGCGCACGCCGGCCCGTTCGACTGACGATCGGCTGAGCCGATCGCGCGTTCGCGATCTGCTCGTTGCCGCTCCCAACGGCCCCGCCTACGGTTTCGACTGCGAAACACGTCAAAGAGGGGCCTCTACCATGCGGTTGACAGTCCTCGGCTGCCGGGCGGGAATGCCGTCGGACGGACAGGCGAGTTCCGGCTATCTGGTGACCAGCGAGTCCACGAAGATCCTCCTCGACTGCGGGCCGGGCGTCGCCACGGTCCTCAGCGGCACGTGCCCGCCGGGCACGCTCAGCGCGGTCGTCATCAGCCACCTGCACAGCGACCACTGCTACGACCTCCTACCGGTCGGCAAGAAGATCATCGCCGACCAGCTCAGAGATCCGATGGCTCCCGCCGAGCCCGCGGACCTGCGCCCGCCGATCCCGCTCTACGTGCCCGCGGGCGGCCGCAGGCTCCTCGAGGAGCTGTCGGCGCTGTTCCCGCTGGCGACCCTGCCGGTGCTGGAGAAGTCGTTCGAGATCGCCTTCCACGTCGTGGAGTACGAGCCGGGCGACACCTACGAGGTGGGCGGCTGCGTGATCGGCCTGCACGAGCTGCGGCACGCCCTGCCCAACTGCGGCGTGCGCGTGGAGTCCGCCGACGCGAGCCTGGCCTACACCGGTGACACCGGCGTGACCGACGCGCTGGTCACCCTGGCCGAGGGCGTCGACCTGCTCCTGGCAGAGGCGTCCCTGACCGAGACGGACACCGGTGATCACGGCCACCTGAGCGCTGCCGACGCCGCCCGCGCCGCCCGAGCGGCGGGCGTCGGCCGCCTGGTCCTGACCCACCTCCCCTCTGCCGAGCCCTCCTTCCTCGACGCGCGCGCGGCGGAAGCGGCCCGGGTGTTCGGCGGACCGGTCCTGGTGGCCGCTCCCGGCAGTTCGTACGACCTCGCGAAGGACGGCGCATGAAACTCCACGTCCCCACGGGCGCCCGGTCGGCTGCCGTCGCCGTCGTGCTCGGCCTGACCGCGGCCTGCGGAGGAACCGCCAGGGCTCCCGAAACGGACGGCCCCATCACGATCAGCTTCCTGTCGTACAACTACGGCACCCCCGACCTCGGCGGCCAGGGCACCCAGCAGCTCATCGACGCCTTCCAGCGCGAGCACCCCGACATCCGGATCAAGCCCCAGGGCGTGGCGACGAAGGATGTGCTGACCAAGCTCCGCACCGACACGGCGGCGGGCAGCCCGCCGGACGTGGCCCAGATCGGCTGGAGCAAGATGGCCGAGGCGGCCACCAGCCTGCCCCTGGTGCCCGTGCAGGACATCCCGTCGGCCGGCGCCTGGTCCAGTCACGTCGCCGGGATCTCACCGGCCATCATGAAAGCGGTCCAGCGGGACGGCAAGGTGTGGGCGATGCCGTACACGATGTCCGTGCCGGTGCTGTACGTCAACGCCGACCTGTTCAGGAAGGCCGGGCTGGACCCGGCCAGGCCGCCGGCAACGGTCGAGGACGTCAAGAGCGCGGCCCTGAAGATCAAGGCGAAGGGCGCCGAGGGCGTCTACTTCGACGTGGCCAACGCCGGCAAGTCCGACTTCCTCACCCAGTCCGTGATCGCCAGCAACGGCGGCGGCCTCGTGGGCTCTGACGGGTCCGTCACCCTCGACCAGCCCGACGCCGTGCGGGCGCTGGCCGCGATGAGCGATCTGACGAAATCGGGGGCCCAGCCCGCCGTCTCCACCGACGACGCCACCGCGGCCTTCGCCGCCGGCCGGCTCGGCATGCTGGTGACCAGCACGGCGCTGCTCACCTCGCTGGAGAAGGTGGCAGCCGGGAAGTTCGAGCTCAGGACCGGCGCCTTCCCCGGCTTCGCCGGCAAGCCGGCCCGGCCCACCTACTCCGGCGCCGGCCTCGCCGTACTGGCCAAGGACGAGCGGCACCGGCAGGCGGCCTGGGAGTTCATCCGGTTCCTGAGCAGCGAGCGCGGCTACACGATCATCACCTCGACGATCGGATACCTGCCCCTGCGCAGCTCCATCGTGGACGACGATCGCTATCTCGGGCCGTACTTCGCCAAGAACCAGCTGCTGAAGCCGTCGCTGGAGAAGCTGGAGGCGGTGGCGCCGTACACCTCCTTCCCCGGCAAGCGGGCCAACGAAGCGGTCGTCGTGCTGCAGGACCAGGCCGTCGAGCCCATCGTCTTCCGCGGCGCCGACCCCGCCGGGACGCTGTCCGCGGTGGCGGACAAGATCCGCGCGCTCGTCCAGCGATGACCACGGCACTCAGGGGGCGGCACGGCGCGGCGGCCTGGCTCTTCCCCGCGCCGGCGCTGCTGGGGCTGGTCGTCTGGATGTACGCACCCATGGTCGCCACCGGGGTGCTCAGCTTCCTGGAATGGGACCTCACCTCGCCCACCCGGTCGTTCGCCGGGGCCGGCAACTACGTGCGGCTGGTCACGCAGCCCGAGTTCGCCAACGCGGTGGGGCACACGCTGCTGTACGTCCTGGCCATGCTGCCCTTCGCCACGGTCGTCCCGCTCGGGCTGGCCATCCTGTTGTGGAAGCGGCCGGGACGTGCCTCGGACGTCTACCGGGCCCTGCTCTTCCTGCCCGTCATGCTGGCGCCCGTGGCCACCGCCATCTCCTGGCGGTTCCTGCTCAACCCGCTGCAGGGGCTGGTCAACACGCTGCTCGGCGGGCTCGGGCTGCCGCAGCCCAACTGGCTGGGCGACCCCGGCACCGCCCTGCCGGTCATCGTGCTGATCACCGCGGCGAAGGTCGCGGCGCTGAACATGCTCCTGTTCGGCTCCGCCCTCACCGCGCTGGACCGCAGCTGTCTCGAGGCCGCGCACGTGGACGGCGCCACCGAATGGCAGACCACCCGGCACATCGTCCTGCCGCAACTGCTGCGAACCACCGTGTTGCTGACGCTGCTGTGCGTCGTGCTCGCCGGGCAGTGGGTGTTCACGAACGTCGCGGTGCTCACCCAAGGCGGTCCCGACGGTGCCACTGACAACATCTACTACCGGCTTTATACCTACGGATTCACCTTTTTCGACATCGGCACCGCTTCGGCGGCGGGAGTCGTGATCGTCCTGGTCCTCGGGCTCGTCGCCCTTGTCGGAAGGAAGCGGCGTGCGCGCGCATCACAGCACCTATGACAGCGCTCGTAGAGGGAACGTGCGCCGGCTCGGCTGGCACGCCGTGCTGCTCGCGTCGGTCGCCGTGATGATCTTCCCCCTGCTGTGGGCGCTGCTCGCCTCGTTCAAGCCGGCGAACGAGATCTACGGCGCCGGGCTCCTGCCGTCGTCCGCGAGCCTGGAGAACTACCGGGTCGCGCTGCTCGACTTCCCCATCGGGCACGTACTGGTCAACACGCTGGTGATGGCGAGCGGCGTCACGCTGGTGCAGCTCCTGGTCGCGGTCCCGGCGGCGCACGCCTTCGCCCGGTTCCGCCTGCGTCACGAGCGCATGGCCACGGCACTGCTCACCGGGGCGCTACTCATGCCGCCACAGGCCGTGATCGTGCCCCAGTTCCTCATGGTGTCGGAGCTGGGGTGGCGGGACACGTACTGGGGGCTGATCATCCCGCAGTTGTCCGGCTGCGCCCTCGCGGTGCTCCTGCTGCGCGAACACGTACGCGCCATCCCGGCGAGCCTGTTCGAGGCGGCCGCCGTCGAGGGAGCCTCGGAGTGGTCCGTGCTGAGATTCGTCACGCTCCCTCTTCTCCGCCCGGCCCTGGGCGCCGTCGCGATCCTCGTCTTCATCGGCACGTGGAACGAGTACCTGTGGCCGATGATCGTGGCGCCGCGCCCGGAACACACGACGATCCAGATGGGCCTGCAACTGTTCCTGAACCAGGAGGGCGCCAACCCCGGCCCGCTGATCGCCGCCGCCATGCTCACGACCCTCCCGATCGTGGCCGTCTATCTCGTGGCCTCGCGCCGCGTCATCCACGCCTTCCTCCAGGCCGGGCTCCACTGACCCCTCCGTAACCGCCACTGTCATCTCGGACGCTGTCTTCGCTGTCCGGCATCCTGCGCCGGCACCGCAAGACATGCCACGTCCGACGGCACCACCCTTCGTGTCGTCTGCGGACGGGCGCCGGAACGTGATTCCATCGGCGCCCACGGCCGCGTCGAAGCCGCCGAACCATGGCGAGCCCGGTTGCGTCGAACCCATGTGGATCACGTGAGAAGTCGCGCGCTCGCCCTTGCCACGGCCGCGGGAGCGGCGCTGCTCCTGGCCGCTTACGGTTGTCAGGTGCCGGCCGCGCCGCCGTTCGACACGCCGTACGCGGCGGCTGCCACGATCGAGGATATCGCCGAGCGTCTGCGCCGCCACGTCGATGACGGGCACCTGATCGACGGGCAGAATGACGCGACGTCGCCCGTCGTGCCTCTGATGTCGGTGTGCCAAGAGGAGAGCGGACTGACGCCACCGATGGGCGTGCCCGCCTACAGCGCGGAGCTGAAGGTGGCTGCGTTGCCGAGGCCGCTGACGTTGAGGCTCTGGGTCGTCCCGTTGGAGCTGTCGCAGCCGCTGGCGGACCTCGCGGGCCGCGCGGCGCGGCGGTGCGCGGACGAGGACAGCACTGTCACGCTGCCCTTCGACCGCGAGGGCTGGCGTGGGACGCAGCTCATGAACACCGCGGCGCGGAGCCCGGACATGGGGGACGTGTCGACCGAGGCCTACATCGTGGCCGCCCGCGGCCAGTTCCTGGCCGAGGCGTCGTGGTGGTGGCCCATCGAGCAGGGCGAGGCCGAGGACTCGCACTGGGTGGGACAGGGTGCCGCGGCGTCCGCGTCCGCGCTGACCGCCGTCGGAGGCCGCTGGGACGGCCCCATGCCCGTTCCGTCCCCGCAGCCGGGCCTGGGCGCGCTGGCCGCGGCACTGCCGCGGCCCTCGGCGTACGGGCCGGACGTCGCGCCCTGGACTGGCGGCGATGACCGATCCGATCTGGCGTGCGCGTCCTACCTGGTCTACAAGAACCTGCCCGCCGCGGTCCCCACGGTCGTCAGGGTCCTGACCGGACGGGTCACCGTGCGCGAGGAGGTCCTTCTCATGCCCGACGCGGCGCGAGCGGAGAGGGCGCGGCGGCTGCTGGTGACGCCGGAGGACGAGTTCAAGAGCGAAATCACGGGCAAGGACGTCATCACGCCCTGCCAGTATGAGGACGAGGCCGAGCCGGTGCGGATCCCGTACAAAGTGGAGCCCTTCGCACGGGGCGGCTGGACGGGCGAGATGGAGAGCTTCGCCGTGCGGCGTCCGGAGTTGCCTCGTGAGCCGACGTACAAGGACTCGGTCGCGCACGTCGCGTTGATCGTCCGGCGCGGGGCCACCGTTGTGCGCCTGCTCTGGCAGGGTCCGGCGGGAGCCGACCTGGCCGGTGCCCTGCGCGAGGGCCGCGCCGCCCTCACGCGCACACTCGACCGCTTGCCCGGCTAGAACATCTACCTTTGACCCTGCGCTCCAGGTAGGCGCAGACGGGCAGATGGCTCACTCCCGCAGCCCCGCCAGGTACGCGGAGGGTCGGTTATTTGATCCATACCTGGTAGTCGCGGGCCGCGTCGAAGCGCAGCGTCGGAGTGAACGTCGACTTGCCGCCGACCTTGCCGTAGTGCACGCCGTAGGCAGTTCCGCCGTAGAACCACGGGCCTCCGGAGTCGCCCGGCGCGCTGACGTTCCGGTCCATCTGCACCATTCCCTCTATATCGCCGACGTTGACGACGCTGTTGGCGACGCTGGCGCAACTCCCGCCGGTCGTCATTCCGAAGTGACAGATCCGCGTGCCCCGTCGCGGGCGGCCACCTCGTTCGGTCGCATACCGGGTCTTGTTCCAGTTGTGGTAGAACGTGCGGGTCGGGGTCTTGCTACCGGTCGTGTAATAGGCCAGGTCTCCGTATCGGCCCTCGTGTTTCCACACTCGTTTGATGGTGGTGCTGCCGCCTGCTTGGCTGTGATTGCTGTACGTCTGGTTCGCGCCGGCACTCCCGCGTGCGCAGTGGCCGGCGGTGCCTTGGCGCTTGGTGTTACTGGATTTGTACTTCAGGTTGAAACCGGCGGTGCACCCCGAATACAACCCGCCACCGCGAATGTATTTGTCCTCAGGGGCGGCCACCTCATCCATGAGCGATACCGCCAGGCCGACACCCGGGATCTGCGGCTGCGGAGGCGTGACCCGCTCGATGGCGGAAGCGTCTCTCGCGATCGACGGCTGCAACTGCACCCCGACGCCGATGGTCCCGGTCTCGATGTCGTACCAGGTGGCCACGCCGGCAACCTCGGGCTTGGCCGCCACCTGATCGCGCGCGGTCAGGCTCGCCTGTTCCAGATCCGCCTCCGTGAATCCGCGTCCGCCCTGCAGTTTCACTTCCACCGGCAGTTTTCTGGCCAGCGCGACGGCCCCCTCGGGGACTTCGCCCTTGAACGCGAACCATGCGCTCTTGCCATCCTGGCTGCGGGCCGCACCAGAGAACTCGGTCCCGTAGCTCGCCTCGATCTCGTCCGCGACGTCGTTGAACGCACCCTGCCAGCCGTGTGCTGCGACGGCCTCCTCGAAGCTGATCCCGTCCTGCGCGCCGATGAGCCGCAGGTCTTCCAGCTCACCCGCCGTCAAGTCGTCGACACTCACCTCCGGCGTATCCGCGGGCCCGTCGGGTTCAAGTTCGGCAGTGAGGCTCATGCGGGCCCCAGAGAGATATTCGTCCAAGGCGGCCTCCAGGGGCACACCCCGCTGCGTTGCCTCGGCCTTGATCGCGTCCAGTGTGGGACGCGCGATCTGCGCCTGCTGATCGGCGGCGAGGACGATCACATCGGACTCGGACTCGGGCTGCGCTGCCGCAGGAGCAGCGACCAGCAATCCCCCTATCAGGGCAGCAGGTGCGACGAAGATCAGGCCGCGGCGCCGGAGAACACGAAACTTTCGGGACGTCCGACTCACGCTGGACGCCCCTTCGTAAGGGGGATTCATGAGAGAACGATCATGGATGTTTGAGGCGCAAGTCAATAGATGTGATATCTGATGCAACGCTCAATACATCTGGTGCCTCTTTGAGCACGTACAGTGCGTCCCGGGGCACTGCTCAAACCGGCCGAAAGGATGATCGGGCCAGCGCTGATTGTGCCGTTCGGCCGATATCCGCAGGGAGTCAGGGCCGCAGAATCACCCCATGCGATCAGAAGGCGTACCTCCAGCGCCGGATCCGCCCCGTTCCTCCATGCGGACGCGGATCGCCGCCCTCGACGTGCTCCGCGGTTTCGCCCTGTGCGGGATCCTGCTGGCCAACATCCAGCCGATAGCCGGCGGCGGCGACGTCGTCACCGGAGAGGCATGGATGGACCTGCTGGTCCACGAACGCTTCTACCCGATCTTCTCCTTGCTGTTCGGCATCGGGTTCGCGCTGCTCATGGAATCCGCGGCAGCGCGCGGCGCTTCCCCGCGGTGGCTTCTGCTGCGCAGGCTTCTGACACTGCTCGCGATCGGCCTGGTTCACTACGTGCTGCTGTGGCAGGGCGAGGTCCTGACGGTGTACGCGGTCCTCGGCCTGCTGATCCTGCTGCCCTCGACCTGGCTGCCGCGGTGGGCCGCGGCAGGTCTCTCCGTCGTGCTCCTGGCGGCGTCACTGCTCGTCGGCGGCTTCTACGCGATGGTCCCCGCATTGTTCCTGCTGGGCTCGTCGTTGGTCCGGTACGGCGCGATCGACCGGATCGACCGATCCACCCGCGTGCCCGCCCTCCTGGCATCGGCCTTCGCGGCAGGGGCGGCACCCGCCCTGGCGGTGCAGGCGGGATTACCCGGAGGCGACATGGGCAGCCCGGTCGTCCGGCTGGCTTCTGTCGTGGCCGGTCTGCTTCTCGCGGGCGTGTACATATGTCTCATCCTGGTGCTGCTCCGGGCACCGCTCCAATCGGCGTTGAGGGCCTTGTTCGCGCCGCTCGGCCGCATGGCGTTGACCAACTACCTCACCGCCACCCTCCTCGTCCTGGCGGCCGGGCACCTGATAGTCGGCCGGCCACGCGAATGGCCCTCCACGACGGTGGTCCTGCTCGCCACCTCCATCCTCGCCGTCCAGTGGCTGTTCTCCACCCTCTGGCTGCGCCGTCACCACTACGGCCCTGTCGAATGGCTCTGGCGCTGGGCCACCTGGGCCCGCCGCCCACCGCTACGGCGGGGCGGCCGAGTCGATGGTGACGCTGCACCCGTCGCCTCACCCTGAACGTCAAGGGAATCGCGGGTGGTAGCGGCCGGCTCGCTCGCGTCCGTGGGCGGCGGTCCGTGCCGCGCGGTGCCGGTTCGTTTGGTAGGACAATGGCGAGCGGCGTGACCTGGGGGTCCCTCCGGTCTTCGCCTTGATGAGCGCCTGCCGAACCATGCCGACTGGAGAGTAATGCCTGCTGAGAAGGATCTGGAGTCGATCGGCGACGGCTGGTTGCTCAGGGGTGGCCCGAACGGTGGCTATCTGGCCTCGATGGCCATGCACGCCATGACGCGAGCCGTGCCCGGCCGGTCGCCGCTGGCCGCGACGGTGCAGTTCCTGTCCCGTCCCAAGGTGGGCGAGGTGGAGGTGTCGCTGCGTACGCTCAGGGCCGGACGTACTCACTCGACGGTGCAGGCGGAGCTGAGCCAGGAGGGCCGCCCTCGCCTGCTCGCGGTCGCCACCTTCACCGAGCAGGGCACCTTCGACGAGGACGGTGCATCGGCAGCCTTCGAACACCGGCCCATGCCGGCCGTGCCCGATCCGGAGCAGTCCGTACCGCTCCCGCTCGACCGGCTTACCGGCAGCTTCGAGCAGCGGCTGGATCGCCGGGCGCCCTCGGCGGAGACGGTGGAGTTCCTCAAGGGGGCGACCTCCGGCCCTGCCCAAGTCGGCGGCTGGACGCGGTTCGCGGACGGGACGCCGCTCGGTGCCACGACCGTGCCGCTGCTGATGGACTCCTGGCCTCCGCCGCCGCATCGGCACTTCGGCTTCGGCGGCGGGGTCGTCACCGTCGACCTGACCGTTCATTGGCGAGGGCGGCCGGGGGACGGCTGGCACTTCGTGTGGTTCGAATCGACTCTCCTGCGGCACGGCTACGCCGAGATCGACGGCCTGCTGTGGCGGCCGGACGGTGTCCTGGTGGCGCAGAGCAGGCAGCTCGCTCGTTATACGCCTCCGACCGAGTGAGAGATCCGGGCTGTCCGCCCGCTCAGGTGGCTCCGGTGCGTACGAGGCCGCTTTCGTAGGCATAGACGACGGCCTGGACGCGGTCGCGCAGGCCGAGTTTCGCCAGCACGCGGCTGACGTGGGTTTTCACGGTGCCTTCGGACAGGAAGAGGCACTCGGCGATCTCGATGTTGGACAGGCCGCGGGCGATGAGGCTCAGCACCTCGCGTTCGCGTTCGGTCAGGGCGTCGAGGCCGGCCGCTGGGGTGAGCGGAGCGACGCCGATGCCGACGTAGCGTTCGAGGAGGCGCCGGGTCACGCTGGGCGCGACGACCGCGTCGCCTCGTGCGACCACGCGGATGGCCGAGAGCAGGTCGGCCGCGAGAGTGTCCTTGAGGAGGAATCCGCTGGCACCGGCGTGGAGGGCCGCGTAGACGTACTCGTCGAGGTCGAACGTCGTAAGGATCAGCACGCGGATCCGATCGGTGCCGGCGCAGATGCGGCGGGTCGCCTCGACGCCGTCGACCTCGGGCATCCGGACGTCCATCAGCACGAGGTCGGGCCGGAGGTCGAGGGCGAGCCGCGCGGCCTGCGCGCCGTCGCCTGCCTCGCCGATGACCCGCATGTCGTCGGCGTTGTCGAGGATCATGCGGAAGCCGGTGCGGACGAGGGCCTGGTCGTCGGCGAGGAGCACGCGGATCATGCGGCGTCTCCTTGGATCGGGAGCGCCGCGCGTACGGCGAATCCGCCCTGGGGCCGGGGGCCGGCCGAGAACGTGCCGCCGAGCAGCCTGACGCGTTCGCGCATGCCTCGCAGGCCGTTGCCGCTGCCGGTCGCGGTGGCCGTGCCGTGGCCGTTGTCGCTGATCTCGATGCCGATCTCCGTGTCGTGGTACGCGAGGACCACGCTGGCGGTGGCGCCCGTTCCGGCGTGTTTCATGGTGTTGGTCAGCGCCTCCTGCACGATGCGGTAGGCCGACAGGTCCACCGTCGAGGGCAGCGTCGCGGACGTGCCCTCGACGCGCAGCCGTACCGGGGTGCCTGCCCTGTTGACCTGGGCGATCAGGGCCGGCAGGTGCGCCAGGCCGGGCTGCGGATGCCAGGCGTCGTCCACCTCGCCGACCGTGGTGAGCACCCGTCGCATGTCGGCGAGGGACGCGCGGCCGGTGGTGACGATGGCTTCCAGCGCGGCCCGGGTGCCGGTGGGATCGTTGCCGAGTGCGGCGGCGCCGCCCTGGGCCTGGACCACCATGAGTGACAGGCCGTGGGCCACGACGTCGTGCAGTTCGCGGCTGATCCGGGCGCGCTCGGCGGCCACTGCGAGCGCGGCCCGCTGATCGCGTTCGCGTTCGAGGTCTGCGGCGTGGGCGTGGAGCTCGTCGAGGTAGGCGCGGCGGCTGCGGGCGCCGGAGCCGATCGCCCAGGAGGCGACCAGCGCCGAACCCAGCGCGGACAGGCCGATCCAGGCGTCGGCCGAGGCGCTTCGGTGGACCGTCATGACGTCCTTCGGCGCCGACGGGACCGTGGCGAGCACGGCCGCCGGCCCGAGGATCGGACGGGGGGCATGCAGGCTCCATCCGGCGGTCAGAAGCAGCGGCAAGGCCAGGGCGGACAGCGAGACGGCCCGCGGGTGACGGGTGGCCACGCTGTGGAGCAGGACCAGCACACTCAGATCGATGATCGTCAGGGGTGCCGCCTGGGCCAGGTGCATCACGGCGGACAGCACGCAGCAGGCGAGCATCGGCAGCGGCCGGCGTCTGCGGAGCGTCACCCCGAGCGCGGCCAGCGCGCTCGCCCCCCACCAGAGGGCGAGCCGCGGGGCCTGCCCTTCGGCGACGGGGGCGCCCGCCGTCCCGCCCACGATCGCGTCAGGGTCGTTGACCAGCACGCAGGTCAGGAGCAGCACGGCGGCCAGCGCCGCGTCCTGCGGCACCGGAAGGCGTGCCCACGCGCGGAGAGCCGTCATAGTGCTGCGAGCCTACGGCCGGGCCGGGTGCGCCCGCGTCCATCCCAAGTCTGATTCGGCAGCGCCCGGATACATCTTGCGACGGACGCGCGCGTGTGGCCGAGGGCAGAGGCGGGTGTACTCGCGTGGACAGCAGGGTTGGCGCATGCATGAACGTGGATCCCTGACCGGCCGCGCGCTCACCGCCGCGGCCGTGAGCGCCGTAACCCTGACATCACTGATCGCGGGCTCGCCCGTGGCCGCCGCCGCGACCGGGCAAGCCGCGCGGGCCTCGGTCGAGTGGCGGTCGTGTCCCGCCTACTCCGACGACGTGATCGCCGCGTACGCCGTCACCGACGAGCAGCGGCAGCGATTCCGCGCGCTGCTGGGCCGGATGGAGTGCGGAACCGTCAGCGTCCCGCTGGACTACCGCGAGCCGCAGGGGCGGCAGATCACGATCGCGATCACCCGCGTCAAGGCCGCCGACCGGGGCCGCCGGCTGGGCAGCCTGGCGCTCAACCCGGGCGGGCCGGGCGGCGCCGGATATCTGTTCCCCCTCCAGATCGCCTCGATGAACCAGGTGAACGCGAAGCTCAACGACCGCTACGACCTGATCGGCTTCGACCCGCGCGGGGTCGGCTACAGCACCAAGGTGGACTGCCCCGCCATGGGCGGGCCGCCGGAGCCGGGTCCGCTGACCAAGGCGGCGGCCCAGCGCGCCCATGACAGCGGCGTGGCCGCCAACAGAGCCTGCGCGAACTCCGACCCCGCCTTCCTCGGCCGGCTCACCACCCTGAACTCGGCCCGCGACCTCGATCGGGTGCGGATCGCGCTGGGGGAGCGCAAGCTCAGCTTCCTCGGCGTCTCCTGGGGCACCTGGCTCGGCGCCGTCTACCGCAGCACGTTCCCGGACAGCGTCGGGCGCATGTTCCTGGACAGCGTGGCGCCCGTGAAGTTCCGGCTGGACGACTTCGAGGACGGCCACGCCGCGGGCACCGAACGTAACTTCGGGCGGATGGCCGCCTGGATCGCCAAGCGCGACGACACCTACGGCCTCGGCGCCACCGCGAAGAAGGTGCGGGCCAAGGTCCTGGCGCTCGGCCGTGCCTATGACGACAAGCCCAGGCATTACAGCGACTGGGAGATGGTCGCCGACGGTTCCACGGTGGCCATGCTGGCCATCCAGAGCGCACCGGACTGGCCGCAGGTCGCCCAGGCGTTCAAGGAACTGCAGGACGAGGGCGACACCGCGCCGCCCGCCCTCAAGAAGCTCATGAGCCATGGACCGCAGACCGCTCCCGCTCCCGGCGCCCCGGAACGCTTCAACCCGACCGCGGGCCAGGCGGTCTTCTGCAACGAGGACCCGAGCAGGCTCGGGTTCTCCGACGCCTGGGCCACCTACCAGCGCCGCCTCCAGCGCAACCCGGTGACCGGGCGGGCCGTCGCCTTCACCGCACAATGCGCCGGCTGGCCGCTGCCGGTGCAGAAGATCGAGGTCCGCCGCACCGGCGGGTCGCTGGTCCTGTCCGGACACCGTTACGAGTCGGTCTCCCTGTACGAGTGGACCACGCAGATGCGCGCCGCGATCGGCGGCACCGTCTACACCGTCGAGGACGACATGCACGGATCGGCGCCGCGCGAGCCGGAGTGCGCCGCCGACCTCGTGTCGTACTTCAACACCGGCCGCATCGACCGGGGTTGCGGCGGCACGCCCGTACCCGGGAAGTGAACCCCGGCCACGCGTGCCGAGCGCAAAAGGTCAGAACAAGTCGGTGAGGGCGTCCTCGAGGACGTGCAGCGCGGCGTCGTTGGCGGCGCGCCGGCGCCGGCGTTCCACCCAGTAGACCGCCCGCTCGGGAGGGTTCTCGGCCAGGGCCGCGGCCCGGCAGCCGGTCTTGGCGGTGAGGTCGGTGACCATGAACGAAGGGACGAGGGCCCACGTGCCGGGCGCGCGCAGCACGGGCGCCAGCGAGTGGGCCCTGGTGACGGTGTGGGCGGGTTTCCTGGGCAGGTGCCGTTCACGCCACAGGTCGTAGTCGGGCCCCCACGGCAGGTAGATCTCGTCCCGGCCGGCCAGCTCGCCGAGGGTGATCCCGCCCGGGCCGAGGCCGGGCTTCTGCTCGCGGAACACGGCGACCATGGGATAGCGCGCCAGGACGCGGACGCGCAGGTCGGTGTGGAAGGGCTCGTAGAAGACGAACGCCACGTCCAGGTGGCCCGAGACCACCCGGTCGCACAGCTCGCCACCCCTGCCCGTCTCCAGCGTGAGGTGCAGCCGGGGCGAACGGCTCAGCAGCTCCGACACCAGCGGGTCGAGCAGGTAGATGTTGATCGCGTCGGAGCTGCCCATGGCCAGGGCGGCCTCCTGGTCGGCGCGGATCCGCGCCGCCTCCCCGACCAGGTGCTCCCACTGCTCGGCCAGGTCGAGGTACCGTCGCCCGGCCGGAGTCAGGCCGACGCCCTTGGTGCCGCGGGCCCGCAGCACCAGCGTCTGACCGAGGCGCTTCTCCAGGCAGTCGAGGCGGTAGCTGACCGTGGACTGCGAGGCGTGCACGATGCGCGCCGCCTGAGTGAGACTGCCCGACCGGGCGATCGCCAGGAACGTCTCTACTTCCTCGATCACGAACATCGTCCAGAAATCATCAATCGCTTCGATATTTGATGTCAAGAAATTCGACGTGACGGACATATGCCCCCGGTCCTAGCTTGGGGTTCATCGCTGCGGCACCTGAGCGTCCGCCGATGTTCGCATCCCCCACGCAGCAGGCACGACCTGCGTAAGGAGGTGAGGTCGTGGGCCCCAAGATCCCTCTGGACGACCTGCCGACTTCTCCGTTCCACCGGAAGGTGGCCTTCGTCGCCGCCGGAGGCCCCTTCTGCGACGGCTACCTGCTCGGCATCATCACCGTAGCGCTGCCCGCCGCCTCCGCCGAGCTCGGCCTCGGATCCGCCTGGAAGGGGCTCATCGGCGCCTCCGCCCTGATCGGCATGTTCTTCCGCGGGCTGGTCTTCGGCCCGCTCACCGACCGGCTGGGCCGAAGCGGCATGTACCCGCTGAACCTGCTGGTGTTCCTCCTCTGCTCGGTGCTGCAGTTCTTCGCCGGAGACGCCTGGCAGCTCTTCGCGATCCGGCTGGTCATGGGGCTGGCGCTGGGCGCCGACTATCCGATCGCGACCGCGCTGGCCACGGAGTTCCTGCCGCGGCGGATGCGCGGCCCCGCCCTGGCCTCGCTGGTCCTGGTGCTGTGGGTCGGCTACACGATGAGCTTCGTCGTGGGCTACCTGCTCGCCGACCTCGGACCGGGGGCCTGGCGGTGGACGCTGGCCAGCGCCGCCGTACCGTCGCTGGTCTTCCTGCTGCTGCGGCTGGGCACCCCCGAGTCCCCGCGCTGGCTGCTCAGCGCCGGGCGGACGGAGGAGGCCCGCGCGATCGTGGCCAGGCACCTGGGCCCGGACGCGGACTTCGAACAACTCGTGGCCGAGACCCGCGCGGCCGCCCCGCGCAAGGGCGTGGGGCTGAGCGCCATCGCGGAGCTCTTCCGCCGCGGGTACGGGCCCATGCTGGTCTTCTGCGCCGTCTTCTGGGCCTGCCAGGTGGCCCCGTCGTTCGCCGTGAAGACGTTCCAGCCGCAGCTGCTGACCTCGCTCAACGTGGGCGACGCGCTGGCCGCCAGCGTGCTCATCCAGTCGTTCGCGATCGTCGGCACCGCCATCGGGCTGCTCGTCGTCAACTCGCTCGGGCGCAGGACGCTGCTGCTCGGCTCCACGGCGATCTTCACGGCCGCCCTGCTGCTGCTGGGGCTCAACCCGTGGCCGGTCAGCGCGGTCATCGTGACGCTGTTCATCGTCTTCAACCTCGCCGAGGCCGCCGGCTCCGGGCTGCAGTTCGTCTACCCGAACGAGCTGTTCCCCACCGAGTTGCGCGGCACCGGCATGGGGATCGCCACGGCCCTGAGCCGCCTCGGCTCGGCCGCCGGAACCTTCCTGCTCCCGGTCACCACCGACCGCTGGGGCCCGTCCGCGGCGCTGTTCATCGCGGCCGGCATCGGCGCCGCCGGGCTGCTCGTGTCGTGGCGGATGGCGCCGGAGACGCGCCATCTCGGCCTGGCCCAGGCCAGCGGCCAGGCCGCGCGGCGCACCGCCGAGCATCACCCCCTATGACCCGGGCGACCGCAGCGAACCCGCCGCCTCCCGCTCCCCGTCCTCATCGCACACCGAAACGGAGCACTCCCATGCAGACCGTGTCCTCCTGCCGCCGCGTCGCCGTCGTCGGAGCCGGGATCATCGGCACCGCCCTGGCCAGGCAGCTCGCCTTGCGCGGCGCCGAGGTGACCGTCATCGACCGGGAGGCCCCCGCGGCGGGAGCGACCAGCGTCTCTTTCGGCTGGCTCACCAACCAGACCTACTTCCGCAACGGCACCTCGCTGTCGGACGCGTCCTCGCGCCACTACTTCGGCCTGCACCGGCTCGCACTCGGCGCCTGGCGGGCGCTGCACCACGCGCTCGGCGACGCGCTGGGGGTGCGCTGGCACGGCGCGGTGCAGCTCGCTCCGGCTCAAGGCGAGGACCGGAATCTGCTCGAAAGCGACCTCGGCAGGCGGCTGGCCTGGGGCAGCCCGTCGTACCGGATCGACGCCCGCCAGGCGTGCACGCTGCTGCCCGGAGCCGTCGTCGCCGACGACCATGAGGGCTTCCACACCCCCGACGAGGGCTCGGCCGACCCCAACGCCGCCGTCGCCGCTCTGGTCGAGGCCGGCGAGGAGCTGGGCGTACGATACGTGACCGGCGCCGAGGCGCTGTCCGTGGAGGGCGATCGCGGCAGGGCCACGGCCGTCGTCACCAGCGCCGGACGCGTCGAGTGCGACGAGGTCGTCATCGCGTGCGGAGCCGACTCCCCGGCGCTGCTGGCTCCGCTGGGGACCGACGTGCCTCTGGCGGAGTCGTACGGGTCGATCGTGCATCTGACGCCGGTGCCGCTGTTCCTCGGGCCGGTCCTGCTGTCATCCGACGTCCACGTGATCCAGCGGGCCGACGGGCGGGTGGTCGTGGCTCGCCATTACTCCGGCAGTCCCGTCGGCGACCCGGACGGGCTCGACAGCGAGCGCCTGTACGCCGACGTGGCCGCCGTCCTGCCCGCGCTCCGCGACGCCTCGATCGAGAAGGTGACGGTGGGCCGCAGGATCGTCCCGGCGGACGGCCTGCCCGTGATCGGGCACAGCCCGCTGTACTCCAACGTGCGCAGCGTCACCACCAACGCCGGCATCACGCTGGGGCCCGTGCTCGCCCAGCTGATGGCCACCGAGGTGCTCGACGGGGTACGCGTGGACGTGCTGGATCCGTACCGGGTCGACCGCTTCTGACTGGCCCTTTCAGGCTTTCATCGCGCGCAAGTGCACGGCGCTCTTGGCGGCGTGCCTGCGGGCAGGTCTGAGATCGCGCACCGCCTCGGCCGCCGCGCGGCGTTCGGCGCCCAGCAGGAGGCCGAGGGTGAAGGCGTCGGCAGTGGACAGGTCCGGCTCGGCGGCGATCTCCATGAGCCGCTGCCTGGCAACGACCGCGTCCTGGTGGCGGCCGAGCGTCTCCTGCAGATCCTCGGCGCGTGCGGCGAGCTTGGCCGCCGGCTTGCCGAGCGCGGGCGCCGCGGCTTCGGCGGTGTAGCGGGCCCGTTTCGCCGCTTTGCGGGTGGAGTGCAGGGCCCGGTCGCGCTCCTCGCCGTCCGGCAGGCGCTCGGCGTGGGCGTACTTGTCCAAGGCCTTGCACCAGCTCCTGGCCACCAGACGGGCCGACTGGCGACGGGCCTTCTTCCCGGCCCTGCCGGTGAAGGGCGGGTCGGCGATGAAGGCGTCGAGCGCGGCCAGCAGGGCGAAGTAGCGCGGAGTCGACAGCGTGCGCTTCAGCGCCTGCCGGGCCTTGCGCTCCCGGGCGGCCAGTTCGCGCGGCCAGCCCGGCGTGCTCCCGGGTGCCGGCTCGCCGGTGAGCCCGCGGTCGAAGCGGGCGTTGAGCACCTCCAGGTCGCGGACGTCGCCGAGCTTGTCGGCCAGCCACTTCAGCTCGGCGTCCAGCGCTCGCGTCGGAGCGGGGTCCAGCAGGCGGGCGTGCGTACGCAGGAGGCTGCGGACGCGACGGACGGCCACGCGCATCTTGTGCACCGAGTCGTCGTCGTGGTCGGCCAGCCGGACCAGCGGGTCATAGGTGAGCAGCTGGTCGCGCTGCCGCTCCAGGTAGTCCGTCACGACCTCGCCCGCGGTCCGGGCGGCGCGCCTCGGCGGCCGGGCGAGATCGTCCCCCAGGACGCGGTGCAGCTTGGACGGGCCCGCGGCGGGCACGGCACCGGCCGCGTGCAGGGCCGGCTCGAGCGCGTCCAGCAGGTCCGGCGTGCCTTCGACCAGCTCGATCTCCACCTCGTGCCAGGACTCCGAGCTCGGCGCCTCCCCGCCCAGGCGGCGGCCGACCACCCTGTCATCGGCGAGCTCCGCGACCACCCGGCCGTCGCGGTCGCGCAGCCGGCACGTCGTGCGGTCGGGCTCCACGGTGGCGACGGGCACCAGCTCCTGGCCTCTGACGTGCGCGGCGATGAGCCTGGCCAGCCGGGCGGGCACGTGGTGGACCCCGGCGCCCAGCGGCCCACGCACCTCGCGCCGGGCACTCTTGGCCGCGGGCAGCTTGAGGTGCCAGCCCTCGTCCTGGCCGCCTTCGCGGCGGCGCAGCGTGATGCCGTGCGCGGCCAGCGTCAGCGCCGGGGTGTCGACGTAGTCGGCCACCAGCCGCCAGGTACGGGGCTCGTCCGCCACCACCGGCGCGTCCGGGCCGGTGATGTGCCCGATGACGAGACCTGCGCCGCCGTCGACGTCGTATTTACGCTCGATCTCGGTGTGCTGCGACATATCCCTTCCTCCGTGGCGACGGGAAACAGGGGAAACGAATCCCCTGCCCAGCTTGGCCGCGGCAAACTCAAACAATGTCGCTCGCATCGCCCCGGCGGCCGACAGGTGAATTTCCAGGGGTGGGGGATTAATTCGCGGCCCCTGGTCAAGGGACGGGGCATGGATGCGAGCACCTTATTGCCGGCCGTCGTCGGGGTCGCCGCGGTGATCCACCTCATGGCGGCCAGATGAGCAGCCCGTACCGCGAGCCGGACGAGCTGCTCGACACGACCTCCGGCCTGTGGGTGGACGATCAGGACGACGACGAGCCGGTGCTGATGCGCTCCGACGGCCGGCCGGTCGACACCTGGCGCCAGCATTACCCGTACGACTCCCGCCTGCCCCGCGATCGCTACGCGCGCGAAAAGCGGCTGCTGCAGATCGAACTGGTCAAGCTGCAGTACTGGATCAAGGACACCGGGCGCCGCCTGGTGGTGCTCTTCGAAGGGCGCGACGCTGCGGGCAAGGGCGGCACCATCAAGCGTTTCATGGAGCACCTCAACCCCCGCGGGGCGACCGTCGTCGCGCTGGAGAAGCCCAGTGAGCGCGAATCCGGCCAGTGGCACTTCCAGCGCTACATCGCTCACCTGCCCTCCAAGGGAGAGATCGTCCTGTTCGACCGCTCCTGGTACAACCGGGCCGGCGTCGAGCGGGTCATGGGGTTCTGCAGCGAGGAGGAGTACCTGGAGTTCGTCGAGCAGGTGCCGCGCCTGGAGAGCCTGCTGGTGGAGTCGGGCCTGCACCTGGTCAAGCTCTGGTTCTCGGTCTCGCGCGCCGAGCAGCGCACCCGGTTCATCATCCGGCAGGTGGATCCGGTCCGGCAGTGGAAGCTGTCGCCGATGGACCTGGCCTCGCTGCGCAGGTGGGACGACTACACCCAGGCCAAGGAGGACATGTTCCTGCACACCGACACCGAGTCCGCGCCCTGGACGGTCATCAAGAGCAACGACAAGAAGCGCGCCCGGCTGGAGGCCATGCGTCACGCGCTCAGCCTCTTCGACTACGAGGGCAAGGACCACGAGATCATCGGCGAGCCCGACCCGCGCATCGTGCTCTCGGCCGCCGACATCTTCGACGAGGACCACGTCCGACCCGAGCAGGTCTGACCTCTCCTCGCCAACGAAGTCAGCATACTGCATACTGCATCCATGACACAGAAGATCATGAATCGCCGCACCATGTTGGGAGTCGCCGGGCTGGTGTCCGGCGGACTGCTCTTAGACGGCGGGGCGGCACACGGCCTCGCCGGGCTCGCCCGCCGGCCCGCCGCCCCCGACCAGGCCTGGGCCGAGCTGCGGGAGGGCAACCGGCGCTGGGCCGCCGATGCCGCGATCCACCCCCGTCAGGACCTCGCCAGGCGGGCCGAGGTCAGCCGGCGGCAGGAGCCGTACGCGGTGGTCGTCTCCTGCATTGACTCCCGGGTGGCTCCGGAACTGGTCTTCGACGCGGGGCTCGGCGACCTGCTCGGCGTGCGCAGCGCCGCGCAGACGCTCGACCCCCTCGTGTCGGGCGCCGTCGAGTACGGGCCGGTCGAACTGGGCACGCCCCTGATCGTGGTGCTCGGCCACCAGCGCTGCGGGGCGGTGACGGCCGCCGCGCACGCGCTGCATGAGGACACCGCGCTGCCCGGCGACCTCCAGCGCATCGTCGAGGCCCTCCGCCCCGCCTACAAGAGCGCCCGCGGCGACGTGGACAAGATGATCAGGATCAACACCGTCCAGGCCGTGGCCAGGCTGAAGGCCGGCAAGCTGCTCGCCCCGCGCATCGCCCGCGGTCGGCTCAAGATCGTGGGTGCGTACTACTCGCTCGACACCGGGCAGATCACCCGCCTCGTCTAGGCCCACCCCCGTCGGCCGACGCGCGTTCTTGGCCATTGACACGATGGGCCATTTGTCTGCATCTTCTTATGCGCGCGCAGGAGGTGATCGAGTGGCCCAGCCAGGTACGGCCCCGGCCCAGGGGCGGACCCCCACGTGGCGCTACGCCATCGGGATGTTCGGCACCTCCATCCCGATCAACATGATCAAAGGGTCGATGATCCTCTTCTACGTCGACATCCTCGGGCTCGACGTACGCGCCTACGGTGCGGTCATGGTGATCTACGCGGTCATCGACGCGCTCGACAACCCGCTGCTCGGCCACCTCTCCGACCGCACGCGGAGCCGGTTCGGCCGGCGCCGGCCGTGGCTGCTCGTGGGCGCGCCGATGCTGGCGGCCTGCATGATCGGGTTCTTCTCCGCGCCGACCTCGCTGCGGGGCGCCGGCCTCGTGCTCTGGTTCGCGGTTTTCGCGATCCTTTGCGAGGCCTTCGACTCGATGCTCAACGCGAACTACGGCGCGCTGCTCCCCGAGCTGTACCCGAGGGAGCGCGACCGCGCCGTGGCCAACGGTCTGCGCCAGGGCTTCCAGCTCGTGGCACTGGTGATCTCGCTCGCGGTGACCCCGTTGCTCACGACGGGCGTGTTCGGCACCGAAGAATCCACCCGGGGCTTCCAGATCACAGCGATCATCTATGGAGCCGTCGCGCTCGTCGTGATCGTGTTCATGGCGCTCGGCGCGCGCGAGAGTCCCCGCTACTCCACGCGCGAGCGGCCGCGGCTGCTGCCCAGCGTGTGGTCGATCGTGCGCAGCCCGATGTTCTGGACGGTCGGGCTCACCGGCGCCTGTTACGGGATCGCCATGGCGCTCGTGCTCGCGGGCATCCAGCTGTACGTCCGCTACTCGCTCGGGCTCCCGGTCGGGAACGCGCTCTACCTTCAGGGCATCGTCATCCTCGTCGCGGCGGGCGGCCTCGTCGGGTGGACGCGCGTCGTCGCCCGCCGCGGCGCCCTGTGGACCTGGCGGCTGGCCTTCGCGGTTCTCGCGGCAAGCTTCGCGGCCCTGTTCTTCGCCACCGACCTCGCCACCGCGATCGCCGCGGGGGTGCTGGTCGGGGCCGGGTGGTCGGGAATGCTCGCGACGAACGACCTCATCGTCGCGCGGGTGCTGGACGCCGACGCCGCGCACAACGGGGAGCACCGCGAAGGGCTCTTCCTGTCCGCGTTCGGCTTCTTCGCCCGGCTGAACGGGATCGTGACCGGTCTCGCGCTCACGTCGCTGGGCGTGTTCTTCGGCTACAACTCGGGCGACGACCCCGGCACCGACCCCGGGCTCGCGTTCCGGGTGTATTTATGCGTGTATCCGTTCGTGCTGACGACGATCGGCGCGGTCGCGGCGCGACTCGTCTCGGTCCCGCTCCAGCCACAGCCCTCCGGGCCTGTGGACGAGCGGGACGCGGAGCGTCCCCGATGACCCGCCGCGTCGTGATCACGGCCGACGACCTCGGCCGTGAGCCCGGGACGACCGAGGTCATCGCGGCACTGCTCGCCGAGGGACATGTCAGCGCGACGACGCTCATCTGCGTCTCGCCGACTGCGGAGCAAGCCGCGAACCGGGTCCGGGAGCTCGGCGTCGTGCCGCGGCTGCACGTGACGCTCACGAGCGAGCGCGGGCTCCCGCGCTGGCGGCCCCTCAACGGCGCGGAGAGCCTCGTCGACCCGGACGGGACACTCAGTGACAATCCGTGGGTTCTCGGAGCCCGCGGCGAGGCCCGGGAGGTCATGCGGGAGGCCGACGCACAGCTGCACTGGATGCGCGAGCATGGCTCCACGCCTGAGGCGGCCGACTCCCACGCCGGCACCCTGTACGGCCTGCACGGCAGATCGTGGCTCGCCGAGACGCTCGAGTGGTGTGCGCGCCACGGCCTCGCCTTCCGGCTGCCCCGTGACCCGGAGCCGTACTTCGGCGGCCCGCTCCCCCCGCAGCTCGCGGCAGCGCACGAGCGCGCCGTCGCCCTCGCCGACGCGCTCGGCGTGTCCATCCCGCAGACGATCGCGACCAACCGGCGCGGCGCACACGATCTCGGCGCCTACGAGCGGCTGCGCGACGACTACCTCCGTCGGCTCGCGGCCCTTCCCGAGGGCACGAGCGAGCTGTTCCTGCACCCCTCCCGCGAGGACGCGGTCACGGGACCGGACGGCATCGTGCGGACGTGGGAGGCGCGGCTGCTGCGTGACCCGGTGTGGCACAACGCCTTCGAGAGCGAGGGAGTCGAGGTCGTCGGAGGCTGGTGGGCCTGACCCGTGAGAGGCCGGCGCTCGCGGAGGGAATGCGCACAGATCGGAGAGATGTTGGCGCCCACGTGGATCACGTTCCGCTCGTGGGCCGAGGCGGCCTCATGGCCGAGTTGCGCTCGGCCGTCCGCGAGGCGGCCGCCGGGACCGGCGGAGCGCTTCGACCGCGACCAAGCTCCCTACCTGCGCTACTTCAACCACAAGATGAAGCGCGAGGCACTCGTGCACCTCATCATCGAGCAGCAGCAGCGCGCCCGAGCCCAGTGGCCGGACGGCGCACCTGCCCGCCGCCGTCCTGGCCCGCATGCTCGGCATCCACATCACGGTGGCCGTCACCTGGCAACGCGCCTCCGCTGGCGACTGGACCGCCTACGCGGCCGAAGTCAGCCGCCGAGCCCCACAGTGACCGCACATCTGGAGGAGAACACAGCCACGATGAGCACCTTTTACGCGACTGAATGCTGGCTCACGCCAAGCGCCGAGACCAAGCCCTCATCTATCCAGGGGATCGGACTGTTCGCCATCGAACGGATCCTTGAGGACGAGGTCGTCATGCGACTCGGCGGAAAGCTGATCAACGATGAGACCTTGGCCTCTCTCGCACCGCCCTACAGCAGCCTGACCGTCGAGGAAGGACTGCACCTGCTTCTCGACCCCGCCCATCCGGTGCGCTACGGCAACCATTCGTGCGACCCCAACCTCTGGCACCGCGACGCGACCGACGCGACCACCGTGATCGCCCGCCGCGACATCAACCCCGGCGAAGAACTGGCCATCGACTACGCCACCCACACGGGCGTTAAAACCTGGTCGATGACCTGCCACTGCGGCAAACCCCTCTGCCGCGGCACCGTGACCGGCAACGACTGGCAACTCCCTCAACTCCAGGCCGCCTACGGAACCCACTGGAGTCCGCCCCTACTCGATCGCATCATGACCGCCACCAGACAGAGGCATTCGGACCGTTGGAATACCTGACGTCGCCAGAGGCTGTGTTCAACGAGGACGTCGTTCGCCACTACCAAGGGTTCCTCGACCGCCGCCGCCAGACTCGACCACTCGACGAATATCGCCCGATCGACAAGGAGGAGTGGCTCGATTTTGAACAGCACTTCGACCAGCGCAAAGTCGAACTGGGAGGATGCGCCCGCCCCTACGCAACCTCTTGCCAGCATGAACACGCCTGCCTGAGATGTCCCATGATCAACATAAACCTGAGGATGCTGCCCCGACTCGATGAGATTGAAGTGGACCTCCTAGCCCGCCGGGCCCGGGCCGAAGCCGAGGGCTGGCTCGGTGAGATCGAAGGCATCGACCTCACTCTCACCTTCCTCCGGCAGAAACGAGACCAGACCCGCCGACTCGCCAAAGTCGCCCCAATCCATCTCGGCATGCCAGGCCTGCCCCCGCCCAGGGCACAGACGTGATTCGCGATCAATACGGCACGATCAAGCCGAGCTCGCGGAGTCGGGCGACTGCCATCGACAGACACAGCGCGGCGCTCGCGCCGTCGGCACGCATGCCCGCCTCCAACGGACCGCCGCTCGCCGCGAAGGTCCAGGAATGCTGACCCTCTGCCAGCCGTTCGGCATCAACCCTGAGCATTGCATTGACACCCTGCTCGGCGAGCCACTCCAAGATAAGCAGGGCCGCGTCCTCGATGCCGCCGTCTTGGTCAGCCTTCGACCATCGGCCTTTCCGCCCGGTCACGACGCGATCCTATCGACGAGGGATCGCCATGGACCTGATCGCCGCCAGGGTCGCCAGAACCCGATGAACTACAGGTCGCGGTAGTCGTCCTTCAATACACCCCACACGCCCACCGTCATCCCATCAACGACGCCCTCGATCTCGTAGACGATCGCGACACCTTCACGGAACTCGCGAGGTGGCAATTCATGAGGCAGCAGGCCCGCGAAAACCTGATCGATGATCTTTCGGACTCGGTCAGGTGCGGCTCTGATACGGCCATCAAGGATCGGCAATCGGCCATACAGCCGACCTCCCCGCACCTCGAACGGGTGCTGCACGCTCCAGGTGATCTGCCTGGCGTCGTCTGCGCTCACCCCGCTGGCTACCAGCGTTGCGTTCATCGTCTCAGCGGCCGCAGCCAGGACCGCTGCCGCCCGGGATTTCAGCTGCTGGATCCAGCTGACGGTCAAGCACCGTCCGCCTCCCCTATGAGATCGCCCAACTGGAGACCGACTGCCTGGACAAGGACGGCGAGCACTGGCAGTTGCGCTGGGACAACGGCAACGGCCTGCGCAACGGGCGCCTGCCTTTCTTGGCGCCCTGGGTGATGACGAGGCGGACGGCGATCTCGGGAAGAATGAGGTCCTGCTCGCGCAGGTGCAGGGCCATGGACAGCATGGCTGGGTCGGTCATCGTGGGCGTGACGACCATCGCTGATGGCAGGGCTGGCAGCGCTGTCCACTCTCGGCCCGACGGCCGGCCGCCGACTCGGTCGTCCACGCTTCACTCACCCATGTGCGTCACGCAGTACGGTGCTGACCATGCGCTCGACGAAGTTGGTGAGGTCCTGCGGATCGTGCTGTCCGAAGGCGGAGGTCCACAGGGCGAAGCGGCCGAAGATCGCGGACCATACGAGCATGGCGATGTGTTCGGCGCCGTCCGGCCAGTGCATTCCCTCCTCCTCGCACGCGTGGATGGCGTCCAGCCATTGTTGCCACAGCTGCCGGGCCGGATGGACCTCGGTGGGCTGAGCGAACCGTGAGGAGTCGTGACCGAACATCAGGCGGGTGACACCGCGTTCGGCGCGGGCGAAGTCGCAGAAGGCGTTGGCCTGGACGCGGAGGCGTTCGCCAGCGTCGGCTCCGCGAGTGGCCGCCTGGGAGTCGGCGTCGCGCATGGCGGCGACGACCCGCTGGTAGCCGTCCTCGGCGACGGCCTGAGCGAGTTGGTCTTTGTCGGCGAAGTGCAGGTAGAGGCTCTGGGCGGCGATGCCGACCTCGCGTGCGACCTCGCGGAGGGACACCGGGAGGGCGGTGTCGGTGAGCTCCCGATCGAGCAGTCGTGCGACGGCCGCCAGGATTTCCGCGCGTAGCCGGTCCCCTTGGCCGCGGGGGTTGCGCCGGCGTGTGGTCGTGGTGCTGGTGTCCTGGCTCATGTGTTCATTCTCCTGCGTTTTCCTTGCTTCGCGGATTCCCGGTCGTGTCCGGGAATCCGCGAAAACGGCGGCTAGGCCTCCTTGAGGGCCTGAGTCGCGGAGGCCATGGCCTGGCCGGCGGCGGGGAGGCCGATGTAGGGGATGGTCTGGATGACGGCTTCCAGAATCTCCTCTGGGGTCAGCCCGTTGGAGAGGCCGCCCAGCACGTGGTTGCGGATCTCCCACTGATGACCCTGGGCCATGAGCACGCCGAGGGTGACCAGGCTCCGGCTGCGCCGGTCCAGGCTTGGCCGCGCCCATATCTCGCCGAAACACTGCTCCAGCGCAAGCCGGGCCACCACGGCTCCGGAGCCGTCACCGTCCGCGACCGCGGCCATGTTCTCGGTGAGGAACGTCTCGCCGAACATCTCCCGCACGACCTGCTCGCCGGCGGCCCTGCGGTTCCCTGACGCGCTGCTACTCATTGTTGTCCTTTCCCTGGGAACCGGCTATCCGGGGGAGCATGGCCAGCACGGTGGCTGTGGTGGTGCCCGCGTCGACGGGCAGTACGGTGCCGGTGATCCACCGGGATTCCGCACTGGCCAGGAAGAGAACCGCCCAGGCCAGGTCCCAGGCGGTGCCCTCGACACCCAGCAGGTTGGCCGCGCGGCGGATCCGCCGGCCCTCCTCGCCGCCGTGGTCTCCGATGGGGGTGTGCAGGTGACCGGGAACCAGGCAGTTGACCCGGATGTTGTCCGGTCCCCAGCTGTAGGCGAGGTCAACGGTCATCGACTGCAGCGCGCCCTTGCTGGCCGCGTACGCGCCGCTGCCGAAACCGCGCAACGCCGCGATCGAGGAGATGTTGACGACGGAGCCGCCGCTGCTGCGGACCAGATGGGGATGGGCGGCGCGAGCCACCTGCATGGCCGCGGTGACGTTCAGGGCGAAAACTCGGTCCCAGCCCGCGCGGGTGGTCCCGGTGATATTGCCCTCGCCGCTGATGCCGGCGTTGTTGACCACCACGTCCAGGTGTCCGGCTCGGTGGGTGAAGTCGTCCACCGCGATACGCGCGGCCTGCTCGTCGGTGATGTCCGCAGTGAGTGCGACGGCCTGGCCGCCTGCGGCCTCGATGCGCTTGCGGGTGTGTTCGGCGCGCTCGTCGCTGATGTCGACGACGCCGACGGTGGCGCCCTGGGCGGCCAGCAAGATCGCCGTGGCGGCCCCGGTGCCCAGGAAGTCACCCGAGCTGCCGGCACCCGTAACCAGGGCGGCCTTGCCCGCCATCCGCTCGCCGCGGCCGTCGGCGTGCCCGCCGATCTCGAACTCCGGGCGGCTCGGCATGCTGCTCACCAGGTCACCGGAAGGGACTTGAGCCCGTAGACGATGGAGTTCTTCTTGAAGGGAAGCTGGTCCTGGGCGACGGCCAGCCGCAGGCCGGGAATGCGCTCGAACAGCCGCGGCCAGGCCACCTGCATCTCCACCCGCGCCAGGTTCTGCCCCAGGCACTGGTGGGAGCCGAAACCGAAGGCCACGTGGTGGCGGGCGCCGCGTCCGATGTCGAGCTTGTCGGCGGGGCACTCACCCTCGCCGGTGCCGAAGGCGCGGGGATCGCGGTTCCCGGCGATCAGCGAGACGATGACGCCCTCACCCTTGCGGACGAGTTGCCCGCCGATCTCCACGTCCTCCGTCGCCACCCGCCGCGGATCGGTGGAGACGATGCTCCAGTAACGCAGCATCTCTTCGGCGGCGCTGGGCGCCAGCTCGGGGTGCTCCCGCAACCGATCGCGCTGGTCGGGGTTGAGCAGCAATGCCACGGTGCCCAGGCCGAGCATGTTCGCGGTGGTCTCGTGCCCGGCGCCGACCAGGATACTGACCAGGACGGGCATCATCTCCGGCGCGAACCCGTCCGGGCCGGTGTGATCGGCCAGCAGTCGGCTGACCATGTCATCGGCCGGTTCCCGGCGCTTGCGCTCGACCAAAGACGTGTAGTACTCGAATGCCTCACGCTGGGTACGCGCGCGCTCCTCATGGCTGACGTCCAGGTCGGTCCCCGCATTGGCGTGCTGCTGGAACATCTCGTGGTCCTCGTAGGGGACGCCCAGGATGATGCAGATGGCGCGGGAGGGCATCGGCAGGCAGAAGTCCTGGATGAGATCGACCGGTCCGCCCTTGGCAAGCATCGCGTCGATCAGCTCATCGGTGAACTCCAGCAGTTTCTCGCGCATCGCCTGGGTGCGCTTGACGCTGAACTCCTTGGTGAGCATCTGCCGCAAGCGGGCGTGCTCGGGGTCGTCCAGCCGCAGGAACATGCCGCCTTCATGCTCGCGCTGGTTGGAGTGGACCAGCGGGAAAGCGAGGTTGCGCACGTCCGCGCTGAAGGAGGGGCTGGACAGCACGGCGCGGATGTCCTCGTGCCGGGTGGCGAGCCAGTGCTGGGAGCCGTCCCAGATGGTGACCTTGTGCAGGCCGCCGGTCTCGCGGAAGTCGGCGTACTGCGGCGGTTCGCTGAAGGGGCAGCTGCGCGGAGCCGGGAAGAACGGTGCTTCCCCGGCGGAGGTGGTCTCGGGCGTGGTGGTCGTCATGTCGCCTTCCTTGATCAAAGAGTTGACGCCGCGGCGGTGGGAACCGCCGCTGCGGATGCAGATGCGGGCCAGGGGGCTCGGTCGAGTACGGCCTGCCGCCAGGTGCGCAGGGCCCGGGCCATGCCGTTGCCCAGCACCCCGTCGACCTGGCGCGGTCGTCCGTCGGCGTCGCGGTGGCCGTAGACGCCGACGAACCGGCCTTCCTGCAGGGAGCCCTCCACGGCCGTGAAGGCCATCTGCCGTCCGGTGGAGCCATAGGACTGCAACTTCAGGTCGTACTGGTCGGACCAGAAGTAGGGCAGTGTGGCCGGGGCCGGCTCAGCGCCCATCAACGCCGCACCGACCGCGCGGCCCTGCTCGGTGGCCGCGAGCCGGTGCTCACTGCGCAAGTGGCGCCCGGTCACGGGATCCAGCCAGGCGGCCACGTCGCCGGCGGCCCAGACACGGTCGCCGGCCCGGCCGCGGGCGTCACACAGCACCCCTTCGACGCCGTCCCGCTCCCGGCTGCCCAGCGGCACCCCGGATCCTCTCAGCCAGTCCACCACGGGCCGGGCGCCGACCGCGATCAACACCGTGGACGCCTCGACCACGGCACCGTCGTCGAGGACGACCCCGACGGCCCGACCGTCCGCCGCCAGCACCTCGGTGACCCCCTTGCCGCAACGCAGGTCCACCCCGGCGGCGTGGTGACGGGCCTGCAGCAGGCCGGCCACCTCCTCGCCCAGGACGTTGACCATGGGGAGTGGGAGCGGGTCGACCATCGTCACCGGCACTCCCATCCCCCTGGCGACCGCGGCCGCCTCCGCGCCGACGAATCCGGCGCCCACGACGACCAGCCGCCCGCCCCTGCCGAGCGCCTTACGCAGCCGCAGGGCGTACGGCAGGTTGCGCAGCACCTGGACACCGGACAGGCCCGCGCCCAGGAACGACGGATGCACCGCCTGCGCGCCGGTGGCGATGACCAGCGCGTCGTAGTGGATCTCCTTGCCATCGGCCAGACACACCTTGCCGGCGGCCGGCTCCAGTCGCACGACGGCGGTGCCGGGCAGGTGAGTGACCTGGAGGGAGTCCCACTGCTCTTGCGGGCGCAGCAGCAGCCGTTCGACCTCCCACTCACCCGCCAGCAGTTGTTTCGACAGGGGCGGACGGTCATAGGGCAACCCCGGCTCTGCGTCGACCAGCGTCACCTCGCCGCTGAAGCCGCGACGCCGTACCTCCTCGACCACCGCCAGCCCAGCGGCCGAACCGCCGACCACGACGAGCCGGCGAAGCCCTTCAGCGGCCTTCACGTCAGTGTTCCTCAATGAGGATCGCCGCGGCCGGGCACACCTGCGCCGCCTCCCGCGCGAGGGAGTGCTGCTCCGCCGGGGGTTCGGCGTCCAGCAGGATCACGATGCCGTCCTCGTCCCGCTGGTCGAACACCTCCGGTGCGACCAGCACGCACTGGCCCGCGCCACAGCATTTCGCTTCGTCAACGGTGATTTTCATGTTCCTTCGGCCCTCCCTGGTGACGCTCCAGCAGGCGTTGCCGACCCCGCTTGCCCTTACAGGTGTCACCTTATTGCTGTCAGGTTAACTCCGTAAGCTGACAAGCGCAAGGCTAAAATCGGCAAGGCCGGGGAAGTCGCCAAGCGCGCTCTGCGCCTGCCGAAAATCACGTCCATGCACGTCAGGCAGACCATGCATCGCATCCGAGGTCTACTGCGAGCCATCCTGCCTGCGGACGCAAATGACCAGGCGATGGCTGCTCGGTGGTTGCTCGCACACGTTCGACCCGCCGTGAAGTTCGAGCTCACCACGCGAGCCTGGCCCCAGACAGCCGCGCCGAGATGGGGAACAAATGACACAAAGTGCCGATGGTCAAGAACGCATGGTTGCTCGGTGGTTGCTCGCGTGTACGCGATACAGCACGGCACACGTCAGCACAGACCGACACGACGACGGGGATAATTCCTGCCACGGCAATACAAAACAGCACTCCGCGGCACTGAGCGGCACCAATCGAGCCGACTCATAATCCGTGGGTCGTGGGTTCAAGTCCCACCCGCCCTACTCACCAATACCGCGTTCGACCTGGGGTTTCTCGGTCCTCGTCGGCCTTGAGCCTCGTTGTTGATCATGGTTGGTTGCTCGGTGGTTGCTCTTGTGTACGGACCGTGTATCGCGGTAGATCATTTAGACCGCTAACGTCACAACAGACCTCGCGGACCATCAATGGAAGACCAAGCCGGAATGCCCCAACGGCTTCCCCCTCAAGCCGTAGTACACGGACGTTCAGATCTTGCACTCAGCGAACCTCGCGCCGAGCGCCACCTCCCAACCAAGCAGATTTTCCGTCCGCTGGCTCGCCAATGCCAGCAGAGCCCGCCCGCCAGGGCACCCGGCCATAGACAACAGCCGCAGCTTCGACGGCGACGACTGCCGGGGGCTACGTTGCGCGCGTCCCAGCTGTCAGCACAGACGCGCCATGCACCAGCGCCGAAGCCGAGCCCGCCCCGACGCGACCCATGCGCCACGCGAAGACGCCGCGACACGCCCGAGCTTTGCGATGCCAAGGGCATGAGCAGGCACTTCTCGGATAATCACCGCCTGTGATTGCACACCTGCGGCCGCACTTCTAGCCTTGAACCACAATATGTAGTAGGGCCACCAGCACGACCCTCTACAAGTTGTGGTTGGCATGCCTGGACTCTGCCGTTGAAGCATCCGTTCCTCGCCTGCCGTTACGCGTCCTGTGAGCTACGGGTTCGCACACCTACGACGATGACGAGGCGACCATGGCGTCTGGCGAGCTGGCAACCGGCACGATTGCCGAAGCTGCCCTGGTAGAGCTGAGCGAGGGGCAGCCAGGTCCGGCGAGCGTGACGCTTCTGCAGCAGTTGGGACGGCAATGTACGCGATCTGCACGTACCAACTTCCCGCCGCCCGAGGGCCACAGCGGTTGGAGTGACGATGCCGTCGACCACCTGCTCGCCGACATGTTCGCACGGGAAGAGCGCGACCATCCCGGACAGGGACACAGGTTCCTTCTCAATTGCTACCTTCGGGCTACAGATGGACCGTCCCTGGAACGGCTACTGCTGGCCACGATCGAGAACTTCCTCAAGGACCAGGCCAAGGGCACCGCACGGGGCCAATTGCGGCGAAGGCTGCAGACGCTCTTCGAAGGCGGCGAGCGGTTCCAACCCGTTGACGGCGATCGGTGGATGCTGGCCAGCGGGCCGGTTCGGATCTGGCAGGGCGACCTTGACGCCTTGGAGCGCGCCGCTTTCGGCGTGCGGGGTGTGGAAATCACTCGGTGGAACCATGCCGGCATGACTCCCCGTGTGACTAGGGACGCCTTGCTGACGGTGGCCGAGGCGATCCTGGAGTCGGCTCAGGGGGCTGTCCGTCTTGAGGATCTTGCTCGGGTGCTGCAGGAGCGCTTTCGGTTGCTTCGCGAGCCGAGCTTCGTGTCCTTCGAGGATCAACTCGATCAGCCTGACGGCGTGGACGTGGTCGATGTCAACGTGCGGGCGCGTGAGCTGTACACGCTACTGTCGCCGCAGGAACGCCGACTGGTACTGCTCCTGGGCAGGCGGGGTCGGTGGAAGGAGGCGCTCGGAACTGGGCAGGCCAGGGCTGGTGTGATTGGTGATGCGCTCATCGAGCAGTTGCGCCTGGCTACGGTGGATGACGCCGACCATGACAGGGTGGTGCTGGCGTTGGTGGAGCTGTGTGGCGGACTCGACGACCCGGATTAGGTCGTCTGTCAATAACGACAGAAGTGGCGCCAGGTCGAGCGGAGGAGCAGCATGTCGTCGGTGGGACGAGATGGAGAGCAGGGACTGGGTCGGCTCGTGGCCGCGGTCAGCGCGGTTCGAATATCCGACGAGGTCCGCGCAGCGGTGCGAGCCGAGCCCGGTGATCCTGCCCCAGCCCAGTTGTGGCGGGCTCGTTGGGGTGAGATCGTCGAACTGCTGCTGATCACGGAGACGGACGTTTCGGTCGTCGCCATGCCGATCATGCTGGATGACCGCGTCGCCGACGCACGGACACTCGTATTGACCTCTGATCAAACCTCTCTCGCCGTTACGCTGGCGGTCTGGACGGATCTAGCGCGCCGCCTTCCCATGCATGTCCTTGACCATCAGATCGGAACCGTCGCCGTGGACGTATCGCGGTCCGGGTGGGAGACCGACGCGATCGCCGGAGGCGCTCGGTGCGGCAGTGACCCGGTCAGCGCGGCCGATCCCCGACATGCAGTACGGGCCAGGCTTAAGGACGCGATGCATGAGTTCACCGAAGCCAAGTGGGCCCCCTCAGGGTCTGGAGATCTCGCTCGGCTGATGGCTGCGGCCTCCCTCAGCCCGCAACGGTTGATCGACGCGATGGGCATCTCACCACAGCGGGCGCTGGCGCTGCGGCGGGGACAAGTCGCCGTAGACGATACGGAGGCGCGGGCGCTGGCGCCGCTGCTGGGCATCACCGAAGAGGCGGTGTTAGAGGCCAACGCCTCGCCTCCTGCAGGGCTGGTGGTGCAGATGAGCAGACCACGTCGCCGCGCACAAGTCCTGCGACTGGCGTGGAAACGAGGCATCAGCGAGCACAGCGCTTGGCTAGCAGCGATATACGGGGTAAACGCGCAAGCCGCGCGCCAGACCGGCCAGTCTCAGGCCCCTGCGTGGGAGGAACAGATCGACCGCTACTTTCAGGTGACGCTGGAGAACTGAATGCCGCTCGTGCTTCGTGAGCTGATCATCGCCCAGGTGGCGGCAATGACGCGCGTGCTGGAGCAACTGTCCCCCGGAGCGGCCGCACGGCTCGGCGCCGACCCCTTCGCCACCTTATCGACCTTCACCGATCTTGAGGTGCGACTGGTGCCCGAGGTCGAAACCGCTGCCCGTTCGGGCAACGCGAGGTGCAGTGTGGCGGGGGTGTACATCCATGATGCGGTGCCGCCCATCCTGGGCGTGGCCGTCTCCGCCAGCGCCGGCCGCCGGGCCTTCACCGTGCTGCACGAGTTCGGTCACCATCTTCAACAGGACCAGCCCACGCTGACGGGCGTGCTGTTGGATCAGCCCGACGGCGGAATCGCTCTGGAAGACGCGGCGTGCGACGCCTTCGCCGCCGAAATCCTCCTGCCTGCCTCGCTGGTCGACCGATTCATCGGGACGCGCGGCCCGACCGCCGATCAGATCGTGGATCTCTGGCAAGCGTCAATCGCCTCAAGAGCCGCCGCCTGTGTCCGGGCAGCACAACGCCTCTCGAGCCCGGGCCACATCGTGCTCCTCGACGAGGAAGGCAAGGTGTCCTTCGCCTCCGCTGTCGGTCTCCCGCCGATTGCCCGGGGCAGTGTGCAGAGCGACATCGGCACCGTGCGCGAAGCCTTGGCCGGCTCCGGACGCGCCGCTGGACGCACCCGGGTGCGCTACCGCGACGGCATCCAAGGCGATGAACTGCACGCACAAGTCGTACCGATGGGCGGCTACCTCCTGCTGGTGGCGGTCACCGACCGCGCGCCGTGGCTGAACTTCGCGACTCCCTCCCCCGCCACTGGACCGGTGGCCCCCGGCTGGGTGTGCGAACACACCGAATGCGGCCACGAATTCACCTCGTTCGAGGCCCCATGCAGGACCTGCGCACGCCCGCGCTGCCCCGAGTGCCAGAGATGCCAGTGCCCTCCCCGGGTCAGCGAACAAACCTGCTCGCGCTGCTTCCAGCGCCTGCCCGCCTCGATGTTCACCGCGGGATCAGCATCCTGCTCCGAATGCTCCTGAGATTTCTCTGTCCAGCGTGCGGCGAGAGGCCAATTAGGTCGTCTGTTCCTGGTGTGAGGCCGATCGTACGGGTCTCCCCAGGTGCCGCGCCAACGCCGACGACGCTCACCTCGCATCACACGTCGGCGGAACAGGACACGCAACACGAACATGAATCCGACATCGACCCCGGCGGCCTTCGGGATCTTCGACACCGCGCTCAACCTCGACACCGCCGTACGGGACAAGGCGATGCAGCGGCACCAGGAGATCACCGAAGTGCTCACAAGAGCGGGCATCGCCGCCTCCACCTTTCTGCAGGGCAGCTTCGCCCGCAAGACCATGCTCAAGCCGTTGAAGGACGTCGACATGGTCATCGTCTTGAGTGAAGAATTCCGTAAGGCATGGTTCGGCACAGGCAAGGGCGGGCCCGCAGCGGCGATGGCCCGGCTCCGCCGTGAAATTGAGAAGCACTGGCCGGATGCGCGCTTCGACGTTGACGACAAGCCCGCCCACGCCTTGCAGATCACCTTCCCCGACTGCATTTTCACCATCGACTTGGTCCCGGCCTTCGCCGACGCCAACGGCGGCGAAGACGTGTTCATCGCCGACCGTGAACTCGACCGCTGGGAGAGGTCCAACACCCGTACGCTGCGCCGGATAGTGGCTGACCGGAACAAGGCGACGGGCGGCGTGTTCGTTCACCAGGTGCGCATGGGCAAGTCGTTCAAGGGGGACAAGCCCGAACTGCAGGGCTTGTGCGGGCTGGTCATCGAGTCGCTCTGCTACGCCGCGATCACCAAGAAGATGGCGCACGCGGCCGCCATGGTGGCCTTCTTCGAGCACGCGGCCACCGCGGTGATGGGCAAGGTGATGGACCCCACCGGGGTCGACGACCTGGCCGAGGAATGGACGCCGTCCGACCGGACGACCTACAGCAAAGCCTTCGCGACGGCGGCGGCACGCGGCCGCGAGGCCCTCAGCCTGGCCGCTGACGGCGAGCACGAGGCCGCCATCGAGATCTGGCACTCGGTTTTCGGCGACCCGTTCCCGGCGCCGTCTGCGCAGACCTCCGCCCAGGCGCTGGCCGCGCTGACGGCAGGCAGCATCACCTCGACCGGCCGCGCCGTCTCCTCCCGGCGCGGGGCGCAGCCGAACAGACCGGCGAGGTCATGGCGTACTCGGTAACCGAGGCACTCATCGATCCTGCCGAGGCAGCTGAATACCTCCTCCGCCACGCCGACCTGTACGGCGTGGCGGAGGCCACCGGCCGCAGCGGTTGGCGGGGTGCCGCCCTGCTCGAACTGACCCTGATGCCCCTGCCCGCCCTCGCCCGCGACGGCTATCCGACCGAGCGCGTGCGGTTGGTGATCATTCCGCCCGGCGATCGCATCCACGTTTACCCGAGATCAAGCTCCAGACGCCGCTTCAAACACCGCAACGCCCAGCCCGCCGATCTGTGCCTGCAGTACAACCGAGACGATCCTGCACTGCGCTGGCTGCCCGAGGACGGCCTGGAGCCGCTCATCACCTTGATCCATCGGCACCTGATGCTCGAGGAGGCATGGCGGCGCACCAACGTCTGGCCGTGCGAAGATGCCCCACACGGTGACGGCGATGCCAAGCCCCACCGTATTCGCACGCCACAGATGCGGAGGGAACAACACCGATGGGTCCGACGCTGCTGATCACGCACTTAGCCCCCGGCCAGGCCACCGAGCAGTCAGCCTTACTCTCGGTCGGCCTGGCCATTCTCGGCTCAAGCGTACTCGCCGGAGTGCTCGGCACCCTCCTGGGTAACGCCAAGGCCAACGCCGCGATCCGGCGTGACCGTTACGCCCAGGTGATCCGCTGCCTCGTAGCCTGGGCCGAATACCCCTACCGAATCCGCCGACGAACCGATGACGAGCCCAGCACGCTGACGGCACTTGCCAACCACGGCCACAGCCTTCAAGAACAACTGGCCGAGTCCAAAGCCTGGGTCGCCGCCGAAAGCCAAGCCGTTAGTAAGGTCTTCGATTCCTGCCTCGTAGAGCTCAGCGCCCGCGTCTCACCCGCATGCGTAGCCGCTTGGCAAACACCACCCGTGACGACGGCCGCCGGCATGATTCTCGGTGATGCAGGCTCACAAGACGTTGACCAGATCGTCGCCCGGATGGAGATCGCGGTTATCTACCGATTCGGGTACCGCCGTCTCATGTGGAGACGATGGACGCTACGACGTCTCCGGCGACGAGGTTGCCTACAGAGTTCGGGAAAATCCGTAGTCGCCCATGAACCGCCGGCACGGGGCGATGCTGCTCGTACCGCGAGCGGTACAAACGTGTTGAATCCATGAACTGACAGACAATCCACCGGCCGGCACTGATGTTGCCGACAGCAGCCCCGGCGGATCGGCGACTACCGGCTGACCGGGTGCTGGGCGTGGGCGGGCAGAGCATCGTCTACCTGGGTGAGGCGCCCTCGGGCGAGCGGATGGTCGTCAAAACGCTGCACGCCCGGACGGCCGCCGAAACCGAGGCCCTGCAGCGGTTCCTGCGCAAGAGCGAGATCGCCCGGTCCGTGGCGGCGTTCTGCAAGGCGCGGGTCATCGACGCCGGGATCGCCGGCGGGGCGGCGTACCTGGTCAGCAAATACGTACGGGGGCCGTCCCTGGGCAAGCTGGTCACCCGGGAGGGACCGCGCACGGGCGGCGGCCGTTGTTGATCATGGCTGGCTCGGTGGTTGCTCTTGTGTACGGACCGTGTATCGCGATAGATCATTTAGATCGCCACCGTCAGTTCAGACCCCAGCGACGGTCACCAGAAGATCAAGCCAGACGGTCTGCATGGCGTCGCCGGTCAGTGCTGGTCTTATATGCGGTCAAACCTGTCCAAGTCGGCTTTTCTTGCCCACCAAGCCGCTCGTGTCCAACAAATAAAAGATTCGCTGCTTCTCACAGCGAACCTCTCGGCCCGTTCACAGCGCAGTCCCGGGATCGATTTACTGCACCGTCTACGCGATTGCCGGGACAAAGACGCAGGCCCGCCGGAGGATCGGCGGGCCTGCTGGGTGCGATGGTTCAGGTGGTGGCGTCGCCGATCTGGGGCGGCAGCGTGATCAGCCGGGCTACCTGAGCTCCCCCGGCTGCGGTGTTGACGAGGGCAGCGGTGGATTCCGCCGCAGCCCGGGCCACCTCCGGGTAGACGCTGGTGTAGGTGTCGCGGGTGAAGGTGGACGAGACGTGGCCGAGGGTCTCCTGCACGACCTTCAGGTCGACCCCGGCGGCGAGCATGAGTGAGGCGGCGCCATGGCGGAGGTCGTGCAGCCGCACCGGCGGCAGCCCCACTTGGAAGGCCAGCTGGTAGAAGTGGTCGCTGACCTGTTGTGGATGCAGCGGTCGGCCGAGCTCGTCGGTGAAGACGAACCCGCTGTCCGTCCATGCCTCGCCCGCGGCCAGCCGCTCGGCGGCTTGGCGCTTGCGGTGCGCGCGCAGCGCGGTGACGGTGTCCTCATCCAGGGCGATGGTGCGGTCGCTGGCCTCAGTCTTCGGTCTGCCCTGCACCGGCTCCCAGCCCAGTTGGGTGATCTGCCAGTGCACTCCTGCGGTCCCGGCGTTCAGGTCGACGTCCTTCCAGCGCAGCCCGACGGCCTCGCCCCGGCGCAGCCCACGCAAAGCGATCAACCTGTACAGGGCGGACAGCCGGTGCGTGGCCGCGTGGGCGAGGAAGGCGAAGGTGTGTGAGGGCGTCCACACCATCACCGGCGACGGTCGCGGCACGGACGCGTACACGTTGATCATGCGGGCGCGGCTGAGCCGGGCCCCGCGCCGCCGCTGCTCGACGTCGAGCCGGTGCTGCAGGTCGCGGTTCCAGGCGGCGACCCGTTCGTCGGTCCACACCAGTGCCTTGGGGCGTGCGGCGTCGGGGAGTTCGACGACTGCGGCGGGGTTGAAGTCGATCAGCCGGTCCTGCTTGATCGCGATGTTGAGTGCGTGCCGCAGGGTGGCGCGGATGCGGTGCATGGTGGCCGGGCCAACCGGCCGCCGGTACCGCACCTTGGCTCGCTCCTCGGGATCGCCGCTGGCGCGGGCGGTGGTGATGACGTCGTTGAACTCCTCGATCGCATCGAACATGCCCGCGACATCGGACACCCGTAGCCGGTCCAGCCGGATGTCGCCGAGGTAGGGGGTGAAGTACAGGCGGATGTGCGCCTCGTAGGAGCGGCGGGTGGTGGCGTCGATCTTCCGCTTGCGGCGCAGGAACTCGGCCATCCATTCGGCGACCGTGACGGTGGGGTTGAGGTCCTGATGAGTGCGGACCTTCCGCCGTACTTCTTCGATCGGCGGCAGCGCCTTGGTGTCCTTGAGCACCGACAGCATCAGCTCGGTGATCTTCCGCTGGATATGCGGGTCCTCATCCAGCGCCAGCAGCGCCCGGGCCTGCTCCAGCTCGGCCTCGACCTCCTCCAGCGTGGCAAAGCCCCGGCGGCGCAGCGGATTACGCCGCCTCCCATCGGCGTGCGCGGGCAACTCCAACTGGTAGGCCCACCGCCCGTGGGTGCTGCTCCACCGCTCCCCGCCGCCCGCGCGGCGCAGCTTCGGACAGGCCTTGCCCAGCCTCCTCCCCGTCGCATCGTCCCGGCAGGAACATGTCTTGAAGGTGGTTCCGTTCATCGTCGCTGTCGCGCCTTTCCGCTTGTTCGCTGACCTCGCGTCGCCGCTTGCTCGGCGCCGCACTTCCTGCGGCCCACCCCGCCCCGCCGCACCGAGCGCCGTAGATGCGGTACCGCCGAAGCGAAACGCCACCGGCGGCCGTGCTCACCGGGCCCATTGCCGCGCGGGTCACCGTCCGGCGGCCCCTGGGTGGGGTGTGCCGTGCCCCGGCCGGATGGTGGCCCCTGTCGGCCCGCACAGGCCCGTGGGCGGGCTGCAGCGGGACGGTCGGGGCACCGGTTGGCCGGGACGGTCGGTATCGACGCCCACCTTCACCGCCCGCGTCAAGCGATATCCGCTGGTCACATATCCCGGCGCACGCTCTGGCCGGGCGTGGGTGTGCTGGTGCATGTCTCGGTCGCAGGACGCCGGCCTCCCTCGGAGGGCCCCGCGCTGATCGCATGGCGGCAGCCCCGGCCGGCGCGGAAGGTATGGCATCGAGATTCGATGAAGTGGCTGGACTGTGCAGTCACCATCAGACGCCCCGATCTCGCGGGCGAATCATCCCTGTCACTTATCTAAATACCGGCTAGAAAGGCCGAGTCAGGACAACGCGATAGGCCAACTCTTGGTCAAACCGGCATCGGATTCCGAACCGAGCAGCCCGGGCAACCAACAGCAGCACACGATTTTAGATCGCGACATACACGGAAAAATCGCTGCAATCGCTACGTGCATCTATGTCCAGATTCGATACATTTGCGCTGGCACTTTCTGAACCCGTGCGACAGAACACGGCACACTCTGGCATGCGAAAATAAAGCTCCGGACTTTTAATCCGTAGGTTCCGGGTTCGAGCCCCGGGCGCCCTACCACCCTACACCCCACCTGACCTGCACTTTCTCGATTCTCGACCGCCTTCTGCAAGGTGAAGATGGCCGGGTTCATGCTCGTCACATGCTCTTCGGCACGCGTCCGGCACATCGGCGGGCCGATCACGAGAGCGAACTGTCCCGGTTTGCGCTGTCGGTTATCAGCCACCTCGGACCGAACCGTAAAGCCGGACCCAAGCGACACCCAACAGAAGAGCCTGATGGAAGGGCTGGTGGGCGGGACACTCCCGGCTTGACAGCAGACCCATCCAAGCACTGGTCAAGTCGCTTTCGGCCAAGTGCACATGCCTTCACAGCGGCTGCCGTTCCGACCGATCGACCCCGGCCGGCCAACCATGGACGTTCTGGATGGCTATGTCGTCCTGCCGAGCTGATGCCACACCTTCCCGGATCGCGGCCGCGACAACCTTGTCGACCGAGGGGTTGTGCCCCGTGGTGAAATCGCCTCGGCGCCCTGCGGCTGGGAGAAATGCGCCGCAAGGCGTTGATCACCGTGTCATGGCTGTCGCCTTACTATTCCCCTGAAGATCGGGGGTAAGGACCAGTCCCGGGGGTGATGCCAGATGCGTGCGCTGACGTTTGCGCCAGGCAAGAAGAGGACGCTGGAGGTTCAGGAGGTGCCCGATCCCAAGCCGGGCACGGGTGAGCTGCTCGTCCAAGGGCTGGCTCTGGGCATCTGCGGGACGGACAGGGAGCTGGCCTCTGCCGTGTACGGCTGGCCACCGCCGGGCAAGGACCGGATGGTCATCGGGCACTAGTCGCTGGGCCGGGTGCTGGAGGCACCGGCGGGCTCCGCATTCTCGCCTGGCGACCTGGTGGCGGGTGTCGTACGCCGCCCCGATCCGGTGCCGTGCGGGGCATGTCTGCACGGCGAGTTCGATATGTGCCGAAACGGCCGCTACACCGAGCGCGGCATCAAGGAGCTCGACGGGTACGGAAGCGAGCGCTGGACGGTCGAGGCCGGGTACGCCGTACGCCTGGATCCGTCGCTGGAGAGCGTCGGCATGCCGACCGAGCCCATGTCAGCGGTCGCCAAGGCGTGGGAGCAGATCGACCGGATAGGTGCGCGGGCCTGGTTCGAGCCGCACACGCTGCTGGTGACGGGAGCGGGGCCGATCGGGCTGCTGGCCGCGCTCATGGGGCGACAGCGGGGGCTCGAACTGCACGTGCTCGACCGGGCTCCTGATGGAGGGCTCAAGTCGAGACTGGTCTCCGACCTGGGCGGCACCTACCACTCGGGCACGTCCCTAGTGGATTTCCACCAGCACAAGCCCGACATCATCATCGAGTGCACCGGTGCGGGGAGGCTCGTCATCGAAGCCATGACGATGACTGCGGCGGCGGGCACTCTGTGCTTGTGCGGGCTCGCGCCCGGGGGGCGCGAGCATCGGGTGGACCCCGGGATGATCAACCGGGAGATCGTGCTGGAGAACGACGTGGTCTTCGGCACCGTGAACGCGAACCTACGCCATTTCAGGGCCGCGGCCACCGCCTTGGCCAAGGCCGATCGGGGGTGGCTCGAACGGATGATCATCCGGCGGGTGCCGCTGGACCACGCACTGGAGGCTCTCGAGCCTGGGGACGACGTCAAGGTCGTCATCGACCTCACCACATAGCGGAACTTTCCAAGTCGGCTACTGAGGGTGACCTTTGGGTAGGCCCCGTCAAGGGGAACTTTCATGATCACTAATCGAGTCCGTCAAGAGCGCCTGGGACATGTCGTGTTCATCGCGGCTGCCGCGGCCGCCGGCGGATTTCTGTTCGGGTACGACAGCGCCGTCGTCAACGGCGCGGTCGTCGGTATCCAGAACCGCTTCCGGGTGGGTCCGGTCGAGACCGGGGTCGTGGTGGCGATCGCGCTGCTGGGCTCGGCCGCGGGCGCCTGGACGGGCGGAAGGCTGGCCGACCGGCTGGGCCGTACGAGGTCCATGCAGGTGGCAGCGCTGCTGTTCATGATCAGCTCGATCGGGCAGATGCTGCCGTTCACGGTCTGGGATCTCGGCTTCTGGCGGGTGATCGCGGGCTTCGCAATCGGCATGGCGTCGATGCTCGCGCCTGCCTACATCGCCGAGGTGGCACCGCCCGCCTACCGCGGCCGGCTGGGCTCGTTCCAGCAGTTGGCCATCGTGCTCGGCATCGCCGTCTCGCAGCTCGTCAACTATGTGATCGCCAGCGTCGCCGGCGGCAACGTCAGCAACTACGTGGGGCCGCTGCAGGCCTGGCAGTGGATGCTGGGTGCCTGCGCGATCCCAGCCTTGCTGTATCTGCTGCTCGCACTGAAACTCCCCGAATCGCCGCGTTATCTGATCATGTCGGGCCGCACTCGGCAGGTGCGCGAGGTGCTGACTGAGATCGAGGGTGAAGACGTGGACCTCGACGAGCGCATCGCGGAGATCCAGCACGTGGTGCGCACCGAACGCGTGCCGGGGATGAAGGACCTGCGCGGCCCGGCGCTCGGGCTGTTGCCGATCGTCTGGATCGGCATCACTCTGTCGGCCTTCCAGCAGTTCGTCGGCATCAACGTGATCTTCTACTACTCGTCCGTGTTGTGGCAGTCGGTCGGCATCAACCAGAGCGACTCCCTGCTGATCAGCTTCTCCACCTCGATCATCAACATCATCGGCACGCTGATCGCGATGGCGCTGGTGGACAAGATCGGCCGCAAGCCACTGCTCATGATCGGCTCGGCGGGAATGACGATCGCGCTGGCCACCACCGCGTGGGCGTTCAGCGCGGCCAGGGTGACCGACGGCAGGGTCACGCTCCCGGACCCGCAGGGACCGATCGCGCTCGTCGCCGCCAACGCGTTCGTGCTGTTCTTCGCACTATCGTGGGGCGTGGTGGTCTGGGTGCTGCTCGGCGAGATGTTCCCCAATCGCATCCGCGCCGCCGCCCTGGGCGTCGCCGCCGCGGCCCAGTGGCTGGCCAACTGGCTGATCTCGGTCTCGTTCCCGGCGCTCGCCGCGTGGAATCTGCCGATCACCTACGGCGGGTACGCCGTCATGGCGCTGCTGTCGTTCATCTTCGTCGCCAGATGGATCAGGGAGACCAAGGGCCGCAAGCTGGAGGAAATGGGCTGACCCGGCCGTGCTGCCCCGCCGACGCGGGCACCACGAGGCCTAGGTGTGACGACTGGGGACCTCATTCCTGGCGTGACAAGTGGGACGTTCCGAGCGCGCTTTGGCGCACGCGGTGATCCACTCTGCCTGCCGCCTTACGTCGAGGCGCGTTCCATCCTCGTAGACGATGGCTGGCGAGGAGCAGCCGAGCGCCTGTTTCCCTGCCTTCTGGACGCTGCCCGGCACGCGAACGTGCCGGGCGCCATCTGCACCATCAGTGCCGCCAGCAGCGACAACACCCCCGGTGAACCTGCTGGACGGCGGAAGGTCAGTGTCGCCGACGTGACGAGAGCCGGGCTGCTTGGTCACGGGCGCGTGGAGGGATGGCCTCGCGATGTGGCCCGTCGTCGGGATCGACCTCATGCCGCAGTTGGACGCAGTCGTCGAGCAGCGCACCGTACAACGTCCAGAGGGGTGAATGCGGATCGACCTCTGCCATCTGCTTGCGGGCAGCGCGTTCGAGGCGCTCGCCTTCCGCTACGGCGGCGCGCAGGCGGATCAGGTCCTCGCCGCTGCCAGGGGCGACCAGCAGCCGCTCGAAACAGGCGTAAGTTTTCCCGATCGCATCCAGCAGGTCGGCGAAGACCCGGGGAAAGCTGCTGGTCTCGCGCTGTCCTGGGAGGCCGCGAACCCCGGCAGCCAGGTCGGCGAGGGCACGGGCGACGCCGCGCAGTTGAAGGCAGGCGTGCTCCAGGCATAGGACAGCCTGCATGATGCGGCGCAGGCGCTGGCGGGTTCGCGCTCGACGCAGGGTGAAACGCAGGGACTCAGCGGCTCGTTCAGCGCTCTCGTGGGCCGAACGCAGCCTGACAGACATGCGTCTGGCGCGGGCCAGCCATTTCTGCGCCTGCTGCGCGGTCCAAGATTGCCTGACGCCTTCGGCCAGCTCGGAGCAAAGGTCGGCGAGATCATCGGCCAGGTCGGCCAGGTCCTTAGCGGCCCGGCCCACGTGACGGGGCGGGATCATCAGTATGAGCGTGGCTCCGACGAGCGCGCCGATGACGATGTCGAGCAGCCGCTCAATGCCGTACTCGCGGCCCAGGGCGAACACGAGTAGGGCGGTGATGGGCGCCTGTGTATTCTGCCACGGTATGCCGACGGTTCTGCTGACCACCAGCGCGACCGTGACCAGGACGGCCATGGTGGCGGCGTTGGTGCCGAACACCTGCACGAAGCCGATTGCAGCCGCCAGTCCGACCAGCACCGCGATGGTCTGCTGGATGGCCTGGACCACGGTGCTGTAGGCGGTCGCCGTCACCGAAAGCAGCACGCCGGTGGGAGCGAGCACCGGCTGAGGTGAGCCGATCAGTTCGGTGGAGATCCACCAAGCCACCAGGCACCCGACGGTGACCGTCACCGTCGGGATCAGCAACTGCCTCTCACGCCGCACCCAGCGGCGTAGCCCACGCCGCCGCCATTGACCCGAGCCGGGGACTCGGTCACCCCACCTGTCCAGCCATCGCCTCGCGGCGGAAAATGCCATCACCGCACCCCCAGACGTGGTGCCCCGCCTGGCGGCTTCCGGTCGTCTTTCACCTCCTACCGTGAGGCTGCCCGCGTTGGATAGCGGGCGCTCCGTTCTCGAGCAGCATTTTGCCCTAAGCAGGCCCTTCGAGGACACGGCGGTGGATCGAGCGCCGACGTCGCTGACCGGCATGAGGCCCTCTCAGCGTCCATCCGGTAAGCGCCGCCATCCCGCATCCAACCGCGCCCCTTACCCATCTGGCAGATGCACAGGGCAGGTCGTCGATCTCCATGGTGGACTTCGCGATGGCATAGGTGAACGAGGCTGAGCTGCCGCGACACCGCTTGGCGAGGTTCGTGGTCTGCTACGACAGTTCTGGCAGCATGAGCGGCACGTGTCCCGTGAGACTTGTCAAGGAGATCGGCATGACCATCGCCTCGTACCCCGTGACCGACCCCGTCGCCGAGCATGGGGAAGGGCCCGTCTGGTTTGGCCGGTGGGGCGGGCTGCGGTGGGTCGACATGCTGGCCGGCGACGTCCTGATGCTGGACCCCGACGGCAACGTACGCCGCCGCCATGTGGCAAAGGTCGCCGCCGTCGTACGGCCGCGCGTGTCGGGCGGCTACGTGGTCGCGGCCGAACGCGAGCTGCTGCTGGCCGACTCCGATGACCTGGACGCCCCGCTGCACTCGCTCGGCGGGGCGTGGACCGACCCCGCGATCCGGATGAACGACGGCGGTTGCGATCCCGACGGCCGCTTCTACATTGGCACCATGGCCTACGACGAGAGTCCCGGACGCGGCTCGTTCTACGTGGCCGAACCTGATGGGACGCTGCGGGTGGTCCTGCCCGAGGTGACGATCTCCAACGGCTTCGACTTCAGCCCGGACGGCTCCCTCGCCTACTACACCGACACCGCGACCGGGCGCGTGGACGTATTCGACTACGATCCGGAGGGCGGGCTCAGCGGGCGCCGCCCATTCGTGTTCATCGACCCGGAGGTTGGGGCTCCGGACGGGCTGACAGTCGACGACGAGGGCGGGGTGTGGGTGGCGCTGTGGCAGGGAGCAGCTGTCCACCGCTACGATGTCGGCGGCCGCCTCGACGCGGTCGTCGGCCTGCCGGTGCGCAAGGTCACCGCGGTAGCCTTCGGCGGCGAGAATCTGGACCGCCTGTTCATCACCACCTCCGCGCGGGACGTGGACCGCGCCGAGCAGCCGGAGGCGGGTTCCCTCTTCGCCGCCGACCCCGGTGTGACGGGCCGCCCGGTCCTGCCGACAACACTTTGACTGGGTGCTCTATCGCCCTGGCCGAACACGCCCGCCTGGCCCTGCTTCCGCTGTGGCGCGACGGTCTCCAAGCTGGTGGCCTGGCCGCCTTGTCGGCGGCGTTCACTGGCTGACGCTGGTGGCGGCGTTGCGCGGCCCGGCGTACCGCCAGAAGAAGTTGACCAGCACGGTGCTCCGGTTGCGCCCGCCCAGCAGGTACGCCACATGGATGAAGATCCATATCAGCCACGCCGGCCACCCACGCATGGTCAATCCGTTGGACAGCTGCAATACGGCTTCGGCCCGGCCGACGGTCGCCATGATTCCCGGATCCCAGTACGCGAACGGTCGCGGCGGCTGTCCCTGAGCCGCCGCCAGGATCTGCTTGCCCACGTGCTCTCCCATCTGGATCGTCGGCTGAGCGAGCTGCGGCAGCGGCTTGGGCGGCCCAGCCAGGTCGCCGGCCACGAAGATCTCCGGATGCTTCGGCAGGGGCAAAGCCTCGGTAACCCTGATCCTGCCACCCTTGGTCTGCGGCAGCCCCCATTCCGCCACGTAGGCGGGCGCAGTCACGCCGAACGCCCACACGGTCACGTCGCTCGGCACGTGCGTCCCGTTGACGATCCCCACCGCATTCAATTCCACCGACGCCACTGTGGCGCCCAGCCGCAACCGCACCCTTCGCTTACGCAGCGCGGCCGCCGCCGCATTTCGCAGCCGCGGCTTGTACGGCGCCAGCACGAAGTCGAAGCGTTCCACGAGCGTCACGCTCGTCTGGTCGGGACGAATCTCGGGATGCGTCAGCGGCAGCGTGCGCCGCCGCAGCTCGGCCAGCGTCCCGGCAATCTCGACCCCGGTCGAACCCCGCCCACCACCACGACGTGGACGCTGTCGCGCCGGGCCGCCGCCTCGTCCTCCAGACTGTGCTGGAGCCGCTGCCGCAACGCTCCCGCGTCGTCGTCCAACGTGCTTCCGCCATCCAGTTCCACGCGCCGCTTCTCGGGCAGCACCCTACTTAGCGGCGTAGGTCCTGATGGGGTATGACACGTCGGACATGCTCATCCCGGCCGTAGCCACCTGGTAGAGCAGGGGGGTTGGAAGGTCGAGTACGGGTTGTGGTCGATCAGCGTGACCAGCGCGCCCGCCTTGGCCAGCGTTCGCACTGCGGCCAGCCCGGCGAAACCCGCCCCCACGACCACAACGCGAATTCTTTGTCTCATGACCATCTCCTCCCCTCGACGTATGAGTCCAGCGCACGCTCGCTGTCGCTGGCCTTGCCCTCACACTGAGGAATTACCCGCCGGCCCCGAGCCCCGATCAGCGGCGGTAACCGGCCATGGCCTCCAGCCGTGCGATCCGGTCGGCGATCGGTGGGTGGGTGGAGAAGAGCCTCCCGATGCCCCCGCCACGGAACGGGTTGGCGATCATGAGGTGCGAGGTTGAGGAGAGCCGGCCGGTCTCCGGCAACGGCAGTTGCCGAGTGCCGGCATCGATCTTCCGTAGCGCACTGGCCAGGCCGATCGGGTCACGGGTCAGCCGGGCGCCGGACTCGTCGGCCTGATACTCCCGCGCCCGGGAGATGGCCATCTGGATCATCGCGGCCGCCACCGGCCCGAGAACCATCATCAGGAGGGTCCCGAGGAAGCCTGGACCCTCGTCATCGTCTCCCCCGCCGAAGAACCCGGCCAGGTAGGCCAGGTAGGTGACCATCGTGGCCAGGGCCCCCGCCACGGAGGAGATCAGAATGTCGCGGTTGTAGACGTGCGACAGTTCGTGCCCGAGGACCGCGCGCAGCTCGCGTTCGTTCAGCAACTGGGTGATCCCATGGGTCACACAGACCGCGGCATGACGCGGATTGCGCCCAGTGGCGAACGCGTTCGGCTGCAGAACCGGCGAAACGTACAGCCGGGGCATGGGCTGGTGCGCCTCCTCCGACAGTTCGCGGACCATCTGGTGCAGCGCGGGCCAGTCACCGGGGTCGACAGGCTGGGCATGCATCGCCGACAGCGCGATCTTGTCGGAGAAGAAGTAGGCGACGCCGTTGCTGATGAGCGCGACCAGGACGGCGATCTGGATTCCGGTGCTGCCACCGAGCCACCACCCCACCAGGATGATCAGAGCGGACAGGGCGCCGAGCAGCACCGCGGTACGCAAGCCGTTGTGACGCATGGCATCCTCCTTTCTCGAACACAACTACTTCGTCACGTTCGAGCTCATCGTCCCCGTGGGGTGGGCCAGGCCTGCCTGTGCCCGAGCAGCCACCTTCCGATCGCGTGGCGAGCAGAGGCACCAGCAACGCGCCGAATCCCGTCATAGCAGTAGGTCGAAGACACGGATTGTGCGTGTCCACTCCTTGCTCGCCGGGTTCTTGCGGTCAGGCTCTATGGCTCTGATCGCCCTGGCGAGCGCCACGGAGAGCCCACCCGCCACGGCCGGTAGCCGGGCCTCGGCTTCTTCGCTGAGCGACAGATCCAGCGGAGGCAGCGCCGCGAGGTCCGCCAGGATCGATGCCAGGTCCAGTTCCTCGTCCAGGTCCCGGAAGTCGTGCATGCTCTCCTGCAGTCCTTTGGTGATGGGCAGGTCCCAGGGCTGGATGATGTCGCGCCGGTTCGACTTCGCGGCGGCCTCGGCGACGACGAGCATGTCGTACAACTTCCGGTTGATGAAGTCGCTGTATCGCTTGAGGTCAGACTTGTCCACGTCTAGTCCTGCGGCGGCACGGAAGAAGTGCTCGAACCTGGAAACCGCGATCACTGGCATCTGGATCACCGTCCTTGCTGTCGATGCCCTGTCATGGTGAACCTTTCGTGCAGCAGGCGTACGGCCATCGCACCCTCCCCCACCGCGGACGCGACGCGTTTGACCGACCCGCTGCGAACGTCCCCTACGGCGAACACGCCCGGCCGCCCGGCCTCCAGGGGAAGGGCCTCCCAGTGCGACGAGCCGTTTCCCGTGATGACGAAGCCCCGGTCGTCCAGCGCGACGGCGCCCGCCAGCCAGCCGGTGTGCGGATCCGCGCCGATGAACACGAACATCGCGTTGGTCTCGATCTCGATGAACTGCCCCGTCTGGTTGTTCTGGGCGCGGACGGCCCGCAGGGAGCTGTCGCCGAGGAGTTCGCGCACCTCGGTATGGAACATGATCTCGATGCCGGGCGTCCGGCCGATCGCGTCGGCGAGGTAGCGGGACATGCTCTCGCTGAGGTCGCCGCCGCGGACGAGCATGCGCACCGACGAGGCATTCCTGGCCAGGTACAGTGCCGCCTGGCCCGCGGAGTTGCCGCCGCCGACGATGACTACCGGCGCCTGCCGGCACATGCGCAGCTCGAACGGCGTCGCCGCGTAGTAGACGCCGCAGCCTTCGTACTTCTCCAGGTCGGGAACGTCGAGTTTGCGGTAGCGGGCGCCGGTGGCGATGAGCACGGCGTGGCCCCGCACGGCCGGCCCGCCCTCGACGAGCACGCTGTAGTGGCCGTCGTCGGCCTCCAGCCCGCTCGCCTCGGCCGGTACGGTCAGCCGGGCCCCGAACTTGGCCGCCTGGATGACGGCCCGCTCGGCGAGCTCGGCGCCCGAGATGCCCGACGGGAAGCCGAGGTAGTTGTCGATACGGGAGGAGGTGCTCGCCTGGCCGCCCGCGGCGACCGCGTCGAGCACGACCGTGGTCAGGCCCTCCGAGGCCCCGTACACGCTCGCGGCCAGGCCGGCGGGGCCCGCGCCCACGACGATCAGGTCGCACACGCCGTCGGCCGGCCGGGGCGCCGGCAGGCCGATGGTCTTCGCCAGCGTGGCGACGGACGGGTTGCGCAGCACCTGGTCTCCGCGCCAGATCACGACCGGGGTCTCCTGCGGGGAGATGCCGAGGTGGTGGAGGAGCGCATCCGTCTCCTCATCCTCCTCCAGGTCGATCCATCGGTGCGGGAGCCTGTTGCGGGCGGCGAACTCGCGCAACCGGCGGGCGTCGGGAGAATAGCGGGAGCCGATGATGCGGAACCCGGCGTCCATCCCGATCAGCATGGTGCGGCGGGTCAGGTAGGCCCGCAGGACGAGGTCTCCGAACGCCGGGTCACCGGCCACCATCGTGCGCACCTGGTCGGCCGGAACAGCCAGGATCTCGCCGGGCTCCCGCACGACGGCGGTCAGGAACCCGGCCTGGCCGGTGAGGAGGCCGAGCTCGCCGAGAAAGCGTCCGGGGCCGTGGACGGCGATCGTCCGCTCCTCCTCGCCGCCGTACCCCTCGACCGTGGCCACCTTGCCCCGCAGGATCACGATGAACTCCGGGGCCGGCTCACCCTCCCGGTAGAGCACGTCGCCGGGCGACACGGTTCTGCGCTCGCCGCATTTCGACAGCTCGGCGACGCGCCGCTCGTCCAGACGGGGATAGGCCCCATGCAGGTCCGGTGTCTCGGACAGGGAGGCCGCCGACTCCATCATGACGGTGTCCTCAACGTCCCCTCGACCCATTCGCGGAGCTGGGCCGGCGGGGCCCCGCCCGCGCGTTGTGCCACGACGCGGCCTTCGTTGAGCATCATGAGCGTCGGCACGGCCGTGATCGTGAACCGCTGCGAGAGGGCCGGGGCCCGGTCCACATCGACCTTGACGAGCTTCACCCGTCCGGCCATCTCGTGGGCGAGTTGTTCGAGGGCGGGCGTGACCGCCCGGCACGGCGCGCACCACTGCGCCCAGAAGTCGACGAGGACGGGGAGGTGCACCCGTTCCGCGACCTCCGCGAAGGTGTCGTCGCCGGCGTCGGCGATCCACGGCAGCGGCTGGTGACAGTTCCCGCAGCGGGGCCGGCCCTCGGCCGCGGCCGGAACCCTGTTCTGCCTCCCGCAGTTCACGCAGGTCACGACGGTGTGCATGTCAGCTCCTCGGCGGGTGGAAGGTGACGTTGAGTTCCCCCTTGTCGGCGCCGACCGTGATGGTCGAGCCGTCGGGGACGTCGCCGGCCAGCAGGGCGCGGCCGATCCTGGTCTCGACCTCGCGGGCGATGAAGCGGCGAAGCGGCCTGGCGCCGTAGACGGGGTCGTACCCCTGGTTGGCGATGAGCTTGCGCGCGTCCTCGGTGACCTCCAGCGTGAGCCGCCGCTCGGCCAGGCGCTGCCTGATGTCGTTGAACATCAGCTCGACGATCCGCTCGATCTCCGCCTCGGTCAGCGGCTTGAACAGCACGACGTCGTCGATCCTGTTGAGGAACTCGGGGCGGAAGTGCCGGCGCAGTTCCGCCATCACCCCGTCGTGGGCCTCGGGCTTGATCTCGCCGTCGGGGGTGATCCCGTCGAGCAGGTGGTGCGAGCCGATGTTCGAGGTCATAATGATCACGGTGTTGCGGAAGTTGACCGTGCGGCCCTGCGCGTCGGTCAGCCGGCCGTCGTCGAGGACCTGCAGCAGCGTGTTGAAGACGTCCGCGTGGGCCTTCTCGATCTCGTCGAACAACACCACCGAGTACGGTTTGCGCCGCACCGCCTCCGTGAGCTGCCCGCCCTCCTCGTAGCCGACGTAGCCGGGAGGGGCGCCGACGAGGCGGCTGACCGTGTGGCGTTCCTGGTATTCGCTCATGTCGATGCGGACCATGTTGTCCTCGGTGTCGAACAGGGCCGCCGCGAGTGACCTGGCCAGCTCGGTCTTGCCGACCCCGGTCGGCCCGAGGAAGAGGAACGACCCGATGGGGCGACGGGGATCCTTGATGCCGGAGCGGGCGCGGATGATGGCGTCGGCCACCAGTCGCACGGCCTCCACCTGCCCGACGACCCGCTCGTGCAGGATCTGGTCGAGCTTGAGCAGCTTGTCCCGCTCGGCCTCCTGCAGCCGGGACACGGGAATACCGGTCCAGCGCGAGACGATGTCCGCGATCTCGTTCTCGGTCACCACCTCGCGCAGCAGCCGCTGCCCGTGCTGCCGGCTGCTCAGCCGCTCCTCCTCGGCGCGCAGCCGGCGCTCCAGCCCAGGGAGCTTGCCGTGGCGAAGCTCGGCGGCACGGTTGAGGTCGTAGTCGCGTTCGGCCTGCTCGGCCTCCCGCCGTACGTGCTCGATCTCCTGCCGCAGGCTCTGGACCTTGCGCAGGGCCGAGCGCTCGGCCTCCCACTGCGCCCGCATCGCGTCGGCCTCGGAACGCAGGGCGGAGAGCTCCGTGCGCAACTCGGCGAGCCTGGCCCGGCTGGCCGGGTCCTCCTCCTTCTCCAGGGCGGCCTCCTCGATCTCCAGCCGCCGCACCCGCCTGGTCAGGGCGTCCAGCTCGGCCGGCATGGAGTCGATCTCGGTCCTGATCATCGCGCACGCCTCGTCGACCAGGTCGATCGCCTTGTCGGGCAGGAACCGGTCGGAGATGTAGCGGTGGCTCAGCGTCACCGCGGCGACGAGAGCGCTGTCCTGGATCTTCACGCCGTGGAAGACCTCCAGCCGCTCGCGCAGGCCGCGCAGGATCGAGATGGTGTCCTCGACCGAGGGCTCGTCGATCAGCACCGGCTGGAACCTGCGCTCCAGGGCGGCGTCCTTCTCGATGTGCAGGCGATATTCCTCGACCGTGGTCGCGCCGATCATGTGCAGTTCGCCGCGGGCCAGCATCGGCTTGAGCATGTTGCCCGCGTCCATGGCTCCCTCGGTCGCCCCGGCTCCCACCACCGTGTGCATCTCGTCCACGAACAGCAGGATTCGGCCCTCCGCCGCCTTCACCTCGTTCAGCACGGCCTTGAGGCGTTCCTCGAACTCCCCGCGGTACTTGGCGCCCGCCACGAGCGCGCCCATGTCCAGGTTGAAGACGGTCTTGTCGTGCAGCCCCTCGGGGACGTCGCCGTTGGCGATGCGCTGGGCGAGCCCTTCGACGACGGCCGTCTTGCCGACGCCGGGGTCGCCGATCAGCACCGGGTTGTTCTTGGTCTTGCGGGAGAGGATCTGGATCACCCGCCGGATCTCCGTGTCGCGGCCGATCACCGGGTCGAGCTTGTCCGCCCGAGCGTCGGCGACCAGGTCGCGTCCGTATTTCTCCAGCGCCTCGTACGCGACCTCGGGCATGGCCGAGGTGACGCGCTGGTGACCGCGTACGGAGGTGAGCGCCTCCAGGAACCGGTCCCTGGTCAGCCCCTGCTCGTGCAGCAGCCGACCGGACGCGGTCGTGGGTCCTTCCTCGATCAGGGCCAGCAGCAGGTGCTCGACAGAGATGTACTCGTCCTTCAGCCGGCTCGCCTCCCGGTCGGCGGCGTCGAGCAGCCGCGACAGGCGCTGGGTGACGAACACCTGGCCCGGCGCGGCGCCCGGCCCGCTGACCTTGGGCCGCCGCGACAACTCGGCCTCCAGGTCGGCGTGCAGGCGCCGCGGATCGGCTCCGGCCTGCTCCACCAGCCTGGGTGCCAGACCTTCTGGCTGGTCGAGCAGGGCCATCAGGAGATGCTCGCCGTCGACCTCGGTGTGGCCGAAGCGCAGGGCCTTGGTCTGGGCGTCGTGCAGGGCTTCCTGCGACTTCTGCGTCATCCTGTTCGGGTCCACTCCAGCCCCCTAGCGTCGTGAGAGGCCGCGCAGAGCGGCCTCCAGCTCCTCGATCCGGTCGAGGAGGTCGATCACCACGCCGATCGCGGCGTAGTTGATGGACAGTCCCTCGTGCAGCCGCTGGATCCGGGCCGCGGTTGCCACCTGGGAGGGGGCGAAGCACAACTCCCCCCTGGCGTTCCTGGTCGGCTCCAGCAGGCCGAGCGTCACCAGCCGGCGCACGGCCTGCGGGTGCAGGCCCGTGGCCCGCGCGTAGGAGTCCAGGTCGAGTCGGATCGGGCGGACGATCGCGTACGTCATGAACGCCCCCTCGGGTCGAAGTGAGAGACGGCGGCGAGCTGCTCGAACAGGCGCCGCTCCTCGTCCGTGAGCCTGGCCGGCACCATGATCCGGACCTCGGCGAAGAAGTCGCCGGGTGCTCCGCGCGGATTTGGCATACCGCGGCCCTTCAACCGCAGGCGGCGGCCCGAGGACGTGCCCGGCGGCACCTTCACCTTCGCCTCGCCGCCCGGGGTGTCCACCGCGACCGTGGCGCCCAGCGCCGCCTCCCACGGAGCGAGAGGCAGCGAGGCGTGGATGTCGCGGCCCTCCACGCGGTAGCGGGGATGGGGGGCGATCCGCGTGATCAGGAGAAGGTCGCCGGCCGGCGCTCCGTCGCTTCCATGCCCGCCCTGGCCGGCCAGCCTGATCCGCTGGCCGTTGGTGACCCCGGGTGGGATGTTGACCTCCAGTCGCCTCCCTCCAGGTAGCGTGATGGTGCGCCGCCCGCCGTGGTAGGCCTCCTCGACGGAAAGCGTCAGCTCCGCCTCCTGGTCGGCACCGGGCACGGGGCCCCAGTGCCGTCTGCCCCGGCCGCCGAACATGCCGCCGAGCAGGTCCTCCAGGTCGACTCCCTCGCCGAAGCCGAAGTCCCCGGGCCGGGCCTGGCGCCACTGGCCGCCCGCGCCGGCCCGCGCGCCGGCGCCCGCACGGGCGCGGGCCCACTCGGCGGGGTCCACATCGGGCGGCACCTGGCGGAAATCGTGCCCGAACGCGTCGTAGCGGCGGCGCGTCTCGGGATCGGAGAGCACGGAGTACGCCTCCGAGATCTCCTTGAACTTGTCCTCGGCGCCGGGATCCTTGTTGACATCAGGGTGATAGGCGCGCACGAGCTTGCGGTAGGCCCGCTGGATCTCGTCGGCGTCGGCGTTCCTGCCCACGCCGAGCACCTCGTAGTAGTCGCGCCGTGGGGCCATCACTCCACCTTCTTCGCGACGGCCACGATCGCGGGCCTGAGCTGCCGCTCGGCGTCTCCGTAGCCGGGACGGAGCACCTCCACCACAGTGCCCGGGTCGGCATCGGCCCGCTCGACGGTGGCTACCGCCTCGTGGCGGGCGGGATCGAAGGGTACGTCCACCTCGTCATGGCGGGGGTAGCCGAGCTTGGCCAGGAGGGCGACAGCCTGGTCACGCACGGCCCGTATCCCGTCGAGTACCGCGTCCGCGCCGCCGTCGCCTGTGTGGCTCAGCGCGAGCTCCAGGTTGTCCAGGATGGGCAGCCACTCGGCCGCCACCCTCGCCCGTTCCTCCGCCCTGATCCGCTCGGCGTCGCGGGCGATGCGCTTGCGCAGGTTGTCCAGGTCGGCGACGGCACGCAGCCAGCGGTCCTCCAGCTCCGCGAGCTTCGCGTCGGTCTCCGCAGGCGAGATGGCTTCCTCGCCCTGCGCTCCGGCCTGGGCCTGGGGTGTGTCCTCGTTCATGTCACTCGGGCTCCGACGTCGTGAACTCGGCGTCGATCACGTCCTCCTCACCGCCAGGAACACCTTCCGTCCTGCCCTGCGGCGGCACGCTGGGCCCGCCGCCCGCGGCGGCTCCGAGGCTGTGATAGACCTGCTGCAGCTCGCCGCTGAGTGTGCGCAGCCGGTCGATCGGCGCCTCTTCCTTGATCGCCTGCCGCGCCTCCTCCACGAGCTGCCCGGCCCTCGCCTTCTCGTGCACGGGAACCGCGTCGCCCAGCTCCTCCAGCCGGCGCTCCACCTGGTACGCGACCGAGTCCAGCTCGTTGCGCGCGTCTATGGTCTCGCGGAGTCTGGCGTCCTCCGCACGGTGCCGCTCGGCATCGGCGACCATCCGCTCGATCTCCGACTTGTCCAGGTTGGAGCTCTCGCTGATGGTGATCCGCTGCTCGGCGCCGGTGTCCTTGTCCCGTGCCGAGACGTTGAGTATGCCGTTGGCGTCGATGTCGAAGGTGACCTCGATCTGCGGCACCCCCCGCGGCGCGGGCCGGATGTTCTCCAGCCGGAAGCGCCCGAGCACCCGATTGTCGGCGGCGCGCTCACGCTCGCCCTGCAGGACGACGATGTCGACGGCGTTCTGGTTGTCCTCAGCCGTGCTGAAGACCTCGGTACGGCGCGCGGGGATGGTCGTGTTGCGCTCGATCACCTTGGTCATGAGCCCGCCGAGCGTCTCGACGCCCAGCGACAGAGGCGTGACGTCGAGCAGGACGACGTCCTGCACCTCGCCCTTGATGATCCCCGCCTGGACAGCCGCGCCGATCGCGACGACCTCGTCCGGGTTCACCGTCATGTTGGGCTCCTTGCCCTCGGTGAGCCGGCGCACGAGATTCTGCACGGCGGGCATCCGGGTCGCCCCGCCGACGAGGATCACTTCGTCGACGTCCACGGGCCTGAGCTTCGCGTCCTCCATCGCCTGCTTGACGGGGGCGATGCAACGCTCGACCAGGTCGGCGGTGATCTGCTCGAACGTGGAGCGCATGAGCGTGGTGTTGAGGTGCTTCGGCCCCGAGGCGTCCGCCGTGATGAACGGCAGGCTGATCGTGGTCTGGGTGACCTCCGAGAGCTCCACCTTGGCCTTCTCGGCCGCCTCGAAGAGTCGCTGCAGGGCCTGCGGGTCGTTGCGCAGGTCGATGCCCTGGTCCCGCTGGAACTCGTCGGCCAGGTGGTCGACGATCCTGCGGTCGAAGTCGTCGCCGCCGAGGTGGCCGTCGCCGGAGGTGGCGCGGACCTCGACCACGCCTTCGCCGATATCCAGGATGCTGACGTCGAAGGTGCCGCCGCCCAGGTCGAACACCAGCACGGTCTCGTTCGTCTTCTTGTCCAGCCCGTAGGCGAGCGCCGCCGCCGTCGGCTCGTTGATGATCCGCAGGACCTCGAGCCCCGCGATCCGCCCCGCGTCCTTGGTCGCCTGGCGCTGGGCGTCATTGAAGTACGCCGGAACGGTGATGACCGCCTCGGTCACCTTCTCACCGAGGTATTTCGCCGCATCGGCGGCCAGCTTCCGCAGGACGAGGCCGGAGACCTCCTCCGGCGCATACTGCTTATCGCCGACCTGGAAGCGCACGGCGCCCTGGGGTCCCTCGACCACGTCGAAGGAGACCGCGTGGATCTCGCTCTTGACCTCGTCGAAGCGGCGGCCGATGAATCGTTTCGAGGAATAGATCGTTCCCTTCGGGTTCAGTATGGCCTGGCGGCGGGCCATCTGGCCTACCAGCCGTTCGCCCTGATCGGTGAAGGCCACCACGGACGGCGTCGTCCGCGAGCCCTCCGCGTTGGGCAACACCGTGGGATGGCCATCCACCGTGGCGGCGATCACCGAGTTCGTGGTGCCGAGATCGATGCCGACTGCTTTCGCCATTACTCGCTCCCTCGTACTGCTATCCACTCATCGCCCGGAGCAGCTCATGGGCCCTGCCCGCGTGTTCCGAATCGACGAGAACCTCGTACTTGTCGGCCACGAGGGTGCTCTCGGAGACGAAGTCCCGACGGCCGCCCTGGAGAGCGTGCGACACCAGCCCGAAGATCGCTCCCGCCACCACGCCCCACACCAGCCCCCAGAGCACCAGAGGCAACACTGCCCCAGCCGTGACCGAGAAAATCGCCAAGAACAGACCGATGAGCAGCCCGAACCAGGCTCCGGCGGCCGCGCCCCATCCGGCCGCGCGCAGAAGGGTCATCCGCGCGAGAACTCGCTCCACCGAGCGCAGCCCGGCGCCGACGATCAATGTCCCCTGCACGGGGAATCCATGGTCGGCCAGGTAGTCGACGACTTTCTGCGCCTCCTCGTAGCTGCGGTAGCTCCCGATCGGTTCCCGGTTGGTGGTGGCGGGGCCTGACGATGCGACGGGCACGACTCCTCCTCTCCCCGCCTCAGGCGGAAACCTCGATGTGCTTGGGCTTGGCGGCCTCCGCCTTGGGCACGGTGATGGTCAGCACACCGTCGGACAGGTGAGCCTCCACGCGGTCGGCGTCGACGTCTCCCGGGAGCGTCGTGCGCAGCTCGAACTGGCCGGTCCTGCGCATCTTGCGGTGCCGGCGCTGACGCTCCTGCTCCTCGATCTGCCCGGTGACGATCAGCTCACGCTCGGACAGCTGGACGTCGATCTGGTCCTTGCGCGCTCCGGGGACATCGATCTCCACGACGTAGGAGTCTTCAGTCTCCGACACGTCCGCCATGGGCATCCAAGCCCCCATGCCGCCATCGCCGGGAAGAGCGCCCAGAGCCTCGCCCAGAGCCGCGTTCATGAGCTGTCCCAGCCTGTCGTAGGTGTCTTCGATCTCGCGGGCGGGGAACATCTCGCCGCCCCTGCGACGTACTGTGAGCAACGCCATCTGAACCTCCTGGATGGGTTCCTGAACAGGCCGAAAAACGTAACGGCCTACATGTCCGAACCTGGCCCAGGCGTCTCGCGGGCACATCCCCCAGCTGAGTAGTCATCGCCGCGGCTCCGTGCGACCCGTGCGCCGCGGCCGCCGCCGGGCGAGGCGTCCCTCGACTGCTCCGCCGCGAGCCGCGCGAGCTCGACCCGGGATCTGATGCTCAGCTTGCGGAAGACGTGCCTCAGGTGGAACGCGACCGTGTGCACACTGATGAACATCTGCTCGGCTATCTGCGGGTTGGTGCATCCGTCCGCCGCAAGCAACGAGATGGCGTGCTCGGTCTCGGTCAGGCTGTCCCAGCCGGAGACCGGGCGTTCGGCGTAGCTCCAGTGGCGGTGGCGAACTCCCATTCCGCGCAGTCTCTGGCGGATGCGCGCGGAGTCCCGCAGGGCGCCGATGTCGTGATACAGGCCCAAGGCGCGGTCCAGGCTCTCGGCCGCCGCCACACGCTGCCCGGCGGTGGAGAGCAGCATGCCGAGATCCTCCTCGGCGGAGGCCCGCGCCCACACGTCCTCGGTCCGCCCGGCGGCCAGGGCCAGCGCGTCGCGATCCCCGTCGAGCAGGCCCCTGGCATGCGCCGCGGCGGCGGCAAGCGTGGGAAACTCATGGTTGGCCCGGCCGAGGGCCTCGGCGGCGGCCACCACGTGCTCGGCCGCCACCCGGTCGCCGGCGGCCAGGGCGACCCGGACCATCCAGGGGCCGGCGGCGGGCTCCATGCTGAGCAGCAGCGGGCGGGGCAGCTCTGCGAGCAGGGGCATAGCGCTGCGCGGCCCGTCTCGTGCCTCCGCGAGCTGCGCGGACAGCAAGGCGCGCCGGAAGCGAGCCTCGGCCGTGCCCCCGGGCTGTTCCGCGACGTGATGCGCCACCCCCTGCAGGTCGCCGCGCCGCAGCGCGACTGCGGCGAGCACGGCGCGGGCCGCCGCAGCCGACAGCGGCGTGATGAGCGCACCGGCCAGGTCCAGGGCCCTGTTCGCCTGGGTGACCGCTTCATCGAAACGGCCCGCGAGCAGCTCCAGGCGGGCCTCCAGCGCCGAGGCGTCCGCCGCCCAGGCCAGATGACCGTGGCCGAACATGTCCTTGCGTGCCTGGCAGAGCATCGTCCGTGCCTCGTCCAGCCGGTGGATGTCGACGAGCACGGCGACGGTGGCCAGGCAGGCCTCGTAGCGGCGGTCCTCGGGCGCGTCGGCGGCGGCCAGCCGTCCGGCGCTCTCCGCCAGGGCCAGCGCGGCCGTGAGCCTGCCCTCGTGCCGCTCGGCGGTGGCCAGGGCGACCAGCGCGGCGGTCCTGGCTGCGGGACCGTATCGATCCGTTCCGTCGATGACCTCCTGCGCGAACGACCGCGAGCCGGCGTCCTCCCGCAGGCGCACCGTGGCGTACAGATGCACGAGAGTCGCCCGCTCGCGTACGGGGCGAGGGAGGCCCGGCACCGCCAGCACCGTCTCGGTCTCGCGGATCGCCTCCTCACCCCGGCCCGTCAGGTACATGGTGTCCGCGAGCAGGCAGCGCAGTTCGGCCACCCCGTACACGGAGCCGTGCTCGGCGAGGCGGCCACGCACCATCTGCTCGGCCTCGTCCAGCCGGCCACTGGCGACCGCCGCCTCTATGTCGGAGGAGGCCGGGCCGGTCAGCAGGCCGGCCGACCCCGGCCGCTCAGAGCCCATGAGAACGCCGGACTGGTCGAGCAGGGTCTGCCGCACCGATGAGGGGATGCCCGCGGCGACGACGTCCCCGACGAGTTCGTGACGGAAGGTGAGGCCGTGCTCGGTCACGAGGAGGATGCCCGCGGCCGTGGCCTCCTCCGTCATCGGGAGCAGCGCGGCGGGCGTGGTGTCCAGCAGCGACGCGGCGTGCTCCAGCGACAACGAACGGCCCAGCACTGCGATCGTCTCCATCAGGCTCCTGGCCTCCGCGCTCAGCGTGTCGATCCAGCGCCGCACCACCATCCGCAGCCGGTCGGGCACGCGGGCCCGCGCCGCGTCCCCCAACAGCCCTTCCTCGCGCAGCCCCGCGAACAGCTCGGTGATCAGCAGCGGATTGCCTCCGGCGGCCGCCACCAGCGCCCGCGTCGCCAGGTCCGGCGACCGCCCGAGCGTGTCCTGCGTCAGCGCCGCGACCGCGTCCGGTGACAGCGGCGCGAGCGTCACCCTGTCGGCCCCCTCCCGCTCCAGGATGTCGAACAGCGACACGGCCTGGCCCCCGTCCAGCACTGTCGAGCGGCTCATCATCCAGCCGATGGGCCAGTTGGCCAGCCGGTCGTGCAGGCTGTGCAACGTCCTCAGCGTCACCGGGTCCGCCCGTTGCAGGTCGTCGAGCGCGGCCAGCACCGGTGACGTGGCCAGCTGCTCGAACCCTGCCCGCAGCCGCGCCAGGACCGGCGGACCGAAACGGGCGGCGGCGTCGCCCGCTTCCGGCTCAGAGCGCAGATCGAGGGCCTCCAGCAACATGCCGCACGGGGCGACCTCGCCCAGCTCCTCCACCCTGCCGTGGACAACCCCGATGCCGCGTTCGGACGCCTCGGCGACGGCTTCGGCCAGCAGCCGGCTCTTCCCCGATCCGGGTTCTCCGTCCACCAGCAGCGTCCCGCCCGCACCTCGCCGCAACACCCGCAGCAGGCCATCGACGTGACGCCACTCCAGATCGCGTCCCCGCATGCTGTCCCCCCATGGGTCGCCTGCCACGACGGGGAACGGTGAATCCCAAGCCCGCCAAGATCTTTCACACCCGCCGGGGACCACTACCCGGTTGGGGGATGTCACTTCCCGTCCGCCGCGCCGAGCCTTGAACCGAGGCTTGCCCGAGGATGTAAGGAAGGGGTGAAGGAGATGGCGGAGACCGGTTATGCGCCGTTCAACCGTACGGTCGACAAAACGAACCGCGTGCTGCGAGAGATCGAGGAGGCGCACGGCTGGACTCCCGAGCACCGCAACCAGTCCTACGCCGCCCTGCGCGCCGTGCTGCACGCCCTGCGCGACCGGCTGACCGTGGACGAGAGCGCCCACCTCGCTGCCCAGTTGCCGCTGCTGATCCGCGGGGTCTACTACGACGGCTGGCGGCCGAGCACCGTGCCGGTCAAGGCCGATCGCGAGGAGTTCCTCCACCGCGTCTGCGGCGAACTGGCCTTCGACCTCCAGGAGAGCGAGGAGGACCTGGTCAAGAAGGTTTTGCAAGCACTCAAGAGGCACATTACCGACGGTGAGTGGGAGGACGTGAAGGCCGGCCTGCCGAAGGACCTGGCCTCGATCCTGCCCTGATCGCCGGCCTGAACTCCGATTGGCGACTACATCGGCCGGGGTACCTTGGCTGCGGGGGCTCGATGGGATGTTGGAGCGGTGAGGTCTGGGTCCAGGGGACGCGCGGGGAAGCGCGTCATGTCGGTGAGGCGCGTGCTGACGTCTCTGGGGGCCGGGGTCGTCATGGCGGCCGGTGCCTGGCGACTGGGGGTCCCGGAGTTGTCGCCGCTGCTCGGCTGGGGCGTGGCCGCGACGGTGGGCCTTGTCTGGGTGTGGCTGATCAGCTGGCCCAAGGATCACCATGACACCAAGCGGCTGGCCAAGGAGGAGGGCGACGCTCGCTCCACCGACACCGGCGTTCTGATCGGCGCGGTCGCCAGCCTAGGGGCGGTCGCGCTCGCCCTGGTCCGCACCGCCAGTCACACCCCGCTGACGACGGCCCTGGTCATCCTGAGCATGGTGACGGTCGTCGTGTCGTGGGGCCTGGTGAACACGGTGTTCGCCTTCAAGTACGCCAGGCTCTACTACGTGGACGAGGACGGCGGCATCGACTTCGGGCAGGAGGATCCGCCGGCGTACAGCGACTTCGCCTACCTCGCGTTCACGATCGGCGTGACCTTCGGTGTCACCGACAACCGTGTGGTCAGCACGCATATCCGCAAGGTCGCCCTCGCTCACGCCCTGCTGTCCTACTTCTTCAGCACCGGCATCCTGGCCGTGGCCATCAATCTCGTCACCGGCCTGGGCCAGTAACTCCTGGTCAGGGCGATCTGCTCGGGGTAGGGCCTGGACATGCGCATCGCCCTGGTCGCCGATCCTGACCTGCCCACCGAGCTGGCTGTGAGGGTGGCGCGCGACCTACCCGGCCGGTTGCGGGAGCGGCTCGGCCCGGGCTTCGACTGGCAGGTGTGCGCGTACACCGCTCCCCTGGCGGCGGAAGAGCAGGTCGACATCTCAGCCATGCTCACCGCTGTCCGTCCGCACCTGCCCGAGTCCGGCTGGGACGTCGGGATATTCCTCACCGACCTCCCTCGCCGGCTGGGCCTGGACGCGGTGAGCGCGGAGGTCAGCACCGACGACCGCGTCGCCCTGCTGTCATTGCCCGCCCTCGGCACCTTTCACCTGGTCGGTCGGACCTTGGAGGCCGTGGTTAACGTCGTCGGCCTGCTAGTCCTCCCGCCCACCGGCCGTGACCGCCTCCCTGCGATCGGCCGTAGGGTGGAACGAGACACCGAGCCCGGCCGGGTCGTCCCCGATCGCTACGTCATGCCCAGCCTGCGCGGGCGGGTGCGCCTACTCGCCGGCATGGTGCGGGCCAACCGCCCATGGCGGCTGTTCACCTCGTTGTCACGGGCGCTGGCGGGCGTGTTCGCCACCGCCGCGTTCGGCGTGATCAACGACACCGCCTGGAAGCTCTCCACCGCGCTGGACACCTGGCGGCAGTCGCTGATCATGGTGCTGTCCATCCTCGCTCTCGCCGCATGGATCATCGTCGACCACGAGTTGTGGGAGCGTCCCGGCGGCAGGGTGCCCAAGGCCCGTGCCCACCTCTACAACACCGTCACCCTGATCACCATCACACTGGGCGTGCTCTGCCTTTACGCGGTGCTGTTCGTGGTTCTCACCGGGGTCGGCGCGCTTGTGCTGGTCCCCGCCCCGCTCTCAGAGACGCTGAACCATCGATCGGGCGTCACCGACTACCTGGCGCTGGCCTGGTTCCTGACCTCCAGCGCGATGGTGGGCGGCGCCTTCGGCTCCGGGCTCGAGGACGACGGGACCGTTCGCAAAGCGGCCTACGGCCAGCGTCAGCGCGACCGACTCGCAGAACAACAGAACGTCTGACCACTCCGCCGAAGTCGCCGCCTGGGCCGGAGCGGGTGCCCGCGACCGGAGCGCATGATGCCGTCGAGGGTGGGTAATGCGCGTGAAGGGATAAGTGGCGCATGGGATCGCGAACGAGGCTGCAGGGCCGGTTCGGGCGGCAGGGACGGCGGCTGCGGGACACGGCGCCATGCTGTGGCTTATCGTCCTCACCGGGGGGCACGTCGTAGGTGCAGCCTACGGCCCAAAGGGCTCAGTGCCGCGGGGTGTCGCTCTCTATCACTCTGTCCAATGGACACCGTAGCACCGCTCAGTGTGGAAATTCGTGCCCTTCCTGAGTGGTCGGTGATCTCGATGACGGTTCCCGTCGAGCCCGCCGACGGCACACGGATCAGGCCCAGCTCTGGCATCGGCGGAGCTTCCACAAGCGGGGTGTCCGAGCTGGGCAGATGATGGCTGGCACCGCACCGGACCGGGAGATTCGCGCGTGCCGGACCGGGGGTATGGGCACTCTGTACGACGGCCGCCGGCACACACAGCACGATCACAGGTACTGCCCATGAACAACCCACCGGACACATCAGGCGCGCCCGGACCTTCGTCTCCGGCCGACGTCGCGGTACACAAGGTCGCCCAGAGGTCGGAGAACAGACGGCTGCTCGCCATGCTGACCGCCGCCGAGCACGGGATCCTCTACCTGGTGTCGTTCGCGCTGCTGGCCCTGGGTGTCGGCATTCTGGCCCTGATGATCCTCACGATCGTCCGAGGAGGAGCGTCCGGCGCTGAGAAGATCTTCGTCATCCTTGAGGAGCTGCTCCTCGTGCTGATTGTGCTGGAGATCTTCGTGACGGTGCAGACCCACCTCGCGGGCGGCAGCCTGCAGCTCGAACCGTTCATCATCGTGGGCATCATCGCGATCATCCGCCACATCCTGTCGGTGGTCGTCCGGCTGACGATCCCGGGGAATCTGGCGGAGAGCCGCCAGCAGCTCATGGAGCTGGTCGTCTACGCGGGGAGCGCCCTAATGCTGGTCGCGGCACTGGCGCTGGTGCGCTGGTCGCAGCGACGGCCTCTGTCCGCCAGCGGGCGCGGCGACTCCAGCGCTTCCGGATGAGGGCCAGCCGAGGCCGCCGTCAGCCCTCCTCCCTCCGCACCTGGTTCGGCCGTTTGTCCGGGCGCAGGCCGCGCCAGCTCGGATGCCGCAGACGGCCGTCTGCCGTCCATTCCGTGTACTGCACCTCGCCCACCAGGGCGGGATCGACCCAGTGCGCGCCGCGCGCGTGCGGGCGCGGCACCTCGTCGAACGGGCTGTCCGGCCGCTCGTGTGGGGCCAGCCGGGCGGTGAGATCCCGCAGTGTCTCGTCCGTGAAGCCGGTGCCGACGTGCCCCACGTAGACCAGCCGTCCTGCGTCGTCGTACACGCCGAGGAGCAGCGATCCGATCATGTCGGCGCGCCTGCCCTCTCCCGGCTTCCACCCGCCGATGATCACCTCCTGGGTGCGGAAGTTCTTAATTTTCACCCAGACGCGGCTGCGCCGCCCCGGCTCGTAGGCCGAGGCCAGCCGCTTGGCGACCACGCCTTCCAGGAGCCGTTCGCGGCTGCTTCGGAACGCCGTGGCCCCGTCGCCGACGCTGTGGGGCGGAACGCTCCACCTTTCCCCGGCCGCCACGGTCCTCAAGAGCAGGTCTCTGCGCTCCACGTACGGCAGGTCGATGGTGGAGGCGTCGTCCACGTGGAGGACATCGAAGATCAGGTAGGAGACCGGTGTCGAGCGTGCCAGGGCCGCGACCCTGTCCGGATCCCGCTGGTGAATGCGCGGTTGCAGGGCGGCGAAGCTCGGCACGCCCCGTTCGTCGAGCGCGACGATCTCCCCGTCGAGCACGATGTTCCCGCGTACGGCGGCTGGGAGCGGTCCGAGCTCCGGGTAAGCGGCCGTGACGTCGAGGCCGTTGCGCGAGACGAGCCGGAGCGCGGCGTCGTTCACATAGCCGAGCGCCCGTGCGCCGTCCCACTTCATCTCGTAGCCGAACAGCTCATCCTCAGCCGGCGGTGGCAGCTGCCCGAGCCGCGCAAGCATCGGTGAGTACTTCGGAAGGTTCCCCATGAGGAGGTCGTACCCAGGGTTGGAACGCGCTCTGTGACACCCTGCCTCAGATCAGGGGCATCGTGGGAGCGTGTGCCGTGCCAATACTCATGCACTGCCTCTGACCCGAAAATAAAGATCAGTGGGCAGGCGGCAGCGGACCCCGGCCGTCGTGCCTGGTCGGGGTCGGTGTAGGGGCAGGGGGTGTCAGGCGGCTTCTGGTTCGACTGTCACCTTCCCGTCCCGCACGAGGATGGTCTGGCCGGTGAGCGCCTGCAGGTGCCGGGCCAGGTTGCGGACCTTGCGGTCCTTGTTGATGCGGGAGTCGTAGTAGTCGGGGCCGAGGTCGCGGAAGTGGGCATCAGGATCGGCCAGCAGGTGCCAGATCACGGTGAGGACGGCGTTGCCGGAGGCGACAACGGCTTTCTGGGGAGCCATCCGGCGGGCCAGCCGGCGGTGCCGGGTGCCCAGGAAGGTCTGGGTGCGCGAGAAGCCGAAGACGATGCGTCCCAGGATGCCGCCGAGCCACGGGTTGCCCTGGCCGCGGCCCTTGGCCTTCTTCTTGCCCGCCGACTCGTGGGTCTTGGGACAGAACTTGGCCCAGGAGACCAGATGAGCCGAGGTGGGAAAGCGGCTCATGTCGATGCCGATTTCCCCGATGAGCTCGGCTGCGGTGGTGGTGTCGATGCCGGTGACCTCACACAGCTGGGCCACCTGATGGACGAAAGGGGCGACCGCCTCCTCGATCGAGGTGTCCAGCACCGCGATCTGCGCCTGCATCCGGTCGATGTTGTCGAGCATCATCCGCAGGAGCCGGGCGTGATGGGGGGTGAAGAATCCCTCCAGCGCCCGCTCCAGCTCGGCGAGCTTGTGCCGGGCACGCCGTTCGGCCAGGTCAGCCATCACCCGCGCGTCGCGCTCGCCGCCGATCAGCGCCTCCATCATGGCCCGGCCCGAGACCCCGAAGATGTCCGACAGCACCGAGGAGATCTTGATCTGGGCGTCCTCCAGCAGTTTCTCCACCCGCTGCCGCTCCCGCGCTTGGTCTTGCACCAGCGCTCGCCGATAGCGGGTCAGGTCCCGCAGCTGCCGGATCTCGGGCGGGTGCACCAGACTAGGGCGGCACATCCCGCGTTCGGCGACCTTACCCAGCCACACGCAGTCCAGCTTGATGCCCCTATGGATTGTCAAGCAGCTGTCGTGGCGGCGGCTGTGGCGCTATGGGGCCTGGTGATGAGGTGGTAGATCTCACGGGCGACG
>NZ_JBITHZ010000047.1:0-82275 GCF_044458585.1 Nonomuraea sp. NPDC050451
CGAGATCGCTTATCCGGGAAGGATCAAGTAAATCAGATAAAGAGCACTCTTCGTTACTCAGAGTAGGACTTTACACACTTCAGGTGACAAGCTCCCTTTGTCAGATGCCTTCTGGTAGGCGGTGGCGAGGTTGTTGCGGGATCAGGGTGATGGGGTGGGCGTCGCCCAGTATCCGCGCCTGATCCGCCAGCGTGGTCTCGTGCAGCGGGATGGCGCGGCGTAGGTCTTCGGCCGCTCGGTAGGCGCCGGCCAGGTTGTTGCGGCAGGCCAGGGTGGCGGGGTGGCTGTCGCCGAGGGCTCGCTGGTACGCGTTGGTCGCGCGCTGGAGGTAGTCGATCGCGGAGATGATGGCGCCCTGGGTGCCGAGGAAGAGCCCGGTCTCGTTGAGCAGACGGGCGGTGTCCTGGGGGTCAGTGGCGGAGGGCGCGTGCTCGGTCAGGGCGGCGACGTGGGGCAGGAATGTCCGCCAGGCAGGCCAGTCGTCCGGGTGTACGGGCCAATCGGGCAGGGTGCGGTTGAGCAAGGTGGTGGCCTGCTTGCGGCAGGTGTCGATGTCGCCGCGTTGGCGGTGGGGATCGGTGGCGTCGGGGGTGCGGGCGACGGCTTGGACGAGCCGGTGCACCGTGATGCCGGTCTCGTACAAGCTGATCATGTTGTAGGCGGCCAGGCTGTTCAGCGCCTGCTGCAGATCCGGTGCGGGGACGTCCAAGGCGCCCGGCAAGGTCCGGGGGATAGCGTCGGCGCCGTACCAGGCCAGGGGCCGCAGCAGCTGTCCGGCCCGCGGAGCGTCGGTCAGCCGGTCCAGGGTCAGGCGCCGGATTCGGGCGATGGTCCGCTCGGTGTCCGAGCCGCGAGCGGTCCGGCGCGATCGGGTAGCCCAGGCGAGCCGACTCACCCTGGGTGCTCCCGCGCCATCCGCACAACCAGTGCCTTGACCGGCCGGCGGGTGGAGGGCCGTCCTGGGCGCCGCTTGTCGGTGAAGGTCCACTTACGCCAGCGTAGGATCGTCGCCGGGGTGACGGGGAGCAGTTCCGCTCACCGGCGGCGGTGGATCAGCTGCGACAATGCCGTAAGCCAGAGCCGGTCGGCGCCTTGCGATGGTCGCCGTCACCGCCCTGATCACGCAGGAAACCCCAGTTCACAACACGAAACCGTGTTTTCGAGCGGGACACCCCCGCCCGCTTCACCCGCGAAGCCCACAGCGTGGCCTACAGCCCGGACGAAACCCTGGTGGCCGCCGGCGACGGCAGCGTTCGGCTGTGGAACACCCGCACCTACCAGCCGTAGGTCACCCTCACCGGCCATCAGAGCCCGGTCGTCGGCATCGCATTCCACCCCCGCGAAGCGATGCCGGCCAGCGCCGGGCGTCGACGGAACGGTCAGGTTGTGGGACCTTGACCTCCGCCGCGCCCCGCGAAGACGCCTGCGCCCGCGCCCTGCCTGCCCGGAAGAGCACAACGGCGGCCGACGCCTTGCTGGCGAGGGACCGGGCCGGCTACGCACCCCGCGCCCACCCGATCCCGGCCACCTGCGCATAGGTTCACCGTCACACGTGAAATTCCGCGCTGAAGCCGAGAACGCCGGTCGCCCTGGTCAGGTTCAGGGGGACCGTGCGGCCTGGCAGCGGACGGCGGATCTCGGTCGTGGGATGGAAATGGCGGAGCAGATCCTCGGTGGGGTGGGAGACGAGGGTTTCCGGGGCCGCCACGGTGATGACGTGGCAGCCGCCGAGGGCGAGGCCGAGCAGGCACGCCCGGGCCGCGTCCCGGGTTTCGAGGTAGGCCCACAGGCCGGCCGCGTGCAGGCCGGGGTCCAGCTCGCACCTCCCCGCGAAGTCGAGGAGGCGCTCGTCGAAGCCGCCGACGTACGGCAGGCGCAGGGCGGTCACCGACATGCGGTGGCGTCGCGACATCATCTGGGCGGTCAGCTCGTCGACCTGCTTGGACAGCGCGTAGGGATCCTCGGAAAGGGACGGCTGCTCCTCGTCCACCGGGGCGTACCGCGGGTGGAGGGTGCGCGCGGCGAAAGGAAGGCCCGAGATCGCCGTGCTGCTGGCCGTGCACACCTGCCTGATCCCGGCCCGGCCCGCCTGTTCCAGCACGGTGAAGGTGGCCTGGGTGTTGGCAGCGAAGACCTCCTCGGCCGGATGCCGTTCGGGGGTGGGGATCGCCGCGAGATGGATCACGGCGTCCGCCCCCTTGAGAGCCTTCCGTACGGCGTGCGAGTCCGTCGCGGATCCCGCGACGACCAGCTCGGCCTTCAGATCTCCCGGATCTTCCAGCACGAGGGCGTTGGCCGTGATCCCCTGCTGCCCGAGCAGGTCGAGGACGGCCCGGCCGATACGGCCGGCGGCGCCGGTGACCAGGACACGCTTCATGCGTCTACTCATACACGCGAACCGCCACGACATGGGCGTACGGGGTCCCGTTGCCGGCGTCCACCACGATCCTCAGCGCGTCGGTGGTGACCGGCTCGAGGTCGTGGACGTTGCGGCGCCGCCGGTTGTCGCGCACCTCGGACACCGTCCGCCAGCCGCCGCCCTGCCGCACCTCCAACCGGTAGTCGCGGACCAGCGTCGGCATGACCTCGAACGGCGTGCGGTGGTGGTGCAGGTTGATCAGGTCCTCGTTCACGTCGTCGTCGGCCAGCACGTCGACGCGGCCGATCGTCACCGGCGAGGGCCAGGACAGTTCGAGGGTGGCGGGCAGCCGGTCCGACACCCACATGTGGGGCCCCGCGTGCGGGCGCTGGAAGCCGTCGATCGCCTTGGACGGCGCGAAGGCCTCGGTCGGGCCGGTCCGATGGCAGAACGTACGGCGCAGCAGGCCCGAGTCGGACCACTCCCGCAGCAGTTGGGGTGCCTCGTCCTGGGGGCGCAGCGGAACCCGGGTCAGGCAGAGCACGCCGGGGGTGGGCCGGTCGGCGACGTGGAGGGCGAGGTCGGGGTTCGCGTGGATCAGGAGGAACGCGTTCTGCGCCCGAGCAGGCCGGAACGACAGATCCACGCGGACCCACTGGTTCTTCCCCGGTTCCACCGGAACGGTGTGCGAGGCGATCAGGTCCCGCGGCACGTAGTTCTGGCCCAGCATCGGATCGTAGAGGTCCACGATCAGCTCCGCCCCGGCCGCCGCGTCGAGCATGAGCTCCACCGAGTCCAGGGCCGGGTCGACGGGCAGGATCAGGCCGGCGTCCGCCTCCAGCGGCCAGGTCTCGGCCGAGGTCTCCACCTCCAGCCGGGACAACGCGCTCGACGCGGCGGCGGTGGCCGCACGAGCGAGATCGGCGGGATCCTCGTACGGCAGGCCGATGATCGAGCCGTCCTCCCGCAGGAGGGTCGTCCGCAGAGCGCGCACGTCCAGTTCCCGGGGGGAGACGCCGTCGGCGACGCACAATGCGGCCGCCGTGCCGGCTGCCTGGCCGATTGTGGCGCAGGTGGCCATGACCCTGGTCGAACCGAACGCCACGTGCGACGCCGAGATGTTCCGCCCGGCCATGAGCAGGTTGGGCACGTTCTGCGAATAGATGGACCGGTACGGGATGTGGTAGATCCCGTCGGCGTAGCGCTGCTTCGCGCCGTCCTCCTTCGCGTACATGCCCTGCGGCGGGTGCAGGTCGATCGACCATCCGCCGAAGGCGATCCGGTCCTCGAAGGGCGTCTGGCCCAGCACGTCATGCTGGGTGAGCACATGGTCGCCGAGGAAGCGGCGGTACTCCCGCTTGCCGGGCAGCGCGCCCACCCACTCCAGGGTCATGGTCTCGGCGTCGAACTTCCCCGAGTTCTTGATGTAGTCCCAGATGCCGTAGATGACCGACCACAGCTCGTCCCGGATGCGGTCGTTGTCGTGCACGGTGTCCAGCTCGCCGCCGAACTCGATCCACCAGTAGGCGCAGCCGTTGTCGCCCGCCCTGATGATCCGCCGCTCGGGGATCGAGGTCTCGGTGATGTCCTTGGCGAAGCCCGGCGGGACGTAACGGACCGGCTCGCCCGCGTCCTTGGTGTAGAAGAGCAGCGTGCTGCCGAGCGTGATGTCGTCGGGCACCTCGGGCGCCCACGGCTCGCCGTGCTCCGCGCGCCCCTCACGGCCGATCCGGTGGCGGGCGCCGGCCAGGTGGCCGACCAGCCCGTCCCCGGTGCAGTCCAGGAAGATCGGCGACTCGAAGGTGATCAGCCGTTCCGAGCCCATCATCCAACCGGCCACGGAGTCGATCCGCCCCGCCGAGCACGACACCTCCCGTACGTCGGTGTTGAGGAAGAGCGCGATGTTCGGCTCCTGCCGCACCAGGTCGAGGACGGTCGTGTCCCAGAAGTACGGATTGCCGTGCGGGTTCCGGTACTGGTTCTCCAGGAAGAGCTCGCCCATGATGCCGCCCTCGCGGGCGTTGTGGTTCTTGCCGTGGCCGGTCGCCCCGACCACCCAGACCCGTACCTCGCTGCTGGAGTTGCCGCCGAGCACGGGCCGGTTGGTGACGAGGGCGACCGTACGGCCCAGCCGGGCCGCGGCGACGGCGGCGTTGACGCCGGCCAGGCCGCCGCCGACCACGGTCACGTCGCGGGAAAGGGTTTCCGATCTCATAGCTCCAGCCCGTAGTAGAGACGCGGGGCGCCGTCCAGGGTGACCCGCACGCGGCGACCGTCGGCGGTGATGGTGCGTTCCTGCCCGATGCAGTCGATCTCCCGGACCGTCTGCCCGGAGGTCTTCAGCGACAGGGAGGTTTTGGTGGGCCAGCTGTCCTCCCAGGCCTCGGGATGCGGATACCACTGGTCCTCACCATGGTCCCGGTTGAGGATGTAGCCGTCCTTGCGGCTCCACAGGACGGCCAGCTTGCCCCGCGGCGTGTCGAACAGCAGGCCCTTCAGATCGGGGTCGGCGAAGGTGAGCCAGCGCTTGAAGGTCGCGCCCTCCAGGTGGCGCGTGGCCGTGGCGAAGGCGAGCAGGGTGGGTTTGATGCTCGTGTCGCGGTTCAGCAGCCCGTGGTGGTATTCGACGTTGTTCGGGTCCGCCTCCTGCGGGTGATGGATGGTGCTGTCGTGCGGCTGGTACCAGTTGACCCCGTCCACCCCTTCCGACAGGCAGAGGGCGAGCTGCAGGAGCGTGTTCTCCGCGGCCTGGCGGATCGTGTCGTTCCACCAGGCGTTGGGCCGGGTGCAGGCGTAGGCCTCGGTCAGCCACAGCTCCTTGTCCCCGCCGTACTCGTCCAACGTCTGCCTGGCCTTGCGCAACGAGCCGAGGAAGTTCCAGTAGGACCCGTTGGAGCCCTGCTCCCACTCCTCCGGCGGCGGGGCGTAGTCGGCGGTGAAGTTGCCGCGGCCCGGGTGGAAGGCGAACGCGTCGATCAGGTCCCAGCCGCCGGCCGCGTGGAAGTTGGCCGTCCACCGGTAGTCCATGCCGCCGAGGCCGCAGTTCATCAGCTTGATGCCGGAGTCCTTGAGCCGGTCGTGGATCGGCTTCAGACCGTCGCGCACGTATTCGGCCGCCTTCTGCCCCGACATCCAGGGCTGGTTCAGCTCGTTGGCCACCTCGAAGTAGGTCGCGCCGGACTCGCGGGCGATCCTGGCGCGGTCGTCCGCCCAGGCGGCGACCTGCTCCGCCGTGCCGTTATAGATCACCCCACCGAGCTGGACGTTGTGCCCGATGCCCAGCGCGTCGAGTTCGGCGGGCGGGATGCCCGGCGCGCCGTCGTAGGCGATGCGCACCCACTTGACGCCGATCTTCTGCATCAACCGGCCGACCTGCTCCTTGTCCGGGACAAGCAGCCAGGTGTAGTTGGAGATGCCGAAGAGGCCCTCGCTCTGGTAGGCGTGCGGCTTCAGCGTGGCCAGGTTGGTGCGCGCGAACGCCTCCTCGCCACCCGAGGCGGCCTTGACCTCGACGAACACGATGCCCTGCGAGGGCGCCGGCACGGTGAGCGCCTCGGTCCAGGCGCCGCTGGCTTCCACGGTCCTGTCGAGGCGGCCGCCGCCGAGCACGGCGCCGTTGAAGTCGCGCGCCCACCAGGTGAGGCTCACCGGCTTGGGCGCGCCGCCGCCGTTGACCACCTGGGCGTTCACGGCCAGGGCCGCGCCCGGCTCGTAGAGGCCGAAAGGCTGGTCGCTCCACACGTCCACGCCGAGCGGCGCGGCGGTCGCCACGGCGTTGGCCGCGCCCGGCCGCATGTCGCCGAGGACCAGCTCGACCTGGGTCGCCCCATCCTCGCCCGCGGGTGCGTGCATCCAGGTGGCGTTGGTGAAGGCAGGCCTTGAGCTCCACAGCCGGAAGTAGGCTCGGGTGTCCGCCCAGGTTTCCTGATAGAGCGAGCCGGCGTTGACCTCGTACGGCACGCCGCCACGCGCGTCCTTGGTCCAGGCGGTGGCGGGCACGTACTTCTCGGGCGCCGTGTTGCCGATCAGGGTGCGGGAGAACATGTAGCCGCCGGGAGTCAGCGTGGCGCTGCCGCTCACCTCCCACTTCAGGCTCGCCCGGCGGGCGGCCACGGTGAACGTGCCGCGCACGGTCACCGCCGAGGCGCTTGCCGACATCTTGTAGACGACCTGGAGGGCTGGCTGCCCGTCCACGGTGGTCAGGCTCGGCGTGCCGCCGAACGTACGCTGCTGCCCGAGCACGCTGTCCTTGATCATGAAGTGGCCGATCCTGAGACGATCGGTTCCCGAACCGTCGCGGACCACGATCGAGCCGTCGGCCTCGGCGACAAGAGCGATGCCGTCGGCCGAGATCGACAGGCCGTCCGCCTGGGCGGGGGCGGCGGTGAGAGCGGAGGCCGCGCCGGTCAGCGCGGCGGCCTGGAGGAGGGTACGGCGGGAGACTTCAGGCACGGGGGTCTGCCTTTCGTGATTAGCCTTTGACACCGGTGAAACCGAGCCCGGCGACGACGTACTTCTGGAAGACCAGGAACAGCAGGACCGGCGGGGCCAGCGCCATCGCCATGCTGGCGATCAGCACGTCCTGCGGCGCCTGGTCGGCCAGCGTGGCCAGGGCCACACTGACGGGCTGCTTGTCCGGGTCGGTGATGGCCACGAGCGGCCAGATGAAGTCCTTCCAGCTGTGCATGATCGCGATCAGGCTGATGACGGCCAGGATCGGGCGGCTCATCGGCAGCACGATCCTGGTCAGGAGCTGCCAGGAGTTGGCGCCGTCCACCTTGGCGGCGGCGAAGAGCTCCGGCGGCAGCGCGTCGAAGAAGCGCTTGGCCAGCAGGACGTTGAAGGCGCTGGCCCCCGCGGGCAGCCAGATCGACCAGTAGGAGTCGACGAGGCCCAGGTCGATGATGGTCAGGAAGAGGCTGGCCATCGAGACCGTGTAGGGGACGAACATCGTGGCCAGGATCGCGCCGTAGATCAGCCTGCCGAGCCTGGGCTTCAGCACCGACAGGGAGTAGCCGGCGGTGATCGCCACGACCAGCTGGACGGCCCATGAGCCGCCGACGACCTGGAGCGTGTTGAGCAGGTAGTGGCCGATGCCCAGATCGTTCCAGGCGGTGCCGAAGTTCTCCGGCCGGGGGTCGCCCGGCCAGAGTTCGAGCGGCTTGGCGATCAGGTCGGTGGCGGGGGAGACCGCGCCCTTGACGGTCATGTAGAGCGGGCCGATGCCGATCACCAGGAGAAGCGCGAGGGTGAGCCACTGTACCGCGCGCACGGCCGCCCTGACCGCCGGGCGGCGCTCCTCGACGGGGGAGATCAGGCTCATGAGGAGCTCCAGGCGCGGGTGGCCCGCAGGTAGATCGCCGACATGAGGCCCAGGAAGATCGCCAGGAGGAAGGCGAGCGCGGCGGCCTGGCCGTAGGCGCCGTCCCGGAAGGCGTACCTGAAGATCAGCAGGAGGATCGTGAGCGTGCTGTTCTCCGGGCCGCCGTCGGTGAAGACGTAGGGCTCGGTGAACACCTGCGTGGTGCTGACCAGCTGGAGGAGGAGCAGCAGGCCGATGGTGGGGCGGAGCTGGGGCAGGGTTATGTGCCACAGCCTGCGCCCGATCGACGCGCCGTCCATCTGCGCCGCCTCGTAGAGCTCCGAGGGGATGGTCACCATGGCGGCGAGGTAGATGAGAACCGTGCTGCCCATCCAGGCCCAGGTCGACTGGATGACCAGGCTGAGCATCGCGGTCCTGGGCGACTCCAGCCAGGGGAAGGGGCCCACGCCGATCAGGCCCAGCAACTCGTTGAACAGGCCGTGCCCGGGATCGTAGAACCACTTCCACAGCAGGATCGCCACCACCGGCGGGATCACCACCGGGAGATAGACCAGGAAGCGGTAGACCCCGGCGCCCTTCCGCACCGTCGACATGACGGTGGCCAGGATCAGCGGCGCCGGAAACCCGATGAGCAGTCCCAGCCCGACGAACAGCAGGGTGTTCGCGATCGCCGTGTAGAGCAGCGGGTCCCGGCCGAGCGCGGTGAAGTTGTCCAGCCCCACCCACGTGGCCGGGTCGACCAGGTTCGTCTCCTGGAAGGAGATCAGCAGCCCGCGGATCATCGGCCAGTAGGAGAACACGCCGAAGGCGACGAAGGCCGGGACGAGGAAGAGGAACGCCATGACGGAGTTCCCCCGTCTGCCGGCGCGTGGGGCGACCGTCACCGCCGGCTCGCGGCGAGCGAGGCGCGGGGCGAGCGTCACTGCCGGCTCGCGGCGAGCTTGGCGTTCACGTCGGTTTCGGCCTTGGTGAGGAGGGCGTCGACGTCGGCGTCCCGGTCGGTCAGTACGGCCTGCACCACGCTGTCGAGCACGGCGTAGACGGCCTGGGCCTGCACCGGGGGTTCGGCGCGGAGCTGGAGCTTGGGGGTGCCCTCGATCCACGGCCGGAAGTGCTCGAGCTTGACGTTCACGTACGGCTTGACGGCTTCGTCGATCTTGGCCTGCTGGGCTTCGTCGAACATCGGCAGCGTCGGCACGCCCACGGCGGCGTTCGGGGCGGCCGCCAGCGCCTTGGCCCGTTCGGCGGCGGCGCCGGTGTCGTACTGCGGCTGGGCGTAGGCGAACAGCAGCCACTTGACGGCCGCGGCCGTCTTCTCGGCGGAGGCCGACTTGGGCACCATGTAGACGTCACCGCCGGTCAGCGTGGCGTTCCCGCCCGCCTGCGGGAGCGGCCCGATGCCGAACGCGTCGATGTTCGGCATGCCGTAGGTCATCTTGGCCAGCCGGTACGTGCCGGGCGTGCCCAGGTACATCCCGATCTCGCCGGCGGCGAACCGCTTGATCACGTCGTTCTGGTCGTTGAGCTGGTTGTCACCCATGGAGTCGTCGGTCCAGCGCATCTCCTTGAGCAGGGTCAGCGCCCGCTTGGTCGGGTCGGCGTTGAAGGCCGCCACCCACGTGTCGCCGGCGGGTTTCTCCATCTCGCCGCCGAAGGTGTAGGTCAGCTTGGTGAGCTGCCAGCCGCCCTGGTTGTTCTTGGACTCGTGCACGAACCCGGCCTTGCCGGTCTTCTCGGCGATCCGCTTGGCCTGGGCCCGAACCTCATCCCAGGTCGTCGGCGGCTTGTCGGGATCGAGGCCCGCCTTCGCGAACAGCTCCCGGTTGTAGACGAGTCCCATCGCGAAGGGCGATTGGGGCACGCCGTACACCTCACCGGCAGGGTCGCTCAGCGGCCGCAGGACCTGCGGGTTGAACTCCTTGTAGTGCGGCCACTTGGCCAGCTCCGCGGCCAGCGGCTTGACCTGCTTGCGGGCGATGAGCCCCTGCGGCTCGGTGAGCGGCACCTTGATCACGTCCTCGACCTTGCCGCCGGCCAGTTTGGCGGAGAACGTCAGCGGGTCGTAGGCGGCCGGGGAGCCTTCAACGGCGATGCCGGGATTCTGCTTCTCGAAGTCGGCGACCATCTTCTCGAACGCGGCCAGACTCGGCTTGTCGGTCGCCGGCGGCATGCCCTGGACCCTGAGGGTGATGGTGCCGGACTCCTGCCCGGCACCGGAGGACGATCCGCATGCGGCGACGGCCGTGGCCAGGACGGCCACGCCGAGGGAGGCGGTGATCTTCTTCATCTGAACTCCCGCGTTCAGGTCATAGCATCAAAAAGGGTGTTAAAGACGGCAGGGTGGGACGGTGGAACGGCATGCCGTACCACGGGGTTGTCGGTGAGTGGCGGACGGTACCGCGGGGTTGCCGATGATCGGCGGACGGTACCGCGAGGTCTTCGGTCAGCTGTGGACGGGACCGGTCGAGGATCTGGGGATGAGCCGGGAGCCGATCTCCACGACGCGCCCGCCGCCCCGCCCGCCGATGGTGTCGAGCAGGAGGTCGGCGGCCTGGGTGGCGAGCTCCTCGGCCGAGATGCGGATGGTGGTCAGCGACGGGGTGGCGGTCTCGGCGAGCAGCGTGTCGTCTATGCCGATCACGCTGACGTCGCGCGGCACGTCGACGCCCAGCTTGGCGAGCTGGTGCAGCACACCGAGCGCGACCAGGTCGTTGTGGGCGAGCACCGCGGTGGCGTCGGCGGAGGTGACCAGGGTGGCGGCGTGCACGCCGGTCTCGAAGCGCGGCTCGTAGGGGCCGAGCTCGACGAGGGACAGGTCGTGCGCCTCGAACGCCTCTCTTATCGACTTGCCGCGGCTGAGCTCGGGCCGCGAGCCGTTGATGAAGACACACCTGGTGTGGCCGTAGGCCTTCAGGTGCTCGGCCGCCTGGGAGATGCCGGCGGTCAGGGAGATCCGGATCTCCGGGATGCCGGGCACCTGCCGGTTCACCAGGACCACCGGCATGGTCTCCGCCAGCTCGCCCAGCCTGTCCTCCGAGAGGGTGGAGGCCCACAGGATCATGCCGTCGACCCGCTTGGAGACCGCGGCAATGGTCTCCAGCTCGTCGGACTCCCGCTCGTCGGTGTCGGCGGCCAGCACGGTGTAGCCGAGCCTGCGGGCCCGGGCCTGCATCGCCTTGAAGATGGGCGGGAAGAACGGGTTGGCGATGTCGGGGATGATCAGCCCGAGAGACTCGGTCTTCCCGCCACGCAGTGAGCGGGCCGCCGGGTTGGGCGCGTACCCCAGTTTCGCGGCCGCGTCCCGGATGCGCTGCAAGGTCTGGGGCTGTACCTGATCGGGGGCGGTGAACGCGCGAGAGACCGTCGAGACCGACACCCCGGCCGCCTGCGCCACCTGCCTGATCGTCACTGCCACGCTGTCCTCCTCGTACCGGTACGGAGGATGGTTGCAAACGTTCCCGGAAGCGTCAAGAGCGTTTCCCCGCGGTCACCAACCTGTTAAATCCGCTCTGGCTAACGCCGCAAGAAGGATGCATGATTGAGTTCCTGAGAATCCCGGTAACGTTCTCATAGGAGTTCATCTGTGAAGATCACTGGTTGGGAAGTGCTCACGCTGCCCGAGCACGGCGACAGCATGATGCTGGTCGTCGTCGACACCGACGAGGGCGTGCACGGCATCGGCGAGGTGGGCATCCGCTCGCGGCAGAAAGCGGTCTCGGGGGCGATCGAGCACCTGGGCGAACTCCTGCTGGGCGAGGATCCCACCAGGATCGAGCACCTGTGGCAGGTGATGTTCCGCCGGGGCTTCTTCCCGGCCGATCGCATCCTGTCGTCCGCCATAGCCGCCATCGACGTGGCGCTGTGGGACATCCGGGGCAAGACGCTTGAAGCGCCGGTCTACGACCTGTTCGGGGGACGGACGCGTGACCACGTCCCCGCCTACGCCCACCTGGGCGACGACTACTACGACCTCGAGGCGTTCCTGGACCGGGCGCGGGCGCTCGTCGCGGAAGGCTGGCGGCACCTTCGCTTCGCCGTGCCCCATGACGAGGACGGCACCCTGGACCAGCGGGCCTCGATGCGGTGGGGCATCGACCTGTTCCATGCCGTACGGCAGGCCGTGGGCGACGACGTGGAGCTGATCCTCGACGTGCACACGCGGCTCGACCTGCCCGAGGCCGTGACATTGTGCCGCGAGATCGAGGCGGCCAAGCCGTACTTTGTGGAGGACCCGCTGCGGTGCGAGAGCCTGGAGGTGTACCGGTCGTTGAGATCCCGCACGGCGGTGCCGCTGGCGGCGGGCGAGCAGTTCGGGTCGAAATGGGAGTTCCAGCGGCTCATCGAGCAGGACCTCATCGACTATGCCAGGGTGGACATCGCCGTGGCGGCCGGGCTCACCGAGGCCAGGAAGATCGCCGCCATGTGCGAGGCGCACTACGTCAAGCTGGCCACCCACAACCCGCTCGGCCCGGTGACGGCGGCCTCGTCGTTGCACCTGAACCTGGCTTCACCGTACATCGGAGTGCAGGAGCACCAAGCCCTGCCCGAGTTGCCGGACGTGTTCACCGCCCGGCCGGTGGTCCGAGGAGGTCGCTTCGAGATCCCCGACCTGCCCGGCCTCGGCGTCGACATCGACCGGGCCGAGGCCCGGAAATATCAGGCCATCGCCGCTGAACGCCCTCACCTGCGCACCCGTGACGGCGCCTTCACCAACTGGTGAGGGTTCTTGCTCGCGAACACTCCCGACCTAGCCGGCGGCGCGTGCGGTCAGCCGTGCGCCCTTGGCGTTGAGGAACAGGGCTCGGTGTCGTCGGCGCGAGGCCAGGTGGGGCGCTCGTCGAGCCAGAGCCGCAGTTCGGTGCGGAGTTTGGGGTCGATGTCGATTTCGCGGAACTTGCCGCCCTTGCCGTACAGCCGCAGCTTGCCCTTGCGGGCCGACAGCAGGATGTCGTCGAGGCGGACGACCTCGCTGATGCGGGCGTGTTCTTGGGCAGTTCTTCCCGGCTGACGTTGGCCTTGCCCAGGCCCAGGCGGGTGCAGAAGTCGTCCAGCGCGATGTAGACGCGGCTGCGCTTGGCGGGGCCGTCGCGCGGCAGCCGTCTCGGCCGACAGCGGCGCGTGCTCCAGCGCGGTGGCGTACTCGCTCACGACGGTGCCGTAGGCGGGCGGGCCCCGGGACGGCGCTTCGTAATCTCGGAAGCGGATCCGGGCTGAGGCCCGCGCGGATGCACGACACCTTCTTCGGCCCATGGACGCTCGCAAAGGTCGCGCCCGCTTCCGCGCCGACTGTGCGCCTGCCGAAAATTCCATCCAGGCAGGTCAAGCGGCATGTGAGTACTCGTGGAGGACGCCGCCGAGCCGGTCTCTCCGGATCTGTGATCGGATCGGGTGCGGTGCGCAGCGGGGCCGCTTGGTGCAGGGCTTGATGTGCTCGGTGCTGGTTGTAGAACCGTTCGTACTCGCGCAGGGCGCGACATCGAGGCCTTCCTGCTTGAGGATCTTCCAGACCGTGGATGGTGCGACCTTGGTGCCGGGCGTGGCGAGCTCACCATGCTCCAGCCGATATCCCCAGCCCGGGTTCTCGCGGACCAGGCGCAGGATGAGAGCGCGGAGGGAGCGGACCGTGGGCGGCCGACGCCGATGCGCATGGTGACGCGGCCGGGCGGCGCCGCGGCAGCGTAGCCGGACCTTCGGCGCGAAATACATCCGACCTCCGTCCCGCGCGCATGCGGTTCACCACCATCCAGAGCCGCCAGCCTTGACCTACATCCGACGTTTCCTCTACGTTACGGGGCATATCGAAGTTGCGAAAGTTTTCGCAACTCCCTTCATTTGAGGTATGGAGTGCCGTATGCCCTCCCCCCGCCGTTCGCTCGCCACCCTCGGACTGACCACTGGTCTCATCGCCTCGACGTCAGCCTGCGGAGGTTCCTCATCGGCCGCCGACGATCTGCTCGAGGTCTGGAACCGGGCCTCGCCCGCGTCCGCCGAGGTGACCAAGAAGGTGCTGGCCGCGTTCACCGCCAAGACCGGCATCAAGACCAAGTACGTGCCGGTCCTGGACAACTGGGACGGCAAAGTGCAGGAGGCCGTCGCCGCCCGCGACCTGCCCGACATCATCATCAACGACTCAGGCATGCTCGGGACGAACGTCGGCCAAGGGCTGATCGGCCCGGTGGACCGCAACCAGATCGCGGGCCAGGGCGAGCTGCACGAACGCGCGTGGGAGCAGGCCAAGGGGTACGACGGCAAGTACTACGCGGTGCCGTACACCGTGCAGACCGTCGCCACGCTCACCAGGAAGGACTGGCGGGAGAAGGTCGGCGCCGAGGTCCCGAAGACGTGGGAGGACCTGGTCGCCCTGGCCAAGGCGTTCCAGGAGAAGGACCCGGACGGCAACGGCAAGGCCGACACGTACGGGATGGTCGTCCCGGCCTCCACCGAGCGCGGGTACGCGTCCTGGTGGGCCTCCACCTACATCTGGCAGGGCGGCGGGGAGTTCCTGACCGAGTCGGGCGGCAAGTTCACGCCTGCCATCGACCAGCCGAAGTCCGTCGAAGCCGTCAAGTGGCTGCAGAACCTCTTCTGCAAGGACAAGCTCGTCATCCCCGGCGCGCTCACCCTGGTCACCAAGGACGCCCACCCGTTCTTCGAGACCGGCAAGGCCGGCATCTACCTGACCGGCCCGTACATGTTCGGCCGGTTCGACAAGAGCCTGGGCAAGGACAAGTACGAGGTGATCCCCTCGCCGGCCGGCCCGGCAGGGGCGACCTCGATGGCCGAGGGCGAGAACATCTACCTGATGGCCGGCTCCAAGCTCCAGGACCGGCAGAAGAAGCTGGCCGAGTACCTCATCACGCCTGAGGCGCAGAAGATCGGCATGGCGGGCAACTCCGACGGTGCGATCGTCAAGCTGCCCGTGAACAAGAGCGTGGACGTGTTCACCGAACGCCAGGACGACCGTTGGACGGCCATCAAGGAGATCTACGAGAAGGACGGCAAGTACTTCCCGAACGTGCCGAACTGGCAGCCGTTCCGGCAGAAGTCGGCCGAGACGCTCAACAAGGTCTTCGCCGACTGCGGCACCGACGTGCAGGCGGCGCTGACCGAGCTGGCCGGGGGCTTCAAGACCGAGTTGGCCACACAGAAGGTCGGCTGATGACGCTCACCACGGAGCGCGCCGCCGTCGCCCCGGCGAGCCGGACCGGAACAGCGCGCAGGCGGAACGCGGCCCTGGTGCCGTGGCTCTTCCTGGCGCCCGCGCTGATCCTCTTCCTCTACTTCAAGTACATCCCGATGGCCGAGGGCATGTGGCTGAGCTTCTTCAAGGTGCAGCCGTTCCTCGGCAATGAGTGGCTGGGGCTGGAGAACTATCGCCGGGTCTTCGCCGAGGAGGCCTTCCGCGACGCCACCGCCCACACCCTGGTGTACGCGGTGGGCCAGACCGGCGGCTCGATCCTCCTCGGGTTCGTGCTCGCGCTGCTGCTGGAGGGCAGGGCCAGGACGTTGTGGTTCGTCCGTACGGCGGCCTTCCTGCCGGTCGTCACGGCGACCGCGGTGGTGGCGGAAGTGTGGCGGTTGCTGTACTTCCCCGGCGAGGAGGGCATGCTCAACACCCTGCTCGGCTGGTTCGGCAGCGACACCCAGAAGTTCCTGGACGACCCGAACGGCGCTCTGGGCTGGGTGATCCTGGTCGGGATCTGGAAGGGCGCGCCGTACGACATGATGATCATCCTGGCCGGGCTGGCCGGGATCGACCGGCAGCTCTACCAGGCGGCCGCGATCGACGGCGCGGGCCTGCTGCAGCGGATCAGGTACGTCACGATCCCCGCGCTCCGGCCGGTCGTGACGATCCTCATCATCCTGGCCTGCGTCCGCAGCCTGCGCGTGTTCACCGAGATCTACGTGCTCACCGGCGGCGGTCCGGCGGGCGCCACCGACGTGATCATGACGCGGATCTTCGCCACCGGCTTCCGTACGGGCGACATGGGCTTCGCCACCGCCGCCTCGGTGGTGCTGTTCGTGGCGACGCTGCTGCTCACGGCCGCGGTCACGCTCTACCGCAGGCGGAAGGAGCTCAATGTCTGAGACCACGCTCGCCCAGGTGAGGGAGCTCGATGTTTGACACCACGCTCGGCTGGGCCTGGGGGCGCAGGCACCCCCTGGCGTCCGCGGCCCGGATCCTCATCTACGCCGTCGTGCTCGTCGTCTTCTGCGGGCCGCTGCTGGCGATCTTCACGGGGGCGTTCGACCGGAGCAACGACCCCAGCCGGATGTCGTTGTTCCCGTCGAACCCGACGCTGGTGAACTTCGAGGTGGCGGGTGATCAGGGTCTGTGGCGGTTCTTCATGAACTCGCTGTTCATCACCGGTGGCGGGCTGCTGCTGCAGGTGACGGTGAGCGTTTTCGCCGGGTACGCGCTGGCTCGGAAGAGGTTTCGCGGGCAGGCGTTCGTGCTGGTGGCCATCCTGGCCCACGATGATGATCTCCGATGAGGTCATCGCGATCCCGCTGTCGCTGGTGCTGAACGATCTGCCGCTGCTGGGCGTCTCGCTCAGGGGGTCGCTGCTGGGCATGATCGTGCCGCTGGGCGCGTGGGGGTTCTCGATCTTCGTGATCAGCGAGTTCATGAAGGAGATCCCGGCCGAACTGGAGGAGGCCGCCCGCGTTGACGGCGCCGGTGAGCTGCGTATCTTCCTGCAGGTCATCCTGCCGTTGTGCCGTCCGGCGCTCGGCGTGATCACGATCTTCGGCTTCAACATGGTCTGGGACCAGTACCTGCTGCCGCTGATCGTGGCCGAGACCCCGGACAACTACCCGATCGGGGTGGGGTTGTCGATGTTGCGCACCAATCCGGAGATCGGGCCCGGCCCGCTGCTCGCCGGGGCGCTCGTCGCCATGTTGCCCAGCTTGATCGTCTATCTGGTCTTCCAACGTACGTTCCTGTCCGGCCTGGTGGCCGGCGCTGTGAAGGGATAGCTCTTGACTCACGATCTCAGCCGCCGCACCCTGCTGGCGGCCGGCGGCGCACTCGCGCTGACCGGCATGGCCGGGGCGCCGTCCGCCTACGCCGAGGCCGGCTCCTGGCGCTCGACGCTCGTGTACCGCAGGCACGGCAGGCTCGTCTACGCCGAGGACGCCGAGCGCAACCGCGTCCCCGACTTCAGCCACGCCGGTTACCGCAACGGTGAGCGGCCGCTCCCGCACCTGCGCGTGGTCAAGACGATCAGACCGATCGAGGGCGACAACACCGCCCACATCCAGGCCGCGCTGGACGAGATCGCGGCGCTGCCTGATCACCGGCGCGGGGCGCTGCTGCTCCTGCCGGGCCGCTACCCGGTGTCCGGGACGATCTACGTGCGCTCCAGCAGGACCGTGTTGCGTGGTTCGGGAGACGGCGAGGATCCGGCGGAGAACTCGGTCATCATGGCCACCGCCGCGGGAGCGGCGAACCGCACCGTGATCGTCGCGGGTGGCGAGGGGCCGGTGAACTGGTCGGCCTGGCGGGGCGAGGTGCCGGGCACCCGTACCGATATCGTCTCCGGCTTCGTCCAGGTGGGCGAGCGTTCGTTCGAGGTCGCCGACGCCCGCGGGCTGCGGCCCGGCGACAACGTCATCATCTTCCATCCCTGCTCGGAGGGGTGGCTGAAGGCCATCGACTACGGCGGGCACGACACCGGCCGGCCGTGGAACGTGGATGAGGAGCCCATCCTCTACAACCGCTACGTCACCGACATCCGGGGCAATCAGGTGACCGTCGACGCGCCGGTCTACAACCACCTGGACCGGTCGTTGTCTCAGTCGTACCTCTACAAGACCGATCGGGCCGGCGTGGTCACCCAGGTAGGCGTCGAGCGGCTGCGGGTGGACGTCGAGTTCACCGGCGACCCGTTCGTGGACAAGTCGGCGGTGCAGAACGCCATCCGCGTCTTCCGCGCCGAGGACGCCTGGATCCGCGACTGCACGGCACTGCGGTTCTGGCAGGTCGGGATGGAGGCGTGGGAAGCCACCCGGGTCACGGTCGACAACTGTCGCGCGTTGGAGCCGACCGGCGCGACCTCCGCGGGCGGGAACCGCTACAACTTCTGTGCCCACCCGTTCGCCCAGCTCGTGCTCTTCAAGGACTGCCACGCCACGAAGGCCAGGCACGCGTTCATCTGCAACGGTGCCGCCTCGAACTCGGGGATCGTCTTCCTGCGCGGGACCTCCGAGGAGACCTACAACACCAGCGAGGGTCATCGGCGCTGGAACACGGGCCTGCTCTTCGACGGCCACCGCGAGGTCAACCCGCATCGCACGCTGACGCTCGGCCTGTACAACCGGGGCTGGTGGGGTACGTCGCACGGCTGGTCGGCGGCCCATTCCGTGGCCTGGGGGTGCGACATGTCCGGCACCCAGATCGTCGTGCAGAAGCCGCCCACCGCACAGAACTACGTCGTCGGCGCGAGGAACGCCGTGGTGAACGCCAACGGTCCGTTCGCGCAGCCGATCGGCCACGTCGAGGGCGTCGGCGAGGCCGACCTGGAGATCCCGTCGCTGTACGCGGCCCAACTCCACGAAAGAGGTTTCCGCCATGTCTAGAACCGACACCTTCAGGGAGCGGCGTTTCGGGTTGTTCGTCCATTGGGGGTTGTACGCGCTGGCCGCCCGGCACGAGTGGGTCAAGCAGCGCGAGCGGCTCTCCGACGAGCATTACCAGCGCTATTTCGAGCACTTCGACCCCGACCTGTACGACCCGGAGGCCTGGGCGGAGGCGGCCGACCGGGCCGGGATGCGGTACACGGTGCTGACCGCCAAGCACCATGACGGGTTCTGCCTGTGGGACTCCGAGCTGACCGACTACTGCGTCAGCGGCACGCCGTACGGCAAGGATCTGATCGGGCCGTTCGTGGAGGCGTTCCGGAGGAGGGGGCTGGGCGTCGGGTTCTACTACTCGCTGCTGGACTGGCATCACCCGGACTTCCCCATCGACGGGCTGCACCCCGCGTACGTCGAGGGCGGGAACCTCCCCGAACGCGATGTCACGAAATATGCCGACTACCTGCACGGTCAGGTCGACGAACTACTGACCCGCTACGGCCCCATCGACACGCTGTGGTTCGACTTCTCCTACAGCAAGCGGATCAGGCAGGGCAAGCCGGTGTACGGCGCCAAGGGCAAGGCCGAGTGGCGCTCGGCGGAGCTCATCGAGAAGATCCGCGGCCTCCAGCCGGACATCCTGCTCAACGACCGGCTGGAACTGCCGGGCGACTTCACCACACCCGAGGCATACCAGCCGACCGGCCCCATCGGGGCGGTCTGGGAGGCGTGCCAGACCCTCAACGGGAGCTGGGGCTACTACCGGGACAACCACACCTGGAAGTCACCGGACATGCTGATCAAGATGCTGGTCGACTCGGTGTCCAAGGACGGCAACCTGCTGCTCAACGTGGGACCGAACGGCCGCGGCGAGTTCGAGCCGCGGGCGCTGGAGACGCTGCGCGAGATCGGCGACTGGATGCGGTCGCACAGCCGGTCGATCTACGGGGCGGGAGTCAGCGAGTTCGAGGCGCCCGCGGACTGCCGTTACACGCAGCGCGGCGACCGGCTGTACGTGCACGTCTTCTCGTGGCCGTTCCGGCACCTGCACCTGCCGGGGCTGGCGGGCAAGGTCCGGTACGCGCAACTGCTGAACGACGGGTCCGAGATCCGCACCTGGGCGCCGGACCCGGCGTACGACAACGGGCACGTGCACTCGATCGCGATCCCCGAGGACACGCTGACCCTGGAACTGCCCGTAGAGCCGCCGGACGTCGCCGTCCCCGTGATCGAGCTGTTCCTCTGAGGCTCCCGGCGAGCCTCCGATCAGGACTTCCGTAGAGATGGATGTTCTTGATGTAGACGTCGTTCCTGCTCGCCATGCCGGCGCGGCCGTAGAGCCCGCACTTGAAGTAGTGGATGGCATCGCCGTGGCTCAGGCGGAGCCGCCGAAGACCTGCATCACGCGGACGTTGTGGGCGCCGGCCGCGACCTTGATGTCGCACTCGAACTGGGCTCTCCCGGAGGTGTAGTCGTTGGGGAAGCGCAGCTCGCTGCGCGGCCCCGAGTCCTGTCCAGGGAACGTGCTCGAATCGGGGGAGCAGAGCCAGAAGTGGTGTTCGCCGGTGCCGGCGTCGTACGTGTGACGGGTGCGGTCCGGCGGCCGGTACACGGTGTGGCCCGGGGAGATCTCGGTCCACCCGGACCCGATCGGCGCGGCGTGCGCGGCCGGCGGCCATCCCTAGGCGGTCAGGCCGAGCGCGCCGGTTCCGGCGATGAAGGTTCTTCTGCGCCTTCCCGCTCCCGCGAGGGTTGCGAAAGATTGCGAAACAAGATGTAGCGGCAACGTAGGCTAAACGTCGGAGGTCTGTCAGGGGGCCGGCGGGCAGGCAGCATGTCGAAAGTTCTCCACGGCAGGTCCGATGTCTCCCCCAAGACCCGCGGCCGGATCCAGCGGCTGCTCGGCCAGCACGGCTACACGCTGCCCGGCCACGGCGAGCACCCCGGCGGCCTGATCGAGTTCGTCATCAACGAGCTGGACAACCCCTGGGCCGTCGAGCTGATCCGCGGCGCCGAGGAGGCCGCGCAGGCCGAGGGCCTGGGCCTGGTCGTGTCGGCCGCGCACGGGCGGAGCAAGCTGACTCGGCACTGGCTCGACGCGCTCGGAAACCGGGGCTCGCTCGGCGCGATCCTGGTCGTCTCCGAGCTCTCCGCCGAGCAGGAACGCGAGCTGGGACGCATGGGCATACCGTTCGTCGTGGCGCAGCCGTCGGAGGACGAGAGCCCGGACACCCCAGCGGTCGGCTCGACGAGCTGGCAGGGCGGCTTCTCGGCCACGCGGCACCTGATCGAGCTGGGTCACCGGCGGATCGCGATGATCACCGGCCCGGCGGGGCGGCTGACCTCGCGGGTGCGGCTGGACGGCTACCGCGCGGCACTCGATCAGGCCGGGATCGAGCCCGCCCCCGAGCTGATCCGGCACGGCGACTACTCCCACGAGCCCGCCTACCGGCTGTCCCTGGAACTGCTGAGGCTGCCCGACCGGCCGACGGCCGTGTTCGCGGGCAACGACCTTCAGGCGCTGGGCGCGTACCGGGCGGCGAAGGAGTGCGGCCTGAGGGTGCCCGAGGACGTCAGCGTGGTGGGCTTCGACGACCTGCCGTTCGCCCAGTGGATCGCCCCGCCGCTGACCACCGTTCGGCAGCCGCTGGAGAACATGGCCGGCATGGTCGTCAGGCTGCTCGTCCAGCTCATCAACGGCGAGCAGCCGGAGACGCTGCGGGTCGAGCTGGCGACCCGGCTGATCGTCCGCGAGAGCACCGCCCGGATGCCGGGCTCATAGAGGCAGCCCGTCCTCCAGGTGCGCCATGGCCCTGTCGAACTCGGCCACCACGTCCATGTCCTGGTTCTTCACCCAGTCGAACCAGAGTGCCATGAGCACCCCGACGATCGCCCCCGCGACGTCGCGAGGCTGGCCGCCCGCAGCTCCGGCACCGTGACAACGAGCCGTTCGTGGCGATTTCACTTTGGCTGCCCCCACGCTGAACCGCCGGCGGTTTCCCGTAACTACGAAACTTTACGCGTGTCCTCGGTCGGTTAGTTTCTTGGCCTGCTCGCCGCCCTGCCGCTGGAAGCCGGCCAGATCGCCGCCGAACTGGGACAACTTCTCACCGCCGCGACGATCAACGACCCGCTCTTCGCGGGTCGCGGTGAGCCGGCGGACCCCGAGCAATTGCTCAGCCCGTCCGCGGGCAAGACCGAAGCGCTGGCCGGCACGCTGACTCTGGCCTCACAGGCGCGTAAGTACGGCCTCGGGCTTGTCTTCGCCACCCAGACACCGCGCGGCCTGCACAACCACATCGCCGGAAACGCCACCACCCAATTCATCGGCAGAATCAACAGCCCCACGCAGATCGAGGTGGTCAAAGGGCTGGCGTATGATATGGACCTTTCCACCTCGATCGCAGATCAATGTAAAACCGAGTAATTGACGCTCACTGAACACCTGACTAAGTCATCATCAAGTACGCCGGCGTAGCCTTCCGGGCATGAGATCAGTAAAAAGCGAAAGCGTCCGAAAATGGGGCCTCCGGATTCATCTGCTCTTTTACGTGCTGGGCAATCTGGCTCAGGTCGTGGTGTGGCAGATCTACGACCGGGATCATTTCTTCTGGCCCATGTGGTCGATGGTCTTCTGGGGCATCGGACTGGTCTTCCATTTCTGGGGTGTCTACTCGCCGCCCAGATCGAAGGTCGATCGGTGAGACGGCCGTCGCACGACCCTTCTCTCCCACCAGCCCACGCGTGATCCGAGTCCGGAGGAGCCCCAGATGCCAACCCGAGTCAACCGGCAGACCGTCGACCTCTCCGCCTACCCGGACCTCCTGGTCCTGTATCTCGGGATGCGGGTGAACCGGCTGTACGGGATCCGAACCTTCTTCAGCTTCGGCCGGAAGATCAGTGAGTCGGTCGCCGGCAAGCCGGACGGGCTGCTGCTGCACGAGCCCGTCTACTACTCGTTCTTCCCGATGAACATGGGGATGCGCCAGTACTGGCGCGACCTGCCCTCGCTGCTCGCGTTCGCCCGGTCGGAGCCGCATCGACAATGGTGGCTCGACTTCCTGCGAGACTCCGGCGGCACCGGTTTCTGGCACGAGACCTACTCGATCAAGGGCGGTATGGAGGCCGTCTACGATGACGTGCCCAAGCCGCTCGGCTTCGGACGGTTCGCCGGGATCCAGCGCGCTCGCGGTCCCATGTTCGGCTCCGCGGCCCGGCTGGGACGTTCCGAGGGCGGCAGTCCGGTCCTCAGCGAGACGGACCTCTACGAGTCCTGACCACGCACACGCCCGGCCAGAAACCTCGCGGGGGCATGAGGCAGGCACGCCCGCACCCCCCGTCGAGCCGGCCGCGCGACGCCGTACACACCCGCAGTCCCAAGTTCCGATCGGCCGATCTTTCACGACCAATCCTGGACCAGTAGAATCGGTGCCTGCCGCGATCCAACACAGGTCGCAAGCGGACAATCTGTAATGTCCAGCCGGGAGCCGAACAGATGTGACTGGGCCAGCTCATCCCGTTCGGCTCGGCGGTAAAGGTCCGTCGGCCGGCGCCGATCCTCTGCGCCTGCAGGTCCTGGGTCCGTTGCGGCTGTGGCGCGGTCGCGTCGAACTGGACGCCGGCCCCCGACAGCAGGCGCAACTGTTGGCCCTGCTCCTGGCGCGGGTGGGCCATCCGGTCAGCACGAGGCAATTGATCGACCTGATCTGGGCCGACAACGCCCCCGCCAGCGCGCTCAACGTCATCCAGAAGTACATCGGGGCATTGCGGCGGGTGCTCGAACCTGCGGTTCCCGCCCGGGCGGCCGGTACCTACCTGCACCTCCGCGGCAACGCGTACGTGTTCAGCGCCGGCTCCGGCACACTGGACCTCGTCAACTTCCGGGAACTCCTCGAAGCCGCCCAGACCGCCCTCGCCCAGCAGGATCGCGAAGTGGCGCTCGACCATTACGTCAAGGCGCTCGGCCTCTGGCGGGGCCCCGCAGGGGACGGACTGTCCTTCGGATCGACCGCGATGTCGATCCTGGCCGCCCTCGACGACGAGTTCCACGCCGCCTGCGCGGCGGCGGCCGACCTGGCCGTGTCGTTACGCCGGCCGGAGCAGGTGATCCCGCCGTTACAGTTGGCCGCGTCGATGGCACCGTTCCACGAACCCGTACACGTCGGCCTCATCACCACACTCGGCGCCGCTGGACGGCAGGCGGAGGCGCTGTCGGTGTTCCACGCGATCCGTGACCGCCTCGCCGAGGAACTCGGCATCGACCCCGGCCCGGCGCTGCAGGACGCGCACCTGCGGGTGCTGACGCAGACCCCGCCGGCGCCGGTGGTGACGGGCACGCGAAGTGAGGGTGACCGCGCGCCGGCGAGGCAGGCGACCGGCCTGGTCGGCCGGGGAGAGGAACTCGGCGTGCTGCGGCAGGCCGTCGAGGCGGCGCTCACCGGTCACACCGGGCTCGGCATCATCGAAGGCGAGCCGGGTTCGGGCAAGACGCGCCTGCTGGAAGAGGCCGCCGCCGCCGCGGACCGGCGTGGCGCGCTCGTCGTCTGGGCTTCCTGCTTGGAAGGCGACGGAACACCATCGATGTGGCCGTGGGAGCAGGCGCTCACCATTGTCCTCGACAGCATGCCCGCGTCGGCGCGTGAGAAGTGGCTGGCCAGCGAACTCGGTCGCCTCCTCGAACCTCGGGACGACGACGCCGCGACGCCGGTCTCCGGCGGCCGCTCCCAGTTCCGCCTGTTCGAGCAGGTCGTCACCTTCCTCGGCCAGGCCGCGGCAGAACGGCCGATGCTGCTCGTCATGGACGACCTTCAATGGATCGATGCCACCTCGCTCCAGCTGCTCGGCCACCTGGCGGCACGGCTGCCCACCGGCACCGCGATCATCGGCGCCCTTCGCGACCGCGCGCCCACACCCGGCCCCGACCTTTCGCGGGTCCTGGCCGCCGCCAGCCGGCTGCCCAACCACCGCAGGATCCAACTCGGCCCGCTCAGCCTGACCGACGTGGCCGAACTCATCCGCCGCGAGACCGGCCACGAACCCGGTGCGGATACCGCCCGCAACATCCACGTTCGCACGGCCGGCAATCCTTTCTTCGTCCGCGAACTGTCGCGGCTCCTCAGCGACCGCGGCGCGCTCAGCGACGGCGACGCGTCGGCCCGGGCCGGGGTGCCGTCCACTGTGCGAGACGTCGTCCGCGATCGGATGGCGGGCCTCGACGACAGCGCTCGCGACCTGCTGCGGCTCGCCGCGCTGATCGGGCGCGACGTCGACCTCGGCCTGCTCGCCCGTGCCGCCGGTGTCGACGTCGCAGACTGCCTCGGCCGCTTCGAACCGCTGCGCGCGCTCGGTCTGCTGGAAACGGGGCCGGAGGACCCTTTCTCGTGGCGTTTCACGCACGACCTGGTTCGCGAATCGGTCACGGAGACGACGGCGCGGCTGCAGGCCATCCGGCTGCACCTGCGGGTCGCGGACGCGCTCGAAGAAAGCCAGGCGGACGACGAGTCCATCACCGAACGCCTCGCCTTCCATCTGTCGGCCGCCGGCCCCCTCGCCGACCCGGTCCGTACGGTTGAGGCGCTGAAGCGCGCCGGCCGTCGCGCGGCGACCAAGCTCGCGTTCGCCGCCGCCGATCGGCACCTGGAATCAGCCGCCCAGATCGCGCGGACCGCCGGGCACCCGGAACTCGAGCTCTCCGCCCTCTCGCTCCTCGCCATCGCCCCGCGACGGCAAGCCGGGTTCGGCGGCACGACGTTCGATCTGCTGGAGCGTGCGGAACACCTGGCCCGCCGGCTCGGCCGGGAGGTGGAGGCCGCCGGCCTCCTCTTCGCTCGCCTGTTCGGGGCCTATACCTTCCTGGAGTGGGACCGCCTCCGTCTGGTCCGCCGGCTGTACGAGCAAGGGGAGGCTTCCTCCGATCCGGTCGTCCGGGTGTACGGCCGGCAAGCATGGGGCCTGCACCAGTGGGACATCGGCAACATCGGCGCGGCATACCGATGCTTCGGTGAGAACGACCCCACCCTTCTCGAAGGGGTCGTCTCCGCGCACAGCGAGACTCCGATCCGGCGTGACGTGTCGGGTGAGTGGCCCGGCTGGCAGGCCATCGTGACGGCACTGCACGGTGACGTCGAGACGGCAAAAACCGTGATCGACAAGTGGAACGGCCCCGACGACTCGTACGCGGTCGCGACCTGGGCCTACTACACCACCATCATCGCCTCGATGGCCGGTGACGCGGGCTGGGTGATGCGCACGATCGAGCGATGGATGGCCGCGGGCACCGGCCGCGCCGCCGTTCAGCAGGAGCACTACACACGGCTGAACTGGTACTGGGCCCGAGCCCTCGCCGGCGACGACCCGGCCGGTATCGCGGCGGAGGCCGAACAGCTCCTGGCCGGGACACTGGTCGACCCGCCACGGTGGGGCGTCGCCTACCACCACGGACTGATCGCCGAGATGTGGCTGGCCGCCGGGATGCCGGACCAAGCGGGCATCGCCCTCGACCGAGCGGACCAGGCCCTCGAGGCCCACGGCCAACGCTACGCCGAAGGACTCGTCCTGCTGCTGCGGGCGCGCCTGCTCCAGGCCCGCGGCGAACCCGCCGAAGTCGTACGAGCCGCTGCCGAGCAAGCCCGCGACCGGTCGAGCGAACGCGAGTCTCACCTCTTCGCCCGCCGTGCCGAGAAGTTCCTCGCCGAGCTCTGATCGCGCTGCTCGGCTCCTGGGCATGACAAGGGACAGTCACCGTGACAGGACCGATCGAACCCGGCGGCTGATCAGATAGCCGAACCCGGTCGCCGTGAAGAACATGACAATGCCGTACACCGCGCCGGGGATGGCCATCTGGGCACTGTTCAACAGCGCCGGGCTCAGCGCGACCGTGATGGCGAGACCGGTGTTGTGGATGCCGATCTCGAACCCGGCCGCGACAGCCGCGCGGTGATCGACACCGGCCAGGCGCGGCACCCCGTACCCGATCAGCAGGCTCACCACGTTGAAGACCAGCACGGCCAGTCCGACCGAGACGAAGTAGCCGACGAGGTTGTTCCGCTCCGCGTACAGCACGGCGAATATGGCGCCGGCCAGGACCACGACCGACAGCGCCCGGACGGGGAGATTGAGCCGCCGCGCCACCTCAGGCGACCACGCGCGCACGAGCATCCCGATCGCGACCGGCACCACCACCATCGAGAAGACCTGCACCATCTTGTCGAACTGCAGCCCGAGGGCGGCCCCACCGGGTAAGAAGTACCCGGCCGAGAGGTTCACCACGATCGGCAAGGTGACCACGGCCAGCACCGAGTTGGTCGCGGTGAGCGTGACATTGAGCGCGACGTTCCCGCCGAACAGGTGGCTGTACAGGTTGGCCGTGGGGCCGCCGGGCGACGCCGCGACCAGCAGCAACCCGACCGCCGGCTCCGGCGGAAGCCGGAAGGCGAGCACCAGGACGAAGCAGATCCCCGGCAGCAGCACGAGCTGGCACAGCAGCGCCACCAGGGCCGCCCTGGGATACCGGCCCAGCCGCCGGAAGTCGTCCAGCGTCAGGCTGAGCCCCAGGCCGAACATGACGATGCCGATGGCGAAAGGCAGACTGCCCAAGATCAGAGAGGAACCCATGGCGGCCATTCTCGGGTATTCCGGTTGCCTTCAGGGGACAAGATCGTTCCATGCCGGCCGCTCCGAGCAGCGCGGGCCGACGCCGGCCGTCGGCCCGCGCCATCGCTTTTACGCGTTTTCGCTCGCCGCCTTTTCGATGAGGGCCACGGCCGGGCCCGGACTCGAGACGAACACCAGGTGCGAGGCGCCCTCGACCACCTCGACCGTCGCGCCGGAGCGCTGGGCCATGAACTCCTGCGCCGCCGGCGGGATGATCCGGTCGGCGCCGCTGATCAAGTTGCAGCTGGGGATCGTGTGCCAGGCCTGCGGGCCGGCGGCGGGCTCACCGAGGGCGGCGCCCGTGGCCGGACGCTGCGTGATCGCGAAGAGCGCGGCCTCCTCGGCAGGCAGATCCCCCGCGAAATGGGGATGGAACACGCGCGGGTCGATGTAGAGATCGACCTGCCCGCCGGGCAGCGGCACGGGTTTGAGCGACTCGCCCACGGTGCTGCCCGGGAACTTCTCGACCAGCCCCTGGACGCTCTCGCCCGTCTCCGGTACGAACGCCGCCAGGTAGACCAGGGCCTTCACCTCCGGGTTTCCGGTGGCGGCGCTGGAGATGACGGCGCCACCGTATGAGTGGCCGACCAGCACGATCGATCCGTCGATGCCGTTCAGCAGCGCCTTGAGCTGCTCCGCGTCGGAGGAGAGCCCCCGCAGCGGGTTCGGCGCGACGACGACCGGATAGCCGTCGGAGACCAGCCGCTTGACGATCGCGGTGAAGCCGCTGCCGTCCGCGAAGGCTCCGTGCACGAGCACGATCGTCGGTTTCTTATGTGCCATTTGCTCGCCTTTCATGACGTGATGGTGGAAAGCTAGGGCGGCCCTGCCGATCTTCAGCGCATCGCGCCGTCCCCGTCGGCCTCCGCCGGGCGGCGGCAGTAGTAGACCAGAGCGGGTGGGAGATTCGCCCACACCGTCCGGCTGATCACCACCTCGTCGAACCGCGACCGCATGGAGCGCAGCAGGCGCCGGGCCGGCGGGGCCCACCGGGCATGTACGTAGGCGAAGGTGGTGAACACGCCGTGCGGTGACAAGGTCGCCACGACCGAGGACAGCACGTCACGCTGCTGGTTCTCGGTGAAGGCCGCCCACGGAAGGCCGCTGACCACGACATCGGCCTGGCGCAACCCACGCTGCGCCAGCACCCTGGCGAGATCGGCCGCGTCCGCGTGAACGACGTCGACCTCCGGGTGGAGGGCGGCCAGCTTCCGCGCGAACCCTGCATTGACCTCGACGGCTATGTGCCGGCCGCGTCCAGCGAGACGCCGCTGGATGGCCTTGGTGAACGAGCCGGTACCCGGACCGAGTTCCACGACGATCGGAGAGCCCGTACTGGGGACGGCCGCCGTCGCCACCCTGGCCAATGCCGGGCTGCTCGGCGCGACCGCGCCGACCGTCATGGGATCGCGTACGAACTCGAGAAAGAACGACACCGCTCAATCCCGCCGGGAAGGCGAGGAGACCGCCCAGAAGTGGAACGCCAGCCCGATACCCCAGGCGACCAGCGAATACAGCGGCCAGAAGAAGCGCTGCGGGGTGAAGAGCCACCACACCACGACCTGCACCACCTGCGCCGCGACATAGCAGATGACGTGGACCCGCAGGCCCACCTTCAGCTGATGCTCGCTTTTTCTCGATCTCATCTCGACCCGTTCTTCGACGGCCTACCTGCACGACGGCGCCAGGCTAGATCGGCGCACTTGACGACGAGGGAACCGTACGTGCAGGGATCGTCAAGTCCCCGACCCTACGCTGACCGGCGATCAACCTCTGCTGAAAGGTTCCGCATCCATGACGACCACCCGCCGTACCCTGCTTGCCGGATCGGCCGCGGTCACCGCCGGCGCCCTGCTCGGCGCGCCCGCGGCGCAGGCACACACCCGGCCGGAGGGCAGGTCCAAGCCGACCGTCGTGCTGGTGCACGGCGCGTTCGCCGACGCCTCCGGCTGGAACGGCGTCGCCGGCCGGCTCATCCGCGACGGCTACCCGGTCCTCGCCCCGGCGAATCCGCTGCGCGGCGTGGCTGCCGACTCCGCCTACCTGTCCAGCATTCTCGCCACGCTCAGCGGCCCGCTGGTGCTCGTCGCGCACTCGTACGGCGGGATGGTCATCACGAACGCCGCGGCCGGCAACGCCAACGTGAAGGCGCTGGTCTACGTCGCCGCGTTCGCCCCCGACAAGGGGGACACGTTGCTGAGCCTGCAGACGAAGTACCCCGGGAGCAAGCTGGGGGAGACGGCGCTGGACTTCCGTCCCTACGGTGAGGGCCTCGTCGACGGGTACGTCAAGCACGGAGTCTTCCGCGAGGTGTTCGCCGGCGACCTGCCGAGGGCGACCACCGACCTGATGTGGGCCGGTCAGCGGCCGAGCGACGTGCGCGCTCTGCAGGAGCCGTCCGGCGCCCCGGCGTGGCGAGAGGTCCCGTCCTGGTACCTGGTGGCCCGGGACGACAACGTGCTTCCGGCCGCGGCGCAGCGGTTCATGGCGCAGCGGGCCGGCGCACGTACCGCCGAGGTCAAGGCCTCACACGTCGCGATGATCTCGCAGCCTGCCGTGACGGCCGACCTCATCAAGCGCGCCGCGCGCTGACCCTGCCGAGGAGGGGACCTTGCACCAGCGTGCATACGAAGGCCAGTGCGCCGCCGAAGAGATCCGGCACACCTCCGCCAAGTCGCCCAGCCGCAATCCGAAGCTGACGCTGTTCGCGCTGGCGCTGGGCACCTTCGCGATCGGCACCGGCGAGTTCGGCAGCAACGGCATCATCCAGCTCTTCGCGTCCGATCTGAACGTGTCGATCCCGGTCGCGACCCACGCGATCACCGCCTACGCCATGGGGGTGGTGATCGGCTCGCCGGCGATCACCCTGCTCGCCGCCCGGGTCAACCGGCGCACGCTGCTGCTTGGCATGATCGCCCTGTTCCTGATCGGCAACGGGCTGTCCGCGCTGGCGCCGAACATCGTGCTGCTCGTCGTCTTCCGGTTCGTCGCCGGTAGCGTGCAGGGCGCGTTCTTCGGCGCCGGCGCCGTCGTCGCGGCGTACGTGTACGGCCCGGGCAAGGGTGGCAAGGCATTCGCCACCGTCATGGGAGGACTCACCATCGCCACCGTCGTCGGGTCACCGCTCGGCACCTTCATCGGCCAGAACGCCGGCTGGCGCACCATGTACTGGGTCGTGGTCGCCATCGGCCTGCTCGCCGGCACCGCCCTGGTGACCTGGCTGCCCCGTACCGATGACCTGCGCGGCGGCTCCATCACCAGCGAGCTGCAGGCCGTGCGCCGGCTCAACGTCTGGCTGATGGTCACCGTCGCGGCGCTCGGCATCTCCAGCATCTTCGCCGTCTACACCTTCATCGGCCCGTTCGTCACCGATGCGGCGCTGCAGGACGCCTCGCTCATCCCGATCGCGCTCGCCGTCTTCGGCCTCGGCATGGCGGCCGGCAACCACCTCGGCGGACGCGTCGCCGACCGGTACGACAACCGCGGCCTGACCTGGGGCTACAGCGCTGTCCTGGCACTGCTGGCGCTGATCGGTGTGGCCGGCGGCAACCTGGTCATCCTGCTGCCCTGCCTGTTCGGCGTGGGCGCGACCATGATGTTCGCGATCCCCACCATCCAGGTGCGGCTGACCGGCTTCGCGCCGGACGCCCCGACTCTGATGGGAGCGCTCAACCTGGCCGCACTCAACCTGGCCAACTCGCTGGGCGCGATCGGCGGCGCGGTCACCCTCAATGCCGGCTGGGGGACCTTGTCCACCGTATGGGCCGGGTTCGCCCTGACCAGCGCCGGCCTGCTCCTGTACATCGTGACCGTCGCCCGGGTGAAGCCCGTTCCCCGTTCCCCGCTGAGCAGCTCGGCTGGAGCGGAACTCCAGCCGGAGATGCGTTCTGACCCCGTGTGACGGCGTGGCCTCGTCCGCTGCCTGAAGCGGCAGTGCGACCAAACGGAGGAATCACATGAACGACGGCGCGGCGCAGCGCGGGCCGGTCCTGGACGAAGAGCAGTCTCGCCGGCTCGTCGAGTACGGCGAAATGGAACACGTCGAGGTCGGCCGGGATCTGTACGCGGCCGGCGACGACTCCTACGACTTCTTCCTGCTCCTGACCGCGACGGTGGACATCATCCGGGACGCGACGGCGATCGAGCCGGAACGTCTCGTCTACCAAGGTGGTCCCGGCGACTTCCTCGGTGAGCTCAGCCTGCTGACCGGTCAGCACGTCTACCTGACCGCGCGCGTGGTGACCGCCGGGACAGTCGTCCGGATCGGTGCGACGGCGTTGCGCAGGGTCCTCGCCGAGCAGCCCGACATCGCCGACCTCCTGCTTGAGGCGTTCGGGGAGCGGCGCGAGTTCATCCGCTCGGTGGCCGGCAACGCTCTGGAGATCGTCGGCCGCCCGGACACCGCGGAGACGCTCGATCTGCGTACCTATGTGACGCAGTTGCTCCTGCCGCATTCCTGGCTCGACGCGGCCTCGCACCCCGGGCGCTCGCTGATGACTTCGGCCGGGCTCACAGAGGACGAACTCCCGGCGGCGATCGTCGACGGTGCGGTGCTGCGGCGCGCGACGCCCGGCACGATCGCGAAGGCGCTCGGCCTCACCTACCGGCCCCATGGAAGTCCCGTAGATCTCGTCGTGGTAGGCGCCGGCCCGGCGGGTCTGGCCGCAGCCGTGTACGGGGCGTCCGAGGGTCTCGTCACCGTGTTGCTGGACCGCGACGGGCTCGGCGGCCAGGCTGCCAAGAGCGCCCGGATCGAGAACTACCTGGGCTTCCCGAACGGGGTCAGCGGCGCGCACCTCACCCGGCTGGCGATGGTCCAGGCGCTCAAGTTCGGCGTACGGATCTACTCGCCCTGTGCGGTGGCGGGCCTTGATCTTTCCGACGATCGACGGCCGACCGTCCTGCTGGAGAATGGCTCACACATCAAGTGCCGCGCGGTGATCGCCGCTACCGGCGCGCACTACCGCCGCCTCCACATCCCGCGATGGGCGACATTCGAGAAGTTGGGCTGCATCCGGTACGCGGCGACCGAGCTGGACGTCCGAGGGTACGAGGACCAGCCTGTGACGGTCGTCGGGGGCGCCAACTCGGCTGGGCAGGCAGCCCTCTCCCTTGCCGCCCGCGGCGCGACGGTGGATCTGATCGTCCGCGGTGCCGATCTCGGAGCTCGCATGTCGTCCTACCTGACCGACCGGATCCGCACGCACTCCCGGATCAGGCTCCACACCGGCAACATGGTTCGCGAACTGGCGGGCGCCGGCACTCTCGCGTCGATCGTCGTCGAACGGCCGGATGGACGGCAAGACCGGCTGGCTTGCCGCGCGCTGTTCTGCTTCATCGGCGCCGACCCGGTGTCGAGCTGGCTGGCCGGCGTGGCCAAGGACGACGACGGCTTCGTCCTCACGGACAGTCGGCTGCCCACTGGATCGTCCAGTACGCCCCTGCCTTTCGAGACGAGCGCGCCCAGGGTCTTTGCGGTCGGCGATCTCCGCTCAGGCTCGACAAAACGAGTGGCCAGCGCTGTCGGCGATGGCGCGGGTGCGGTGTCATCCGTCCACGCGGCGCTCGCGAGCGATTGATGTGTCCGTCGTGCTCGGTGCGTGCTCGTGCGCCCCGTCACACGCCGTCAGAACTCGGCACCGCCTGACACGCACAACGCGCTGAGGTCCACACCATCGTGACACCGCTCGGACTCGCTGACCGCTCCGCCTGTCCAGCGCGAGTTTTCGTCGCGTCGTCAGGCGGCTCTGCGATACTCATGGATCAGGCTGGAGACGGCGGTGCATCGCTGTGTTCGAGCCGCCGGTGATCGAGGCATTCGCGAACCGTTCGGCGAAGGCGTTCGCCCGTGTCGAGCGTGGCGGGGCGATCAGCTCACGGACGTCCGCCGAGATGGGCGGCCTCCCTCCACAACAGTCGGGCCGGCGCGGCCGGCAGCCCCCGATCTGCCCCGTCCGGCTTCGGGCGACCTGGCGACGCAGCACCAGGATCTCGATGTCCTTGGCGGCGGTGCTCCGAGGGAGCAGGACCAGCCAGCCGAACACCTGGACCGCCAACAGGTACAGAACGCCAGGTCAACGACCATGCACCAGTTTTGGCACCACACACGTCTAGAGGTCGTCTATTGGGGCACCTACCCCGACTGTGGACTAAACGCATTGCCCAGTGATCCGGAAGTTCGGAGGAAGCAGATGAGCGACACCCAGGACAACGCCCACTCCAGCGCGCAGGGCGTGGATCGGAAGGCGGCGGCCGGCTACCCGCTCGCGCATGACTCCGTGACCGCGCATGGCAGTGAGAGCGAGAATCCGGCAATCGACTCGCCGACTCCGAGGACCGGCGGTCGTCCGCGCACGAACCGGGACTGGTGGCCCAACCAGCTCGACCTCTCGGTGTTGCGCGCGCACTCGTCCAAGGGGAACCCCCTGGCAGAGGGCTTCAGCTACGCCAAGGAGTTCGAGAAGCTCGACGTCGAGGCCCTCAAGCAGGACATCATCGAGGTGCTCACCACCTCGCAGGACTGGTGGCCGGCCGACTTCGGCCACTACGGCGGTCTCATGATCCGGATGAGCTGGCACGCTGCGGGCACCTACCGCATCCACGACGGTCGCGGCGGGGCCGGCGATGGCGCTCAGCGTTTCGCCCCGCTCAACAGCTGGCCCGACAACGCCAATCTCGACAAGGCCCGCCGGTTGCTGTGGCCGGTGAAGCAGAAGTACGGCCAGAAGATCTCGTGGGCCGACCTGCTCGTTCTCGCAGGCAACGTCGCCCTGGAGTCGATGGGTTTCAAGACCTTCGGCTTCGGCTTCGGCCGCGAGGACGTCTGGGAGCCAGAGGAGATCTTCTGGGGTCCGGAGGACGCCTGGCTCGGTGACGAGCGCTACGTCACCGACACCGAGATGGTGCCGAACTTCGGCGCGACCGAAATGGGTCTCATCTACGTCAACCCGGAGGGTCCCCGCGGCAACGCCGACCCGGCCGCGGCGGCGCATTTCATCCGCGAGACCTTCGGACGGATGGCGATGAACGACGAGGAGACTGTCGCTCTCATCGCCGGCGGTCACACGTTCGGCAAGACCCACGGCGCCGGCGTCGCGGAGGACCACGTGGGGCCGGAGCCCGAGGGCGCGCCGCTGGAGGCGCAGGGTCTGGGCTGGCTGAGCAGCTACGGCACCGGCATGGGCGGTGACACGATCACCAGCGGTCTCGAGGTGACGTGGACCGACCGGCCGACGCAGTGGAGCGACCGTTTCTTCAAGATCCTCTTCGGGTACGAGTGGGAGCTCACCACGAGCCCCGGCGGCGCGAAGCAGTGGGTCGCGAAGGACGCCGAGGCGATCATCCCGGACGCGCACGACCCGTCGAAGAAGCACAAGCCGACGATGCTCACGACCGACCTGGCGCTGCGCGTCGACCCGACGTACCAGGAGATCTCCCTCCGCTTCCTGGAGAACCCCGACGAGTTCGCGTTGGCCTTCGCCAAGGCCTGGTACAAGCTGCTGCACCGCGACATGGGTCCGGTCAGCCGCTTCCTCGGGCCGTGGGTCGCCGAGCCCCAGCTGTGGCAGGACCCAGTGCCGGCCGTCGACCACGAACTCGTGGGTGACGCCGACGTCGCTTCCCTCAAGGCGAAGGTCCTGGAGTCCGGCCTTACGACCGCTCAACTGGTCTCCACCGCCTGGGCCTCCGCCGCGAGCTTCCGGTCCACCGACAAGCGCGGCGGCGCCAACGGCGCCCGGCTCCGTCTCGAGCCGCAGCGCAGCTGGGAGGTCAACCAGCCCGAGCAACTCGCGACGGTCCTGGACACCCTCGAGAGCATCCAGCGCGAGTTCAACGAGGCCGGCGGCGCGAAGATCTCGCTCGCCGACCTGATCGTGCTGGCCGGCTCGGCCGCCGTCGAGAAGGCAGCACGCGAGGCCGGCGTGGAAGTGACAGTGCCGTTCCGGCCGGGCCGCACCGACGCCACTCAGGAGCAGACCGACGTCGAGTCCTTCCGGGTCCTCGAGCTGCGGGCCGACGGGTTCCGCAACTACCTGCGTTCCGGCGAGAAGACCCAACCGGAGGTGCTGCTCGTCGATCGTGCCTACCTGCTCAACCTGACCCCGCCCGAAATGACCGTCCTTATCGGCGGCCTGCGTTCCCTCGGAGCCAACTTCGGCGGTAGCCGGCACGGCGTCCTCACCGACCGGCCCGGCGTGCTCACCAACGACTTCTTCGCCAACCTGCTCTCCCCGGGCGCCCGGTGGAAGGCATCAGACTCCGAGCAGCATGTGTACGAGATCCGCGACGTGGCCACCGATGAGGTGAGGTGGACCGCCACCGCGATCGACCTCATCTTCGGCTCCAACTCCCAGCTACGAGCCCTCGCGGAGGTCTACGCCAGCCAGGACGCCCGGAACAAGTTCGTGAACGACTTCGTGGCAGCCTGGGCCAAGGTCATGGAACTCGACCGGTTCGACCTCGCCTGACCCGTCCCACCCGACGAGCCCGGGTCGAGCCCAGGACGGTGATCTGGTGACGCAGGGCGAGAATCTCGACGTCCGTGTCGCGATCGCCCATCGGCAGCAACCGCAGCACGGCGAAGGCCATTCTAGCCTGGGCCGCCGCGGAGTCCAGGCAGCACTCGTGAGGGCTGGACTCCGCAGCCAGTCCCCGTGGAGGTCTGGCCGCTGAGCCTCACCCGGTCATGCAGCGAGCAGAATCTGCCGGGCTGCTGCTCGTATTCCATCGGGCTGAGGCGGTGGAGGGCGGACAGCGCTGCCACGCCGAGATCGCCGCCTCGGCGGAGGCGTAAATCCGTGGTGTGGGCGGCGCGTGCCGTACTACAGTCGGACACGCCTTCACCTCGCGGCTGCTGAACCACGAGGCCCGCGGCGGCGGCCCCAATCCGTCGCCCTCTTCGGCGCGCTTTCGACCGCGCCCGCCCTTGCATCGCTTTTCAGCAGCCCGAAGGACTTCACCATCATGCGTACCCGTCAGGACCGCCGTCTCCTGCGCCGCGACGAGCAGTGGCTCACCCTCCCGAACCCTTGGGACGTCCCCGTCGACATCTGCGCCGACGAACGTGTGCCTCTCGAACCGGCCGCCGTCGACGAAGTGCTGTCCGTCCTGGAGACCGCCGACACCCTCGCCCGCCTCGCCGAGGCCGTGCCCGGCCACGACGGCCCGCCGCCCCGCCTGGTCCGCCTCGTCCTCACCCCCGACTTCCACAAGGGTGCGGGCATCCCGATCGGCACGGTCATCGAGACCGAGGGCGCGCTGCTCCCGCAGGCGGTCGGCAACGACGTCAACTGCGGCATGCGGCTGGAGGTGACCTCGCTCACCGTGGAGCAGGTACGGCCGCGCCTGGACGCCCTGGAACGGCGGCTGCGGCACTTGTTCTTCGAGGGCGGCCGCCGCATCGCCCTCACTCCCGCCCAGCGGGAGGCACTCCTGCGCGACGGGCTCCCGGGGCTCTTGCTCACCGGCGACGCCCCCTGGCAGGGCCACCAGCCGACCGACCCCGAGGACTGCCTGGACCGTATGCACGCTCCGGCGCACCCGACCGGCACCGCCGAGGCGTTCGCCGACTGGATCACCAGCGCGGGCGGCACCGAGGCCGCCAGCCACGACAGCCTCATCGGCAGCATCGGCGGCGGCAACCACTTCGCCGAGCTGCAGTACGTGGCGCGGGTCCACGATCCCGCCGCCGCGTACGCGTGGGGCTTGACAGCGGGCGCGGTCGTCCTGATGGTGCACAGCGGCTCACTGGCGCTGGGACACCAGGCCAACGCCACAGCGCTGGACCGGCTGCTCCAGACCTGGCCGCCGGGGTTGTCGCGGCCCCGCAACCAGATCCTGCCGTTCCTGCTGAACGGGCGCACGGCCGCCGCCCGGCGCCGCTACCTGGACGCGTTCGGCAACGCCGCCAACTTCGCCTCAGGCAATCGGTTCTTCCTCGCCCTCACCATGCGGGCCGGGCTCGCCGCCGAATGCGGCCAGATGACGGCGCGGCTGGTCTACGACGCGCCGCACAACCTGTTCTGGCAGGAGGAGGACCGCGTCATCCACCGCAAAGGCGCGACGCCGGCGGGTGGTCACGAGCAGATGACCGGCGGCCCGTACGCGATGTGGGGCGAGCCCGTGATCGTGCCCGGGTCAATGGGAGCGTCCAGCTACCTGCTGCGCGGCCACGGCAACGCCCGCACGTTGGCCAGCGCCTGCCATGGCGCCGGACGGCGCGTCCCGCGCGGCGCCACCGCACGGGCCGGCGACCGTGAGCTCGACGCGTTCCTGCGGGAGTTCCGCGTGGTCACGCCGCTGGACCACCGCGATCCGACCGTGGCGCGCCGCGCGGACGTGATGGCGGCCTGGCGGCGCGACCTCAAGCAGGAAGCTCCGTGGGCGTACAAGGACATCGGACCCGTGGTGTCGAGCCTGCACGCGGGAGGTGTGGCGGATCCGGTGGCCGAGCTGCGCCCGCTCCTCACCGTCAAGGGCTGACCGCCTTTCCCGCGCAGGGTATCGGCTGCCGTCCCACGTAGAGGCCGCATCACAGCTCGGGATACATGGTGATCGCCAAGCCCTTGACAGGGAGCTTGGCGATCACCATGGGAGTTCGTCCGGTCCAGGCATGCGACCCGTGATGATCGTCCTGAAACGGAATGCGGGACGGGTACAGCCGCCGCATCCGCCACGGCTCCGGTTAATATCGGCTGGTGACGGTTCAAGATCGAAGGGCCTTCATCATCGGAGGCACGGGGCAGATCGGCCGGGCCACAGCCGCCCGGCTCACCGCGGCCGGGTATGCGGTGACTCTTGGGCACCGCCGACTCCGTCCGGACGCCGCGGAGCTGGACGGGGTGGTGTCGGTCCAGGTCGACCGGGCCGACACCGAGGCGCTGCTCAATGCCCTCGACGGCCACGATCTGGTCGTGGACACGGTCGCATTCGCCCCACACCACGGTGCGCAGCTCGCCCAGTTGGCCGGCCGCGTCGGCTCGCTGGTGGTCATCTCGACGGGAGCGGTCTACAAGGCTCCCGGCCTGCCAGTGCCGATCCCGGAGACGTGGCCGACGGTCGAGCGCGACGCCCACGACTATCCGGCGGGGAAGGCGGCGCTGGAGCGCTGCCTGCTGGCGACGCCCGGCCTGCCGGTCAGCATTCTGCGGACGGGCGTGCTGCACGGCCCGTACGGCAAATCGCTGGATCACTGGTCGTTCATCAAGCGGGCGCTGGACAAGCGGCCGTACGTCGTACTCGCCCAGGACGGGCGGAGCCGGTTCCCCACCACGGCGGTCGCGAACGTCGCCGAGCTGATATATCTGTGCGCGCAGCACCCGGCGGCCCGGGTCCTCAACATCGCCGATGACCCGCTGACCGTCGCCGAGATCGGCGCCAGGATCTTCGCTGTCATGGGCCACGAGGCAGAGATCGTCACCTTCGCGGGCCCGTCGCGTCCGGACGGCCTGGGTTTCAATCCGTGGAATGTGCCGGAGCCGATCGTGTTCAGTCTGGACAGAGCCCGTGCTGAGCTCGGCTACCGCCCTGCCGTCTCCTACGACGACGCGCTGCGCCAGGACATCGAATGGGCCGCCCTCGCCGTATCCGAGGCCGAGGCGGGCGGCGGAGGCTGGCAGGATGTCTTCCCTGATCTGATCGTTCGCCACGGCCCCGACGTCTGGTTCCCCTATGCGGCCGAGGACGCCTATGTCGCCGGCGCGTAGGCGGCGCTACCAGGCGACAGGCATCGCGTGCAGCCCGAAGAACGGGGCATCGTCGGCGAAGGACAACTCCTCGAACCCGACCGCCAGATGCAGCGTCGGTATCCGGGTCAGCAGCGTGCCGTAGGCGATCTGCAGCTCGGCGCGGGCGAGGTTGCGGCCGATGCACTGGTGTACCCCGTAGCCGAAGGCAACGTGGTGGTGGGCGGACCGGCGGATGTCGAACTCGTCGGGGTCCTCGAACGCCCGCACATCACGATTGGCGGATGCGGCCAGCACCGTCAGGCGATCACCGGCGCGGATCCGAGCGGAGCCGATATCCATGTCTTCGGTCGCAATCCGGTCGAAGCTGACCCAGTCCTGGACGGAGTGGAAGCGCAGCAACTCCTCGATCGCACCCGGCAGCAGGCTCGAGTCGGCGCGCAACGCGGCAAGCTGCGCTGGGTGCCGCAGCAGCGTGAGTACGCCTAGGGAGATCGTATTCGCAGGCGAGTCGTAACCCGCGAGCAGCAGGAGAAAACCGATGTTGATCAGCTCGTCCGTGGTCAGCTCGCCGGTGGGCAGGTGTTTGGCGGCCAGCCGCCGAATCATTCCCTTGTGCGGTTCACGCTCTGCGCTGCGGATAAGTTCGCGCAAATAATCGCGAACGTCCTTGGACGCCTGGGCCGCCACACTCGGATCCATACTCGTTACCGACAGCATCCGCAGTCGTGACTCGAAGAATTCGTGGTCGCCGGCCGGGATACCGAACAACTCGCAGAGGACTCGCGACGGAACCCGGCGCGCGTACAAATCGACGAGGTCGGCGGGTGCCCCGGCCTCCAGTAACTCGTCGATCGCTGTATCGGCGATCCGCTGGAGGGCCGGCCGCATGGCGTCCATCGGACGGGCACCGAGCTCTGAGATCAGCAACCGCCGGAACCGGCTGTGTTCCGGTGGATCCATATCGACGAAGAAGCCGTCGTCGGGGCGATCGTCGTCGGGCCCGCGAGGCCGTTCGGGGCGTCCGGTGTTCGAGCTGATCCTCGGGTCACTGAGGATCTGCCGCGCTTCGGCGTGGCGGGTGACCGCCCAGACCGGTGCGCCGTTGGGCAGGGTGGCCCGGACGACCGGCGCGGTGGCACGCATCCGCTGATACTCGTCCGGCGGTGCGAACGGGCAGGTCCGCTCCATGGGGAAGGTCGGCGTCGCGGTTATGTCCTGCTCGGATGTACTCATTGCGCTTCCCCGTTCGAGCCGGACGCCACCCCGGCGATGTAATCGGAAACGACGAGCCGACACCTTGGCCCGGCTCCGCGTACCCGCGCGGTGCCGCGGTCTCCGCCTTCGGCCGCGGCGGGACCATCGCCCATCTGATCCCCGAACAGGGGCCGGCGCCCACCGAGGAACCCGCTGGGCGCTTGTTTCGGCACCGAACCGGGGGTCCCGTCGATCCCGATCATGAAACCGCGACGATCCAAGATGTCGATGGCCCGGCCGGTTATGCCCTCGCACGCGAGCATGAGCCCAACCGGTCCACCACCGACTACCGCGACCTGTGCCATACATACCTTTGCTGGGGGCGTGAGCCTGCTGGAGGAACCGTTGGATTGCCGACCACAGGCCGGCAACAGTGGCCGGGGCGCGGTCCTGCTTCTCGTGTGCTGGCAGATGCGTCTGTTCAGGTAGTGCCGATGCTAAATCGGGCGGTTCAAAATTGCTAGTGATGGCATCTTCGGGCTGACACTGCCCCTGCTCGGATTGGCGCCCCGCGGAGGCGATGAAACGGGCCCTGGCGAAAGAGGCCGGGTTCGCGGGGTGGACGAGCGGCTGCTCGTCAACGAGAACCTCTCTCCCGGCTCGCCCGGCGCGAAGGTGGTGACTCGGGATCGCGGGCGGCAAATGGATGGCGGTTTCGGACGGAACGCGATCCAGATAATCTCGAAGATCAATAGTTTCGCGGCGATCCTGAGGATCATCACCGGCAAATGACAGGCATTCCCGGCCACGCCGGCCCGAACGCAGCCGAGCTTTCCGCGATCCACCGGCGGTGGATCGCGGAGCGGCATCGGCGTACCGAGGATCCCGATTATCTTCGAGCATGACGGGTGTGAGGCGTTCGAGGAGGCGGGAGCCTGGTCCACGCCGGAGGATCATGAGGCTCACCGGCGGTGGAGGCTGTACCTGCACGCTCTGGACGGTATGGACGAGCGCGGCCTGGCGCTGCTCCGCGATGCCCTCGCTGAAGAGCCCGACCGGGGGATGGCGCTGGCCGTGGTTTTGCGTGCGCTGGAGGCGGTGGGCGCGAGCGAGCGGCAGGAGTGGATCGAGCTCGTGCCGCCGGGGCAGGACCGGGAGCATGCCGAGGCGCGAGTCAGAGACCTCGACTCCCTGGCGGGCGGACCGACCGGTGTGCCCGACGATTGGTCGGACTGGATGCAACAACGGCTGGCGGCGACGAGTCCGGACCTCGCGATGCTGGACCTCCTCGCCCGAGCGGGGCGCACAAAACGCATCAGGCGGATGGCCGCCGAGCGCAGGCAGGCGATGGGGGGTCCATGATCTCTCCAGTAGAGCAGCAACTGTGAGTGGGAGCACGGCAGCGAACCCCGGTGGGTCTCGGTGCGACGGGGTTTGTGAGCAGGTCAGCCGGTCAGGCCGCCGGTTCCAGACGATGGTGAGGATGAAGCGGCGCGTCCGATGCCGGGGATGTCATCCAGTCGCTCCACCGCCGCGGCGAAGGGGCGACGAGCTCCTCGACCTCGGCGATGTCCCGGTTGAGCTGATCGACACGGGCCGGCATCTTGGCGAGCAGGACGGGGTTGCGCTCTCCGGCGATCAGCGCGGCTCTCGGCGTCCGACTGATCCACGGCCTCAACCGGACCAGGAAGCAAACGACGTCAGCGGGCAGCCATCACCGATTTTCAGCTACCGGACGGGCGACGTCGAGCCATCGTGCGAGGCTCGGGCACGGATCTGCAGCAGCGAGCCCACTTGGTCCAATTCCAAGTGGATGATCTCGTTGGTGCCCGTTTCGAGGAGGGGTGCGGGGATGTACAGGGTCTGCTGAGGTCCTTGCTTCCAGTAGCGACCCAGCAGGACGCCGTTGATCCAGACGTATCCCTTGCCCCAGCCGGGTAGTGCCAGGAACGCGTCCAAGGGCTCGGCCACCTCGAGTGTGGTGCGGAAGAACGAAAGCGGCTCGTCCGTCGTTCCCGGCTGGAATGTCAGTCGCGATATGTCCTCCAGTGGGATCGGCCGCGCCGTGTACCCGTGCACGTATTGGTTGTGGTGCAGGACACCGCCGAGGATGCCCTTGCGCTCGCCGAGCAGCGGACCGTAGTTGGTCCGGCCCATCGATTCCACGAGGATCTCCAGAGCGTCGTGCCCGGCCGCGAGCAGTACGGGGGGATCGGCGTCCCGCTCGACGACGCCTGCCAGCCGGCCGTCGACGAAGACGTGCGCGCGGTCGTGCACGCCGCGCAGGGTCAGCGGGTACGGCCCCCGCGGTCCAGGAACGGTCGTCTGGTACAGGACCAAACCGTGATCCAGCCCCAGGTCCTCGAACGTAGGCGGTATCGGCGCGGTGGTCTCCGGCCGCGCGATGGCGTCCAGCGCCTCGTGCAGCCGTACCGAATGCGCGGGGCGTAGCGTGACGGGAGGCAGCATGGCGGGCACGGGGGGCACGTCGGGGAGCTTGCCGCCGTAGCGGGAGAGCACGTCCCGCAATCGCCAGTACTTCTCGGTGGGCGCGCCGCGCTCGTCGATGGGCGCGTCGTAGTCGTAGGACGTCACCGTGGGCCGCCATGGGCCGGCGCTGTCGTCCCCGGTGCGGTTGGCGCCTGCCCACGTGCCGAAGTTGGTGCCGCCGTGCGCCATGTACAGGTTCACCGACGCGCCGGCGGCCAGGATCCGCTCCAGGGTGTCCGCGGCGTCCTGCGGATCGCGGTTGGCGTGTTCGTGCCCCCAGTGGTCGAACCAGCCGCACCAGAACTCCATGCAGAACAGCGGGTCGTCCGGCCGGTGGGCGCGCAACGCGGCGAAGGCCTGCTCAGGCTCGGAGCCGATGTTCACCGTGGCCAGCACGCCGTCGATCGCGCCACCGGTCAGGCAGTGATCGGCCGGCCCGTCGGAGGTGAACAGGGGCACCTCGATGCCGCGGCTGGTCAGGCCGTCCGCCAGGTGGCGCAGGTAGGCGTGGTCGCTGCCGTAGGAGCCGTACTCGTTCTCCACCTGGACCATGATCACATTTCCGCCGCGGGTGATCTGGCGCTCGGCCACATGGGGGATCAGCCGGTCGAAGTAGCGGTCGACGTGGGCCAGGTAGCCGGGATCGCTGGTGCGGACGGCGCCGGTCAGCCAGGCGGGAAGCCCGCCGTTGTCCCATTCGGCGCAGATGTACGGCCCGGGCCGCACCATCGCCAGGAGTCCTTCGGCAGCCGCCGCGTCGAGGAACGCGCCCAGGTCGTCCAGGCGGCGAAATTCACCCGGCCGCGGCTCGTGCAGGTTCCACGGCACGTAGGTCTCGACCGTGTTGAGGCCCATGGCACGCACGAAACCATCCTTTGCCATCGGGATCATCTGCTGATTCCGGCGGTCATGCCGTCGACGATGCGGCGGCCGAGCCAGAGGTAGAGGACGATCATGGGGTAGACCAGGATCACGATGCCCGCGAACATGCCGCCCCAGTCGGAGCTGTACTGCATGCTGCTGTACAGACCGAGGAGGGCGGCGGGCAGGTTGCGTTCCTCGGGGAGGGGGGCGATCAGCAGGGCGAGCAGGGTCTCGTTCCACAGCCCCATGACGTTGAGCACGAACACGGTGGTCAAGCCCGGCTTGGCCACCGGCATGATGACCTGGACGAACGCGCGGAGCGGGCCGGCGCCGTCGATCTCGGCCGCCTCCTCGATCTCGTGCGGCAGCGAGCGCATGTACCCGGTGAGCACGAACACCGCGAAGGGCACCGACAGCGCCACCTGGAAGACCAGTAAGGTGATGCGGTTGTCCCACCAGCCGGTGACCCAGTCCTCCATGAAGGCGAAGACCGACAGTTTGATCACCACGATCGGCACCAGAATCGTCTGGATCGGGATGCTCAGCCCGATCGCGAAGTAGTTGATCGTGTGGCCGGCGACGCGCCGGCCGGAGCGTGCCAGCACATAGGCGGCGGGGGCGGAGATCGCCACGATCAGCACGGACCCGAACAGGGTCAGCACCACGCTGTTCATGGCCGCGGCGGAGAACTCCGCCGCCTGCCACGCCGAGCTGAAGTTGTCCCAGCGCAGGGTCTTCGGCAGGCCGAACGGATCCAGCCACACCTCGCTCGAATCCTTCAGCGACTGGATGCCCACCCACGCGACCAGGGCGAGGTTGAAGGCCACCCAGGCCCACAACGCGATGGCCGTGGCCCGGGGCAGCAGGATGTCCCCGAACAGACGTCTCATGACAGCTCCACTCGGTCACGTCTGGTGATGCGCCTGGTCAGCACGATCAGTACGGCCGTCACGACGAGCGTCATCACGCCCATGGCCGCCGCGCTCCCGAGTTCCGGCAGGCCGGCGCCCTTCACCACGATGTACTGCTGCACCGCGATCGTGCGGGCGGGGATCGGCGGCGCGGCGGCGGTTCCCGCCGTGGTGAAGGCCAGCACGATGTCGAAGATCTTCAGGCTGCCGACCACCCAGAGTACGGCGGCCACGGCGAAGACGTCCCAGGTCAGCGGCAGCGTGATGTGCCGGAACTGCTCCCATTTGGTGGCCCCGATGAGCTGGGCGTCCTCGTACACGTGCGCGGGGATGGCGTCGGCCGCCGACATCATCAGCGCGACGTAGAAGCCGGTGCTCGACCAGACCAGTCCGCCCACGATGCAGCGGAACACCATGTCGGGGCCGAGCCATGGCTGCGGGTCGAGGCCGATCCACTCCAGCACGGTGTTGACCGCGCCCTCGGGGTTGAGCAGGAAGCCCACCGCCGCGCCGATCGCGATGATCGAGATGACCATCGGCAGGAAGACGACGGCCCGGATGAAGGCCCGCCCCTTGAGCTGCCGGAGCACGACCATGGACACGAAGGTGGCGCCGAAGATCAGGGCGCCGCCGACGATCGCCATCACGAAGGTGTTGGTGAAGGCCATGGTGAACACATCGTTGTGCACCAGCGCCACGTAGTTGTCCAGCCCGCGCCAGGTCATCTCCGAGCCGGGTCCCGACCATCTGGTGAAGCCGACCCAGATCCCGAACAGCGAGGGCGCGACGAACAGCAGGGTGTAGACCAGGAGCGCGGGCAGGAGGAAGGGCCAGAAGGCCCGTTCGTACGTTTTCACCCGTTCGCCAGGTGGTCGGCTGTCCGCTTCTTGCCGTCGCGGACGAACGTGGCCGCGTCGATCCTGCCGGAGAGGAGCTTGTCGCTCAGGGGCAGGAACATGTCGCCCCACCAGGTCTTGTCGGCACCCGCGTAGTCGTAGCTCAGGTGCGTCTCCTTGGCCTCCAGCACGGCCTTCTGCACGTCCGCCATGTGCGCGGGCGCGGGCACGTCACCGCGCGAGGAGATGTTCAGCGCCTCGGTGGAGAACTTCTCCATGTACTTCTTCTGCAGCGCGAAGGCCAGGAACTTCTTGGCCGTGGCGACGTTCTTGCCCTTGGCGTTCACGCCCCAGCCGAGGGTTCCCACCTCGATGGACCTCTTGCCGCCGGCGGGGATCTGGAACGAGGCGACCTTGAAGCCCTGGGCCAGCTGGGGCTGGACCTCGCTGGCCAGCCAGGTGCCGTTGAGGTTCAGGTCGTACGTGCCCGCCGCCCAGGCGTTCTGCGCGGCGGGGAACTTGGTCGCCATGAAGTCCCGCTGGAAGTAGCCGCCCTTGGCGAGCTGCTCGACCTTCTTCGCGGTGTCGAGCACCTGGGGCTTGTCCCAGTTGGCGGGGTCCTTGGCCAGCTCGGCGAGGCTCCCCGCGCCGTTGGCGCCGACCAGCAGGCTGTAGAACCAGTACACGTTGTAGAAGGCGATGGTGCCGTCCTGGCCGATCGGGGTACGGCCGGCCTTCTTGGACTCGTCGAGGAAGGCGATGAACTCCTCCCAGGTCTGCGGGTTCAGCCCGGGGTGCTTGGCCGCGTCGTACCAGACGGCGGTGGAGATGATCGTGTGCGGGACGTAGGCCAGGCCGTTCTTGCCCGAGGAGGCCCGCCGTACCGGCTCGGGGAGCACGTCCTTGACCGTCTTGCCCTCGCCGGGGATCTGCGTGTTCTCCAGGTCGTCCAGCGGGCTGATGATTTGCTGGGCGGTCAGGGTGTCGATGTCGCCGGTAGTGGTGTCGAAGAGGTCGGGGCCCTGGCCGGAGGCCATCTCGGCGTTGAGGTTCTCGTTGCCGGTGCGGCCGACGAACTTCACGTCGACCTTGGTGCCGGTCTCCTTGGCGAAATCGTCGAAGATCGTCTTAATGATCTTCGCCTGGGGCTCCGCCGCGCCCCAGGACGAGCGGTAGGACAGGGACTGCTGGGCGGGTTCGCCGCTGTTCTTCTTGCCGCAGGCGGCCAGGCCCAGGGCACCGATCAGGAGGAGAGCCGTCATTTTACGCATGGTGGGGGGCCTTTCCTATCGTGACGACGGTTCGGGTGTGCCTGGCCTCTTCCGCAGCCCACACCACCCGGTGCGTGGCGAGGCTGGCTTGTGCGTTGGTCGAGACCAGGCCCGGGTCGTTGTCGCGGACGGCGGCGAGGAACGCGTTCATCAGCGCTCCGTCACCTCCTCCGTGCCCGGAGGCGGCCGAGGCGTCCGCTCCGGCGAGGGCGTCGATCATCGAAACCTCGTTGGTGAGGAAGTCGTGGACGCGGAGTGTCTCGCCGTCGCACTCGATCGAGCCGCGCGTGCCGAAGATCCTCGTCTTCCTGTGCTCGAGCGCGCCGAACGCGGTCATGGTGAAGGTGGCGCTCGTGCCGTCGGCGAACTCCATGATCACCACCTGGCTGTCGACCACGTCGTTGTCGCAGGCGTAGACGCATCTGCCGTACGGGCCCTCGCGCAGGGCCGTGAGCACGCCCTCCTCGGTGAAGTCCCGGGTGATCGCGCCGAGCGGCCAGATGTGCCGGTCCGAATCGGCGAGGCACTCCATGTACAACTGCCTGGCCGAGTAGGGGCAGGTGGGTTCTATCGAGCAGTCCAGGCATCGGTCGGCAGCCCCTGCGGGCTTGCTGTCCTTGGTGAAGTGGACGAGCTTGCCGAAGGAGGAGACCCGCTCGGGCACTTCGCCCTTGATGTGAACGATCCAATCAAGATCATGGCAGGCCTTGGCAAGTAGCATCGGGGCCGACTCGGCCTCGTTTCGCCAGTTTCCCCTCACGAAGGAGTGTGCCTGGTGCCACCAGCCGACCTGCTCCAGGTGCTGGATGCTCATGATGTCGCCGATCCTGCCCTCGTCCAGGAGCTCCTTGAGCCTGGTGGTGTAGGGCGCGTAGCGCAGCACATGACAGACCGCCAGGATCACGCCGTTGCGGTCGGCGGCCTCGGCGATGGCCGCGGCGTCCTCCTCCGTCGGCGCCATCGGCTTCTCCAGCAGGATGTGGTAGCCCAGCTCGGCCGCGCGTACGGCGGGCTGGAGGTGCAGGCGGTCCTGCGTGGCCACGATCACCGCGTCGGCCAGCCGCTCGCCGGCCAGCAGGTCCCGCCAGTCGGCGAAGACGCGCTCGGCCGGGATGCCGTGTTCGGCCACGAAGTCCGCCCGCCTGTCGTGATCGGGCTCGGCGACGGCCACGACCTCGGCGAACCCTCCTTCACGTGCCAGCCTGGCGTAACCGGTGCCGCGCAGGCCCGCTCCAATCACGGCAAGAGTGACCATCCGCATCCCCTACGAGTTGTACATTACTAATGAAGGATGTTTTTATTTCTGCGATGCAGTATCTGTCAAGGGGGCAAGCGTGACAATCCGTGGCGGCGACACCTCGCGGCTTCGCCGGATCAATCTGGTGACGACGCTCCGTACGGCCCGGTCGCAGGGGCCGCTCGGACTGACGGACCTCGCCAAGGGGGCCGCGCTGTCCAGGCCGACCGTCGAGGGCCTCGTGGAGGAACTGCTGGCGGCGGGCTGGCTCAAGGAGCTGCCGCCGGAGAGCGGTCAGATGGGGCGGCCGGCCAGGTTGTTCGCCTTCCATGCGAAGGGCGGCCACGTGCTCGGGATCGACATCGGCTCCTACACGCTCAGGGCCAGCGTCGCCGATCTGGATGGCACGGTCGTGGCCGCGCACGACGAGCAGATCGCCGCCACCGCAGGCCGCGCCGAGCGACTGGCGGGCCTCAGGACAGCCATCGCGGCCGCGCTGGAGGCCGGCGGGCTGACCGCCGATCGCATCGCTGCTGTTTGCGCGGGCACGACCGGCGTGGTGACCGCCGACGGTGTGGTGAAGCTGTCGGTCGGCCTTCCCGAGTGGACCGGCCTCGATCTGGCGAGCGAGTTGCGTGCCAGTTTCGACTGCCCCGTGCTCGTGGAGAACGACTGCAACCTGGCCGCGCTCGCCGAGCGGTGGCGTGGCCAGGCCCGCAGCATCGATGACCTGGTGTTCGTGCTGTCCGGCGTGCGCACGGGCGCGGGCATCCTGGTGGGCGGTAATTTGCTCAAAGGCGCCAGGGGCGGCGCGGGCGAGATCGGTGCGCTGCCGCTCGTCGGCTGGCACCGCGCCCCCGTCCACCTGACCGGTTTCCAAGGCCTGCCGCCCGGCACCCCGCCACGGGACGCCGCCGCCCAGGTCTTCGCCGCGGCCAGGTCCGGCGACCCGGCCGCGCAGTGGGCGGTCGAGCAGTATGCGCGCGACCTGGCGGAAGGCATCGCCGCGTTGGTGCTGACCGTGGATCCCGAGCTGGTGGTGCTCGGCGGCGGCGTGTCGCGCTCGGGCGACGTGCTGCTCGCGCCGCTACGCCGGCATCTGGACCCGTTCTGCCTCGAACCTCCCGTGGTGGCGATCTCCGATCTGGGGGAGCAGGCGGTGGTCCTGGGTGCGGTACGGCGCGCGCTCGATCACGTCGACGCCCGCCTCTACGACTTCGACGCCCCTCTCCCGAAGCCATCGCCTTGACGATCACCGCCCTCCCGCAAGCCTCATCGCGCTGTTCGCGTCAGCTGCCGGCATCGCAGCATCGCGGACAGCGCCCGTCGCCTTGGCCAGGCGACGGGCGCAGTGGTTCCTCAGTGGCGGCTACCTGGTCTGGCTGCCCGTAGCCGAACGCGGAGCCGGCAGGTTGTAGAGCTCCAGCTCATAGACGGCGTACATGCTCCAGCGGGTGTAGTTCGCATCGTTGATCTTCAGGCGCAGCTTCCTGACGCCTTGCAGGTCAGGAAGATCGGCGACCGAATACTCCATGACTCCGTCGTCATCGTCGTGCGTCCACCGGAACGCGACGCCCTGCGCGGCGGTCGTCCAGTCCGTGCCGTTGGCCGAGACCTCGACGTCGACATCGGTCAGGCCCTGCGGGATGCCACCACGGGTTGCGACCACGAGGGTGTTGAACGCCTTCGGCTCGCTCCAGTCCAGCATGATCTCGTGCGGGAACGGGTTCGCGTCGGTGTAGCCCTGCTTGGCGGCGAACATCGTGCCGTACTCGCCGTCGACCATCTTCTGCGGGCCGTATTGCACGCCGCCGTCGCCATCACGGGCCGCCGAAGCCGACACCGCCGAATGGCTGCGGGCGATGTTGGCGTCCGCCGTGTTCACCGCGCCCTTCACGAGCGTGAGGTCATACGCCTTCGCGGTCCGGCCATCGCTTGCCAGCGTGCGGATCTCGACCTTGTTCTTGCCGTTCGCGACGTTGACGTTGACGGTTGCGCCGTTGGCGACGGCGCTGCCATCGACGGTGATCGTGCCTCCGGCGTCGGTCAGCGTCGGCGTCAGGCCGACGGTGCTCGCCCCCTGGTTGACGAGCAGCGCATAGTCGCCGCGATGCCCCTCGAACGTGAATTCCGAGACGTCGGTGAGCTTCAGATCCTTCAACGTCGCGTCGAAGTGCTGCTGCCCAGGTGCGAGACGCACGCGGAATCCGTCGAACCGCACCTCCCTGTTCTCGAGGTTGACGATCTCGATCCGGTGCTTGCCCGGTGCCAACCCGGTCTTTCGATATGCGGTGAAGCGGTCGTACTGAACCGCCTCGTAGAGATCGATCACCGTCGCCGGCCCACCGTCGACCGACACGGACACCTTTCCGGTCGTCGTGTTCTTCTCGAAGAACGCGTCGATACCGGTGCCCTCGAACTCGTAGGTCGCCTTGTCACCGGCGGTCTTGCTGAGGTGGACGCTGCCGAGGTAGGCGGACTGCCGCTGCCGGGGCGCCCAACCGGTGGAGTAGCCGATGCTGTCATCGGCGCTGTCGAGCAGGAATGTATTCGGGATGTCCTGCCCCTCATAGGGGCTGGTCGGCTGGGGAATCGCGCCCACAGTCTCGCCGGCGGCCGCCCGCACGATGTAGCCGTGCAGCGTATCGAGATATGCGGGGTCGAGTGTGTAACGCCGCGGGTCCTCCGGGCTGATCGCGCTGTCGACGATCTGTTTGGCCAAGGCCGGGTTGCGCTTCCTCAGGATGTTGAGGAGCTCATAGTCCTCGAGACCGTCGCGATGTGCCTCGAGGCGCACGCTGCTCTTCACCGTCAAGTTGGCCTTGTCGGGATAGACGATGTACGAGTCGCCCTTCCATGGACCCACGTACCATGCATTCCACGCCCAGTGCAGATGACCCTGCACGCCCTCGCGCTCGAGGTCCCAGAACAGCATGCGACCGGTCATCGTGGGCTGCGTCCAGAACCGGTTGAGCCACGGGGGAGTGTTGACCTCGCACGTGTAGACCCACAGGTCCTGACCCGCGGCCTGCTGTGCCTTGTAGCCGGCCTTCTTGCGCTCGAACGCCGGCGTCAGTGGAGCCCAGGTGTCGACATAGGGCTTGGTCCTGTCGTCGAGCAGGATGCCCTCGGGGTCGGCGTCCATGGTACGGAAATCCGAGCCGATGTCGGCATTGATCTGCTGGATCTTGCGCGCGACATAGGTCCAGAGGTTGCGCTGGTCGGCGGTGATGGGCTCGTCACGGATGTGCTGATACCACGTCAGGCCGTTCGTCCAGCCCTTGCTCTTCAGGTGCTCGTACAGCGCGGTCAGATAGTTCGTCAGGAAGGCGTCGGTGACCGGCAGGCTGTCCGGCAGCTCGGTGTTCCAGCTGTCGGTGGGCTTCTCGTTGTCCGGCATCTTGTTCAGCGCGTGAATGAGATGCTGGTTCGCGAAGTTGGTGATGCCGTGCCGCTTGAACGCCTCGACGTAGCGGTCGAAGTTCGTCCAGTCGATGTCGCCCGGTGTTCCCCGCACGAATTCCGACAGCTCGGTGCCAGTGGACTGCAGGAACAGGTCGGTGCGGAGCCAGACCATGTTGGTGCGATATTCAGCGAGCTTGCGGGCGAACTCGTCCATGAGATCGAACCACGCGTCACTGTAGGTGTCGACGCCGTAGTAATACTTGCCGACGTCGTAGGCCTGGCCGGCCTCGCCGTTCCAGCTGAAGCCGTCCCAGGTGAAGCCGTTCGTCATCGTCCAGTGGTAGCTGGTGAACGGTGACTTGTCGATCGTGGGGATCTCGACGTTGTGAACGCTGAACTGGATCGGGACCGAGTAGTCGCCGCGATTCGTCTCGACCGTCGCCGTGCCGCGATAGATGCCGGGCGCCGTGCCGCGTGGCACGAAGCCGGTCACGAAGATGGGCTGAGTCCGGCCGGCCTCGACCCAGGTCGCCCGGTCGTTGGACAGCGGGTCCGGCATGGCGGACTCCGGATAGAGCGGGTTGCCCTCGCGGTCGGGGAAGAACGGGTTCGCCGCGACTGTGCTGTCGTCCTTGTAGGCGACGAAGTGGTAGCTCAGGTTGGCTCCCGCGATCCGCCGCCTGCCGTCCGCGGTCAGGTTGCCGAATCGGACACGCTCGATGCGCAGCCGTTCTTTCGCGCGCACGGCGACCTGCGCGCTTTCGTATTCACCCCGGGCGGCTACGAGGTTGATGGAGGTGCTCCGACTCTGCGGGACCGTAGTCGTGCGATAGACGGTCTTCTGCGGACTCTCCACCCACAGCTGCGCGGCGTTGGTACCGGCGATGGCGGCGGGCGCGAATGGTGTAGAGACGGCGAGCAGCAGGGTGGCGGAAAGTAAGGGGATGGTTCGACGTCGCATGGCCACTTATCATGGGTTCTTGTCTAAGTCCGGGTCAAGTGCCCCTTTCGTCGGGCCGCCTCACCGATCTGGCTACGTTCGGAGGGTTTCGAAAGACCACACCGACCCCGAAGGGTGAAGGACCACAAACGATCACTCTGCCGCGGGATGGCATCATCGGGAGGCGCAGATCTCGTACGGAACCCATGGATGCGCGCTCAGTGGTCGTGGCAGCAGGCAGTTCGGGCTCCCTCGAGCTGGGCAGGGTCGTTCCACCAGTGGCTCGCTGTACTCACGTGAACGGGGACGCGGTCCTTGACCTTGCCGGTAGGCGTAGAGGCCGCGGGTGTCACCTGGTCGGTGGTGGTGGAGGACGGGTAGGGCGCGAGGAGTTGCTCGACGGTGTGGTGTCTCCCGCCGACGACGACGGCGGTGACGTTGGCGGCGTCCTCGATGCGGGACAGCGGGTCGCCGTCGATGATGGCCAGGTCGGCGTACATGCCCTTGGCGATCCTGCCCAGCGGGAGGCCGAGGTAGGCCCCGGACGTGCTGGTCGCGGCGGTGAGCGTTTCGCGCGGGGTCAGGCCGTACTTGACCATGGCTCGCAGGTTCATGTGCAGGCTGATCCCGAGGTGATCGATCGGTGCGTCGGTGCCGGCGGTGACCACGCCGCCGCCGCGGATCATCGCCGTGAGCTGCGCGACCTGGTTGGCAAGGTTTGTCCGGATCACCCGGACCGCTGCCGGGTCGACGGTCTGCGCCGTGGTGACCGTCGCCCGGAGCTGCGCCATCCGCCAGTTCGGGTAGAGCCGGCGGACTCGTTCGTCGGTGACCAGCGACGTGTCGTCCCTGTAGAGGGTCGAGGAGGTGAACAGGGTGGGGGTTCTGGCCATCTTCGAGGCGTTGAACATGGAGATGACGTCCGAGTAGGCGGAGCCGACGTTCGTGACGGTACGTGAGTAGCCGAACCGGTTGGTGGCGCCGACGTGCTCGGTCTGGTCGCCGCCCATGGCGATCGCCGGATAGTGGTAATGCGAGCTGACCGGCTTGCCCTGGCGGTGAGCCCAGTCGATGACCTCCCTGTGCCAGACGACCGGCAGCCGCACGTAGCACTTCACCATGTCGTAGTCGAGGGCGGCGGCCCGCTGCAGTTCGAGCCGCAGTTGGTCGTGGGAGTACGTGGGGCGCATGAAGTTGTAGTAGATGCGCGCCCCGTCGATGGCCTCGCCGGTGCCCAGGTAGCGCGGTGCGAGGCGGGCGCCGGACTGCACGGACTCGCGCTCCTCGACCATGTGGTACGCAGGTGAGCCAGGTGAGCGCGTCGTGGTGACGCCCAGGGCGAGCCACAGCGGACCCTGTCGCGATCCGTAGGCGTAGCCCTGCATCTCACGGTGATGGTGGATGTCGATCAGGCCAGGCATGACGAACCTGTCGCGGGCGTCGATCCGGGCGCCGGGCCTTCCGTCCCGGTGCGGCTCGATCGCGGCGATGCGCTGGCCTCGTACGATGATGTCGACGTCGCGGACGACGCTGTCGGAGACGCCGTCCCACATGCGGCCGGCGTGAATGACGACCTGATCGGGGCCGGTGTCGTTGCGCCAGGTCAGCCGCATCGGAATCGACCGGCCGGGCTTGCCGTCGAGGCGCACGCTCTTGAGACGTCCCCCGTTCAGGTAGAGGAGGGCGGCCGAGCCGCCGGCCCAGACAGGGGCGTCGGAGACCTCCCGGGTGACCTGACGGGCGCTGCCGGTGGGCCGTCCGGTCTTGTCGACGGGCAGGACCCACAGGAGCGATTCCATGGCGAAGGCGAGCATGGTGCCGTCAGGTGACCAGACAGGGCCGTCGTCACCACGGGTCTGCAAGGATCGGTGTGGCGCGGGGTCGATGTACGTGCCGGCACCCGTGGCCCGGTCGACGAGCAGGATTTTGGACAGTCCCTCACGGTAGCGTCGTGAGTACGGCACCACCGCGGCCAGCGCAAGGGTTCTGCCGTCGGGTGACCAGGCCGGGCGGCCCGGTTCGAAGGTGGCGTCGAAGATCTTCTGGATGTCGCCGGTGGAGACTTCCACCACCCACAGGGCGCCGTCCTGATCCAGGTAGGCGATCTCCCTCCCGTCGGGTGACCACCGGACCGACAGGGCGGCGGAGTCGGTCAGATGGGTCACCTGCCGGTCGGCTCCGGTGCTCAGGTCGCGGACCCAGATATTGAGGGTGCCGGTGCGGTCGGTGACGAATGCCAGTTGCCGTCCGTCCGGGGAGAAATCCGGGTCGGCTTTCCACCAGCGGTCACGGAAAAGCGGTTCCGGCGTGCCACCGGCGCGCATCAGATAGATGTCGTTGAGCGCGCGGAAGGCGATGGCGGACCCATCCGGGGACACGGCCGGGCTGCCGATTCCGACGACGGGGAACGACCCGGGCTCGTCGAATACGCGGACCCTCTTCTTGTACTTCGGAGTCGTCGTCGTCAGCGCGGCGGTGAAGCCGATTGTGCCGACGGACGCGGAGTTGAGGCGGCGGACCTTGATGGTGCCTGCGGAGGTGTAGTAGTAGCGTCCGTCCGGGGCGAACCGGGCACGGAACGGGAAGACCTCCTCACCGGTGACGAGGGTGCCCGCGGTGCCGGCCAGATCGTTGGCGCCCGAGTGGAAGAGGTGGTAGGCGAGATCGGTGCCGTTCGGCAGCCAGGACGGCTGGTGAATGACCTGACCGGCGGGTACCGTGACCGCGGTGCTGCGCGTGCCGGTGGCGACCTCGATGACGTCGATCCTGGTGTCGGCGACGACGAACGCCACCTTGCTCCCGTCGGGTGACCAGGCCGGCTCGTACTCCTCGGCGGAGGTGTCGGTCAGGACGCGGCTCGCTCCGGTGGCCACGTCGAGTAGGTGGATCCCGTAGCTGCCCCCCGCGTCGGAGGAGTAGGCGATGGTCCGCCCGTCCGGGCTGTAGCGGGGCTCTCGATGATCGAACGGGCCAGTGGTCAACTGCGTGATCGCGGACCCGTCGGGCCGGATCGTCCACAGGTTGAAGACTCCGTCGCGGTACGACTGGAACACGATGGTGGATCCGTCCGGGGACCAGTCGGGCTGGGCGATGTCGTACAGATCGCTGGTGAGCCTGCGCGCGGTGCCCCCGGAGGCGGAGCAGACCCACAGGACACCGAGCAGGTCGAGGGCGAGCAGGCGGCCGTCGGGCGAGGGCGCGACGGCGAAGTCGGTGCCGGAGGCGACGGATGTCTTACCGGCGTTCCCCGCTACGCCGGCCCTCGCCGGTGAGGCCGGGGCGAGCACGGCGGCGAGGACGGCACCGCCGCCCGCCAAGACGGCCCGGCGGGACGGGCGTGACATCGATCCGGAGGTGGAGGTGAACACGCTGGGGGGAACCGGTGAATGGGACATCGGGGATCTTCACTCCACTATTCACGCATGGTCAGATAGTCATCGAGGCGACGCCCTTCGGAGAAGGCGTCAGCGAACGGCTGAACGTGATGACGCGCGATTCATGGTCCGAGGCGAAATGCGTTATCGGCCTGGAGTTCGTCCGGTTGATCATCGCCTCCACCCGCCTGCCGACGACTCATCGAGCAGAGGCGGGCTGATGCGCTCATTGAGGGCAGTGGGACCTGCTTGACCAAAGTACGTGCATAGGAATGTACATACGTCGGTCAAAAGAATTGGTCAAGAGGAACCGGTGGGACAGGATCGCGGCGTGGGTCTGCGAAGGCGACAGTCGGCCGTCCCGGCGAGGGAATCTGACCGCGATACAACCGGACAGCCCGCTGCTTCTTGTTGCGGTCATGCTGCCGCGCGTCGTCGCGGCGGCGCGTAGCGCATCAGCGACCGGCTAGGTGCGCAGGTGATCGGCGATCGACCAGCCCGCCAAGCGGCGTGAGCGCAGGTCCAGCACCTTCCTGCGCAGCCTCATGCCGGCGATTCCGAACAGGCGCATCACCCGCTTGCGCTTGACCCGCCGCCCCGAAGCACGCAGTTCGGCGGTGACACGCGGGCTGCCGCAGGTGCCGTCGAACTCACGGTGGATCCGCTTGATCTCCCGTCGGGGTGGAGGGGATCAGGAGCCGCGGGGGTCGGGGAAGCCGATCCAGCGCAGCAGGATCATCCGGGCGTCGGCGGGTGCGTTGTCGTGGTCGGTGCCGAAGCGGTGCACCAGTTTGAGGTACTCCTCGAGGAATTCCTTGAGCTGCGTCTTGGTCATGAAGGTGCTGGCGCGAGAGCCCTGCTGCCAGTCGCCGTCCTCGTCCCGGTTGTGGGCGAAGGCGGACAGCAGCCGTAGATCCTCGGCGAGTCTGGAGTCGCCCAGTCGTTCGGCGAGGTCCTGTTCGGCGTCGGTCAGCTCTTCGCGAGCGGGCATCCGTCGGTCGGCTTTGACGACGTCCCACCAGCGTTCCCGCCCTTTGGCGCGGTCGCGCAACTCGGTCACGAAACCGGTGTCGGACAGCATCCGCAGGTGGTAGCTGGTCGTCCCGGTGTTCTGGCCCATGGCTTTGGCCAGCGTGGTCGAGGTGGCCGGGCCGTGGTTGGCGAGGTGCCTGAGGATCTCTCGCCGCAGTGGGCTGGCCAGTGCCTTCATCGCCGCCGGGGTGTGCATGACCGGATCGGTTGCCATTCGACCAGCTTAGCCGTACCGGGACCATGATGCAGAAAACTTCATGCAGAGAAAAACTTGCAGAAAAAATTCTGTAAGATTAGGGTCGGGGCCCATGAGCTGGAAGCGAATCGCCGGACTGTCCTTCGTCACCGCACCACTGCTGGTCCTGGTCGGCTGGGCCTTGATGCGCCTGGGCGGCACCGGCGGCCGGGAACCCGGCTGGACCCTGGCCCACATCGCCTGGGTCGTCAACAACGTCATGTACGCGATCGTCTGCGTCGAGCTGTATCGACGTGCGAAGGGCACCACCTCGGGAGGGCGGATACTGGCCGCCGGCTCGCTGGTCGTCGGTGTCATCGGGGCGGGCTGCCTGCTCATCCAGATGGTGATCGATCTGGTGGTGGGCTTCTCCACCGACAACCGCACCGACATGCGCGCCCTGAGCGGCCAGATCCACGACCTGCCCGGGGTGCAGTTGGCCATCTACGACGTCGGGCCGGTGCTGCTGGCCCTGGTGCTGATCGTGCAGGCGATACACCTCGCGACGCAGGGCAGGGCCACCGCACTCTTCGCGACCCTGGTGACCGCGGCGGTCCTGGTCAACGGCGCCGAGCTGCTGGTGGAGATCCCGTTGCGGCTGGCGCAGGCCGGATCGGCGCTGATTCTGTGGCTGGCCTTCCTGCCGGTGGGACGTGAACTGTTGCGCCGCGGCTCATCCGCCCAGACCCGAGCGAAGACGACGACCTGGCGAACCCTCGCCGGGTGGTCACTCATCCTGGCGCCGGTGGGGCAGATCGGCGGCTGGATCTTCATGAGGCTCGGCGGCAACGAAGGAGTCGAGTCATGGTCGACGATCGCGCATTCGGTGTGGCTCATCGGCTTCGTGATGCTGGCCATCGCCTGCGTCGAACTGTTTCGCCTGGTCCGAAGCCACGGTGCCGCGCAGATCCTCGCCAGGGTGAGTCTGGCGGTGGCGCTGATCAGCGTCACCGCCTCGATCGCCGAGATGCTCGTCGATCTGTACGTCCTGTTCGCCACCGACGATCACGCGCAGATGAAGGCCCTGGACGAGCAGATCCGAAGCATCCCGGGAGCTGAGCCGATCCTGTACGGATTCGGCACCCAGCTTGTCTACCTCGGGTTCCTGGCTCTGATCATTCAGTTGGCCGTCCTGAAGCGAATCAGTGCGACGACCTTGGCACTCGTCCTGGCGACCCTGGCCCTGTTCGTCAGCTACGAGATGCTGGACGGACCCGGCCGCCAGGCTCTCATGCCCTTCGCGGTCCTGTGCATGTGGCTGGCCCTGGCACCCTTGGGATGGCGACTGTTGAAGCCGGCGAACCCGGCCGCCGACGCGATCACGCCGTAGCGGTCCGCGGCCTGCTGGCAGTCCGACAGGACGCTGACTGCCGGCGCGCTTCCTGATCCGTGACCGGGATGGGAAGTCCCCGGCCCCGATGGAGGAGATGCTCGCCGACGTCGGCATCGGTGTGAAGGAGCAGCACGCGAATGCTGTCAGACCAGGCGGCATGAGCCGTGGGCGGACCCGGTTGTGGCTGGTCGTCGTCTGACTTCGGGCTTCGTGCGGTCCGCCGCCTGGCCGCAGTCTGGCGGTCGATGTCCGACTCCAGCCGGTTCAGCGCCGCCGAACGCCTGCGGAGGCTGCGCCCACAGCTCACCCTGGCCTGGGCTGACAGCGCCAGCGCTGGCGTTCTGGTGGAGTGGGGCCCACCGCTTCCTCATGGCCAGCCGCCTGACCAGGAGAAACGCGAGGTCGTGGGTGCCCCGGCACGGGGCGGCAGTGCGCGCCGCGTGACTCGAGCCAGAATTTATGGGTTTGCAAGGCCACGTCTGCCGGCGACGCATGGTTTGTCATCACATGGTGAAACTGATCTTATTCTGTAGAGCGTGGTTGATCAGGGGCAATCGTTATCGGCGCAGTTGCGCATCACGCGGCCGAACGCGCGCTTCCAGCAGTGGCAGGCCCTGCTGGGCAACCGGACCAAGCGGCAGCGGGCCAAGGAGTTCCTGATCCAGGGCGTGCGCCCGATCAGCCTGGCGATCGAGTTCGGCTGGCCGGTGCGTACGCTCCTCTTTGACGCCGAGCGGCCTCTGTCGAGCTGGGCCAGGCAGATGCTCAAGGCGGCGGGCGGCGAGCGGGTGGCCATGGCCCCCGACCTGTTGCGGGAACTGGGCGGCAAGGACGAGGAAGTGCCCGAGTTGGTGGCGGTGGCTGAGCTGCCGGACGATGAGCTGTCCCGTATCCAGGTGGGTCCGTCTTTCCTGGGCGCGGTGTTCGACCGGCCGAACAATCCCGGCAACATCGGGACGATGGCACGTTCACTGGACGCGTTCGGCGGCACGGGCCTGATCGTCACCGGGCACGCCGCCGACCCTTATGATCCTCGTTCGGTGCGGGCCTCCACCGGGTCGCTGCTGGCGCTGCCGGTGGTGCGGTCCTCATCGCACCGGGAAGTGCTCGCGTGGGTGGCACAGCTGCGTGCCCAAGGCCTGCCGCTCATGGTGGTGGGCACCGACGAGAACGGCAGTTGCGACGTCGCTGAACTGGACCTGACCGGCCCTACCCTGCTGGTCATCGGTAACGAGACCAACGGGCTGAGCGCGGGGTGGCGGCAGGCGTGCGACACCATGGCGCGTATCCCGATGGCCGGCTCGGCCAGTTCCCTGAACGCCGCAAGCGCGGCGACCGTGACGTTGTACGAAGCCGCCCGCCAACGCCGCAGCGGGGCGAGTGGCATTTCATGAGCTGCCGCCCCGCCACCCTCCAGCACGACTATCAGGACCTGGCCAGCGGTGCGGTGCTGCATTCGGCCCCAGGGGTTTCCCGCGTTCCCCGTCAGGCTGGCCAGCGAAATCTTCCAGCGTGCGCCGGCCTTGCGCGGCGGTGAGGGGCCTGCTGTGGTCTGCGACCCGTGCTGCGGCAGCGGCACCTGTCTGATTCGTGACGGTCAGGTAGGCCAGGCTAAGGAGCACAGCCGGTCATCATGCCGCACGACCATTCACGGCGGGCGGGAAACCCGATCAGGACCCGCTCGGCCGAGTCGATCGGCGTGCGCAGGAAAAGGCGGAGGTGTCGACCGCGCCCTTCACTAGGGCGAGCACGGCACGCCGGAGACGGCCTCGACCACGGCCCGCAGCCGCCGCGAGGCCACCGCGTCGAAGGGGCCGGACGGCGCGTTCAAGATGCCGGACAGGTCGGGCACCAAGATGCTGCGCATGCCCGGCCCACCCCGGCAAGGCCGTCGAATCGCGTCTTCGTCCGGCGCGGGCCGTGCCTTGACCGGATGCTCGCGATCGAAGTGCGCAGGCAGTGTCCGCGACCGTGCTTGGAAAAGGCGTCAGATGGGCGATCCGGGCCTCGAGAGTCGATGGGACGGGTGCCTCATCCGATCTCGCGGTGGAAGTGCTCGACGAGTTCTTGGACGCGCAGGCCGGCGGCGAAGTCGGCCAATGTGGTGTCCTCACCCCGCACGGCGCGGGCGAACTCGCTGAGCCGGGTGTGTTCGCTCCCGCGCGGCTCGTCCACGTCGACCGGGGTCCACCCCTGATAGTCGCCGAGCCACAGGCGTGCCCAATCGGTGATCCGGTAAGAGCGTTCGGTCCCGTGCAGGGTCCACTCATACGTCTCCGGGCCCGCGGCGACCTGGCCGGAGAGGGTTACGGGCACGTCGTTCGCCAGGAACAGGCCGTATGCGGTGTCCTCCGCCGTCGCGCTGTAGGTGACGTGGGTGTGCAGAGGTTCGAGCGGTCCCAGCAACCGGTCGGTCAGGAACAGATAGTGCGAGGCGACCTCGCGTAGGAACCCGCCCTGTGTCCGCCCGGCCACCCATCCGGCGCTCTCCTGGAAGGCCCTCGGCCACTGCGGGAAGGTGAACCGCATCTCGATCCCGCGTATCGTGCCGAGCCGGCCCGTTCGGATCGCGTTGTCCACGGCCAGCGCGGCGCCACGGTCGGACATGACGAAGTTCAGAGCGTTCGCTGTTTTCGTCGCCGCGGCGACTCGTACCATCTCCCGGCCCTCGGCGATGTCCACGGCGAGTGGCTTTTCCGCGAAGACCGCCAGCCCTGCTTCCATGGCGCGTATGGCGTGGCGCGCGTGGGTGGCCGGTGGTGAGGCGATGTAGACGGCATCGAGCGCAGCGTGGCCGAGCAGTTCGTCCGCGTCGTCGACATAGGCGGGTCCTGGGTGGGCCGTTCGAGCTGACGCGATTGCCTGCGTGCTGGGGTCCGCGGCCGCGACCACCTCGAACTGCGGGTGCCGCTGAGCGACGTCGAGCATTTCGGCACCCATCACGCCCAGGCCGATGATGCCGAGGCGGATCCTGCTTCCGTCTTCCATGCACAGATCTTCGAGGACCTTCACATTTCAGCACAAGCGATGTTTTCTTAACGACTATGAAGCGCGACTGTATGATCTGGGGGTGCTCGACGTTCACCGCCTCGCTGTGCTTCGCGCCGTCGTGGAGACCGGCTCGATCCAAGCCGCCGCGACCAACCTCGGCTACACCCCGTCCGCGATCAGCCAGCACATCGCCGCGCTGCAGCGGGAGACGGGCACGCTGCTCATGCAGCGACACGGTCGCGGCCTGCGCCCCACCGAGGCCGGACGGCTCCTGGCCGGCCACGCCGGGGAGATCCAGACGCAGATCGCCCGCGCGGAGACCGCCCTCACCGACCTGCGCGCAGGCAAGACCAGCCGGCTGACCGTCCGCTACTTCGCCACCGCCGGCGCTGTCCTCATCCCGCCCGTCATCGCGAAGTTCAGCCGCCTCTTCCCGGAGATCAGGCTGGAGCTACGGCTGGGCAAGGGGCTGACCGGCGAAGCCGCCGACGCCGAGATCATGGTGCTGAACGACACCGTTCACGTGCCGGCCGGGCTGCGGTCCGTCCACCTGCTCGATGACCCCTTCCTGGCGATCCTGCCGCCAGGGCACACCCTTGCCGGGGAGAAGGAGATCGAGCTGGGCAGGCTGCGTGGCGAACCATGGGTCGACAACGAGTGGCCGAGCAGCATCTGCCGGCAGACCATCCTCGACGCGTGCGGGGCGGCCGGCTTCAACCCCAGTTTCGTGGTGGAAGCCCACGACTACGCCACGGCGGCCGCGTTCGTCTCCGCCGGACTGGGCGTAACCCTGGTGCCCCGGCTCGCGCTCAGCACCATGCCCGCCACATCGTTCGCCTGCCTGCCGGTCACCCGGCCCACGCCTGTCCGCTCCATCTTCGTCGTCGTCAAGGAGGCGATCGAAGATCATCCGCCGCTTTCGGCGTTCCTCGACCTGCTCCGCGAAACCGCCACCTCACACGCTCACGCGGCCGATTGACCGGCCACATTCCCCTGCCTCGCTGAGCAGCGAACGGTTCAGCCGATCAGGAGCGCGCGGCGCCAGCGTGGGGGAACGGAGGTGGAGACGGACCAGAGGGCCAGCGGCACGCCTGCCGCGCCGTCCAGCAGGCTGGGGCTGTCCACGTACGTGCCCGGCACGTGCACTGTTCTGACGATCAGAGCCTGATCGTCGGAGCAGTGCGACAACACGCGTTCGGTGAGCGGGGTGAGGGCAGCTCTCGCGTTCTGGCTGCCCCCGTGTTCGGCGAACTTGTGGCAGATCGTCAGCAGTCCGGACCAGCCGTGGCACAGGCACACCGTCCGGGGCTCCCCGTCGCCGTGCAGCGCTCGTCGCAGCGCCGACTCGAAGCTCATCACCGCGGCGGCCGTCAGGTCGGGATCGTCGAGGGCGCGTGCGGCGTCCAGCAGCGCCGAGCAGATTCCCGGAGCCCCGTAACACCAGGTCATCGGCTTGTGGGGGAGTTGATCCGGCAACGAGTCGTCAATCGGCGTCCGACGAGGCCAGATCCTGCCCCAGGCGTCCTCCTCCGCGACGTCCCGGAGGTACGAGGCCAGGCTTCGGATCGCGGCCCGCTGTCCGGGGCGGCGCAGGCCCGCGTTCCAGGCGAGGCTCAGCGCCGCCAGGTGACCGGCCAGGCCGTGGGCCAGGCCCAGGTCGACGGCCCGATCGGGACAGGTCTCCGTCGTCTTGAGCGGAGGACCGGGCGGCGAGCCGTACAGCCGGACGAGGCCGTCGATCAGCCCGGCTGCGGTCACGCGCGCGTCGACGTCAAGGGTCGTCGCCGACGCGAGGTAACCCAGGATTCCCGCGCTGCCGGTGACGACGTCGTAGGCCGCCGGATCAACGGCCGAACCGCCCCGGCTCGCCCGCGCCACCTGCTGGAGCAGGCCCCGGTCCGCCTGGCGTCGCACGCGCAGGTAGCCCGGTTGATCCGCGGCGAACTCGTCGAGCACCAGGGCGAGGCCGGCGGTTCCCTCCCCGAGGCCGCCGTGCGCCGGCGGCCGCTCGCTCGTGGAGGAGATCGCGCGCAGGAGGATGTCCCGCGACCGATCACGCCATCGATCCGCCGACGTGCGGGCCACGCGAGAGGCGTACCTCAACATCAGGGCATGGCCCGCGTTGCCGCCGTACAGCTTCGCCCCGCCCCACCAGTCCGGTGCCACTCCGGCTACGTTCGCCGTCCGCCGCACGGCCTGATGGACCGCGTCATCGTCGTCGAGGCGATTGACGATCGTCCAGGCGACCCGCCTGGCCTCCGCCGCGAGGCTCGGCGGGAGGAACCGATCTTCAGGCATATCCGAACGTGTCCGTGAGGTGGCCGAAGCGGGCGTTGAAGAGGGCTGAGTGCCGGGCGGTGAACACCTCACGCCAGGCGCCGATCTGGCCCTTGTGAAAGGTGAACGCCTTACAGTCGAAGAGCTCACCCACCACGACCTCGGGGTCGACGTCCGCGCCGACCCACGCGGCCACCCGCTCCACCGCGGCGACCTGCCGGGCCCTGCTCCCTCCTCCCTCGGGGCCCGCCAACTCCTCGAAGGCGACCTTGCAGACCTGCGGGTGGTGGTACCAGCTCACCGCCGATTCGTAATCGTGCAGGAGGGGAATCGACGGGTCCGTCAGCATGTACGTGATCCGGCTCTCCATGTCGGGGAGATCGGCGAGGATCGGCTGGAAAACAGCCGACTCGGGAAAGCGCCGGAAGGCGATCCCGCTCCTTCCGGAGAAGAAGTTGGCCATGGACACGAGCGCGTCTCGCGGATCGCGATGATTGAGCACGACCGCGGGCTCCTGCCGCGTCGTCCATTCGTTGAGAAACTTCTGGTCCATCCGCCAGATGTTCAGCGAATGAAAGATCCAGCACAGCCGGGGCGCCGTCTGCCAGAACGGACGGATCCAGGCGTCCTCACTCATGCGTAGCTCGAAGTCGATTTCGGGGCGGATGAGGTCGACGTTCGACACGTTTCTGGCCGCCAGCCTGGTCTGCCAGATCCAGCCGAGCTGGATCAGCAGCTGGTCGGTACGCCGAACGAATTCCTTGGTGTCTTCTCTGACATCGAGCGCTTCCAGCTCGTCGGCGTGGAGGAACCGTTCGGCCAGCTCCTGCCGTTCCCTGAGGCTGACGGCCGCCCGCCCGCTTTCCGGCGGCACCGGCTCGCCGTATATGCCATATCCCAGGGCGGCCATGAGGTTCTGGACGAGATGGGTTCCGCTCTTGCGGGGCGATACGACGATGACTCGTTCCTGGCTCATGGGCGTCAGCAGGTGCAGGCCACGGCCTGCGTGTGCGGGTACGAAGGAAAGCCGCACTGCCCGCACGTGTACCAGGAACAGGAGAATCCGGCCTCATGGACCGGCAGATCGTCGCGTACGACGATCCGGACGTCCAGATCGAACTCGTCGCCGGCCAGGAATTCAGCGTTCTCGATTTCTTGAATCGACATCTTTCTCCTCGAATCAGTTGACTCTCCCGCACAGCTTCCAGTCCGCGGAAGCGTCCGTCCAGGCAATGCGGTGGACACTTGCGGAGGCCGGTGAGGCTGATCCGATGCGGTGTTGAGGACGGCGGGTCTTTTAGTGAATACCAGCAGTTTCCGCAAAGAAATGGAGACCCGATGAAGTCCTTCTCACGCGTTCTCGCGGTGGCCGCCCTGGCCGGCCTCGCGCTCGTCGGTGGTAGCTACCTGGGCACGGCGAACGCCGCGTCCGGGGAGGCCCCGGTGAGCAGCCTCTTCGACCAGGACTGCTGCAACAACTGATGGACGACGCGTCGGTGCCGCAGGCGCACCTCATGAACCCGATCCATCGTGAGCTGCCGTCCGTGCGGCACCAACGCCCGGCCGTGCCGTTGTCCGTCCTCGACCTCGCGACGGTCAGTGCGGGAACCGGCGCCGCAACCGCGTTCCGCACCACCACAGAGGTGGCGAAAACCGCCGAACGGCTGGGATTCCAGCGCCTGTGGCTCGCGGAGCACCACTCGATCCCCGACATCGCCAGCACGTCTCCCGCTGTCCTGCTGGCCCACCTGGCGGCACACACCACGACCATCCGGCTGGGCTCGGGCGGGGTCATGCTGCCCAACCACACACCGCTCACCGTCGCTGAACAGTTCCTCACCCTGGAGGCGCTGCATCCAGGCCGTGTCGACCTGGGGGTGGGGCGGGCACCAGGAGGGCATCCTGCGGTCGCGCAGGCGCTCCGGCGCTCCGACGCCGACTTCGGCGAGCAGGTGGAGCAGCTGATGGGCTTCCTGGACGGCTTCTTTTCCCCGGGCCACCCTTACGCCGGCATCCAAGTCGCCCGCGCGGTGAACGCGCCGCCTCTGTGGATCCTCGGAGCCAGTGAGCAGGGCGCGCGGCTGGCCGGGCGGCTCGGGCGGCCGTTCGCCTTCGCGTACCACCTCAGACCTGGTGAGACACGGGCCGCCCTGGCCGCCTACCGCGAGTCGTTCCAGCCCTCCGACGTTCTGGACCGGCCCTATGTCATGGTCTCCGTCTGGGTCGTCGCGGGGGACACCTCGGAAGAGGCCCGTGCCATGGTGCGGGCCGCCGGTCTTGCCATGGCACGGATGCGAAACGGGCGGCCGACTGCGTTCCCGTCGCCGGAGGAGGCCGCACGGCACTCGTTCAGCCAGGACGAGGAGGAGACGCTGCGCCGCTGGCTCCGGGACGTGGCACACGGCGACGCGAGTGAAGTCCGCGCCGTGCTCGACCGCCTCGCCGAGAGCACCGGCGCCGACGAGCTGATGCTGGTCTCGCACGTGCACGGTCACCGGTCGCGGCTGCGTACTCTCGAGCTGGTCGCCGGCGCGTACGAGCTGGAGCAGGCATCCGCCCTCACCTCAGGCGCGGCTTCATAGGCTCTGATTCTTGCGGGCCACGACCCGGGGCAGGCCGAGCGTGAGCCCGGCGTCGATGGCGAACCTCCGTACCCAGCCGGCGCAGAAGTCCCGCCATTCAGGCTCGGCGGCCTGCGCACCCAGTTCGTGCCACCGCATCCAGTGCCGCCAGCCGTCAGGCAGCAGATCGGCGTGTTCCACCGTCATCAGGCCGGATCGGCACAGGTGCTCTCGCCACCACTGCGGGCTGTGGAACGCGTGGAAGTCCCACTTCCACCCGTCGGCCAGATGCTCGGGCACCACGCCGTTCAATTCCTTGGTCAGCCCCATCACGACGATGCCCAGCACACCGTCCGGAGCAAGGAACTGCTGAAGGTAGCCAAGGTAGAGGTCGTCGGTGCCGAAGTACTGGTAGGCGTCCAGACTGATGATGAGATCGAAGTACTCGTGGGCGAACTTCAGGTCGTGAGCCTCGGCGTGGATCGGCATGACCTGCGACTGCACACCGGCGTCGATGATGCGCGCCCAGTTCTCCTCGGGGCGCACCCACAGATCGGCGGCCACGACATCGACGCCGAACTCCTTGGCCAGGAAGATCGAACTGGTCGCCCTTCCGCAGCCGAGGTCCAGCACCCGCATACCCGGCGCGAGATCCAGCAGCTCAGCCAGGGATTCGGCGAGCCACAGCGGGTTGGGGCCCATGGCATAACGGCCCTGCCAAACCGGATCGTACGCAGCCGAGCGTGGGAACTGGGGATGGATGAGTTTCTCTGCGGCCAATCCCGGGTCCGCGTCGTCAGCCAGCATGTTGGGTGCCTCCACTCCTTCGTCATGCGGTCAGCAGTTGCTGCGTGGCGAGTTCCCGGTAGAGCGGGTTCGCCGTGAAGAGTTCGCCGTGCGATCCGATGCCGGAAATCTGTCCCTGGTCGAGGACCACGATCTGATCGGCGTGCATCACCGTCGACAGCCGGTGGGCGACGATGACGAGCGTGTGCCGTCGGGAGACGGCCGCGATCGCGTCCCGCAGGGCCCTCTCGTTCACGGCGTCCAGGTTGCTCGTGGGTTCGTCGAGCAGCAGGACCGGCGGTGCGGCGATGAGCGTGCGGGCGATGGCCAGGCGTTGACGTTCCCCGCCTGAGAGCAGGATGCCGCCCTCACCCACGTGGGTGTCGAGTCCGAGCGGTGAGCGTTCGACCAGATGTGTCAGCCGCACAGTGCCGAGTACGGCCATGAGGCGATCGTCATCCACTTCGGGCGCGGCCAGGAGCAGGTTGTCGCGGATGGTGCCGGCGAGCACCGGTGCGTCCTGCTCCACATACCCCAGGTGGGCGCGCAGTTCGTCGCGTGGCTGGTCCCGGACGTCCCGGCCCGCCACGAGGACGCGGCCGGAGGCGACGTCGTAGAACCGTTCGATCAGCGCCAGCGCCGTCGACTTCCCGGCGCCGGACGGACCGACCAAGGCCGTCTGCGTGCCGTACGCCACGGTGAAGCTCACGTCGCGCAGGGCGGGCGCTCCACCGGGATAGGCGAAGGTGACGCCGTCGAACTGGATCGCCGGGGCGACCGGCGCCGCGCGGGAAACGGCCGGGCGGTCGGTGGACGCCTCGGTCGGCAGAGCCAGGATCTCCTCGACGCGCTGCACCGCGCCGAGGCCGCTCTGCAGCTCCACGTACGCCCTCAGCGTCTGCGCGACGGGCGCCATCAACAGGTAGAGGAACAGAGCGAACGCCACCAGATCACCGACGCGCATGGTGCCGGACGCGACCCGGAACCCGCCCACGCCGATGACCAGCAGCAGACCGAGCTGGACCGCGGCGTTGATCATCGGTCCCATCTGAGCGTTCAGGCGAGCCAGGCGCAGGCCGGCGTCGTATGCCCGCTCGGCGTGGTCGCCGACGACGGCGGCTTCGCGGGCTTCGGCCCGGCTCGCCTTGATGGTACGGACTGCCGAGATCGCTCGATCGATCGCCGAGGTCATCTCACCGAGGCGCTCCTGGACCTCGCGCGAGGCGTCGCGCACGCGTCGCGTGGTGAAGAAGCCGGCGAACAACCCGGCGAACGCCACCGCGGTGAATCCGAACATGACCGGGTCGAGCCAGGCCATCATGATCGCGGCGCCGATCGTGATGACAGCGCCGCCGACGATGTCGACCAGGCCGGAGGTGAGCGCGCCGTGCAGCGTCGCCGTGTCCGTTCCGGCCCGGGAGAGCAGGTCGCCGGTTCTGCGCCGATCGAACTCGGCCACCGGCAGCCGAAGGATGTGGTCGACGAGGCTCCGCCGGGTCGCCAGCACCATTCGGGCGCCGGCCCGGTGGAGCAGGTACGAACGTGCGCCACCGAGCACCGCGCCGATCGCGATGAGGCCCACGAGCAGGATCACCAGGTGCCAGACCGGCCGGGCCGTCTGGATGGCGGTCAGCACCGATCTGGCGACCATGGGCTGTGCCAGGGTGCCGGCGGCGCCGGCGAGCGACAGGGCGAGGGCGGTGACCAACGTGCCGGTCTGAGCGCGGACGAAGGGTGCCAGGGTCGCGACAGTGGAGCGGTTCATCGCGGGTTTCCGGCGGACGTGGGGTTCGGCAGGGCGACGAGCGCGCGGGCAGTGAGCAGCCAGAGCCGGACGCTCATCTCCTCTTGTCCCTGATCGACGCCCAGCAGGCGGTTCGCCTGCATGTGGGAGAGGCTTTCCAGAATGCGCTGTTCGGTCGTGAGCAACCGCCCGTCCGCGGCCAGCGTCCGGATGCGGTCGCCGGCGGCGCGCAGCGCCGGTTGCTGTCGCGCGAGGATCGTGTGCAGGGCGGACGCGTGCTCGCTCGTCGGTACGTGCGGCGATGGATGCGCGGGGGCCAGGAGCCCGCACAGTTCACCTCGGAGCCGGCGGAAACGCCTGTGCACGGAATCGGGGATCGCGATGGAGTTCCGGGCAACCGCCAGTGGATCGGCTCCCCAGCCCTGGTGAAGGGAGTGCAGGGCGAGCGCGCCCACGGTCGTCGCGTCCACCTCGCCGTTGGCGGTCAAGAACCTCACCAGTTCGACCGTCGCCTCGCTGTTGGCGTGGAACGCCTCCTCGATCGCGTCGATGGCACCGGGTCCGCCGTACCGCTCGAGTTCACGCTCGTACGTCACGAAGGCCATGTCGGAGGCCCAGGCCGCGGTGATCAGCCGGCGTGCCCAGGCCGCGCACCGGGTCATCACCGCCATCGGGTCGGTGCCGGAGGCCGCTTGGAAACGCAGCCTCAGGTGCGGCAGCGGATCTGCGTACCGGATGTAGAACCAGCGATCGATCAGACGGTCGGCGCGAAGCGCGGCGACCAGCTCTTGCACCGGACCGATCAGGACGTCGTTCTGTTGCGTCACCGCGGTGTACAGCTTCAGGTACGACCACTGCTCGCCGGGGTGCCAGCGCCGGCCGGCCTCAGCCCTGGCAGGCTCGGCCGCGCGCTCATGGGCGGGCGGATGACGGTCCCACTCGCCGGTCGCAGCCGCCGGTGACAGTACGGGCACGACCAGCTCCGATTGATAGCGGCGGCCGTGCGAATCCTGTAGCCACAGGTCCGAGAAGTCCGGCAGCATCTCCTGCAGCGACAGCGAACCGGGCTGCCCCGGCCCGCCGGCCCCTCGCAGCCGGCGCCGCAGCTCGTCCACGCAGAGCGGGTGTTCGAGGTCGAGCAGCAACCTGTTGTCGTATTCGGTGAGATAGACATGACGCGGCACCTTCCAGTCCCGCCGCCACTGTTGGACCGCGGCGAAAAAGGCGTCCGCGTCGTCCTCGCCGACGGCGAACGTCTCCGGCCGGGCCGTCCACTGCGCAGGGCTCACCACGACCCGTCCTCGCACCAGCCGTGGGCGGAACGGCGCCTGGACGACCGGGCCCCAGTCGAAGTGGGCCGGCAAGGTGAGCTGGTCCGTGGACAGCTCCACCAGTGCTCGGCAGACATTGGGCACCTGGAGCAGCGACAACGCATGGGACTGGGTGACCAGCAGCCGCTTGCCCAGCGTCGCGGACCGCAGGTAGAACCCGTGTCCGTCCGCTCCCAGCAGGATGTCGGTGAGGGGTATCTGCCGGCCGGAGGGCAGAGACGGGGTGGCGTTGACGCAGATCTCAAGCCGGCGCAGTGGGGCGTGGGTGGCCACGTTCTGCGCCCGCGCATGGCCCGCGACGTTGCGCAACTCGACGAACACGACATCGGGCGCCTGCGCCTCCTCGGCCTGGGCGAAGCCGCACATGGCCTGCACGTCCGCCTCGTCGAAGAGATGGGAGAAGCGGCCGAAGCTCTGCAGCCCCTGGAACGCGGTCGGCGACAGGACCAGACGCCACTGCCCCTCGTCGATGGCTCGGCGGGACGGCGCGGCGATGCTGAAGTACACGTCCAGGGAGGGCACCGGTCTGCTGCGCGGAGCGTCCGGCCGCCGGACGGTCAGGACATCCAGCAGCCGGTCGGTGAGCTCGACCTCGAGGCGATCGTGGCGCAGCGCGCCGGCGACCAGGTCGACGAGCGCTCGGTCCCGGGCGGGGTCGCGTTCCTCGGGGACCGACGGCAGCGGCACCAGCCGCGGTGGCGCCCCATAGCTGTTCGGGGCATCGATCCCCAGCTCCGGGCTGAGCACCTCGACCAGCGGGATCTCAGCGTTGGCCCCGTAACGCTCCAGGAACGCGCGGTGGTACGCGGCGATGTGCGCGGGCCGTCGGCGCACGCTTCCCAACCTCGTGAGCAGCTCTCCGGCTTCGGCGGCCGCGGCGGCGACCTGGGCGGGCATCCCGTGGCCGGTCGTCGCCAACGCGGTGTCGACCTGGTACGTCGTGCCGTCGAAGCCCGGCGTCATGGCGCGCTGGTAGGCGGTGAGCCGTTCGACGTCCGCCAGGTCTGCCCGGCCGCGTGTCTCGTCGACGGCATCCGCGAGGGCGCGGACCCGGCGCAGGCCGTCGGCCACCGGAGCGAAAGCGGTCGACCCGGTCAGCCTCTTCAACAGGTGCAGCTCGGGCAACGGCTCGGTCAGGGGCGGGCTGAGGCTGTTGGTGAGCACGCCCAGCTCCCACAGCTGGCCGACGAGGCGGCGAATGCGGGCTTCACCGGCGCCGGGAAAGCGCTGGAGCAGCTCGGCCAGCAGGTCGCCGTACCTCACTTCACCGTCGGCCAGCCGCAGCGCCAGCTGGACCGGTGGCGTGATGCGGAGGTTGGCCCGCTTGCCGCCGGTGGCCATGCCTGTCCATTCGGCGAGAACGGCCCGGTCGGCCAGCCGGGAGAGCAGCGCGTTGGTCCGGACCGGCAGTTCGTCGCGTACCGTGTCGTCCTTGTCGAGCTGCTCGATGACTGCCGCCAACCAGCCGGAGTCGGCCCGGGTGCGCGTCATGCGTACCGGATCGCCGGCGAGGGCCGCGGTCGTGGTCGGCCCGAACCTGCCCACACCCACCGCGGAGAACAGGCCGTACGGTGTGGGGCGCGTGGACATTCTGGTCAGGTAGCGCAGCAGCGTGGAGAAAGCCCGGTCGACCTTCTTCTTCGCCGACCTGTCCGACGCGGTCCTCGGCCAGCCCGTCTCCTCGACCCGGGCCAGCTCGTCGACGAGGCTGCGGCTCGCGGTGTGCAGGGCCTGGCGGACGCGAGGCTGGTGAGCGAGGTCCCAGAGCTGCCGACGCGTGGCGGCCCGTCGCTCTTCCGGTCCTGCCGTGTCGTCCTGGTCGCCGGTAAGTCTGAGAAAGGTCTCCGCGGGCAGGACGGGCGCGCGAAGCATGAAGAAGCCCGCAGGGGAGAACTCCGTCGCGGGATTCCGTTCGTGATCCTTCCGCATGGGCATGCGTGGCCTCTCTGCTCGGTAGGTCTGGGGTCAACGGATCAGGAGCGATCGTTGCCACTCGTCGTTGATCGAGCCCGACGCCGTCCACAAAGCGAGGGGTACGCCGGCCGCGCCGTCAAGGAGATCGGGGCTGTCCGTATGGACGTCCGGAGCCTGGAACTCCTTGACGAGGAGGAGGTGAGCCGGGTCGCAGGCGTTCAGGACGTGTTCGACGAGGTGAGGCAGAGCGGATCGGGCGGTGCCCGAGTCCGCCTGCGCGAACTTCCGGCAGATGGTCAAGAGCCCGGACCAGCCGTGGCACAGGGACGCGCTGACGAGGTGGCCGTGGCCGGCGAACACGCGCCGCAGCGCCGCCTCGAAGGCGTCGACCGCCGCGGCGCGCAGTGTCCGGTCCTCGAGTGCCTCGGCGGCGTCAAGCAGGGCCGAGCAGATCCCGGGTGCCCCGTAACACCAGGACTCATGCCCTGCCTGCGGCGGCCGCTCCTGGATCGCGCCCGACGGGGTCAACGCCAGCCACCGCGGCCAGCGCCGGCCGTGCTCGTCGTGATCGGACATCTCCAGAAGGAACGCGGCCACGTGCTCCATCGCGGGCCGCAGCCCGGGACGCCGGTGACCGCGCGTCCAGGCCAGGCTCAACGCGGCCAGCGGCCCGGCGAGGCCGTGCGACAGACCGAGGTCGACGTAGCCGTGCGGATACTCCTTGACCCGATCCTGGCTGGGCGTGAGCCGGGGCGGGACATGCCACCGTGTCGTCCCCCCGCGGGGATCGCACATCCACAGCAGGTCGTCGAGGAGCCTGCCGCATGCCTCGCGTTCCGCGGCGCTCGGCTCCGGCAGTGACGCGAGACAGCCCAGGACGCCGGCGGCGCCGGAGATGACGTCGTACGCGTCGGGACTCACGCCATCGGCGCCACGCCAACCGGGCGCCTGGAGGATCTGCTCGGACAGCATCGCCCGCAGCCGGCGCAGCGCCGGCCGGAGCGTGGGCTCGTCCGCGGCCAACTGCTCGACGACCAGGGTCAGGCCGCTGGTCCCGGTGCCCAGACTGGGAAAGCGCATCGGCGCCTTCCTGGTGTGCCGCGCCGCCTCCTGAATGAAGCGCCGGGCAAGTGCGCGCCGGCCGCCGGCCTCGTCGGGCAGCGCCGACGCGGCGTATCCGAACACGAGCGCCAGGCCGGCGTGACCGCCGTACAGTCCGGGGCCGCCCCACTCGAACGGATATTTCGAGACCGCCTTGGTCCGGCGCACCGCTTCGGCCACCACCCGTTCGTCGGCCAGCCGCTCGACCATCACCTCCGTGGTCCGCCGGGCGCGCTCGACGAGAGCCGGGGAAAGCCCTTCCTCGCCGTGTATGGCCGAGTGTTCCGAGTAGAGGTCCGAAGCGGGCATTCAACAACTCCTCATGAATGAATATCTAGCGCCAACCGCTGATCCGGCCTGCAGGTGGTCGTGAAAGCCACTAGCAGCCCTTGGTCAGAGTGGGGAACGGGCTGCACCCGTCGATGCTGCAGCCACATTGGGTGGCGTTGCAGGTGTACCAGGAGCAGCTGAAGCCGGCCTCGGGAAGCGCGACGTCGGCGCCGACGGCGATGCGAATATCGAGGTCGAACTCGTCGTCGTGGTCGATCGTCTCCGTAGTGACGAGGTCGAATGTCGGTGCGGTCATGATCCACCTCACTGGATTTCTGAGCTGACTGGGCGAACAGAACACGGGGCAGCTTGCCAGCGCGCTGCTTCATTTCGTCTTCATCTTTGCTTCGCGGGCGGAAAGCATTTTCTCCGCCGGGCGCGTCCGGACATTTCCCGGGCTTCGGGCGGCGGACCGCGGTAACGTCGAGAGAATCCCGGCAGGCGTGAAGCCGATGTGAAGCCGCACCTGTGTACGCTGCTCCGCGAAGTCGTCCATTGCTGCTTCGTCCCGCCACACCTGCGTGAAGTCCGATCGAGTGCCCTCGCGGACGCTGCCGGTGCTCGGCGACGCCGGCTGCGCAGCACGGGCGGATGCCCTGTGATGTCCGGCGAATGCCCTTCGGCTGTCCTGGTGCGGGCACTTGCCCGAATGCCAGAATCCGTGGCCATGGAATTTTTCGAGCGGTTCGGCGACGGGGCTTCTGCTCTTCTCGTCACACCGTTTTCCATGTCATCGGCATCGGACGCGGCTTTCGGTGGGCATCGCGCCCCGGGGGGACCTGCCACGCGAGAAGTTTGGAAAGCGCCCGTGTGTCCTGGCGTACGGAAAACCCGCAGAAACAAGGGGGCGCGGTGCAGCGGCTGACGGTCAAGGTGCTCGGTCCGCTGGAGGTGGCGGTCGGAGAGCGTCCGGTCCGGCTGACGAGAAGCCGATTGCGGACGTTGCTGGTGGCCCTGGCGATGTCGGCAGGTAAGACGGTGTCCATGGACCGGTTGGCCGAGATGGTGTGGTCGGACGAGTTCCCGGCCAACAGCCGGCGGACCCTGCAGAATTACGTCGGGGGATTGCGGAGTGCCCTCGGAAGCCGGTGGATCGAGACGCGCCCGAACGGGTTCCTTTTGCGCGCCGTCGCTGACGATGTCGACGCGCTGCGTTTCGTACGGCTCGCGGAGCAGGCCGCACGCGCCGGCGACGCCGATCTCGAACGTGACCTGCTCGATGAGGCGATGGCGTTGTCCAGGGGCGAGCCGTTCGAGGACGTGCCGTCCCGCTGGTTGCGGGAGGCCGAGGCGCCGCACCTGGCGGAGCGGTGCCTGGCGGCGTTGGAACGGCGGGTCGACCTGGACGACGCCACCGGGCCGAACAGCAACGTGCTCGCCGAACTGAGTAAGTGGGCCCCTCGCTATCCGCTGCGCGAGTCTTTGTGGCTGCGTCTGCTGAAGGTGCTGGACCGCCACGGACGACGGGCGGAGGCGCTCCAACGATACGAGGAGCTACGGTCGCGCCTTGGGCAGGACCTTGGGATAGATCCCGGCCCTGAGCTGCAGCAACTGTACGCGTACCTGCTCACCGACCACCCCGCGCCGCCGTCTCCCCGCCGGCTTCCCACCCAGCACCGATCGCTCACCGGGCGGTCCCCCGAGATGCCGTCGTCCACTGGACGGTCCTCCGAGATGCCGTCGTTCACCGGGCGGTCCTCCGGGATGGCGTCGTCGAGCGATCGGCTGACCGATGTCCGCGTCACGCGGCCGACCGGCCCGACCGGCGGGGTCGGCCCGTTTGGCTTGACCAGCCCGACCGGCCTGACCGCGCCGGACACGCCGTCGCAGCCCAGGGGACGGCCTCATCGGCCGCTTCGCGGCGGGCAAGCCGACCCGCGGGCGGAAGCGATCGAGCCGGGGGCCCTGCTGCGATCGTGGCGCGAGCGGGCGTCGCTCACTCAGGAGATCCTGGCCGAGTACACGGGGCTGAGCGTGCGCACCATCAGCCGGCTGGAGACCGATGCCGCGGCGAAACCCAGCCTGGCGACACTACGGTTGCTGGCCGAGGCACTGGCACTGGACGACGACGAGCAAGCCATGCTCTCCAGGGCACTGTGCGGCAATACGGCCAGCATCCGCCCAGCGAGAGGCCGGTCCGGCTCGGTGCTCAGCCGCATTACCGTGCCGCGGCAGTTGCCCAGGAATGTCTCCGACTTCTGCGGCAGGGCGCACGATGTCTCCGCCATGGTGAAGCTGGGCGAGGCAGATCGCGCGACGATCATCACTGTCGAGGGCATGGCCGGGATCGGCAAGACAGCGCTCGCCATCCGTGCCGCCCACCGGCTGGCCGCTCGGTTCCCCGACGGCCAGCTGTTCGTGAACCTGCACGGTCACACACCTGGCCGGTCATTCGTCCATCCTCCGGAAGCCCTTCACCGTATGCTGTGCGCACTGGGTGTGCCCGCGGATCGCGTCCCGCCCCATGTGGATGACCAGGTCGGGCTGTACCGCAGTCTGCTGGCCGACCGGAAGATCTTGATCGTCCTCGACGACGCCCTCAGCGAAACGCAGGTTCTGCCACTGCTTCCGGGCAGCCCTCATTGCCACGTCCTGGTCACCAGTCGCCGCCGTCTGAGCGGGCTCGACGGGACACACACGCTGTCACTGGACGTCCTGCCGCCGACGGACGGGGTCGCCATATTCTCCCGGGCCGTAGGACAGGAGCGCGTCGCCGGCACGCCACCGCAGGTACTGGTGGACATGGTGCGACGATGCGGGCTGCTCCCACTGGCCATTCGTCTCACGGCCGCTCGGCTGCGTTCCCACCCCAGGTGGACCGTCGACCGCCTGCTGACCCGGCTGGCCGCACCGCAGCAGCGGCTGGCCGAACTGGCAGCGGGGGAGCGCAGCGTCGCCACCGCTCTCGAAATGTCCTATCGCAGGCTCCCCGAAGAGCAACGGCGCGCCTACCGATTGCTCGGCGCCCGCGCACCCGTCGAATTCGCCGTCCAGGAGGCCGCCGCCCTCCTGAACACGAGCGCGGCGACCGCCGAGTGGGCGCTGGAACGGCTGTTGGACGGACACCTGTTGCGTGAGCCGACCCCCGGCCTGTACCGGTTTCACGATCTGGTTCGCGATCATGCTGCCTGTGTGATGGCGAGGGAGGGCTGTGCCGCGGGCCGTACGGTCGCCGCTCCGGGCGACGGCGTGACCGTCGCTCAGCGACCCGTCTACGCGCAGTCAAGCTCCGCACCGACCGCCTGACGATGGGCGAGGTTTTCAACGGCAGCCGCAGCCGACCTCGCAGACAACTCAGATCCGCAGCGCAGGGCGCCCACGTCGATGACGCGATCACCGCTGCGACGGACCAGCGTACTCATCTCACACCGGCTCGATGCAGGACGCCGGTCCGCCAGCCGGCACACCACGGTACTGCGCAACGCCGAGCTCATCTCGACTACTTGGGCGGGTGGCGACGTTCGGCACGCCCTGACGCCGCTGGAAGAGGCGTTTCTGTGCAGCGGCCCGCATAGTGGTGCGTCCCCGCCGATCCACCGCTCGGCGGGGTAGGCGCCGTGGGTGGTGAGCTGCCAGGCGCGTGGCCGGGTCCACGGGCTGGTGGCGACGGCCTGTTCCGCCTGATCACCGCTACGGGTCCTCGCGCAGCCGGTGCCGTGTCTGTTCCGGCCTGGGTTCGGTGTCGTACGAGGTTGGGCCGGAGACCTTGATCGCCGCGGCCTGCTGTGCGTCGTTGCCGACGTAGGCTTACGGTTACGGCGCGCTCCGAGGTCGGCTTGGGAGGATCCGTGACGCACAGCAGCACGTTCATGTCCTCAGCCTTGAGCTCCGCGTCGTGAGCAAGGAGAAGGAGCGAGACGATCCCGACGACTTCGGAGGGATCAGTTTCGTCGGCATGATCTTCATCCTGGCCGTCGTGGCCTTGGGACGCCCTTGGGAGACGCTCAAGGAACTCTTCAGGTTGGTCCGTCGACTGGGGCGTGGAGTGCTCAGGCTCGTGCTGGCCCCCTTCCGGCTGGCTGGCTTGATCGTGTGGTCGCGTCTGGCAGACCGGCACCCCACCTTCGAGGACTACCTGCACAGAGTCGACGAGGACAGAGATCCCTCGTGACCGTGAGTCCGGGGACCGCGAGTTCGGAGCCGGTCAGCACGCTGGCTTTCGGTATCGGGAGAGGCGCAGTTCGAACCCCGTGTCTCGGCCGGAGGCCGTGAGTGCATTGCCGCCGCTGGTCGTGGCGCTCCAGAGCCAGGGCCGTACGTGACGAAGAGGGGCTTGTGCCGGACTGGCGCAGATGGTCTGCCGGAGGGCCAGGCGAAGACGTTGCAGTTGGTCCAGATCCGCTGCCGGATGGTCCACAGCTCGCTGCCGCCCGTCACGAGCGGTGGCCTCAGCCATGGCCATCGCCGTGTTTTCGACCGTCAGAGGCTCTTCTCTTCTTACTCCGACCTGCTGTGCCCGCCAGCCGGACCAGTTCGACCCGATACTCTCCAAGGCGGCCCGCAACGCCGTGAGGACATGCCGTTCCGCGTCCGTGCCCTGGCTCCAGGTTTCTTCCAGCAGCGGGAGGATCTGCGTCCAGGTGACGTGCGAAAATTTGAGGCCGTCCCGGGTGGTCGGCGGCGTGAAGGCGAGCGGTGGTGTCAGGTAGGTGAGATCCACGGCAAGGCCCGGATAGTGATGGCCGGCGAGGGTGTAGTAGCCGGGGAGCTGGCCTCGCCGGTGACTTGAGCTCTCGGTTTTCAGCTCGATCATCCACAGCCGTTCGTTCCACAGCACGGCGTAGTCGGGTGCTCCGCCCTGCTCGTCGTCGTGCCGCGGGCGCAACTCGAACTCGTCCACGAACAGCGGTTGGCCGCTCCACTCGCCGCGGCCGAACGACAGCTCATCCAGCGACCGCAGGAACCTGGCACCCTGGGGCGACGGCCGGGTACGGCTGTTCCACCGGGGGTAGGGGCCGCCCACGATCAGCATGGTCAGGAGCCGTTGACAGTATTCCTCGCGGCCCAGTCGTAAGCGGCCCAACAGGTGGTGAGGGTCTTCGATCGCCATGCTTCCAAGCTTCCAGGCGGATGCATTCTGATGCGTACGCCGGGCGACGTCCTCGACACCCACGCTGTCTCGCGCGCCGGCCAGTCGGGGGTGTCTCCGGCGCGGCCATCGATCTGCTCAACCTGCTGTCCGAGCAGGCGGGTCGGCTCGATTGACCTCCTGCCGGCGCGGATCCGGGATGCGCGGCGTGCAGCAGGAGGCGCTGGGCGCACCGACGCTCAGGCCCTGCGACACGAACAAAGTAGGCTGGGAATCAGCCGGCGGCGAAGTCCTGCGTCCAGTAGATCTGCCCCTGCGCGTCCTTGGCCGCGCCCACCCCGATGAGGGTGTACGAGCAGTTCATGATGTTCCGCCGGTGGCCGTCGCTGTTCATCCAGCCCCGGACCACCTCGGCCGCCGACCGCTGCCCCATGGCGATGTTCTCGGCCAAGGTCGAGCCGGAGAAGCCGGTCGCACGAATGCGGTCGACCATGTCGCGGCCGTCCTGGGAATCGTGGTCGAAGTAGTCGTTCTTCGCCATGTCGGCCGAGTGCCCGAACGCTGCCCTGCGCAGCCGCGCGTCGTGCTTGAGCGGGTCGCAGCCGCCCTTGGCCCGCTCGGCGTTGGTCAGCCGGACGACCTCCTTCTCCAACGCTGTGCCGACGGAGGTGGTGGCCTCCTTCGTCTCGGAAGCCGGCGGCGCCCCCGTCTCCCGCGTCGTAGGGGTGGGGGTGGGGGTGACGCAGGTCAGCCGTACGGCCTTGGACTTGGCGCTGCCGCCCCGGTAGTCGGTGGCGACCGCGTAGTACGTGCCCGGTTTGCAGGGCATCTTCAGGGTGATGCGGCCCTTCCTGGTGGCGCCGCTTTTGACGACCGGATCGTCGCCGGGGACGGCGCGCATGACTCGGATGCGCAGCAGCGCCGGGCGCACACAGTCGCGGCGGACGGCCGAGGTCTGGATCCTGAGCGCGGAGATGGCCGGCCTGGCCACGCTCACCCGGCACTCGTTCGATTCGGAGGTCGGCTCGGGTGTCGCCTCCTCGGTCTGCGTCGGTGCCGCACCGTCCGCCGGCGCGGTCAGCTCAGGCGCCGCTCCGCCCGCCCCGCCGGTGGACGGGGCGCAAGAGGCGAGGCTGGCGACGACGGCGAGTACCCCTAGGGGTCGACGCATGAGGGTTCCTCCGGTGGAGGGAGACGATGGTGGTCCCGCATTCTGCCTGATCCATTACCGACTTGTCATGACAATCCGGACATTTCGCCCTGTGAGTAATGTCAACCGAGCGCCCAAGAGGGCTCTGCTGGGATTGATCCGGTTTGACGGACATCCGAGATCAAGGGCTCCGAAGAAGAAGCCGCGTCCTCCCCTCGTTCATGCTGGAGTCCAAGAGCGAGATCGCCAAGCTGTGCCCGCTCGGTCGGGAGGTGGCCAAGGCCTTCGACCCAACCGAGACCGCGGTGCGCCAGGCGGCGCCGGCCAGCGGGACGGGCTGACCAGCAGCGAACGCCAGGAACCGGAGGCGTTGCCGAGGCAGAACCGGCGCCTGCGCGAGGACGCCGACATCCTCAAAGCGAGCCGCCCAGGCGCTCGTGCCCGCCCTCGACCAGACCAGGACCGTAGGGCTCGTCACGCTGCCGAACGCGTTCGTGGGCATGCTGCTGGGCGGCGCCAGTCCCGCGGTGGCTGCGCGTTCGTGCAGCTCGTGGCGCTGGTCGCGGTGCGGGCCGCCGAGGCGGTCGCCATCGACGTGGCGGAGAGCGGCCGCTTCGGCGGCTGACTCGTCACCGGTCAGGGGTGCAGGATGAGGCGTTCAGGGGCACGGGATGAGGCGTTCAGGGGCGCAGGACGAGGCGGATCGGATTGCCTTCTTTGCGGGCCAGCCGGTCAAGTGCGGCCGGCGCCTCCGCCAGGGGCAGTACGTCGCTGATCGACGCGGCCAGATCGAGCCGCCCGCGTACGGCGAGCCTGACGAGCTGCTGCACGTGCTCGGGATGGGACCCGTAGCTGCCGCGCACGGATTGGCCGAAGTACGCCAGCGCGATGTCGTTCGGTACGGCCAGCGGCTCGTTGGCCAGCCCGACCACGATCAGCCGCCCGCCTCTGCCGAGCAGCGACATGGCCTGCTCACGCACCGAGCCGACGCCGGCGAAGTCAAAGGCGGCGTCCAGCCCCAGACCGTCGGTGAGGCTGCCGACGGTGTCGCGCAGCCCAGGGTCGTTCGGGTCGAGCGCGGCGTCGGCACCGAGCCCGAGCGCCCGCTCCCGGGCCGCGGGGAGGGGGTCGATCGCGATCACCGGGGCCGCGCCGACGAGGCGCAGGAGCTGGACCGCGTGCGCGCCCAGCCCACCCACGCCCCAGACCGCCGCCGCCTCGCCCGGCCGCGTGGCCGCCGTTGCGGTGACGGCCGCCCAGGGCGTGGAGACGGCGTCGGGGATGATGCAGGCCTGCTCGAACGGCAGGCTGTCGGGGATCGGCACCAGCGAGCGGGACGTGGCCAGCGTGAACTGGGCGTAGCCGCCGTCGTAGTCGACGCCGCGGGTGTGGACGGTGCCGAACCGGTCGGCCTCGCCGGCCTGCAGCACGACCCGGTCCCCCACCGCCCAGTCGGTCACGCCCAAGCCAAGAGCGTCCACGACGCCGGCCACCTCGTGGCCGAGCGTCACCGTCTCGCCCTTCAGCAAGAGGGGCGTGAGGGTGCCGTCGGCGAGGTGTACGTCGGACAGGCACACGCCGGCCGCGCGCACCTCGACGCGGACCTGCCCGGGGCCGGGCTCCGGCACCGGCACCTTCTCCACGCGCACCTCGCGGGAGGGTATATGGAGCCGGGCTGCGAGCATCTCGGCCATGGTCACCTACTTTCGGTTCAGTCGAATGGATCCGGGTCGGAGCGGACGATCTGGTCGTACAGCGGCCTTCTGCTTGACAGTCCCTTGCGACACTTTCGTCACTGCAGACGGTAGAGATGACGAGAGTGGGCGTCCTGCGTACGAATACATATAAGGCATGTGTGATCGGCGTCTCAAAGCTTCCGCAAGGCCTGGTTTCCCACTCACTGGCAGCGCTGAGTCCAGCGTGCCAGGAACGGACGGTTCAGCACCTCCCGCGCGCCCCCCGGCGTGCCCCTCGGTGGTTGTCGACGCACCCGAGCAGCAACGCCAGCACGGTGACGATCACTCAGGCCGCCGCGAGCGCTGTTTCGGAGCCGGATAGCAAGGCCGGTGCAGCGTAATGGGGCATAGAATAAGTTGTCCGACTTTTGCGGGCTGTGGTGCCTAGGTTTATTACTCGTTTGTTCCTGGGCAAGGGGGTACGGGGTTTTTCGGTGCGGTCGACGAGTGAACCGGGAAATGAGATGAGACTGTCCGTGGCCATGTTGAGCGTCGCTATTCTGCTGATGGCGGCGCTTACTGGATCAGAGTCGGCCGATCGACCGGTGTTCGAGAGGTGTCGTAGCGTGCATGCCGAATCTCTCGAATGCGTGCAAGCAAGCGCAGCGGTAACTGAATGCCGACAGGGATCTGAATATTGGGGAGATGTAATATGTGGAGGTGCCCTCCACGTCATCGACCGGTGTGTGCGCCTGGATGTCAACGGGGCGGGAGCGTCAACCTGTGCGGCTCTCAGCACTGATTATCTGAGCTGTGTCGAGCGAGATCTCTCCCCCGTGACATGTCAGATGCTGGGCACAATCTTCCTTGAATGCATGCAGCAACTCGGGGAGACGGAGCGCAGTTGCCGGGCGGAATGGGAAGAATTAGTGAAATGTAGGATGCGCGGCGTCGACCCTGAGTTCTGCCCGCACGCTGGAAATCCCAGACCTTGGCGCGTTCGTGCAGCGTCGTCAGCTCGGCGACCTGAGCGTGCCCATGCACTTTCCACCTGACGGACGGCTGCCTGCCAGGCGCCGGCGGGCAGCTTGGTGGCCGATCGCGGCCTCCTCAATCTCGGTGACCTTCCGGTCGACGCTGGAATGGGCCCTTTCACATGCTCGAACAGATCGTGAGTGGCGCCGGCGCCATTGATCCTGTGGGCTAAACGTCTTCTTCCTCGCATTGCGCACCTGTGGCAAGCGCGGATGGCAGGTACGGCGTAAGGATTTGGTGAGAGGGCCCGGCCCGTGGGCAGGCGCGTCGCGTACGGCAGAATGACCTTGTGCTGCAGCCGAGCGAGGATGAGGCGAGGGCCCGGAGGGGAGCCTGGAGACTCCTGCGGGAGGCCCTGGGACATCTGGCGTGGTCTGCCTCAGATCAGATCGCTTGGCTCGGATCCGTGATACACCCTGACGAACTGGCGCTTGATTTCGATCACGCGTACGGAGTTTTGTGGATGCCGCGGGAAGTCGGGTGGATCAGCGACGAACTGTTGAAGCACCTCGACGAGATCGACCGGCTCGTCAACCAGGGCCGATGCGTTCTCATGTTGTGAGCCCGAGTAGCTGCAGTCCGTCGGTGGGGTGGCTGCGGTAGTGGTCGGTGGCGGCTGCGATGTTGGT
>NZ_JBITHZ010000048.1:0-81487 GCF_044458585.1 Nonomuraea sp. NPDC050451
ACGGCGCCGGTCGAGGTGGCCGTCAGCATGGCGATGGAGGCCGCGCCGCCGATGGCCAGGGCGGTGAGCGACTTACGAAGCTTGATGCTCATCGTTGTGTTCCTCTCGTGTGTTGTGGCTGATGAGAGGAAGGTAGGTGCGGCCGCGTTGACTCCATGTTGAGGATTCGTCAAAGCCTCTGGGAGGCCCTCGCGCCAGTGCTGCGGGTCGGCCCTCCGCTCCCGGCCGAGGACCCACTCGCGGTGCCGTGGCCGGTAGTTCCACGCGTGACCGCTCTACTGGAGGCTTCTGGTCCGTGGACGGTGCGGTGGGTGGTGGAGCGTCCGACGCTGTACTCGATGGCCAGGTCGGCCAGGGGCACCTCGCCCTCGGCGTATCGACGGCGGATGGAGCGCCGGGCTGGTTCAGGCAGTTTGGGTTGCTTGCCCTTGAGCTTGCCGTTCTTCTTGGCCAGGGCCATGCCCTCGCGAGTGCGCAGGTGCCCGAGGTTGGCCTCGAACTCGGCGACCATGGCGAGGGCCTGCAGGAACAGCCGCCCGAACGGGTCGTTCCAGTCGTAGACCGAGCCGCCGAGTCCGAGCAGGACGCCACGGCCGGACAGGTCGGTCAGGATCTCGTTAACCTCGGCCATGTTGCGGGCGAGCCGGTCGAACGTGGTTACGGTGAAGACGTTGCCGTCCCACACGGCGGCGAGTGCCTGGTCGGGGCCGGCGCGGTTGCGGCGGGTGGTGCCGGAGAAGCCGCGGTCGATGTAGATCCTGTCCTCCGGGACGCCGAGGGTCAGGAACTGCTCGGTCTGGATGATCACGTCTTGCTCGTCGGTCGAGCAGCGGGCGTAGCTGAACCGGGTTCCGTTCACGGCTCCACATTTTCCGGATAGGGGCCACCACGGGAACGGTTCGCGGAACAACCTGACCTGGGGCGGTTGTCCAAGTGGCTGGTGTTCCAGTGGGGATCGCCCTACGGAACACCGCAACGATCCCGCGGCTGTCAGCTCTTTGGTCTCTGGCCCTTGCCGCCGTCTTGAGCCGGTCCGCCGTGGCCGGCGCCGCCAGGACGCGGACCCTCGTGTAGGTGCCCGACCGACTGGCCGCCGCGGATGGCCCGGCCGATGCGTTCGGCCAGCCTGCGCGACAGGTACGCCTGGCGCGGATCCGCTCGACCGGAACAGCAGGAGTACGGCGAGCACCAGCCTGACCGCGGCGTGCAGCCGTCATCGTCGTCTCAGCGACGCGGGCGCAGACCGTTGAGAGCGGCCTCGACGATGCTGTCGGCATAGTGGGAGGTGAGCGCTCCGCTGCGCTGGAGCCATCGGTTGATCAGCGGTCCCCAAGGCATGTCGACGGCGACGTCGAGGAGAGCGTGCGTTCGGCGCGTCAGGACGGCCTGTTCGGCGCCCCCGTGACGCCCAAGTCACCGGCGTGTGCCGCACCGCGAAGACCGACCTGGTCCGCTCCCTCGGCGCCGACCACGTCATCGACCACACCCGCGAAGACTTTCCTCCTCCTCCTCCTCCGAGATGGGGAGCCATGGGGTACATGCGATCGCGTTAGAGCAGGTCCGGGGCGGTGGAGGGGGAGCCTGCCGACTACGGGCTCGTCAACCACGCCAGTTGGCCGAACTGGCGGACCTTCCTGCCCAGTCTCGTCTTCCGGCCCACCTCCCGCAGTTTCGTGCTGGCCGACTTCAAGGCCAACGGCATCGCAGCGCAGCCGATCATCTACTGCAGGGTGTGACGTCCACCTAGGCCAGTTCCAGCCTGGCCAGCTCCGCCCGGGAGGAGACGCCCAGCTTGGGGAACGCCTTGTACAGATGCGAGGCGACGGTGCGGGGGCTGAGGAACAACTGGGCGCCGATGTCCCGGTTGGACGCTCCGGTGACAGCCAGCCGGACCACCTCGAGCTCCTGCGGTGTCAGCGCAGCCAGTGGATCACCGGCGCGGGAGCGGTCGGGCACGGAGGCGCCGGTGGCCCGCAGTTCGGCCGCCGCGCGGGCGGACCACGGAGCGGCGTCGAGCCGGTCGAAGGCCTCGATGGCGGCCGCGAGGTGGGTGCGTGCCTCGATGCGCCGTTGCTGGCGTCGCAGCCACTCCCCGTAGGCCAGGCGGGTACGTGCACCGTCGAATGGCTGCTCGCCCTCGGCGTGGAAGGCCAGCGCCTGCTCGAACAGGTCCTCGGCCTCGTGGTCGGGAGCCAGCAAGGCACGGGCCCGATGCAGGACGGCAAGCACTCTGGCCTGGCCGGTGGCCTGCGCCCACTCGGCGTACCGTCGCAGCGGTTCCTCGGCGCGCCGGGGATGTCCCGCCCGGGCGGCGGCCTCGACGTAGTCGGGCCAGGCGTACCGCCAGAGGAAGGCGTGGCGCATGGGGCCGTCCACCGCTCGCTCCACCCGTTCCAGCACCGCCTCGTAGCGGCCCGCCCCGAGGTCCAGCATCAGCCGCGCGTACTCCGCCCAAAAGGCTCCCGGCATCCACCTGCGGTGCTCGGCTTCCCGGCTCGCCTGCTCGGCCAGCGCCGCGCACTCCTCCTGCGCGCCGGCGACCGCCGACAGCCAGGCGTGCAGCCCCGCCAGATAGCTGCTCCACTGCGACTGGCCCACGTCGGAGGCCAAGGCCAGGCCCGCGGTCACCGTGGTTCGCGCCGACCGGTGGCGCCCGCTGACGAGCTGGGCGATGGTCAGGGCCGTCATGGCCAGGGGCATGCGTCCCAGCCGCCCGTCCGCCCGGCAGTCCTCGACCAGCCGGGCCGCGCCGTCCAGCATGCCGTCGTGGTCGGCGCGGACGACGTCCGCGTAACTGAGGACGAAGCGCACCTCGAACGGGATGCGATCGACCTGTTTCGGCGTCCGGTAGGTGAGCGTGGTCGCCGCGTCCCCCTCGAGAATGAGGCGGATGGCGTGGTTCACCGTGCGCACCGCCGCGGCCAGCCCGCCGCCGTCAGGGCACAGTTCCTCGGTACGGCGCGCCAGGGTGACCTGGTCGGGGTGGGGAGCGCCGGCCCAGGTGTAGAAGCCGGCCAGGCTGAGCAGCGACAGCTTGGCGGGCAGGTCCGCGACCGACTCGGCTCCCTGGTGCAGCAGGCGCACGCCCTCCAGCGGCCGGCCCGCCTCGATCTCCAGTTTCGCCTTCACCTGGGCCAGCTCGGCCAGCACCGAGCCTGGCGGCGACGCCCGTTCCGCCGACCGCTGCGCTCTGCCGACGAGCTCTCTCGCGCGTTCCCACAGGCCCGCCTCCGCCGCGGCGACGGCCGCGGCCGTCCACCGGCGCGTCGCCTCGGCCGGATCGGCCGACAGCTCGGCCGCCCGGACGTAGGCGGCCGACACCGCGGTCTGCCCTCCGCGCTGTCGTGCGCGCAGCGCCAGCCGCTCCAGCTCTCCGGCGACCTCCTCTCCGGGCTGGAGGGTGACGGCGGCCAGGTGCCAGGCCCGCCGGTCGTCGTCGACCGCCTCGGCCAGCGCCCGGTGCGCCGCCATCCTGGTGCCGATGTCGCAGGCGAGCAGTACCGCGGCCCGTACCAGCGGGTGGCGGAAGGCGACACCCTCCGGGCCCACGCCGAGCAGGTCCGCCCGCTCGGCCTCGGCGAAATCCATCAGCGAGGCGCCGAGCAGGCCGACCGCCCGCGCGAGCACGCTCAGCTCGGCGCGGTCGTCAAGGGCCGCCACCAGCAGGCAGGAACGGGTGGCGCGCGACAGGGCGGCGATCCGGTCGCGGAAGCCTCGAAGGACTCGGTCGGTCACCGGCTTCGCCGTGGCGAGGGAGAAGGACAGCGGGACGAGACCGCCCCTGCGTTGCTCCGCGGTGAGCATGCGGGGCAGCTCGATCAGCGCGAGGGGATTGCCCTGGGCCTCGGCGAGGAGCTGTTCACGTACGGCGGGCGGCAGGTCGGCGGCCTGCCCGGTGAGCAGGCCGCGGGCGGCCTCGGCGTCCAGCTCGCCCAGCCGCAGCTCGGGCAGCCCTCTCGCGGGGAACTCGCCCTCGCGCGCGGCGAACAGGGCGGCGACGGGTTCGGTGTGCAGGCGGCGCACCGCGAACAGCAGCGCGTCGGCCGACTCGCCGTCCAGCCAGTGGGCGTCGTCGATCAGGCACACCACCGGGCCCGCCGCCGACAGCTCCACGAGCAGGCTGAGCGTCGCCAGCCCGACCAGGAAACGGTCTCCCCGGGTCGGGCCGCCGAGGCCGAGCGCGCCGCGCAGGGCGTCGGCCTGTTGCGGCGGCAGCGCTTCCAGCTCGTCGAGAACCGGGCGGAGCAGCAGGTGCAGGGCGGCGAACGGCAGGTCGGCCTCGGACTCGACGCCGTTCACTCGCAGGACGCGTGCCTGGGCCTGCTCGGCGGCGTAGTCGAGGAGGGCCGACTTGCCGATGCCCGCCTCGCCGCGCACGATCGCGGCGCCGGAGCGGGCTCGTAGCAGCTCGTCTATGGCGGCTTGTTCCGCCTGGCGGCCGTACAGCATGGCACTCCAAGAAACGGTTGTCCGGAATGTAGCAGGATCAGTCACTGCGAGCTGTGTGGCGGGTCGCACCGCGATCGTCGGTCAGGTGACGGATCGCGCGACCAAGGCCATGGCTCGACGCATGGCCTCCCGTACTTCGTCAGGTCCCTCGCCACGCGTCAGCGCTGTCACGGCGGAGGCGCTGACCGCGCCCACCATCGCGCCGACCAGCGCGGAGGCGGTGATCGGGTCGAGCGTGCGGGGGAAGGCCCGCTGCAGCCCCTGGGCCAGCTCGGCCTGCGCGGCGAGATACCGCTGCAGCAGCCGGGCCTGCAGGGCCGGCACTGAAGCCGCCAATCTCGCTCGGAGCGCCGCGATTCCGCTGGGCAGGTCTCGGCCCCAGGCATCGGCGATCATCTGGTCCGTTGCCCGCACCAGGACCTCGGACAGTGACTCCCCGGTGCGGTGCTCGGCGATCACTCGCAACGCCAGGTCGACGCGCAGGTCGGCGTCGGCCAGGAGCACGTCTTCTTTGGTCTGGAAGTGGAGGAAGAAGGTACGGGGGGACACCTCCGCCGCATCGGCGATCTCGGCCACGGTCACTTTGTCGTAGCCCTTGGCTTCGAACAGGCGAACGGCCGCTTCCATCAGTGCTTGCCGGGTGCGTCGCTTCTTACGCTCCCGTAGTCCGGGGGTTTCCACCATGTCAACCATTATAGTGCAGTTGACGTATAGATGCATACTATGAATCAATGCAGAAAGTGTAGCGATTGAAGGTGGTCAACATGGGAAGTCTGGACGGACGCGTCGTCCTCATCACCGGAGCAGGGCGCGGCATCGGGCGGGAAGAGGCGCTGTTCTTCGCCGCCGAAGGCGCCAAAGTCGTCGTCAACGACCCCGGCGTCGCCATCGACGGCACGGGCGGCAACGCCGGCGTGGCCGCAGCGGTCGTCGAGGAAATCACCGCTCGCGGCGGGCAGGCCGTGACCAGCACCGACAGCGTCGCCGACTGGGACGGGGCCCGCCGCATGGTGGAGACAGCCCTGCAGTCCTTCGGCGACCTGCACGTCGTGGTCAACAACGCGACCATCGAACGGAACATGGGCCTGGCCGACCTGTCGGAGGAGGACTTCGACGACGTCCTGGCCGTCAAGTTGAAGGGCACCTTCGCCGTGACACACTGGGCGGCCCAGCACTGGCGCGACCAACACCAGGCCGGGGTCGACGCCGATCGCGCCGTCGTCAACACCTCCTCCGGCTCCGGGCTGCTCAACCCGCTGCCGACGCAGGTCTCCTATGCGGCGGGCAACGCCGGGGTCGCGGCGCTGACCACCGTGGCCGCCCTCGAGCTGGGTCGCTACGGGGTACGGGTCAACTGCATCTCGCCCTCGATGGCGCGCACCAGGCTCACCCTCGGCGTTCCCGGCATGAGCCAGGAACCGCCGGCGGGCAACTTCGATCCCCTGGACCCGGCCGCGTGTGCGCCAGTCGCCGCCTACCTGGCCAGCGCGGCCTGCCGGCTCACCGGCCAGGTGCTGTCGGTGCGAGGCGGGACAGTTGCTGTCAACCACGGCTGGTCCCTCGGCGGCCACATCCACAAAGACGGGCTATGGAGCGTGGAGGAACTGGCCGAGAAGGTGAAAGAGCTGCCGATGGAAGACCCCTTCGACAAGCTCGCCCAGGCCCTGACCGGCGCACTCGGCACCACCGGACGCACCCAGCTCCAGGAGATGATCAACGCCCTGCTGGACCAGGGAGACCAGTCCGGCACTGCCTCCGCATGAGGCGATGAAGGACGCCTTGGACAGCGTGCTCAGGCTCGCGGTCCAGGGCGGATGGCGCTCGCTCCCCATCGACCAGGAGACCACGGGCCTGTCGTCAATTCCGACAGCCAGTAGGTACGCCGCTACCTGCCCGGCCCCGCACCCACCGGCAGCCCCAGCAGATCGTGACAGGGTCGCGGCGGATGACGGGTCACGGGTCGCGGCGGGCGGTGCCGGAGCCGCGCGGGTCAGGGGCGCAAGGTGGCGGTCAGCGCGCGCGGGCCCAGCAGCAGGTCCAGCGCGTCGATGATCGTCGCGCAGACCACGTCCGCGACCAGCAATGCGCGAGAGGAGGCGCCCTCCGGGCCGAGTACGGCGACGCCCAGCACGGCCGCCGCCAGCGCCTGCCGGTCGTTGACGCCGTTGCCCACCACCGCACCGTCTCGCTCGATCGTCGGTGGGAGGGTGTAGAACTGGCCCGCATGGATGATCAACGCAAGGACGCCATGGCCGAGGTCCTGCGAGGCGTGGCCGCGCAGGTCGCGAAAGGCGCTCCGCGGGGTTGGCGGCGAGGATGGGTGCACGCCTACCGCGGCCCGTCCTCCTCGGGGCACCGCGGCGCGGGCTACGAGATGTCCGACGGCAGCATCGACGGCATGCGCGTCGGCCTCGGCGGGCTGAGCAAGCTCTACCAGCTCAGCGGCGTCTCGCCGGCGGATCTGATGGTCGAGCTGGCCGTCGAGCCCTCGGGCCGGTTCGAGGCGGTGACCAGTCGAGCGATCAGCCGGGACGATTCGGGCCGGTTCCTGTACGTCCTGCACCCTGACATGCTGCCCCGCGAGCCCAGCGCCGACCAGGCCCCTCCGTCGAACCCGACGCCGGCGGGCGACCCGAAGGAGGCCGTCCGGCTGTTCCGGGAGTACATGAGAAAACGCGCCGACATCCTCGGGGAGGAGGAGCTCCTGCCCGATCCGCCGGCCCCGGCCGAGCGGGCCGCGCTGCTGGACGCCTTCCCCGGCGACCTGCCCCCCGACCTGGTGGCCCTGTACGGCGAGGCCGACGGCGACGAAGAGATCGGGCTCTTCCACAACCACCCGTGGTTCACCCTGGAGTCCACGACGACCTTCGTCCACCACCGGCCCGAGCGGACATGGACCGGCGACCCGCTCTGGTCGATGACCGGAGACGCCGAGCCGCCCGGCACCATCCGGCGGCAGCTCAGCAGCCCGCGCTGGATCCCGTTCGCCACCAGCACCGGCGGCGACTACCTGGCGGTCGACATGGACCCGGGACCCGCGGGCCGCCCCGGCCAGGTCATCCGCGTCGGCATCCACTACGACGGCGCGCCTGTCTACGTCGCCGACTCCGTCACGACCATGCTGCGCCGGCTCGTGGAGGCACTCGACCGGGGCGACTACGAGGAAGACGGCAGCTACCTCGATGTGTACGCCGAGCTGCCGAGCTACCTGGACGACAGCCGCACCTACTGGCGCGGGGAGGCCCCGATCCCGAAGAAGCCGCGCAGGATCCAGGCCCTCGTCGTCGACAAGGTCACAGATCTTGATCTGGAGCCGGTCCGGGGCGCGCCCCACCTGCGCATGGTGGCGTTGTTCGGAGAGGGGCCCGTCGACCTGCGTCCCTTGCGCGAGGTCCCGCTCGAGGCGTTGCGGCTCGAACTCAACGCGGCCGACCTGAGCCCGCTGGCCGGCCATCCGACCTTGCGCGCGGTGACCCTCCGCACGCGGGAACCCGTCGATCTCGGCGTGCTGCGGACGTTGCCGCGCCTGGAAGGACTCGAACTGGCGGAGTCCGCCGTCCAGGACCTCGCCGTGATCGACGAGCTGAAGGGGCTGCTGTCCCTCACGCTCTCGCCCGAGCAGTGGCGGCGACTCGGCGAGCCGCCGCCGCTGGCCGCGGCCGGGCTGGGCGGCGACCCCACGCCGCGTCAGGTGAACGAGTGGGCGGCCCGGTTCGGACCTGGCGAGGAGTTCGGCGGCTGCGAGTACTTCGCCGGGCGGTTCGACGGCTCCGACTGACCAAAGAGGACTTACGGGGTGGTCCGTGCCGTCGCTTGCTCGGGATGCTCAGCGGAGCCTGACCGGGTGGGCAGCAGCAGGCCGGGGAGCAGCCCGAGTGCGGCGAGCGCGGCCAGTCCCAGCAGTGCCGGCTCTGCGGCCTGGGCGGAGTCGGACGCCGTTCGCAGTGATGCGGGGAATCCTTCGGCCTGCATCAGGCCGGCGGCGATGCCGATGCCGAGGGTCGGGCCGATGTTCATGGCGGTCTGCTTGAGCCCGCCGACGACTCCGGCGTACCCGGCCGGGGCGTCACCGACGACGGTGCCGGTGGCGGTGACCATCACGGTGGCGAAGCCGGCGCCCAGCAGGGCGAAGCACACGCCGCTCACGGCCCAGGCGTCGGTCGAGGTCAGCCGCGACATGCCGAGGATGCCGAGGGTGACCAGCGCGGAGCCGGCGACCGCGACACGGCGTGGCCCGTACCGGCGTAACACGACGCCGGCCAGTGGCGCGCCGAGGACCATGAGCACCGTCAACGGCAGGACGCGCAACCCTGCCGCCAGCGGAGTCAGTCCCCGCACGTCCTGGAGCAGGAAGGTGGCCACGAACAAGGCGCCGAACATGCCGCCCGTGGTGAGGAGAAGAAGGGTCATGGCGGCCGTCACCGGGATCGAGCGCGCCACCACGGACGGCACGATCGGGTGGGCGGCGCGGCGTTCGTGGACGACCAGGAGCGCCGCGCCGCCCGCGGTGCAGAGCAGGCCGGCCAGGGTGGGCCCGCCGGTCCAGCCGTGCTCGGGCACGCCGACCAGGGTGTGCACCCCGACGGCCAGAACGCCCGCCATCAGCACCGCCCCCACTGCATTGAGTCGCTCCGCAGGCCCCGAGCGCGGCGGCGCGGGTGCCCGCACCGCCATGGCGGCCGCGGCGACCACCAGCGCCACGGGCACGTTGACCATGAACACGCTGCGCCAGCCCAGGTGCGCCACCAGAACGCCCCCGAGCAACGGCCCGGCAGCGGCGGCCACCCCGATGGCGCTGGTGCGGACGGCGACCGCCGCGCCGAGCCGGTTTCCCGGGAAGGTCAGGCGCAGCAGAGCCAAGGTCGCGGGCTGGAGCAGGGCGCCGAACACGCCCTGCGCCACCCGCAGGGCGATCATCCAGCCGATGTCCGGCGCGAGCGCGATGGCGGCCGAGACCCCGCGAAGCCGAGCAGGCCGCCCAGCAGCATTCGCCGGTGCCCGTACCGGTCGCCCAGCCGTCCGGCGATGACCAGCAAAGCGGCCACGGCGAGCAGGTAGCCGGTGCTGGTCCACTGCGTCTGCGCCACACTGGCGCCCAGGTCGTGCTGGACGCTGGGCTGCGCCACCATGAGGACCGTGCCGTCCAGGGCGACCAGCATCGCGCCCGCGGCGCTGACGATCAGGGCCAGGCGCTGCCGGGTCGTGCCGTTCACGCGTCCGCCCCGCCCAGGTGGGCGTCGATGATCGCGCTGACGAGCTGGTCGAGCCGGTCGTCGGACGGTGGCGAGTCGTCCTCGCCCAGCGCGAGCCCGATGCTGCCCCAACCCCACAGCTGGGTCAGGCCGTGCACGTTCGCCCACAGCGCGACCGCGGTCACCTCCGCCGGGACGTCCCGTCGCCCTCCGTCCTCCTGCTCCAGGCAGTTGCCGACGAGCTCGACGATGCGGCCGAACAGCGGCAGGCTCGCCTCCCGCAACTGCGGCCGGCCTGCCGCACGCGCTTGTCCGCGCAGCAGGTCGTGCCGGAACATCAGCTCGAACATGCCGGGACGCTCCTGCGCATACCGTACGTACGCGCGGGACAGCGCTCGCAACTGTGCCCGCGGCGCCGCCGCCTCGTCGGCGGCCCCGGCGAAACGCTCGGCCAGATCGGCGAACCCGCGCCCGGCGATCGCCGACAGCAACGCCTGATGGGTGGGGAAGTACCGGCGAGGCGCCCCGTGCGACACCCCGGCCCGACGGGCGATCTCCCGCAGCCCCAATGACGCGACGCCCTCGCTCAGCACCAGCTCCACACCGACATCGACCAGCCGGTCCCGAAGAGTCCCCTCCGCTTGCATAGACACTGTCTACCCGATCGTCGTAGACAATGTCTACTCGGACCGCATGTCACATCCGGGTGGGCCGTCTCGTCACGGGTTCCGAAGGCACGTTCACAGGAGAACGCACCATCCCATAGCAAGGAGCCGGACATGAGCGAGCACACCCCGCATCGCAAGATCGCGCTGGTCACCGGGGCGAACAAGGGGATCGGCCGAGCGGCCGCCGAGCAACTCGCCGCGCTGGGCATGACGGTCCTGATCGGCGCCAGAGATCAGCGGCGCGGTGAGGAGGCCGCCGCGGCGGTGCGCGCGGCAGGCGGCGACGCGCACGCGGTCACCCTGGACGTCACCGACCCGGCCACCGCCCGGGCGGCCGCGAAGCAGGTCGAGGAGCGCTTCGGCCACCTCGACGTGCTGGTCAACAACGGCGGCATCACCGGGTCCGGGCAGGTCACGCCGGTTGACGCCCGCGACCAGGTCCCCAGCTCCGTCGACCTGGACATGGTCCGGGCGGTGTTCGAGACCAACGTCTTCGGGGTGATCGCGGTGACCAACGCCATGCTGCCGCTGCTGCGGCGCTCACCGGAGCCGCGCATCGTCAACGTCAGCAGCGCCGCCGGATCGCTGACCCTCAACAGCGACCCGGACGGCCCCTTCACGATGCTGCCCGCGTCGGCCGCGTACTCGCCCTCCAAGACCGCGCTGAACGCGCTGACCGTGCAGTACGCCAATGAGCTGCGGAAGGACGGCATCCTCGTGAACGCCGCCAACCCCGGCTACGTCGACACGGAGATCAACAACCACAGCGGCTTCCTCACGACCGCGCAGGGCGCCGCGATCCTGGTGCGCCTGGCCACGCTCGGCGCGGACGGGCCGACCGGCGGGTTCTTCAGCGAGGACGGCCCGCTGCCCTGGTGAATCGGGGCCCGAACGGCGCGGGCCCCACCCGGCCGAGGTGTACGCACACTCGGGGGTGGGGCCCGTGCACGGTGCCGGACGCCCGGCCTACTCAGGCCGGATGTTGTGGTTGCGGGCGAACAGGTTGCCGGGGTCGTACTGGCGCTTGACCGCCGCCAGCCGCTCATACGTTCCCGTCGGATAGACGGCGGCGACGTCCTCCTCGCCGGCGGAAGCGAGGAAGTTCGCGTACGCGCCGTTGACGTGAGGCGCGAGTCGCGCCCAGATCGCCTCCAGAGCTGGACGGGCGGCCTCGACGACCGGCTCCGGACCCAGGGCCGTCGTCACGACCATCAACTCCGCCTGGCGATGCGCGTAGGCGGTGACGTCGTCGGGGACCCGGGACACCGCACCGCCGACGCTGCGAACGGCGATGAACGGCGACCCCGCCGACGCCCCGACCTCAGTGAGGATCCGAAGGACCTCGGGCACCGAATCCTCGTCGACGAAGGCACTTCGGGTGACGAGCCGGATACCGGGCGGCGGGGTCGCGCCGTCCACGAGCGTGTCCGCATAGGGCTTCAGCGCGACGTCGTCCTCGATCACCGTGCCGAGCCGGCGGATCGGGTCGATGGCCTGCGCCGCGAGCTCCGGGTCATCGCCGTCGAAGGCGACGAAGATCTCGACCGGCGCTTCGGGCCCGCCGGCGAAGGGGTTGGCGAAGTTCGCGATGGCGGTGAGCTCTTCGGGGGCCGTACGGAGGTGGTCCGCCCAGCCCTGGAGCACGCCGGCCGCCTCCGACGCCGGGAAGGCGATCTTGCCGTGGAAGACGTCCGTCGTCGGGTGTGCCGCGAACTCGAAGGCGGTCACGATCCCGAAGTTGCCGCCGCCACCGCGGATCGCCCAGAACAGCTCCGGGTTCTCCTCCGCGCTCGCGCGCACGACCTCCCCGCCGGCCGTGACCAGCTCTGCGGCGACCATGCTGTCCAGGGCCAGGCCGTACTTCCTGACCTTCCAGCCGATGCCGCCGGTCAAGGTCAGCCCGCCGACGCCGACGCTCCTGGTGTCGCCCGAGGAGATCGCCAGGCCATGCGGGGCCAGAGCGGTCGCGACCTGACCCCAGGTGGCGCCGCCGCCGATCCGTACGAGGTGACGTTCCTTGTCGATGACCTCCACCTGCGCGAGGCGGCTGAGGTCGATCACGATGCCGCCGTCGTTGGTGCCGAAGCCCGCGAAGGCGTGGCCGCCGCCGCGTACGGACAGCAGGAGTCCGGTGCCGGCAGCGAACCTGACGCCCGCCCGCACGTCCGCGACGTCCTCGGGCCGCAGAACATAAGCTGGGCTGCCCGAAGTCAGTACCGAGCGCCTGGCCGACCCGTACTCCGCCGCGCCCGGCTCGATGATGTCGCCGCCGAAGTCGCGGCGGAGGGTTTCAAGTGCTGAGCTCATGATGTTCCTTTCACACGTACTGGGCGAACACGAGATGCCGGCGAGCCGATCCTTGTGACAGCCGGAGCACGTGACGTGTGCCACAAGCACCACGACGTCACAAAACGGCGAGGTCCGGCGTCTGGTGGGTGACACAGTCGAGAGCGAACAGGAGCCACCCATGCCGCACACCGCACCCGAAGATCGCGGCGGGGACATGAGCCCGGACGCCGCCACCGCGGCGTTCCTCACCCACCGCAACCTGCTGTTCACCGTCGCCTACGAGATGCTCGGCTCGGCCGCCGACGCCGAGGACGTCCTGCAGGAGACCTGGCTGCGGTGGGCGGGTGTCGACCTTGACGACGTACGGGATCAGCGTGCCTACCTGGTCCAGATCGCCACCCGTCAGGCGCTGAGCCGGCTGCGTACGCTGGGCCGGCGCAAGGAGTCCTACGTCGGCCCCTGGCTGCCCGAGCCGCTGCTGACCGCGCCCGACGTGGCCGAGGACGTCGAGCTGGCCGACAGCGTCTCGATGGCGATGCTGCTGGTGCTGGAGACGCTCCAGCCGACCGAGCGGGCGGTGTTCGTGCTGCGCGAGGTGTTCGACCTGGACTACGACGAGATCGCCGAAGCCGTCGACAAGAGCCCGGCCGCCGTACGCCAGATCGCGCACCGGGCACGGGCACACGTCGCCGCGCGCCGGCCGCGCGGGGTCGTGTCCCAGGCCGAAACCCGAGAAGCGCTGGAGGCGTTCCAGCGGGCGGTCGAAACCGGCGATCTGCAGCGCCTGCTCGACATCCTCGCGCCGGACATCGTCCTCCTGACCGACGGCGGCGGAATCAAGCAGGCCGCGCTGGCGCCCGTCGTGGGGGCCGGCAAGGTCGCCCCCGTGCTGAGCAGGCTCAGCCCCACGGCGTCGCTGCAGGCAGTGCAGGTCAACGGCTACCCGGCGCTCGTCCTCCGGCTCGACGGCGAGATCGACACCGTCATGGCGGTGCGCATCGAAGAGGGTCTCATCACCGGGCTCTACGCCGTGCGCAATCCCGAGAAGCTGGCGCGCATGGAGCGGGAGACCGCCCTGCACCGCTGAGTCCGGCCGTGTCACATCCGGGCGGGCTGTTTCGTCTCGGGTTGCGAAGACAGGTTCTCTTGATCGGGCAGGTGAGGGTCATGCGGGTGTTCGTGGCTGGCGGGAGCGGGGTTCTGGGGCGGCGGCTGGTGCCGCTGCTGGTGGCTCGGGGGCACCAGGTGACGGCTTCGACGACGAGCGGGGCCAAGGTGGGATCGCTGGAGCAACTGGGCGCGGAGGCGGTGGTGATGGACGGGCTGGACGCGGTGGCGGTCGGTGAGGCGGTGGCCAACGCCCGGCCGGAGGCGATCGTGCACCAGATGACCGCGATCTCCGTGACACACGCCGGCAAGCCCGACATGAAGCACATGGATCGGTGGTTCGCCGGCACCAACCGGCTGCGTACCGAGGGGACGGACCACCTGCTGGCCGCCGCCGAGGCGACCGGCGTGACCAACTTCGTCGCGCAGAGCTACGGCGCCTGGAACGGCATCCGCGCGGGCGGCTGGGTGAAGACGGAGAGGGACCCGGTGGACCCGATGACGGGGACGCCTGCGGAGCCCGGGATGAAGGCGATCGGCCACGTCGAGGACACGGTCGTCAAGGCCGGCGGCGCGGTCCTGCGGTACGGCTGGTTCTACGGGCCGGGCGCCATGGACGACCTGGTCGAGCCCGTACGCAAGCGGCAGTTCCCGGTCGTCGGGAGCGGTGCCGGCCACTGCTCGTGGGTGCATCTGGACGACGCGGCGAGCGCCACCGTCCTGGCCGTGGAGCAGCGGGCGAGGGGGGTGTTCAACATCGTCGACGACGAACCGGCCCCGGCCGGCGAGTGGCTGCCCTACCTGGCCGAGTGCGCCGGCGCCAAGCGGCCGATGCGGGTCCCCGCCTGGCTGGCCCGGCCGCTAGCCGGGGACGTGGCGGTGACGATGATGACCGAGGGGCGCGGCTTCTCCAACGCCAGGGCCAAGCGGGAGCTCGGCTGGGAGCTGCGCCACCCGTCGTGGCGGCAGGGCTTCAAGGAAGAGCTGGCATGACCCGCGCCGAAGAGTTCGAGGAGCTGCGGCCGCTGCTGTTCTCGATCGCCTACCGGATCCTCGGCAGCGTGAGCGAGGCCGAGGACGCGGTCCAGGAGACCTGGGTGCGCTACCAGACCTCCCAGACGGAGCCCGCCTCGGTCAAGTCCTTCCTGGCGGCCGTGGTGACCCGGATCTCCATCGACGTGCTGCGCTCGGCCCGCGTCCGGCGCGAGGAGTACGTCGGGCCGTGGTTCCCCGAGCCGCTGCTCGCCGATCCCTACCAGGACCCGGAGCGCTCGGCGGAGCTGGCCGACTCGCTGTCCACGGCGGCCCTGCTGCTGCTGGAGCGGCTCAGCCCGCTCGAGCGCGCGGTCTTCGTGCTGCGGGAGGTGTTCGGGTTCGGCTTCGGCGAGATCGCGTCGGCGGTGGGACGTTCGGAGGCGGCGTGCCGCCAGCTCGCGACGCGGGCGCGCCGCCACATGGACGCGGGCCGGCCCCGGTTCGAGGCCGGCCGCAAGGAGCGGGAGGAGCTCGCCGGACGGTTCTTCGACGCCTTCCGGGAAGGCGACTTCGACGGGTTGCGCGAACTGCTCGCCGCCGACGTTCACCTGGTCTCCGACAGCGGCGGCAAGGCCCCGCAGTGGGGTACGGGGATCTTCGGCGCCGAGAATGTGATCCGGGTGTTCGCCACGCTCGCCCCGCTGTTCGCCCGGATCGGTGGCGTGGTGGAGCCGCACCAGGTGAACGGCCAGCCGGGCGCGATCTTCCGCGACCGGGACGGCAAGGTCATCAACACCTGGACGCTCGACGTCCTCGACGGACGGGTCCAGGCCATCCGTGCGGTGCTCAACCCCGACAAACTTGAGCACATGGGCCCGGTGGCGGACGCCTGGGCGATCCTCCGCGAGACGACCCAGGCCCGCCGGCCGGCGGACTGACCGCAAGAGCCGGCCGCCCCCGCACCCGGGGCAGTCGGCTCACAGGGCGGACGGCACCGCCGCCGGCTCGGCCGCGCCCGGACTCGCGAGTTTCCGCAGCGCCTGCTCGGAGGCCGAGCCCGGCTCGGCGGCGAACAGGTCCAGCCCGCAGCACGCCGGCTCGTCGGGCAGCGCGATGAGCTCGCCGTGCAGGGTCAGCTCGCCCACGACCGGGTGGTGCAGCACGTACGTCCGGGACCGGACCTGCGCGACCGGGTGCTCGGCCCACATCCGCGCGAAGTCCGCGCTCAGCTCCCGCAGGTGGTCGATGTGCGTCGCGAGCCCGGAGTCCCCGCGATATCGCCCGAGCAGGACGCGCAGGTGCGCCACGTGCTCGCGCGCCGCCCGTTCCCAGCCGGTGCGGTGCAGCTCGCGCAGGTGGGGCTCGGTGAACAGCAGGTGTGAGAGCGTACGCCGGTCCGCCGGCAGCGCGGGGAAGTCGCCGAACACCGCCACCGCGAGCTGGTTCCAGCCGACGATCTGGGTGTGCCGCCCGACCACCAGCGCCGGCGTCATCACGAACGACTCCAGCAGGTAACGCAGGCTCGCAGGCACCGTGGCCGCGCCCGCCGCGCACGACAGGGGAGGCCGGGCGATCCGGCGCAGGTAGGTCAGCTCGTCGCCGTCCAGACGCAGCGCCGCGCCGACGGCGTCCAGGATCTCGTCGGAGACGCTGTCGCCCTTGCCCTGCTCCAGCCGCGTGTAGTGGGCGATGCTCACCCCCGCGAGCCGGGCCAGCTCCTCGCGCCGCAGCCCCGCGACCCGCCGCGCTCCGCCGTAGTCGCGCAGCCCGACATCCTCGGGACGCAGGCGGGCACGGCGCGACTTGAGGAACTCGCTCAGCTCGGTCCGGTCGTTCACGCGACAACCCTACGCCGAGGGTGATCACGCCGTGAGTACGCAAGCCACGGACCTGGCAGGGCGGCCGCGCGGGTTCCAAGCTGTCAGGCGAGCCACCCACATGAACGAATTGGAGATGAACCATGTCCCGAACGCTCGGACTCATCGGGAGCGGAATGATCGGTTCTTCCGTCGCCCGCCTGGCCGTCGCGGCCGGCCTCGAGGTCGTCCTCAGCAATTCGCGAGGTCCCGAGACGCTCGCCGATCTCGTCGCCGAGCTGGGCGGTCGGGCCCGGGCGGCCACACCGGCGGAAGCGGCCCGCGCCGCGGACCTGGTGGTGGCGGCCGTCCCGCTGAAGGCCTGCGAACAGCTCCCCGCCGACGCCCTGACCGGCAAGACGGTGCTGGACCCCGCGAACTACTATCCCGAGCGGGACGGCCACCTGGCCGAACTCGACACGGGCGAACTGACCTCCAGCGCCCTCGTACAGCGCCACCTCGCGGGCTCCCGGGTGGTCAAGGCCTTCAACAACATCACCCCGCACCAGCTGTTCACCCTCGCCCGGCCCACCGGCGCGCCCGACCGCAGCGCCCTGCCCATCGCCGGCGATGACGCGGAGGCCAAGGCAGAGGCCACCCGGCTGCTGGACGTCCTCGGGCACGACGCGGTGGACATCGGCACGCTCGCCGACAGCTGGCGCAGCGAACCGAACACACCGGTCTACATCCAGCCCTACCTCGGCGAACTACCCGCCATGAGCGTGGAGGACTTCCTCCGCTGGACTCTCCGGAATCCCGGCATCGCCGTCCCCGCGGCGCAGGTCGCCAAGCTCGCCGAGACCGCGGTCCGCCGGCCGGCGGGCGAGGCCAGGCTCCCGAGCGCCGGCTGACCGCCTGAGGCTCACCGCGCAGAACGCCTCGATGGCGTTGATGACGGCCTCGAAGCGCAGCGAGTGGAACAGGTCGAAGGCGTGCTGCCCGCCGGGCAGCTCGGCGTAGACGACCGGCTGGGCCGAGACCTCGCGCAGGCGTCCGGCGAGGAGCCGGGCGCCCTCGACCGGGGCGACGGTGTCGTGGTCACCGTGGATGAGGAAGAACGGGGGCGCGTCCGGCCGGACGTGGGCGAGGGGCGAGGTCCGAGGATCCCCGCCGTAGTAGGCGTCGTAGTAGCCGCCCAGCCCGATCACCCCCGCGATGGACGCCGGATCGTCGGAAGTGAGGGCGACCATGGCCGACAGGTGAGCGCCGGCCGAGCTGCCCGAGAGGAAGATCCGGTCCGGATCGGCGCCATAGGAGCGGCCGTGCTCCCGTACCCAGGCGATCACCTTCTTCGCATCCTCCAGGTGGTCCTCGAAGGTCGCCTGCGGACGCAGGCGGTAGTTCGCGCTGACGCACACCCAGCCCTGGCCGGCCAGGCGGTAGAGGAGCGGGAGGGACTGGCTGTCCTTTCTGCCGCCGGAGTAGCCGCCGCCGTGCAGGTGGATCAGGACCGGGGCCGCGGTGGGCCGGGAGCGGTGGCGGTAGAGGTCCAGCAGGTTGTGCCTGCCGGCCGTACCGTACGGGAGGTTCCGGATCCGTTCCACGGCTCGGTGGCGGCGCAGGAAGGGACTGAGCAGGATGCGCCCGTACGGCAGGCGGCGCGAGACGGGCACCGCCCCCAGGGCGCGTTGCACGACGGGCAGCGCCTGGCGGCCGCGCCAGGCCACCCGGACCAGGCCCGCCATGGTCAGGGCCGCCACCCCCGCGATGATCGGCGAGGTCAGGTCGCGTTGGACGAAGGCCAGCACGGAGGCGGCCAGGAGCCAGGCCGACACCACGAAGGGCAGCTCGTTGACGGCCAGGCCGAGCCGGAAGCTCAGCATGGCCAGGAGCCGGGTGCGACCGGGCGCGGCCAGCGCGAAGAAGGTGCAGATCGCGACGAGGACCAGGGTGATCAGGTACCCGTAGGGCAGGTTCATCGCCGTGCCAGCCCCGCGACGAGCACGGCGCCGACGACCAGGTGCAACAGGATCAGCACCAGCGTCGCGGCGGCGCCGACGGCGCTGCCGAGCGGGCCGGAGAGGGACAGGACGAGCACGACCAGGGCGGTGATCGTCCAACTGCGGCCGGGCCGGGCCGCCCGTCGTTCCAGGACGGCCAGCAGCGCCCAGCCCGCGAGCCCGGCCACCAGGCTCGCCACGACGACGGACACTGGGCCGACGGTCTGCGTGCCGCCGCCCGTCCGCACGGTCAGCGCGGTTCCGGCCAGCGGCACCGCCAGGGCCCACACGGCCAGGGCGGCCGCGGGCGCGCCGATCGCGGTGAGGAGCAGTCTTCTGAGGGAGGTGTTCACGCCGCTCAGCCTCGCCCGGCCGGGCGGGTCGCCGCATCGGGCCGGCGGTCGCGCTCTGTCCGTCCCCGGTGGGGTACGGGTCCTCCTTTAGTAGGTGATGGCTCCTTCGTACCGGCCACTAACCTGGCCCGGTGAGCGAGATGCGACCCCCGCGGCCCGTGGCCGTGGCGAGCATAATCCTCGGGCTGAGCGCGCTGACCGGCGTGACGCTGTGGGGGCGGGGCGGCGGGCCGCTGCTGGGGCTGGATGTCGCGGTCGCGGTGTCGAGCCTGGTCGCGGCGGTCGCCCAGCTGTGGTGGCCGGTCTCCGGGGCGCTCGCCGCCGCCCTGCTCGCCGTGGTCTCCCCGGTGGCCACGCCGGCGGCGACGACCGGGGCGCTGCAGGTGGCCCAGCGCAGGCGCTTCCCCGTCGCGGCGGCGGTGGCGGCGGCGGGCATGGCGGCCCACCTGGTCCAGGGGCTGTGGCGGCCGAACTCCGGCATCTCCCTCGGCTGGTGGCTGCTGCTGATCTGCGCCGCGTACGGCGCGCTGCTCGGCTGGGGCGGGCTGGCTCGTTCCCGCCGCGCCCTGCTCATCTCGCTGCACGAACGCGCCCGCCGCGCCGAAGCCGAGCAGGGCAGGCGGGTCGCCGAGGCCCGCATGGCCGAGCGCCGCCGGCTCGCCCGGGAGATGCACGACGTACTGGCCCACCGCCTGTCGCTGGTGGCCACCCACGCGGGGGCGCTGGAATACCGGCCTCACTCATCGCCCGACCAGCTCGCCCGGGCGGCCGGGGTGGTCCGCACCGGGGTGCACCAGGCGCTGGAGGAGTTGCGCCAGGTGATCGGCCTGCTGCGCGAGGAGGACGACCTCCTGGACGAGCTGGAACCCCAGCCCACGCTGGCCGACGTGGAGCGGTTGGCCGCCGAAGCACGCCAAGCCGGTCAGGCCGTACAGGTCAGCGACGAGACCGACGGCGCCGCCCCGCCCGCCACCGGACGGACCGGCTACCGCGTCGTCCAGGAAGGGCTGACCAACGCCCGCAAGCACGCCCCCGGCCAGCCGGTGGAGGTGCTGCTGCGCGGCGCCCCCGGCACGCGCCTGCTGATCGACATCAGCAACCCGCTGCCCCCGCCCGGCTCGGCGCCGACCGCGCCCGGCAGCGGCGTCGGCCTGGTCGGCCTCACCGAGCGGGTACGGCTGGCCGGTGGGCAACTCGACCACCAGATCACCGGCGGGCAGTTCCGGCTCCAGGCCTGGCTACCATGGCCCGCGTGATCCGCGTGCTCCTGGTCGACGACGACGCCCTGGTCCGGGCCGGGCTGTCCATGATGCTGGACGGCGCCGCGGGCATCTCCGTCGTCGGCGAGGCGGCCGACGGCCAGGAGGCCATCACCGCCACCGACGCCCACGCACCCGACGTCGTGCTCATGGACCTGCGGATGCCGCGTCTGGACGGCATCACCGCCACCCGCCGGCTCCGCGCCCGCGCCCGTCCGCCGGAGGTGATCGTGCTGACCACCTTCGACACCGACGAGAACATCCTGCACGCGCTGCGCGCCGGCGCCAGCGGGTTCCTGCTCAAGGACACCCCGCCGCCGCAGATCGTGGAGGCGGTCACCCGGGTCGCGGCGGGGGATCCGATCCTTTCCCCGCGCATCACCCGGCGGCTGATGGAGCGCACCGTCGCCCAGGCCGGGTCCTATGAGCGGGCCCGCGCCGCGCTGGCCGCCCTCACCCCTCGCGAGTACGAGGTCGCCCTCGCGATCGGGCGCGGCCGGACGAACGCGGACATCGCCGCGGAGCTCGCCATGGGCATCACGACGGTGAAGGCGCACGTCTCCAACATCCTCACCAAGCTCGGCCTGGACAATCGCACCCAGATCGCGCTCCTCGCCCACGACGCGGGTCTCGCCTGAGCATCAGGGCACCGGACGTATCACCATGATCAGGAGCTTTCGCGGCCGAGCTCGGCGAGGCGGGTCAGGGCGGGGAGGGCGGCGGCGATCGCCCGGCGCTGTTCGGGGGTCAGCCGGGCAATGAGCGGGGCCAGGTGGCGGGTGCGGTCGTCGTGGCGGGAGCGGCCGATCCGGCGGCCGGCCTCGGTGATGTGGACGAGCACGGCACGGCCGTCGGTCGGGTCGGGGCGGCGCTCCACCAGGCCGTCGCGCTCCAGCCGGGTGATGAGCTGGGTGATCCCGGGCTGGCTGACCTGCTCGGTCCTGGTCAGGTCGGTCAGCCGCATCGGGCCTTCGCTGAAGGCGAGGGTGTCCAGCACCGACAGTGTCGTGAACGGCAGCTTCTCCAGCACGGGCAGCCGGATGTAGAAGCGGTTGAAGTGCTCGATCGCCGTGGTGAAGGCGTCCACGTCGAGGTCGTCGCGCGAGGTGTCGTCCACGCCGAGAACATACCGGATCTTGTTTGAGCTGCGCTGACTCAGGAACTGCCGCGAAATTTGATCTTTTGCCCTATCTTCGACGGAAGCGTGCGACTCGAAGGGCATCCCGTGACCAACACCCCCAGCAACGTGCTGCTCGCCGGCGTCGTCGGCTCCACCGCCTACGGTCTGGCGGGGCCCGACTCCGACGTCGACCGGCTCGGCGTCTTCGCCACCCCCACGCTGGACCTGGTCGGCCTATCCCGGCCCAAGGAGAGCATCGTCCAGACGAACCCCGACCGGTCGCTCCACGAGGTGGGCAAGTGGTGCTCCCTCGCGCTGGGAGGCAATCCGACCGTGATGGAGCTGGTGTGGCTGCCCGACGACCTGTACGAGACCCGCACCCCGCTCGGTGACCAGCTCATCGCCATCCGCACCGCGTTCCTGTCCGGCCCGCGGGTCCGCAACGCCTACCTCGGGTACGCCACCCAGCAGTTCAAACGCCTCGACCAGCGCGGCGACGGCTCGTTCTCGGCCGACACCCGCAAGCGGACCAGCAAGCATGCCCGCCACCTCGCCCGCCTCCTGCACCAGGGGCGAGAGCTGTACGAGACCGGCCACCTGCCGATCCGGCTCGCCGACCCCGAGGGGATCCGCGCCTTCGGGAAAAGGGTCGCCGCCGGCAGCTTCGAGGAGGCCCAAGCCCTCCTGGCGGCCACCGAGGAGGCGTTCGACACCGTGCGTACGCCGCTGCCCGACCAGCCCGATGCCGCGACGGTCGAAGCGTGGCTGCGCGAGGTCCGCATCGCCCACTGGGAGCCGCGGACCTCGCGCCCGTAGTGCGGGATCAGCCGTTCAGCAGCGGCACGAGGTATTCCTCCTCGTAGTCGAGGTGCGCCTCGACCTCCCGGGTGAGCCGGTCGACCTCCTCCAGCAACGTGCCGGGGGAGAGGGCGTCGTCGCGGAGGAGCGCCTGGAGCTCTTCCAGCAGCCGCTGGACGGTCTCGTGCTCGGCGCGCAGCCGGGCCATCACCGGCTCCAGCTCCGGATAACGCGCCTCCACCGCGGGGAAGACGGTGCCGTCCTCGCGCGCGTGGTGCTCGTGCAGGTTGCCGCACATGGTCAGGCAGTTGACGCGCAGCTGCGCGCCAAGGCGCGGCCCCGACCGGGTGACCTCGGTGCGGATGCGGGACAGCTCCCTGCGGAAGGCGTCGTGCACCAGCTTGAGCGCGTCGCCCAAGCGGCCCGGTGGCGGCCCGTCGAAGATCGGGAGGAGCGCGACCACGGGCAGGACGCGGCCCGCGCTCTCCTGGTACCGGCCCCAGCCGGGGTCGGCTTCGACGGCGCGGGCGAACATGCGGTCGCGTTCCTCGCCCTCCAGCACGACCGCCTTCGCCTGGTAGGTGAAGACGCCGTCCTCCACGCCGACCTGCGGGTTGGCGACCAGATTGTGGTACCAGGCAGGGTGCCGCGGCGCGCCCCCGGCCGAGGCGATGATCAGGTTGCGCTCGCCGTCGGGCAGGTAGCCGAGCGGCGTCGTGTGGCGCGCGCCCGTGCGCGCTCCGACGGTCGTCAGAAGGAGCAGCCTGGCTCCCTCGAACATGCCGCCGACCTGGCCGCGGTTGGCCCGGAACTCGTCGATGATCTGCTGGTTGAAGTCAATGGGCATGCGTGTTTTCGCTCCAAAGCGGGATGAGTCTTTTCGATGACCTGGAAACCCGTCACGGCACGTCGGAACGACGTGCGCGGGTCAGCTGCGTTCAGGCACGCCCAGCGATGTGAGAAGTCATCGGCCTCATCCCCTTTGGTTTCGGCGCCTCCATGCCGCCGCCGTCCCCACGGCCGGCGTCACGCGACGCGACGGCCATTACACGTTGATCCGCGACGGATGTCAACCCGCCCGGATGGGAGTGCGCGAGGACGGAGTCGAACCGCCACAGCCGAAGCGTCCGGTTTACAGCCGGGTGGGCTCCCCAACGTGCCCAGCTCGCGCATGGTCAATGGTTCATCGGGCCGATGAATGGCCGGCCGTACCCCGTACCGGACTCGAACCGGCGATTTCCCGGGTGAAAGCCGGGCGTCCTGACCGCTGGACCAACGGGGCCTTTTACTTTCGTACGTCCGGCGGGACTCGAACCCGCACCGTCCGGTTCCTTAGACCGGTGCCTCTGCCATTGGGCTACGGACGTGCCAGCACTTTCGTGGACCGACAGGATCTCGAAACCTGAACTCCTGCTTGCAGGGCAGGTGTGATGCCTTTTCACCATCAGCCCAAAGAGAAAGGCCGCCCGGATGCTTTCCCGGCGGCCTCTGGACGATCCTTGAGAGGGATTATCCAGAAGCCCGCCCGGCGAGCACGAGCGCGCCGCCGCACGCCGCGCCCCGGCGATAGCGGCGTTCGGCTGCGAATCTCATGGCGGGCCTTTCCTTTCGTTCTTCGGACGAACATGACAGTAGCCGGTGCGCCTCGGCGAATGCCATTGATTTATGGTCGGAGCATGCGGATCGGAGAGCTTGCCGCGCTGCTCGGGGTGTCCACCCGGACCGTGCGCTACTACCACCAGCAAGGCATCCTGCCGGAGCCGGCGCGCCTGGCCAACGGCTACCGCGAGTACGGCATGCGCGACGCCATCGCCCTGGCCCGCGTGCGGCGCCTGGTGGAGCTCGGGCTGAGCCTGGAGGAGGCGCGGGACGTCATCGCGGACGACCGCTCCCGCGAGCTGTCCGAGATCCTCACCGAGATCGACGCGGACCTGGCCCGGCAGGAGCACGAGATCCAGCTGCGCCGCCTGCGGCTGGCCGAGGTGCTCAAGCAGGCGGAGACCGGGTCGCTGGGCCCCGACGACACCTCATCGCCCGACCTGCTGGCCTTCCTGCGCACGGTGGAGCTCCCGGCGTCGAAGGCGGCGGCCTGGGACCGCGATCTGCTGGTGCTGATGGACAGCATGGCGACGAGCGGCGATCGCAAGCAGGCGTTCGCGATGTTCGACGCGCTGGCCGCCGACCCCGAGATGGCGGCGCGCGGCCACGACTTCTACCGCAGGCTCGACGAACTGGCCGACGCCTCGCCGGACGATCCGCGGGTGGGGCCGCTGGCGGAGTCGCTGGCCGACTACAGCACGGTGCACCTGCTGGCCGGCTCCGGCCCGCCCGACTGGGACCCGGCGGCGGTGGAGCCGTTCCTCGACGGGCTCGCCCCCGCGCAGGCCGAGGTCGTACGGCAGGCGATGCGGATCATGGCGCGCCGGTGACGTGCGGGGCGACCCCGTCGAGCACCCAGTCGAGACCTTCGTCGAAGTCGGGCTGGACGTCGTCGCTCGCGACGAACCTGGCCACCGCCGGGTAGCGGCCGGTGGCCAGCATCCGGGTGAGGTACGGGCCGACGGTGCTCCGCCACTCCTGCTCGTCCAGGCCGCTCGCGCGCTCGGTCCGCAGCTCGGTGATCTCGCGGCGGACCGCGCCCATCACGTACGCGTTCACGGTGGTGGCGACCTGCAGCATCGTGGTGACCGGCACGTCCTTCAGCGCGGTCAGGGAGGTCTCCAGGTAGGCCAGCGCATTGGGCCCGAGATTGGGCCGCCCGCCCAGCAGGTCGGCGAACCACTCGTGGCGCAGCGCCGCCTGCCTGGTGCGCCGGGCGAGATCCCGCAGCGCCGCCCGCCAGTCGTCGCCGGCCGGCTCTGACGGGACGATCTCGCCGTAGACCTCGTCCACCATGAGGTCCAGCAGCTCTTCCTTGGTGGACAGATAGCCGTACAGGCGCATGGGGCCCGCGTCGAGCGCGGCGGCGACCTTGCGCAGCGACACCGCGTCGAGCCCCTCGCGGTCGGCGAGGTCGATGGCCGCGCGCACGATCCGATCCCTGCTCAGCGGGCTCGGCGTGGGCCTGCTCGGCGGCTCGGGCCGCTCCCAGACGAGCATGGGCTCACCTCCTTGAGGAACGAGACTACACCGTCTATCGTTGATACAGCGTATCGACCAATACACTGTATCGAAGGGATCGTGTCATGACCTCTCCCCGCATCGCCGTCGTCGGAGCCGGGCTCGGCGGCCTCACCCTCGCCCGCGTCCTGCAGCTCCACGGCCTGCCCGTCACCGTCTTCGAACGCGAGCCGTCACCCGATTCCCGCTCCCAAGGCGGCACCCTCGACATGCACACGGGCTCCGGGCAGACCGCGCTGGCCAAGGCCGGGCTGCTCGACGAGTTCCGCGCGCTGGCCCGGCGGGAAGGGCAGGAGAGGCGGATCCTCGACGAGGACGGGACCCTGCTCCACCACGAGCAGCCCGCCGACGGCGACGAGAGCATGCCGGAGATCGACCGGGGGCAGCTGCGCGGCCTGCTCATCGACTCGCTCGCCGACGGCACCATCCGCTGGGGCCGCGGTGTGGAGGGGGCCGCCGGGCGGAGCGTGCTCTTCCGCGACGGCTCCAGCGAGGAGTTCGACCTGGTCGTGGGCGCGGACGGCGCCTGGTCCCGAGTGCGTTCCAGCCTGTCGGAGGTGACGCCCGCCTACACCGGCGTCAGCCACGTCGAGACCGGCTTCGAGGAGGCCCGCCACCCCGAGCTGGCGCGCCTGGTCGGCAACGGCAGCATGTCGGCCTACGGTCCCAACAAGGCCGTGGTCGCCCAGCGCAACAGCAACGGCCGCATCCGCGTCTACGCCGCCTACCGCGGCCCTCAGGGCCGGCCCGTCTCCGAGGTGCTGTCGATGTTCGACGGCTGGGCGGAGAGCGTACGCGCGCTCCTGCTGGAGGCCGACGAGCCGTTCGAGACCCGCCCGCTGTTCACGCTGCCCGTCGGCCATTCCTGGCCGCACACCCCGGGCCGCACGCTGCTGGGCGATGCCGCCCACCTGATGCCGCCGCTGGGCGTGGGCGCCAACCTCGCCATGCTCGAGGGCGCCGAGCTGGCCGACGCCCTGGCCGGCGAGTCCGACGTGGACGCGGCGGTCCGCGCCTACGAGAGCGCCATGTTCCCCCGTGCGGCGCGCCTGGCCCGCTTCGCCACGGACGGCCTCGACGCCCTCTTCTCCCCGGAGGGCGTCAAGGGTGCCCTGCGTCTCTTCAGCGAGTTTTAGGGGCTGACCGCGAAGGCCTGGCGGCCGCGGGCCAGGAGCTCCCGCACGGCCGGGCCGTGGCCGGTGCGCCAGACCAGCGCCAGCAGGGCGGGCGCCTCGGCGTCGGCGATGGGGCGGGCGACGAGCCGGTCGGGGTGGCGGGCGGCCATGGAGTCGCTGAGGACGCCGACGGCGACGCCGCGGGCGGCGAGATCGGCGATGGCGTCGGCGGCGCTGGCCTGCAGAGCGATCACGGGCCTGCGGCCCCGCGCGGCGCAGGCCTGGTCGAACACGGCGCGCAGCCCCGTGCCGGGCGGCATGCACGCGATCGGGTACGCCTCCAGGTCGCGCAGGCCGACCTGGGGGAGCTCGGCCAGGGGGTGGCCGGGCGGGACGGCCACGACGAGGCGCTCGCTGATGATCGTGAGCGCCTCCAGCCCGTCGAGGGCGTCGGTGGCCGTGCCCACGAGGGCCAGGTCGATCGTGCCGGCGCGGACCCCGTCGATGAGCCGGTCCGAGTTGTCCTCCAGCAGGGAGAGCTCCACGCCGGGATGCGCCCGGTGGAAGGCGGCCAGCGCGTCGAACAGCGGCGTGACCGTGCAGCCGATCACCATCCCGATCGTGAGCCGCCCCCGGATCAGGTCGGTCACCTCGCCCACCGCCTCGCTGACCGCCCCCGCCGCCGCGAGCGCGGCCCGGGCGTGATCGAGCGCCGCCCGGCCCGCGACGGTCAGCGTGGCGGTGCGGCCCGAGCGGTCGAACAGCTCGGCGCCGAGCTCCCGCTCGAGCTGGCGGATCTGGGCGCTGACGCCGGACTGGCTGATGTGCACCCGCTCGGCGGCCCGGGTGAAGTTCTGCTCCTCGGCGACCGCGACGAAGTACTCCAGCTGCCTCAGTTCCATAACTGGAGATTCTAGCTTCCATGAGAACCATCTGTTGGACTTCTGGAACGAGCGCGGGCAGGCTGGAGCCATGACGGAATATGAGAAGGCCATGCGGCCGGAGGACATCACCCGCCTGTTCGTCGAGCGCTCCAACGCCGGTGACGCGGCCGGGGTGGCGGCGCTGTACGAGGAGGACGCGGTGCTGGCCTACCCGCCGGGCAGCCAGACCGTGGGCCGGGAGGCGATCCGTGAGCTGTGGGAGAAGGTGCTGGCCGGGCGGCCGCACTTCGAGCCCGAACAGCCGCTGCCGACCCTGGTCCACGGTGACATCGCGCTCACCTCCACCCCGCCGAGGGACGGGGCCGGGGCGCGGGCACAGGTCGTACGCCGCCAGCCGGACGGAAGCTGGCTGCGCGTGATCGACCAGCCCGAGTTCGTCCCGCCCGCCCGCTGAGAACGGGTCGCGGGACCGACTACGCCCCCGAGGGTGGCACCCACCCCCGTGCGGGCGCCATCTGGCGGCGATGTGGCCGAATTTCCGCCGGGAGGGCGCCCAGTGCGCGGCCGGCGGGACGCCTTGGCGCGGACCCCGCTGCCAGGCGGGGCAGACGTCACCGCCGGCCGGACCACCCCGGCTCGCGGGATGGCTCTCAGGACGCCTTGGCGAGGAGGCCGCACGGGCCGCCCCAATATTCGAATATATACCCGGATAGTCGGCGACCCGGTCAGCCCGCGGACGCCGGGTTCAGAGCCGCTGCAGCCCGCTGAGCACCCGTTCCAGCAGGCCGGCCTCCGGCCGTCCGCCGGGCAGGCGCGGGTGGTACAGGTGCAGCAGGCCCTCGGCCGCCATGTCGGCGATCAGCACGCGGGCCACCCCGAGCGGGATCTGCAGCACCGCCGCCACCTCGGCCACCGAGCGGACCTGCCGGCACAGCTCGCTGATGGCGGCGTACTCGGGCGTGATCAGGGCGAAGGTGTGCGGCGGCGCGTCGGCGGAGCAGACCAGGGCCTCCATCGCCAGCTTGATGCGCGGCGCGGTGCGCCCGCCGGTGACGGCGTACGGCCGGACCGGCGAATCCGGGTCCTGCTCGTCGGGGTCGGGCGGCGGCCGCCAGCCGCCGCCCCAGGGCGGGTCGGTCATGCGCGCTCACCAGGGCTGCCGGGCGCGAAGGGCGGGCGTGAGCACCTGCCCGGCCCGGTCGGCCAGAAGCGTCATCTGGTAGGCCACCACGCCCATGTCGCAATCCGGGGCGGCCAGCACGGTCAGGCAGGAGCCGTCGCTGATGGACACGTTCACCATGAGCCCGCGCTGCATCTCGATGGCGGACTGGATGACCGGCCCGCCCTCGAACAGCGTGGCCGCGCCCTGCGTCAGGCTGGTCAGCCCCGAGGCGACGGCGGCCAGTTGCTCGGCGCGTTCAGGCGGGAAACCGGCCGAGACGGCGAGCGGGAGTCCGTCGGAGGAGACGACCGCCGCGTGGGCGACGCCGGGAACCGACCGGACGAAGTCGGTGATCAGCCAGTCGAGATTGCTGCTGCGGGTCATGGGCCTTCCTCGCGGGTCGTGCTCCCTGCATCGAAGGGAGGGATGCTGCGCATGCAGATGTCGTCGCGGGCCGCTCGGAACCCCTGCTGGTAGCTGGCCATGCGGTCGCGTACCTGCTCGGGCGAGATCTGCGGGATGGGGGCGACGCCCTTGGGCACCGAGGGGGTGTCGGCGCTGCCGGGCACCAGATTGGCCTTGGGCACGCGTTTGGGCAGGCCCGAGGCGGTGGTGCCGTCGTTGGCCGGGCTGGCGGCGGCCTCGGCCGCGCTCCAGCCGGCGTCGGCCTGGGCGGAGCTCCAGGCGCCGTCGGAGGTGTCGTGGTTGAACCAGGCCGACTTCACCGCCGCGAAGATCGGCAGGTAGCCGTCGTCGGGGACGGACGCGACGCTCAGCCCCGTGCCGAGCGGGTCCATGGGGATCACCCTGGCGGGGACGTTGCCGTCCGGGGCCGGCACCGCGCCACCGAAGGCAGGGCCTTGTGGGACCGGGCCACCGAGCGCCGGGCCTTCCGGGAGCGGGCCCGGGCCGCCGCGCAGGAGGTCGAAGCGCGCCCTGGCCCCGGGCGTGTCGAACATGCCCGGCCAGATGGAGGGCGCCGACCAGCCCGTTGAGGGCTGGTCGGGCGCGGGATCGGTGGCGAACGACGGCCAGTCGGCCGAACCAGTGCCCATGGCCGGCGAGTACGGCCGCGGGGGCGGGACCACGGGCGGGGGATTGGTGGCCCAGGAGTCGGAGATGTCGAACGGCCGCCCGAAGGAGGCCGCGGGCGTCGGCTGGGCGGGCGCCTGCAGCAGCGCCTCCGGCAGGAACACCGTGGCGGTCAGGCCCTTGGAGTCGTTGAGGTGCAGCTGCACCCGGATGCCGTGGCGATGGGCCAGCCGGGCGACCACGAACAGCCCCATGCGCCGCGAGACCGACACGTCCACCGTGGGCACGTGGGCCAGGCGCTCGTTGGCCTGCGCGAGCTCGTCGGGGACCATGCCGATACCGCTGTCGGAGATGGACAGGACGGCGCCGCCGCCCTCGATGGCGGCGGCGGTGACGACGACGGGCGTGGTCTGGGGCGAGAACGACAGCGCGTTCTCCACCAGCTCGGCCAGCAGGTGGATGATGTCGTTGACCGCCTGCCCCGAGACGGCGCTGCGGGTGGCGACCCGGGGCGTGACCCGCTCGTAGTTCTCCACCTCCGACAGGCAGGCGCGTACGACGTCGGCCACGCTGACCGGCTTGTTCCAGCGCCTGGGAGGCTCCTGACCGGCCAGGAGCAGCAGGTTCTCGTTGTTGCGCCGCATGCGCGTGGCCAGGTGGTCGAGCGTGAACAGGCTGGCCAGCCGCTGCTCGTCCTGCTCGCCCCGCTCCAGCCCGTCGATGAGCTTGATCTGCCGCTGCACCAGGGTCTGGCTGCGCCTGGAGAGGCTGACGAACATGGCGTTGACGTTGGCGCGCAGCCTGGACTCCTCGCCGGCCAGCCGGACGGCCTCGCGGTGGACCTCGTCGAAGGCCCGCGCGACCTCGCCGACCTCGTCCAGGGAGTCGACCCCGATGGGTGGGATGGCCCTGGTGGTCTCGTCGCCGGTCTCGTGGAGCGAGCGTACGGTCTGCGGCAGGCGTACCCCGGCGATGTGCAGGGCCTCGGTGCGCAGCCGGCGCAGCGGCCTGACCAGTGACTGGGCCATGATGGCGGTCACCATCAGGACCGCGAGCAGCAGCAGGAGGCTGTAGGTGGCGGCCAGCAGCGCGTCGCGGCGCGCGGAGTCCTGCAGCGTGCGGCTCTGCACGTTGATCGACTCGCCGAGCCGCCGCTGGACGGTCCACATGCCGTCCACGGTGCCGCTGATCGCCTCGAACCAGCGCTCGGCGTCGTCCTTGCGGTCCGGGTCGAGATCGACCCGGCCACCCTCGGTGACCTGGGCCAGCGCGCGCAGCCTGATCACCTCGGCGCGGTCCACCAGCGTGCCGGTGACGGTGTCGTCGTAGGTCTGCAGCTGGTCCAGCGTGGCCACCGACCTGAACACGGCGATCTCGCTCTCCTGCTGGGCGCGTGCGGCCATGAAACGTTCGAGCTCGCCGCTCTGGAAGCGGCCCGCCGAGGCCACCGCGGCGAGCAGGCCGCGCTGCTGCGAGGCGGCGTCGTGCGCCTTGGACAGGGCCGACAGCGCGCGGACGCTGTTGCCCAGGGCCTCCTGGTCGCCGCCCTGGGCGATCTGGTCGTGGAACTGCTGGAAGGCGTTGATGATCTGGGAGTACTTGGTCAGCGCGGGCAGCGCGAGCAACTGGGTGGACTGCACGATGCCGCGGGTCGCGGGGATCTCCGGCAGGCGGCTGATCATCTGCTGGGTGATGGTCCAGGCGCTCTCCCCGTGGTCGGGGGTGATCACCTGGGCCTTCGCGCGTACGGCGGCGACCGCCTCGTCGACGGGGGCGAACTGCCGGCGCAGCGGCTCCGCGCGCGTGGCCGAACGGCCGGCGGCCACGAAGAAGACCGCGAGGTCCCGCTCGCGGGCGAGCTGGTGGGTCAGCTCGATGACGGCGTCGCCCAGCTCGGCCTTCTCCAGCACGCGCTGGTACTGGCCCGCCGCGGCCCACGAGGTGATCACCTGCTGGGCGCCGAGTATGACGCCCACCCCGGTGGGGATGAGGATCAGGGCGACGAGGCGCGCCCGCACCCGCCAGTCCCGCAGGCGCAGCCGCCGCTTCTGCCTCCTGCGGACGTGCGCTAATCGGGGGCGAGGGCCGCGCGCGGTCGGTTGCTTCGTCACTGGCTCCCCACTCTGTCGCCTAAACGCACGCCGGCATGCGAGGCGCGAGACGCGCGCCCTGAGACGAAGAGCAATTTGAGCACACACCGACGAGGTAGGCCAACCTTACAAAGACCGTGACTTCCATTGGAATGGCTGATTGACCTGGAATCCCGCCTCTCTGTCCAAGGTCGCCAGAAATAGGACACTTTTGGACAACCCGTAATGATCCGCCGAGTCATGACTCATGACATTTCATGGCAATTGCCGCAGATCCTGCTGTACGATCACCGGCGGCCTTTCGGATGCGTGGACTCGCCAAGGAGAAACCCTCAATGGAATCCGGTTCTGCTTTTCGGGCGTTCCTGGCGTTACTGGCCGCCGCAGCCCTCGCCGGGTGCGGCGGCGGCAGTGGCTCCGTGGCGAACCCGGCCGCTCCGGGCGAGTTGGAGAAGACCACGCTGACCATCGGCGTCAGCCCCACCCCCTCCTCGGCGCCGGTGTTCATCGCCGATCGCAAGGGCTTCTTCAAAGCCGAGGGCCTGACCATCAAGACGGAGATCATCCAGGCTCCGCAGCCGGTCATGCCGAAGATTCTCAACGGCAGCATCGACATATTCAAGGGCAGCTACGTCTCCCTGATCAACATCCAGGACAGCGGCGCCGCCAAATTGAAGATCCTTTCAGACAGTTTGCAGGGCGCGCCCGGCATCGCCGGCGTCGTGGTACGCAAGGATTCCCCGCTGCAGACCCCCAAAGACCTCAAGGACAAGACGATCGCGGTCAACTCCCTGAACAACCTGGGCACCATGTCCATGAGCGCCCATTTGAAGGCGCATGAAGTAACGCCGAAACAGGTGAAGTTCGTCGCCATCGATTTCCAGGCGCAGCTGGGCGCGCTGACGAGCGAGAAGGTGGACGCGGCCTGGATGGTGGAGCCGTTCCTGTCGGCCGCCCAGCAGGCGGGCGCCCGGCTGCTGCTCGACACCAACACCGGCCCGACCGACGCGCTGCCGATCGACGGCTGGGCCGGCACGGCGGAGTGGGTGAGCAAGCACCCCAAGACCGCCGCCGCCTTCCAGCGCGCGGTCGCGAAGGCTCAGCGCCTGGCCGCCACCAACCGCGCCGAGCTGGCCGAGGTCGTCCCGCTCTACACGCAGACGCCCAAGCAGGCGGTGATGACCATGGCGATGGGCACCTTCCCGACCTCCCTCAACCCCAAGCGGATCCAGCGGGTGGCCGACCTGATGTACGAGTTCGGCTACCTGAAGTCCAAGGTGGACGTGGCCTCCATGGTCGTCCCCGAACCCGTTTCCCAACCCGGTTAGTCGCCGGGGCCGTACAGGCGCTCGATCGCCTCGAGCTGCCGGGCGGCGAACCAGGCCCGATCGCGCGCGCCCTGCGACAGCCCGCCGGGCCGCTCCCCGTCGTGCCTGGCGTACTCCTCGGCCCACAGCCCGGTCTTCACCCTGCTCGGCAGGTTGCCCATGCCGGGCCGCCGGCGCAGCCGGCGCAGCGCGCCCACGTCCAGCTCGGCGGCGGCCACCAGCGACTCGCCCGCGCCCGCCTGCGCGAGCACGCGTCCCTGGTGGTCGAGCACCTCCGAGCCGCCGTTGGTGGAGTCGCCGGGGATCGGGATGCCCCTCAGGCCGCCGCTGTTGGCGGAGACCACGTAGGCGAGGTTCTCGACGGCCCTGGCGCGGCGGGCGATCGCCTTCGGGGTCAGCGCCGGTGAGGAGGCCTCGGACGTGGGGTGGCAGAAGACCTCGGCGCCGCGCAGGGCCAGCGCGCGGGCCAGCTCGGGCATGAGGATCTCCTCCGAGGCCAGCACCGCCAGGTTGCCGATCTCGGTGCGGGCCACCGGCAGCACCCCGTCGATGCCGTAGACCTCCAGGTAGCGCTCCCAGACGTCGTACGGGCTCGGCGTGAACATCGAGTGCAGCCTGCGGTAGCGCAGGACCGGCACACCCTGCGGAGAGAGGATCACCGACGCCTGGAAGTACAGCTCGGGGAAGTGCTCGTCGCGCTCGTAGGCGTTCACGCACAGGTAGACGTCGTGCCGGGCGGCGATCCCGGCCAGCGCCTCGTACTCCGGGCCGCCGGGGTCGAGCGCGGCCCTGTCGCGCCACTCGGCGAAGCTCTCGCGCATCGGGAAGCCGGTCAGCACGTACTCGGGCAGCACCACCAGGCGCAGATCGCGACCGAGCCACGCCTTGCTACCGCCGACCTGCTCGGCGATCCGCTCGATGGCGGCGCGGATGGCGGCCCTCGGGTCGGCGGCGGCGTTGACGGCCCTGGTCTCCATCTGGAGAGCCAGGGCCGTGCAGGCGGTCATGAGTGCCCGTTGGCCGCGCACCAGGCCGACCAGGTGGTGGCGCCCTTGCCGAGCTGCTTGTTGTAGAAGGAGCTCCAGGAGTTCTCGCTGGCGCCGGGCGCGGTGGGGGCGGCCTTGAAGAGCGGGTGGTTCGCCTCGACCTCGGCGCGCAGCCAGGGCTCGATCTCGGCGTAGGAGTTCAGCGACCAGCTGCGGGCGTGGTAGGTGAGCTGGCCGCGTACGTCGCTCTCGGCCAGGCACATGAACGGCGTCCACGGGCTCGTACGCGCCCAGCTGATCTTCGTCTTCATGGCCCCGGAGGGGACGGTGCCCGCGACGGTCCTGGCGGCCACCTCGCGCTCGTCCACGGAGAAGTCGAACATCTCCTGGGCCGCGTACACGCCGCCCACCAGGCCGAACCGCTCGCCGAGCGCGGTGCCGAAGTCGGCGCGTACCGGGATGTCACTGGTCCACACGTTCTCATCATGCAACTGGGTCACCGCCGGGCCCACGTAGGAGGAGGTGATGTTGAACGGGCCGAAGTTAACCGCGTCGTTGTTGATGGGGATGACCGGATAGGTCTTCTGGTCGATCGGGTTCTTCCATTCCCGCAGGATCCGCGTGGGGTCGGCTGGGTCGGTGTAGAAGACGATCTCACGGGAGAGCTGGTAGAGCTGCGTCGTGTCCGGCACCCGGTACAGCCGCCTGATGTTGTAACCCTCGATGTTGAACAGCTTCTGGCCGTGCCGCATCGCCGGGTCCAGGCTGTTGCCCTCGATGTTGGCGTACACGCTGCCGGAGATCCGGAAGACCATGTCCTTGCCGTCGGGACGGCCGAAAGTCTGGAGCGAGAGCAGGCCGTTCCGATCGGTGACCGTCTTGTAGACCGGTCCCGGATATGTCGGGTCGGCGGGCTTGTCGTCGGCCACAGCACCGGGAGCGGTCACGCTCAGAAAGAGGGCGGCAAGGGCTAAAACCCGGATGAACTTGCGCTTGACCATGGGTCACTCCGAACACTTGGGCAAGTAGGGAGCCCAATGTGATCATGTCGCGCGCGGCGCTGTCCATCGCCCGCAGAAAACTGCAATGGACTCTAAATTTGGAGTAGACTCCAAGCATGGCGGAGGGGCTCCGGGAGCGGAAGAAGCGGCAGACGCGGCAGCGCATCGGCGACGTGGCCATCGGCCTGTTCGTGGAGCGCGGCTTCGAGCACGTCACGATCGCCGAGGTCGCGGCGGCCGCCGAGGTGTCGGTGAACACCGTCTACAACTACTTCCCGGCCAAGGAGGACCTCGTCCTGCCGCCGGAGGAGGCCTCGCCGCACCGGCTGGCCGACATCGTGCGGGCGCGCCCGCCCGGTCAGTCGGCGGCCGGGGCGGTGCTGGCGCGGCTGCGCGAGGAGGTGCGCGGGCGCGAGCGCCGGGTGGGGCTGACAAAGGGGTTCGGGCCGGTGCTGGAGATGATGCGGGCCGCGCCCACGCTGGCCGCCCGGCTGGAGGACCTCGGCCGCCGGATGACCGACGAGCTGGCCGTCGTGCTGGCCGAGGAGACCGGGGCGGCCGAGGGCGATCCGCTGCCGCGCGTGGCGGCCTGGCACATCGGGTGCCTGCACGCGCTGGTCTACGCCGAGATCGGCCGGCGGACGGTCGCGGCCGAGTCGCCCGATGCCATCGCCGCCGCCGTGCTGGAGCTGATGGATGTCGCAGAAGGGCTGCTGGGCGAGCGTGTCCTGGCCTATGCCGTACGAAAGGGATGACCGTGTTCAGGGTGACGATCAGGGGCAAGTTCAAGGAGCTCGACGACGCCGGGCGGGCCGCCGTGCTGGCGGTGAGCGATGCGGCGTACACCGAGGCCGGGACCTTCACCCATGACGCGAGCGTCACGGCGTTCACCTTCCGCTGCCAGGTGCCCGCCGGGCCCGACGACGGCGAGGACGAGGCGGCACTGGGGGCGATGGCGGCGCTGGAGGCGCACGGGCATCCGCACGAGATCCTGCAGCTCGCGGTGACCGACATGCGTGACATCAAGGTCCGCCGTCGCCGCTGATCTCAGATTTGGGATATATTCTCTTATGTGAGACAGATGGAGGAGGTCGAGGTCCGGCTCGCCGGACGGCTCGCGGAGCTGCGCGTCGAGCAGGGCTGGTCGCTGGAGGAGCTGGCGAGCCGGTCGGGGATCAGCCGCTCGACGCTGTCGCGGCTCGAGCGGGGCGAGATCAGCCCGACCGCCGCCCTGCTGGGCAGGCTGTGCGCCGTCTACGGGCGCACGATGTCGCGGCTGCTGGCCGAGGTGGAGTCCGAGCCGCCGCAGCTCGTACGGGCGGGGGCGCAGGCGGTGTTCCGGGATCAGGAGTCCGGGTTCGTCCGGCGTTCGGTGTCGCCGCCCCACCCCGGGATGCGGGGCGAGGTCGTGGAGGGCAGGCTGCGGCCGGGGGCGGACATCTCGTACGACGCGCCACCGGTGCCCGGGCTCGAGCAGCACATCTGGGTGCTGGAGGGAGTCGTGGAGATCACCGCCAACGGTCACACGCACACCGTGGAGCCGGGCGACTGCCTGCGCTTCCGCCTGTGGGGGCCGTCCCGCTTCCGCTGCCCCGGCCCCGACCCGGTCCGGTACGCCCTCCTGGTGGTCCTCCCATGACACCCACCCGCCCGGCTCACCCCGCCCACCAGGGCCGCCGCCACCGGCAGGCGCCTCTTCCTCCCCGAAGGACCTCGAGATGAGGAATTTCATGCACGCCATCGAGCGCCTGACCGCCGACGACTTCGACGCCGACGTCAAGGAGCTGGCGGGCCTGCTGGTCGACGCCGTGGACGGCGGCGCGTCCGTGGGCTTCCTGGCACCGTTCGGCCACGAGGAGGCCGCCGCCTGGTGGCGCGCCCAGGCTCCGGCGGTGGCCGACGGCCGCCTCCTGGTGTGGGTGAGCCGCGAGGGGAGCTCCGTCACCGGCACCATCAGCCTGGCCCTGGTGAGCAAGCCGAACGCCCGCCACCGCGCCGAGATCGTCAAGCTGATGGTCCACCGCGACGCCCGGGGCCGGGGCCTGTCACGCGCCCTGCTGGCCACCGCCGAGCAGGCCGCCCTCGACGCCGGGGCAAACCTGCTGATCCTGGACACCGAGACCGGCAGCACCGCCGAGCACGTCTACCTCACCGGCGGCTGGACCCGCTACGGCATCGTCCCCGACTACGCCGGATCCCCTGACGGCACGCTCCAGGATTGCAGCTTCTTCTACAAGCGCCTCACAGCGTCTGGGTGAGCGCGTCGAGGTCGGCCAGCCGCTCGGCGGGCGCCAGGCGGGCGGCCGTGGCGACGAGCAGCAGCTCGGTGACGGCGATCTCGTGGGCGAGCGGCGCGATCGGCCCGGCGGCCTCGCGCGGCAGCCTGATCAGCACCTCCGCTTCCGCGGCCAGCGGCGACTCCCACGCGTCGGTGACGAGCACCAGCCGCGCGCCCCGGGCGCGCGCGGCTTTGGCGAAGCGGGCGGTGCCGGAGGAGTAGCGCCGGAAGTCGTACGCCACCACCACGTCGGACCCCTTCAGATCCAGCACGGTACGCGCCCGGGCCTGCGCGGAGTCGGGCACCCGGTGCGCGCCGGGCCGCAGGCTGGCCAGCTGGCGGATCAGATATTCCGCGGCCAGCTCGCTCAGCGGCCCGCCCAGCGCCCACACCGTCCTGGCCTCGGCGAGCAGGGCCGCGGACGCGTCGAGGAGCGGGTCCGTGGCGGCGGCGAGCGTGCCGTCCAGCCCCGCGCGCAGGTCCTCGGCGGCCTGCCGCAGCTCGGGACTGGTGGCGGGGGCGTCGGGCGCCCGCGTGACGAACTCCAGCAGCCGCGACCGGTCCCGCGCCCCGTCACGCACCGCGGCCTGGAAGTCGGCGAACCCGCCGTACCCCAGCCGGTCGAACAGCCGCGACGCCGTGGGCGGGCTCACCCCGGCGCGCTCGGCCAGCGCCCGCAGCGAGCCCAGCGCCGCGAACGGATAGTCGTCGAGCAGCACCCGCACGATCGCCCGCTCCCCGGGCGGCAGCTCGGGATAGACGGCGCTGAGGCGGCCGGCCACCGGATCGTTCTCCACAATGACAAATGTTACATCATGCCCGGCTACCCATCCTTACGAAACGAATGTTACGGTTCCGGGTATGAGAACCTGGCATGGCCTGATCGACAGCGACTACCGGCGCTGGCTGCCGGTCACCGCCGACACCCCCTCCATCTCGCTCAACGAGGGCAACACGCCGCTCCTGCGCTCCGCGCACCTGTCGGAGCTCACCGGGTGCGAGGTCTGGCTGAAGGTCGAGGGCGCCAACCCGACGGGCTCGTTCAAGGACCGCGGGATGACGGTGGCGATCAGCAAGGCCGCCGAGGCCGGCGCGCAGGCCGTCATCTGCGCCTCCACCGGCAACACCAGCGCCTCGGCCGCCGCCTACGCCGCCCGCGCCGGGGTGACGGCCGCCGTGCTGGTTCCCAAGGGACGGATCGCGCTCGGCAAGCTGAGCCAGGCCGTACGCTACGGCGCCGAGATCGTCGAGATCGACGGCAACTTCGACGACTGCCTGCGCGTGGCCCGCGAGCTGGCCGCCCACCACCCGATCGCGCTGGTCAACTCGGTCGGCAACGAGCTGCGCCTGGCCGGGCAGCGCACGGTCGCCTACGAGATCGTGGACGCCCTCGGCGAGGCCCCCGACGTGCACTGCCTGCCGGTCGGCAACGGCGGCAACATCACCGCCACCTGGGGCGGCTACCGCAACTACCACGGCGCGGGCCTGGTCGGCCGGCTGCCGCGCATGTGGGGCTTCCAGGCGGCCGGGGCGGCCCCGCTCGTCCACGGCGCTCCCGTGCCGGCTCCGCAGACGGCGGCCACCGCCATCAGCGTGGGCAACCCGGCCACCTGGGACGGCGCCGTGGCCGCCCGCGACGAGTCCGGCGGGCTGATCGAGGCGGTGACCGACGAGCAGATCTTCGCCGCGTACCGGTTGCTGGCCCGCCGCGACGGCGTCTTCGCCGAGCCCGCGTCGGCGGCCGGGGTCGCGGGCCTGATCGACCGGCACGAGCGGGGCCTGCTGGAGCCGGGCCTGCGGATCGTGATCACGCTCAGCGGCAACGGCCTGAAGGACCTGGACGCCTCCCTGCGCGGCGGCTACTCCTCGACGGAGACCTCCTCGTCCGCCTCCGACGTGGCCCGGGCCCTCCGCCTGGCGGCCTGACTGGGAGTTGTGGAGCCGCAGTTGTGGAGAGGGTATCGATCGGTCGCAGAGGAACACCCGGAAAGTTGTGGGATCTCTCCATGCCTGAAGCGTGCGGATCTGGTGTGGGATCGACCCCATGATGGATGCATCGAAGCGGCGCGGGTTCCCCACGGGCGACCTGGCGCGGGTGGCCGTGTTCGCGGCGCTGATCGCGGTGCTGGGCGTGCCCGGCTCGCTCAACCTGTTCGGCAACGCGGTCCCGATCACGCTCCAGACGCTGGGCGTGATGCTGGCGGGGGCGATCCTCGGCACGTGGCGGGCCGCGCTGGCCGTGGTGGTGCTGCTCGTGCTCGTCGCGGCCGGCCTGCCGCTGCTGGCGGGCGGGCGCGGCGGCCTCGGCGTGTTCGCCCTGCCGTCGGCCGGATACCTGATCGGCTGGATCCCCGGCGCGGCGGTGACCGGCTGGCTCGTCGAGCGCGCGGGCCGCAACCCGGGGATCTTCCCGCTGATGGTGGCGTGCCTGGTGGGCGGGATCGGGGTGATCTACCTGTTCGGCATCCCCGTCCAGTCGCTCGTCACGGGGGTGTCCCTGGGCGCGACGGCGGTGTCCAGCCTCGTCTTCCTGCCCGGCGACCTGATCAAGGTGCTGCTGGCGTCCGTCGTGGCCAGGGGCACGCAGCGGGCCTACCCGGACGCGGTCCCGGCCGTGCACCGCGAACGGCTGCGCTCCGGCGAAGGGCGTTGACCGCTCGATGCCCGTAGCACAACACGTGATGCGGCACGCCGCCGAGCGCCCTTCGCGCCCGGCGGTGTGCGGCCCCCAGGGCGAGCTCACCTACGCCCGGTTCGCCGAACGGATCCACGGCGCCGCCCGCCACCTGCTCGGCCGCGGGATCGGCCCGGGCGCACTGGTCGCGATCGGCCTGGCGGACCCCGTCGAGCTGCTCACCGCCGTCCTCGCCGCCGACCTGGCGGGCGCGACGCCGCTGGTGGGCGACCCCGCCTGGGGGCGGGAGCGGTGGTCGAGCGTCACCGCGGCGGCCGGGCCCGGCTGCTACGTGGACGCGCCGCTGCCCGGGGCGGCGGGTCCGGCGGTCCGGCACGATCCGGAGCCCGGGGATCGGGCGTGGGCGTGTTTCAGCTCGGGCAGCACCGGCCGGCCGCGCGCCGTCGTACGCACCCGCGCGTCGTGGACGGAGTCGTTCCCGCACCTCGGCGAGCTGGCCGGGATCGGCCCGGACGACGTCGTGCTGATCCCGGGTCCCCTCGTCTCCAGCCTGTACGCCTTCGCCGCCGTCCACACCCTGGCCACCGGGGCGACGGCCCTCCTTCCCGGCCGCCGGCCCTCCCGCGCCCTGCCCGGCCTGCTGGACAGGGCCACGGTCGTGCACCTGGTGCCGCACCGGCTGCCTGACCTGCTGGAGCACCCGGGGGCGCTGCGCGTGGCCGTCGTCGGCGGTGCTGCCCTCGACCCCGGCACGCGGGCGGCGGCCGTCCGGGCGGGGATCCGGGTCGTGTCCTATTACGGGGCGACGGAGCTGTCGTTCGTGGCGGTGAACGCCGACGGGGGCGGGTTGCGCCCTTTTCCGGGCGTCGAGATCGAGGTCAGGCGGGCTCGCGGGCTCGGCGAGGTGTGGGCGCGTTCGCCGTGGCTGGCCGAGGGATATCTGGGCGACGCAGCGGGCCCGTTGCGCCGGGACGCTGACGGTTGGGCGAGCGTGGGAGACGTGGCGGAGCCGTACCGGGTAGGAGAGATGCTGCGGGTACGCGGCCGGGGTGACGGCGCGATCCAGACCGGGGGCGCCACCGTCGTGCCCGAGGACGTCGAGGAGGTGCTCAGGAAGGTGCCCGGCGTGGGGGACATCGTCGTGATCGGCTCGCCGCATCCGTCGCTGGGTGCCGTGGTCACGGCGGTCATCGAGGCGGAGTGCGCCACGCCGCCGCCACGCGCGCTGCTCGAGGCGACGGCCAGGGGCGGCCTGGACGAGGCCCAGCGGCCACGCCGCTGGTACGCGGTGCCCAGCCTGCCGCGCACCCAGGCGGGCAAGCCCGCCCGCGCCCTGGTCGCGGCCCGGCTGGCGGGCGGCGACCCCGACATCCGGCGGCTGATCTGACATGCGCGACTCCGACCTGCGCCACCAGCCCGTCGTCGTGGCCGCCCGGCGCACCCCCATCGGGACCGCCGGGCACGCGTTCAAGGACCTGACGGTCGATCGGCTGGCCGCGCCCGTGATCGCCGCCGTGGCGCGCGAGCTGGCCGGGCGGCGGGTGGACGACGTGGTGCTGGGCAACTGCATGGGGCCCGGCGGGAACGTGGCCAGGGTGTCGGCCCTGGCTGCGGGCCTGGGGCACGAGGTGCCCGGCCTGACGGTGGACCGGCAGTGCGGCAGCGGGCTGGCCGCGATCCTGGTGGCCGGTCAGGCCGTGCGGGCGGGGGAGATGGACCTGGTGATCGCGGGAGGGGCGGAGAGCGCCTCGACCGCGCCGCTGCGTACGCATCGGGGCGCGACGGAGCCGTACCCCAGGGCGCCCTTCGCCCCGCACGGCCGGCCCGACCCCGACATGGGGCCGGCCGCCGAGGCGCTGGCGGCGGCGCGTGGCGTCAGCCGGGCGCGCCAGGACGCCTACGCCTGCCGCAGCCATGCCAGGGCGCTGGCCGCCCGCGAGGCGGGCCGGTTCAAGGAGGAGATCGTCCCGATCGGCGGGCGCTGCGACGACCAGCGGCCCCGGCCGCTGCGGGCGGCGTCGCTGGCCCGGCTGCCCGCGGCGTTCGTGGCGGACGGTACAGTGACGGCCGGTAATTCCTCCCCGGTCAGCGACGGCGCCGCGGCCGTGGCCATCGTGCCCGAGCGGCTGCGCGCGGGACTGCCGGGGATGCGGCTGGTGGCCGGGTCCGTCGTCGGGTGCGACCCTGAGCTGCCCGGATGGGGCCCGGTGCCGGCGGTGCGGCGGGTGCTGGCGCGTGCGGGGGTGGAGTTGGAACGGGTCGCGGCGGTGGAGATCGTGGAGGCGTTCGCGGCGCAGGTGCTGGCCGTCACCGACGCGCTCGGGATCGACGCCCTGGACGACGATCGGGTGTGCGCCGACGGCGGTGCGCTGGCCCTGGGGCATCCGTGGGGGGCGACCGGCGCGGTCGTGGTGACCCGGCTGTTCAGCCGCCTCGTGCGCGGGGGCGCCCCGCCGGGGACGCTGGGCCTGGCGGCGGCCGCGGTGGGCGGCGGGCTCGGCGTGGCAGCCCTTTTCGAAGTGGTCGGCCCAGGCCGGGACGGAGCGCGGGCGTGATCGAGTTCGCCGACGTGCACGTACGCCTCGGCGCCCGCGACGTCCTCAACGGCGTCACCGCCGCCCTGCCCGAGCGGCGGATCGGCGTGGTCGGCGCCAACGGCTCGGGCAAGAGCACCTTCGCCCGCCTGATCAACGGCCTGGCCCTGCCGACCTCGGGCAGCGTCACCGTGCTCGGCCTCGACACCCGCCGCCAGGCCGCCAAGATCAGGCGGGGCGTCGGGTTCCTGTTCACCGACCCGGACGCGCAGATCGTGATGCCCACGGTGGCCGAGGACGTGGGCTTCTCCCTGCGCCGCAAGGGCCTGGCGCGCGAGGAGGTCGAGCGGCGCGTGCACGACGTGCTCAGCCGGTACGGCCTGGCCGGGCACGCCGACCACCCCGCGCACCACCTGTCGGGAGGACAGAAGCAGCTGCTCGCCCTGTGCTCGGTCATGGTGCTCGAACCGGACATCCTCGTCATGGACGAGCCGACCACACTGCTGGACCTGCGCCACTCCCGCCAGGTCGCCGACCTGCTGCGCGAGCTGCCGCAACAGGTGCTGGTGGTCAGCCACGACCTGCCGCTGCTGGCCGACTTCGACCGCGTGCTGGTGCTCGACGAGGGCCGCGTCGTCGCCGACGGCACCCCGGACGAGGCCGTCGCCCACTACCGGAAGATCATGTCGTGAACGGCCTCACCGGCGCCTTCGTCCCCGGCTCCTCGCCGCTGCACCGGCTCCCGGCCGGGGCCAAGCTGGCCGGGCTGGCGCTGGCGTGCACGGGCTTGGTGCTGCTGAGCTCGCCGTTGGCGCTGGCCGGCGCGGCGGTCGTGGCGGCCGGTCTCTACGCGCTGTCCGGGGTCGGCGGGGCGGCGGCGTGGGCGCAGGTCAGGCCGGTGCGGTGGTTCGCGGTGGGGCTGTTCGGGATGCAGTGGGTGCTCGTGGACCTGCCGGGGGCGGTGTCCACGACGCTGCGCGTGGTGCTCGCGGTCGCGCTGGCCGGGCTGGTCACGCTCACCACCCGCACCTCGGCCATGATGTCGGCGCTGGAGCGCTGCCTGTCGCCGGCCAGGTTCGTGGGGCTGGACCCGTTCCGGCTGTCGTTGCTGCTGTCGCTGACGGTACGCAGCGTGCCCGTGGTGGCCGCGCTGGCCACCCGCGTCCGGGAGGCCCAGCGGGCCAGGGGCGTCGAACGCAGCTTCCGCGCCTTCGCCGTGCCGCTGGTGGTCGGCTCCCTCCGCCACGCCGACGCCCTCGGCGAGGCCCTCAGCGCCCGCGGCCTGGACGACTGATCGCGCTTATCCCAGGTTTGACTTATATAAGCGCACCCTGAAACAATCGGGTCGTGCACGCATTCGACGTCCTCGGCGATCCGGTCCGGCGGCGGATCCTGGAGCTGCTCGCCGCCGGCGAGCAGAGCTCGGGAGAGCTCACCGGCGTCATCCAGCGCGAGTTCGGCATCTCCCAACCGGCCGTCTCCCAGCACCTGCGGGTGCTGCGCGACCACGGCTTCGCCAGCGTACGAGCCCAGGGCACCCGGCGGCTCTACGCCGTCGAGCCGGGGCCGCTGCAGGAGGTCGACCTCTGGCTGGAGCGATTTCGCGGCTTCTGGACCCAACGACTGGACGCGCTGGCGACGGAGCTGGCCCGCGGCAAGCGCGAGCGCCGCATGAACGAAAAGGACACCTGATGGATATCGTGGACGAGCTGCTCAAGGCCCAGCGTGAGCTGAAGGACGGCGACGTCAAGACCGTGGTGCTGCGACGCCACTACGACGCCGAGGTCGAGGACGTCTGGGACGCCTGCACCGACGCCTCGCGCCTGTCCCGCTGGTTCCTGCCCGTGAGCGGGGACCTCCGGGTCGGGGGGACGTACCAGCTCCAGGGCAACGCGGGCGGGGAGATCCTGCGCTGCGAGCCGCCCAACCTGCTGAAGGTCAGCTGGCTCTTCGGCGAGAACCCCGGCTTCTCCGAGGTGGAGGTACACCTGTCCGCCCAGGACGGCGGCACCCTCTTCGAGCTGCGCCACAGCGCCGAGGTGCCGCCCGAGTTCTGGGGACAGTTCGGGCCGGGCGCGACCGGCGTGGGCTGGGACCTGGCGCTGCTGGGCCTGGCCCTGCACCTGGCGACCGGTGGCGACACAGGGGTCGACGAGGCCACCTTCCACGAGACCAGCGAGGGACGGCGCTACATCACCGGGAGCAGCCGGGCCTGGGGCGAGGCCCACCTGGCCGCGGGCGGCCGGCCCGACCAGGTCGCGGCCTCCGTCGCCGCCACCACCGCCTTCTACGCCCCCGAACAGGAGCGTTGATACGCGGCGGATACACAGCTGAGCACGCGCGGATACCCGGTCAATACAGATCGGCCGGAAGAGGGCTCCAAAGTGGCCACGGCGTCGTGAAGGGCGGCGCGAGTCACCGAGAAGGAGTCCTCGATGCGTGTGCTGATGTGCGGCCTGCTCGGTCTGGCGGTGCTGACCGGCTGCGGGGGAGACCCGGCCCCCGCGGCCGACGGCGGCGGCGGTGCCACGGTGGACAAGGCCCGCGAGCGCGAGACCGTCATCGCCACCTGTATGAAGCAGAAGGGTTTCGCCTACACCCCCTCGGTCAGCCCGCCCAGGAAGTCCGAGGCGAACCCCGCTGACTACGCGGCGATGAAGGCCGAGCGCGGCAAGAACGGCTTCGGCGTCTTCTCCGCCGTCGTCTATCCGAAGCCGCCGGAAACGCAGGCCCCGGACCCCAACCAGGCGACGATCGACGGCCTCTCCGGCGCCAGGCGGGACGCCTACCTCAAGACCCTGAACGAGTGCCGGGTCACCGCCCTCCGCCAGGTGAACGGCCTCAAAGCCACCTCGGTCGCCGACTATCAGGACCAGATGGCCACGGAGATCGAGAACATCGACAAGACGCTCGACGGCGACCCCAAGCTGCTGGAGCTCGCCGCGCCGTTCGCCGAGTGCCTGAAGTCCAAGGGCGAGCGGGTGACCTCCGAGAAGCCGGTCGCGCTGAGCGGCCGCGGCGTGGTGCTGTGGAGCGAGCAGGCCGACCAGCTCGGCAAGGCGGGCACCGTCACGGCGGAGGCGGCCAGGCCGTACCTCGCCAAGGAGATCAAGTCGGCGCTGGTCGACCTGGAGTGCGGCAAGGACTTCTACGCCGCCTTCATCCCCCTGCAGAAGCGGCTCACCAACGAGGCCAGGGTGAAGTACGGGTTCCAAGAGCGGTGATGCGCACCCCTCGCGGAAAGCTGCTGCTCGTGCTGGCCGTGGTCCTGGCGGTCGCGGGGACCGGCTGGGGAGTGGCCGCCCTGCTGCGCTCCCCGGCCGACGAGGCGGCGGCGCGCAGGCCACCCGAACCGTCGCTGGTCACCGTCGCGGTCGAACGGCGCAAGCTGGTCGCCACCGTCGTGGTCAGCGGGACATTGGAGTACGGCTCGCCCTATCCGGTGTCGCTGGCCGGGGTGGTGGGCGGCAGCGAGACCACCCAGCGCGCCACCCGCGCTCCCCGGCGGGGCACCCTGGCCGAGGGCGCGGTGATCATGGAGGTGAACGGGCGCCCGGTGTTCGTCTTCTTCGGCACGGTGCCGATGCACCGCAGCATCGTCTCCGGCGCCAAGGGGGCCGATGTCGAGCAGTTGCAGAAGGCGCTGCGCAGGCTTGGTTACCGCGCCCCCGCGACCGGCGTGTTCGACCAGGCCACCATCGCCGCGGTGTCGCGCTTCTACGCCAAGAAGGGCTATGAGGCGCAGCAACCCACCTTGGAGCTCCGGCAGAAGCGCGACGACCTGCGCCGGGCCGTACGGACCGCGCAGGAAGTGCTCGCGACCGAGCGTGTGGCCCTCGACCAGGGCAAGGACGTGCTCCCGCTGAAGGCCAAGCTCGCCAACGCCCGGCAGGATCTCAAGGAGGCCGAACAGGCGCTCAAGAGCGCGCGGGCACAGGACCGCACCACCGAGGACGAGGCCAAGATCGAGGCCGCCGAGAGCGCCGTACGGGCGGCTGAGGAGAAGCTGCTGGCGGCCCGGCAGGAGCTCGCCCAGGCCACGGCGACGCCCACCCCCGCGTCCAGCCCCACTGGGGCCGCCACGGCCGGGCCGCCCGGCGACACCCGCCTGCTCGAGCTCCGGGTCGCCAACGCCACAGCGGAGCTGGCCGCCGCCAGGTCGGCGCTGGAGCGCGTGCTGAAGGAGGCCGGGACCACGCGGGCCGCGCGCCTGACCGAGCTGGGGAAGAACGTCCGGCTGGCGCGCGAGGCCGTCGCCACCGCCGAGCAGGCGCTCAGGCAGGCCAGGCAGCTCTCGCCCGTCAAGCTGAAGGTGGCCAACGCCCAGCGTGACCTGGCCGCGGCACGGGCGCTGCTGGCCGAGTTCTCCCGCACCTACGGCATCACCGTCCCGCCGGGAGAGGTCGTCTTCCTGCCCAGGCTGCCCGCCCGCCTGCACAAGCCGACCGTCAAGGCGGGAGAGCCGGTGGACAAGTCGATCGCCACGGTGACCAGCTCGTCCTTCGTGGTCTCGGGCTCGGTGGACGTGGCCGAGGCCGAACGGGTGAAACCCGGGCTGAACGCGAGCATCGAAACCGAGGCCGGCAAGACCGTCGCCGGCACGGTGACCTCCCTCGGCGGACGCGACGCGAAGGGCGCCGTGCCGGTGACGATCACCCCCACGTCGATGAAGAGCCTCAGGAAGCTCGCCGGCGCGCCCGTCACGGTTCGCGTCACCATCGGCGCCACCGACCGGGAAGTGCTCGTGGTCCCCGCCGCGGCGGTCGTCACCGCCACGGACGGCCGGGCCCGGGTGCAGGTGGAGATCGCGCCCGACCGGACCGAGGAGGTCGAGGTACGCACCGGCCTGTCCGCCGACGGAGCCGTGGAGGTGACCGGCGACCTGGAGCCGGGCGACCTGGTGGTGGTCAACAGTGCCTGAGCCGGTCATCGTGCTCGACGGCCTGACCAAGGAGTTCCCTGCCGATCCTCCCGTCAGAGCGCTCTCCGCCGTCCACCTAAGAGTAGAAAAATCGGACTATGTCGCCATAGTTGGCCCTTCGGGGTCCGGGAAGTCCACCCTGCTCAACACCCTCGGGCTGCTTGACCGGCCCACCAGCGGCAGCTACCGGCTCGACGGCATCGAGACCACCACCCTGAAGGACGGTGCGCGGACCACCATCCGCGGCAGCCGGATCGGCTTCGTCTTCCAGTCCTTCCACCTGCTGCCGCACCGCAGCGTGCTGGAGAACGTCATGCTGGCCGAGGTCTACGGCGCGGCACCGCGCGCGGGGCGGCGGCAACGCGCGATGCGGGCCCTGGAGCGGGTACGGCTGTCGCACCGGGTGGACTTCCTGCCCGGCAGGCTGTCCGGCGGCGAGCGGCAGCGCGCCGCCATCGCCCGCGCCCTCATGGGCGGACCGTCGCTCCTGCTGTGCGACGAACCCACCGGCAACCTCGACAGCAAGAACACCGACGCCGTGCTCGACCTGTTCGACGACCTGCGCGCCCAGGGGATGACCATCGTGGTCATCACTCACGAGAGCGACGTGAGCGACCGGGCCGCGCGCCGGGTGCGCATCACCGACGGCGTCCTCACGGAGGAGTAGACGTGCACCCTCGCGACCTGCTGAACGAGGCCGTGGCCGGGCTGCTGGCCCGCCCGGTGCGCTCGGCGCTGACCACGCTGGGCACCGTGCTGGGCATCACCACGCTCGTGGTCACCCTGGGCGTCGCCGCTACGGCGGGAAACCAGATCGTCGGCCGCTTCGACGAGCTCACCGCCACCTCCGTCACGGTCGACGTCCCGGAGAGCCCGTTCCCCCTGGTCGATTGGGCCGACATCAGCCGGGTGACCCGGCTGCGCGGGGTGGTCTCCGCCGCCGCGCTCGCCGAGTCCAAGCAGAGCGCCAACCTCAGCGTCCGCTCCAACGACATCGTGGACCCGACCCGGGTCACCGACCAGACGCTCACCGTGGTCTCCAGCAGCCCCGGCCTGCCCGCCGCGGTCAAGGGCAGGATGATCGAGGGCCGCTACTTCGACGCCGGGCACATCGCCCGCGGGGACAAGGTCGTCGTGCTGGGCCGGCACGCGGCCAAGCTGCTGGGCATCACCCGGCTGACACGGGCCCCGGCCGTCTTCATCGGCACGCAGGCGTACACCGTCATCGGCGTGCTCGGCGACCTGCGACGCGAGAAGAGCCTCGCGAGCGCGGTCATGTTGCCACCGGCCGCCGGCAAGCGTTACGGCCTGAGCATCGTGACCCGGGTCCTGATCAACACCGGCCTCGGCGCCGCGGAGCTGATCGCGAAGCAGGCGCCGGCCGCGCTCAGCCCCGGCAACGAGGCCCTGCTCCAGGTCAGCTCGCCGCCCAGCCCCACCAGGGCGCGCGATGCGGTGGAAGGCGACGTCAACGCCCTCTTCCTGGTCCTCGGGCTGGTCTCCCTGGTCGTCGGCGCGGTCGGCATCGCCAACGTCACGCTGGTGACCGTGATGGAGCGCATCGCCGAGATCGGCCTGCGCCGCGCCCTCGGCGCCGCCCGCCGCCACATCGCCGCACAGTTCCTGCTGGAGTCGACCCTCACCGGGCTGACCGGCGGCATCATCGGCGCTTCCGGAGGGATCGTCGTGATCGTCGCGGTCTGCGCCGTCAAGCAGTGGACGCCGGTCATGGACGTACGGCTGGCCCTCATGGCCCCTGTGGCCGGTGCCGTCGTCGGGCTGCTCGCGGGCCTCTACCCGGCCCTGCGTGCCGCTCGCATGGAACCGGTCAACGCACTTCGGTAGATATGGTGCCCTTTCATGACATCCCTGCTGCTCGTCGAAGATGACGCGGTGATCCGTGAATCGCTCGGCCTGGCCCTGGAACGCTACGGCTACCGGATGACCACCGTCGCCGACGGGCTGAGCGGCCTGGAGGCGGCCCAGGCAGGCGGTCACGACCTCCTGCTGCTGGATGTGATGCTGCCCGGCCTGGACGGCATCGGCCTGTGCCGCAGGGTCAGGGAGTCCAGCCAGGTGCCGATCCTGATGATGTCGGCGCGCGGCGACTCGCTGGACGTGGTGTCGGGCCTGGAGGCCGGTGCCGACGACTATGTGGTCAAACCGGTCGACATCCCGGTGCTGGTGGCCCGGATCAGGTCGCTGCTGCGCCGTACCACCGCTTCTGCCCCTTCCTCGGGCCTGCTGACGTTCGGCGAGCTGACGGTGGACCCGGCCGCGCTGGAGGTACGGCTCGGCGGGCGGCTGGTCGAGCTGGCGCCGACCGAGCTGCGCCTGCTGCTGGAGTTCGCCGCCAATCCGGGGATCGTGCTGGAGCGCGCCACGCTGCTGCGCAACGTGTGGGACTACGGCTGGGACGGCGACAGCCGCGTCGTCGACCTCTGCGTGCAGCGGCTGCGCAGGAAGATCGGCACGGACCGGATCGAGACGGTGCGCGGGTTCGGCTACAAGCTGCGCAGGTCATGATGCTGGGCTCGCTGCGGTGGAAGCTGGCGGCACTGATCACGCTGGCCTGCTGCGCGATCGTGACCGTGGTCGGGATCCTGGTCCACCGCACGACTCTTGAGCGCACGATGCGGCTGGGTGAGGAGCGGGCGCTGGAGTCGGCCGCGGTGGTCGCCGAGCAGCACCGCGTGAACGCCCCTCCCGAGGAGGGACTTGTCCCGTACACCGAATCGATCATGAGTGTGAACCGGCTCCCCGCCCCCCTGCGCGAGCGGCTGGCCGTCGAGTCGCCCGCCACCTGGTACGACGACCTGGAGTCCGAAGAGCTGTGGATGTGGGCGGCACAGCCGGTGGGCGACGGGCTCGTGGCCGCCCCGAAGATCGACATGACCTCGGACATGCGAGGGCTGGGTGCCCTCGACCGGGCCATGGTCCGGGCCGCGCTGACCGCGCTCGCGGTAGTGCTGCCGGTCTCGATGGGCCTGGCCGAGCTGGCCAACCGGCGCCTGCGCCGGGTCGCCGCCACCGCCCGCAGGATCGCGGACGGCGACCTGGACGCCCGCGTCCGCCGCGGCTCGGCACGGTGGGGCGGGCGGGACGAGATCGCCGGCATCTCCGCCGCCGTGAACTCCATGGCGGCGAGCCTGCAGCACCGGCTGCAGGCCGAGCAGCGCTTCACCGCCGATGTCGCCCATGACCTGCGTACCCCGCTGATGGGCCTGGTCGCCGCGGTCGAACTGCTGGAGGAGAGCCAGGCCACCGATCTTGTACGCGACCGGGTCCGGGTCCTGCGCTCGCTGGTGGAGGACCTGCTGGAGGTCTCCAGGCTGGACGCGGGCGCCGAGGTCGCCGAGCGCGTACGGGTGCCGCTGGCCGAGCTGGCCCAGGAGTCCGCGGCTCGGGTGGGGGTCGAGGCCCGGGTGCTGGCCTCGGGGGATCCGGTGGCCGAGACCGACCCGCGCCGCCTGGACCGGATCCTCGCCAACCTCGTACTCAACGCCCACCGCCACGGCGCGCCCCCGGTGGAGATCACGGTCCGGGACCACCTGATCGAGGTCCGCGACCGGGGACCCGGCTTCCCTCCCGAGCTCCTCGCCGACGGCCCGAGCCGCTTCCGCACCGGCGCCGCCGAACGCGGCCGCGGCCACGGCCTCGGGCTGACGATCGCGCTAGGGCAGGCTCATGTCATTGGCGCCGACCTGACCCTGGCCAACGCCCCCGACGGAGGCGCCGTCGCCACCCTCCACCTCCTCTGACCGGTGGCGGCCGGGGCGGACCACCAGGCGGTAGCCGAGGTCCAGGGTGTCGGCGTCGAGGAGAGCCCGGTGGCGTTCGTGCCAGCGCCCGGTGGCGAGGTCGGCGGCCAGGCGCCGCACCGCCCGCCCGACCCGCTCCTGGTCGAGGATCGCCAGCGCGGAGACGGCGGCGCGGACCTGCGGATCGAGGTAGCGGTGCGGGCGTCGCCAGTACGCGCCCAGGAACCCGTCGGCGCAGTCGGCCGGCACCGGGACCGGGACGACGGTCACCGGCATGCCGCCACGCCGAAGGTGGGCCTCGACGACGTCGAGCGCGGCGAGCCGGGCGTCGGCTTCGGCGATCTCCGGGAGGTACTCCGCGACCAGCCAGAATCGCGCCGTGACGGCGGGGTCCCAGGTGAGGACGACGTGCCGGGCGGACACCCGGCGCAGCTCGGCGAGTCCCTCGGCCGGGTCGGTCCAGTGGTGGACGGTGAGGATCGCCATCGCGGCGTCGAACGACTGATCGGGGAAGGGCAGGGACTCGGCACACCCCTGGACGACCGCCGCGGAACCGGGGGGACGCTGCCCGATCATCACCGTGGACGGCTCCACGGCGGTGACCTGCCGGTCGCGCGGTTCGTAGGAGCCGGTTCCGGCGCCCACGTTGATCACCGTCCGGGCGGATCCCAGGGCCTGGTCGATCAGGCCGGCGATCCGGGGGTCGGGGCGGCGGTGACGGGAGTATCCGAGCCCGATCGTCTCGTACGGATTGGCGGTCACAGGTGCTTCCTGAGGTCGGCCACGTCCAGCAGGGGCAGGCCCCAGCGCAGGGCGGCGATCTCCAGGTCGGCGGCGTCGGCCATGGTGCCGTCGGGGTTCATGACCTCGCAGCACACCCCGACGGGCGGCAGCCCGGCCGCCACGCACATGGCCACGGTGGCCTCGGTGTGTCCGGCGCGTTCGGGGAGCCCTCCGGGGCGGGCGGCGAGCGGGAAGACGTGTCCCGGCCGCAGGAAGTCGGCCGGCCTGGCCTCCGGGTGGGCCAGGCGGCGCACGGTCGCGGCGCGTTCGGCGGCCGACACCCCGGTGCCCGTCCCGGAGGTGAGGTCCACGGGGATGTGCGGGCGGGTGCCGTGCCGGTCGCCGGGGCCGGGTACGGGGCCGATCTCCAGCCGGTCGAGGACCTCGGGCGCGCAGGGCACGGTCGGATGGCCGCACACCTGGGTGAGCAGGAACGTGAACGCCTCCGGGCGCAACCGGGCCCCGGCGAACACCACGTCACCTTCGCCCTCCCGCTCGGGGTCCCAGATCACCACGGCTCCTCCGGCGGCGAGCTGCGTGAGCGCCTGCTGCACACCGCGACCGCCCGAGAGCCGTCCGGCCCATGGAAGAGCCGCGACCACCTCGGTCACCGACCGCGCCAGGTCGGGCAGGCGGCGCCGTACCAGACGGACGACCAGGTCGGGTTCCAGGTTCACCCGATCGCCGACGGACAGCTCCGACAGCGTGGTGGCCTCCAGCGTCAGCGGGATCAGCGCCACTGAGAACCGGTCCCGGGCCACCTCGGCGACGGTCAGGCTGACGCCGTCGACCGCGATCTGCCCCTTCGCGACGATCAGCGGCAGGAAGCGCTCGGGCGGCTTGATCCACACACGCCGGGCGGCCCGCTCGTCGTCGATCCGTACGATCTTGCCCACGGCGTCCACGTTGCCCTGGACCAGGTGACCGGCGAGCGGGTCGCCCAGCGCCAACGGAGTCTCCACGTTGACCCGCGTGCCCGGCCTGATCTCGTCCAGGGTCGATCTGCGCCGGGTCTCCGCCGAAAGCCCGGCTTCCAGCAGTTGCGTCTCGTGCGCGGTCCGAAGGACGGTCAGGCCCACGCCGTTCAGGCAGATCGAACCCGGCGCGCCCGCGGCGGCCCTGGGGGCGCTGACCGCGATGCGCGCCTCGTCGACGGCCACCACCGTGCCGATTTCCTGGATGTTCCCGGTGAACATGCGACACCACCTCTCGACAGCAGGAACCAGGGGCCGGACAGGCCCGAGAGGTGGCGGGGTGTCACCGCGTGGCCCGGAATCGCACCGAGTCGTCCCGCCGGAACCGGCAGAACCGGCGGGCTGTCACCGCCGCACCTTGGAATCGCACCAATCAACCTTTTATCACCCGACAGCCCCAGAGATCAAAGATCCCTAGCTCAGGGATGCGGGCGCGATCCCGGCGTCCATGCAGCGCCGCACCTCGGCCGTGGTGCGCACTGCTCCCGAGCGGCGCGGCTACCCGGCGGCCCTGTCGGCGCCGGCCCGCCTGGTCGACATTGAACGCGAGCAGGGCCTGCCCGGCCCACGGGCGACGGGCACCTGATCGTCGCCGACGGGCAGACCAGCCCGATCCCCGCGCCGACCCGGCAGGCCGTACGCAGTCTCGACCCCGCCTTCGCCGACTACATGGACCTGCAGTCGCGCATGCGCGCGGGCATGTGGGCGCTCAACGCCCTGTTCACGGGGGCGGGTACGGTCTTCGCCTGACCCGCCCCCGCGAGCGGCCGCCTCGCGAGGTAGGGTGAGTGAATACTCACGAACCGAACCGAGAGGGGCGACACTGATGAGACTCGCGGTTTTCGGAGCGACCGGCGGCATCGGCCTGCAGCTCCTGCGCCAGGGCCTCGGTCTCGGCCACGAGGTCACCGCCGTCGTACGCGACGCTTCCCGGCTGCCCGCCGAGCTGCGCGGGCAGCTGGACGTCGTCGAGGCCGACGTGATGAACCCCGACGCCATCTTCCCGGCGGTCAAGGGCTGTGGGGCCGTGCTGTCCGCGCTGGGCACGCGCGAGCGCGGCCCCACGACCGTCCACAGCGCCAGCACCACCTCGATCATCCAGGCCATGACCCAGGCGCAGACCCGCCGCATGCTGCTGGTCAGCGCCAGCGGCCTGGTCGCCGACGCGGGCGACGGCGTTTTCACCCGGTACGTGCTCAAGCCGCTCATCGTGCAACGCCTGTTCCGCCACTCCTACGCCGACCTGGCCCGAGCCGAGGAGCTGCTGCGCGCCTCCGACCTGGACTGGACGATCGTGCGCCCCTCCCGCCTGCTCGACGCCGAGCGCCCCGGCAACTACCGCACCGCCCGGGACCTCAACCTCAGGGGCGGGTTCAGCACCACCCGCGCCGACGTGGCCCACTGCATGCTCAACCACATCGACGACCCGTCGTCGATCCGCCACGTCATCTCGGTCGCCTCTTAGGCGGGGGTGTAGTTCCGCAGCTCCGGCCGCACCCATGCGACCGCGGCCACGGTCACCATGGTCAGCAGCCCTCCGGCGCAGATCACCAGCCGGTGATCGACGATCGAGGTGGCGGCCCCGTGCAGCAGGTTCGCGATGTGCGGCCCGCCGAAGAGGACGACGGTGAGCGAGCCCTGGATCCGGCCGCGCATGGAGTCGTGGGTGTGCGCCTGGGTGATGGCATTGCGGAACGTGCTCAGCACGAAGTTGACCGCACCGCCGAGGACGAGCGCCACCAGGGCGACCCACAGCTGCGCGGCCAGTCCGAGGAGCATCACGGTGCCGCCCCACGCCGCGGCGGTCGCCGCCATGAGTGCGCCGTGGCGTCGGGCACGGGTGAACGTGCCCGACAGCAGGCCGGCCGCGACGACCCCGGCCGGGTAGGCGGCGTAGAGCAATCCCAGCTCCAGGCCGCCTCCCGCGGGCCCGCCGTAGGTGTGCTGGGCAAGCTCCGGGAACAGGGCTGTCGGCATGCCGAAGACCATCGCCGCGAGGTCCACCAGGAGCACCGCCACCAGCAGCCGGCTGGCCGCCAAGTACCGGAAACCGGCCGCCGACCGGCGCTGCGCGGCCGGGTGCGGTTGGGGCGGCAGCGGCGGCAGCTTGACCACTGACCACACGACGGCCAGCAGCGCGACCGCGTCGAAGAGGTACAGCATGCCGAGCCCGACCATCGGTATCAGGGCACCGGCCAGTACCGGCCCGAGGATCGACCCGGCGTAGCGGGTCAGAGAGGTGAGGCTGTTGGCTGCCGGCAGGAGCTCGGCCGGGACAAGGCGGGGCACCACGGCGCCCATCGTGGTCATGATCGCTCCGAGGGACAGGCCCTGGCAGGCGACCAGCACCATCAGGACGGGGACGAGACGTCCGCCCAGCACGGCCTGCGCCCAGAAGGCCACGTACGTGAACGCCAGGCCACAGTGGGCCACCAGCAGCACTTTTCTCCGGTCCATGACATCGGCGAGCGCGCCGGCCCCCAACGCCGCCACGACCAGCGCGACGAACGACACCGCCCCCGCCACGCCGACGGCCGCCGAGGAGCCGGTCACCGTGAACAGCTGCGCCGGCACGGCGACCACGCTGAACGAACCACCCACCGCGCAAACCGCCGACGACACCCACAATCGCCGGTAGGCCGCGATGGCCAGCGGGCGGCGGTCGACGGTGTAGGCGCCGAGCGACCGGGCCGTAGATGCGATCACCGGCCGGCCCCGTCGGCGTCGGCCGGTGTCTCCAGACTCACCACGTCGGCGACGACGCAGGCGATGTTGTCGGGGGCGCCGGCGGCGTACGCCAGCGCCACCAGCTCGTCGAGCACCTGCTGAGGGGCGCCGGGCCCGGTCAGCACCTCGCGCAGCGATCCGGCCGGTACGACGGCGGACAGCCCGTCGGAGCACAGCAGGTACCGGTCGCCGGCCGCGGCGGCGTGCAGCGACAGCTCCGGCCGGGCCCCGCCCGTACCGGTCAGCGCTCGTGCGAGCAGCGCGCGTTGCGGATGCGAGGCCGCTTCCTCCGCGGTCAGCCTGCCCTCGTCGACCAGTGCCTGGACGTAGGTGTGGTCATGGGTGATCTGGAACAGCTCCCCGTCACGTACGAGGTACGCCCGGGTGTCACCGATGTGCACCAGCGCCAGCCGGGAACCGGACCACAGCAGTGCGGTCAGCGTGGTGACCGCTTCACCGGACGGCGTCGACGCGGCGATCTCCCCGATGGTCCGATCGGCTTCACCGACGGCGTCGGCGAGGGCGCCGAGCAGGTCCTCAGCCGGGACGGCCATGGTCTCCAGCGGTTTGAGCGCGTCCACGGCCGCCGCGCTCGCCAGGTCCCCGCTCCAGCCGCCCGCCCCGTCGGCCACCGCGAGCAACCGGGGGCCGGCGTACGCGGTGTCCTCGTTGCTCGTGCGCACCAGCCCCAACTCCGACCGGGCGGCGTAACGGATCCCCAGCATGGTCGCCGTCTCTTCCACGGTGCTTCCCCTCCCCGACAGATAGTCGACGAGGAACGTGGCCAACTGCCCACGGGCGGCGGTCTCGGCCAGCACCTGCTCCCAGTAGCCGGCGATCTCCTCGGCAGCCGCGCTCGCCGGCAGGTCGCACACCCTCCGGATGCGCGCCAACGGCATGCCGAGCCGCCGCAGCCAGGCGATCAACCGAGCCCGCTCCAGCTGCTCCGGATCGTAGAACCGGTATCCGGACTCGCCGTCCACGGCGGCCGGCCGCAGCAATCCGAGCTGGTCGTAGAGCCGCAGGGCTTTCGGCGACAACCGCGCGGCCCGAGCGAACGCCCCGATCGTCAGCAGCCGCACCGTTCCCTCCTCGTCCCGGCCACCGTGGCCGGTGTCGACGATGCTGCGGCTTCACCCAAGGGGAAGGTCAACAACCAGAATCCGGAAACCAGTTCCGCATGTTCCCGACGTCGAGTTTGCAAAACGGAACCACGCTCCTTATCGTTATCGGAACACGGTTCCGTTTGTATTTCCGTAGTGGAGGAAACATAGTCATGCAGTACCGCACCTTGGGCCGTACCGGTGTGCAGGTCAGCTCTCTCGTGCTCGGCGCCATGAACTTCGGCAAGATCGGCCGCACCACCCAGGACGAGGCCACCGCCATCGTCGACGCCGCCCTCGAGGCCGGGATCAACCTCATCGACACCGCCGACATGTACAGCAACGGTGAGTCGGAGGAGATGGTCGGCAAGGCCATCGCCGGCCGCCGCGACGACATCGTGCTGGCCACGAAGGTGAACATGCCGATGGGCGACGAGCGCAACCATCAGGGCAGTTCGCGCCGCTGGCTGGTCACCGAGCTGGACAACAGCCTGCGCCGCCTCGGCGTCGACCACGTCGACCTCTACCAGATCCACCGCTGGGACCCGACGACCGACGACGAGGAGACGCTGTCGGCCCTGACCGACCTGCAGCGCGCGGGGAAGATCCGCTACTTCGGCTCCTCGACCTTCCCCGCCTACCGCATCGTCCAGGCCCAATGGGCCGCCCGGGACAACCACCTGAGCCGTTACGTCACCGAGCAGCCCAGCTACTCGATCCTGCAGCGCGGGATCGAGAGCCACGTGCTGCCCGTGACCGAGCAGTACGGGCTCGGCGTGCTGGTGTGGAGCCCGCTGGCCTCGGGCTGGCTGTCGGGCGCGATCCGGGAGGGCCGGGAGATCGCCACCAACCGCTCGGCGTTCATGCCGCAGCGCTTCGACACGTCCATCCCGTCCAACCGCGCCAGGCTCGACGCGGTCGAGCGGCTGGCGAAGGTCGCCGACGGGGCCGGTCTGACGATGATCCAGCTCGCGCTCGGCTTCGTGACCGCGCACCCGGGCGTGACCAGCGCGATCGTCGGCCCCCGCACGCTGGACCACCTGCGCTCGCACCTCGCCGCCGCCGACACGGTGCTCTCCGCCGACGTGCTCGACGCCATCGACGCGATCGTCGCGCCCGGCGTCGACCTGGCCCCGGACGAGAAGCACGACACCCCTCCCGCCCTGCTCGACCCGTCGCTACGCCGCCGCCGCTGATCGCTCAGGCGGATTCCCACCACACCAGATTGGCGGCCACCTGGGACACCGGCTCGATGATCTCCCAAGCCTCGGCGATCAGCCCGTCGTCCAACCGCCAGATGTCGACGACCGCGATCCCCGGCCCGGCACCGGGAAGCCGGCGCCGCGAGTACATCACGACGTGATCACCGTCGGCCAGCACGTGATGGATCTCGACCTGCATCCCGGCGAGCGGGATGAGCGCGGCGCGTACGGCCGCGAGCCATTCCGCCTTGGTCGACGAGGTCGAGCCCGGCCGGTGATGGACGAAGTCCTCGCTCAGCAACGGCGCGAGCGCGTCGACGTCGCCCGTCGCGACCAGTGTCGTCAGCGCCCGCTGGACGATGCTCTTGTTGTCCGTGGTCATGTTCTCCGCAGTCATGGAGGCAGTGTTCCGACCGTCGCGACGGTTGTCGATGAAATCCCATTTCATGGCGCCCGGCGCCACGACGAGTAGCATCGACGCTCATGCATACGGTCGGGGAGCTGTTGCGGCAATGGCGGCATCGCCGGCGACTCAGCCAACTGGATCTCGCGATCGCCGCCGACGTGTCGGCTCGTCACGTCAGCCTGGTGGAGACCGGCAAGTCCAACCCGAGCGCCGACATGATCCTCCGGCTCGCGGACCAGCTCGATGTGCCGTTGCGTGATCGCAACCGGCTGTTGCTGGCCGCCGGCTTCGCACCCCGCTACACCGAACGGCCGCTCGGCGGGGACGCGCTGTCGGCGGCCTGGGACGCGGTCGAGAGGGTGCTCCGCGCACACGAGCCGTATCCGGCGCTGGTCATCGATCGCCGGTGGAACATCGTGATGACCAACCGCGCCCTCGACCCGTTCCTCGCAGACGTTGCCCCCGACCTGCTGCGACCGCCGATCAACATGCTGCGCCTGGGACTGGACCCGCGCGGGCTCGCCCCCCGGATCGTCAATCTGGCCGAGATGCGGGTGGTGCTCCGCACCCGAATCGCGCGCCAGCTCGCCACCGCTCCCGACCCCGAGCTCGCCGCGCTCTACGAGGAGCTGCTGGCGACCGACTCCGAGGAGGCGAGCCACCCGATCGAGTCCGAGGTCGTGATCCCGATGATCTTCCGCTTCGGCGGTCGGGAACTGCGGCTGTTCTCGACCACCACGACGTTCGGCACCCCGATGGACATCACGCTGGACGAGATCGCGATCGAGTCGTACTACCCGGAGGACGCGGAGAGCGCCGCCTACTTCACGAACCTCGCCGGCGCTTGACCTCAACCGTGGTTGAGATCCCAGAATTTGTGATCACGGGCGGCGCGGCCGGACAGGCCGGTCGATACGCGCCCGCATGTCCTGGATCGAATTCCATCCCAACCATGGAGACGTTTGCTCATGTCCAAAGTCGTTGTCATCGGCGCCACCGGCAAGCAGGGCGGCGCGGTCGCCGACCTGCTTCTGCAGCGCGGTCACGAGGTGGTGGCGTACGTGCGCTCGGGGGAGTCCCCGGCCGCGAAGGCGCTTTCGGCTCAGGGCGCGCGGCTCGCCACCGGCGACCTCGCCGATCCCGACGCGCTCCAGCGAGCCTGTACGGGCGCCGACGCGGTCTTCGGCCTCTCGGTGCCGTTCGGCGAGGGCGGCAAGGACGAGGAGGTCGCGCAGGGACGCCTGCTCGTCGACACCGTCGCCCGCCTCGACGCCCACCTGGTGTACTCCTCCGTACGGGGCGGCGACCGGCTGGTGGCCACCAACATCGACCACGCCGACAGCAAGCAGCTCATCGAGGCGTATTTGCGTGAGCAGCCGGTGCGCGCGACGGTGCTCGGCCCGGTGTACTTCATGGAGAACGTGCTCAACCTCGGCTTCAGCCGGCTCGGCGACGGCATGCTCGCCAACCCGCTGACTCCCGGCAAGCCGCTCGACCAGGTGAGCGTCCTGGACATTGCCGGCATGGCCGTACACGCCGTCGAGAACCCCGACGAGCTCGTCGGCGAGCGGATCGACATCGCCTCCGATCGCGTCACCGGGCAGGAGGCGGCCCGGATCCTGAGCGAGGTGCTCGGCCGGGAGATCCCGTACCAGCAGCTGCCGCTGGACATGGTGCGGCAGTGGGCCGGCGAGGAGGTGGCCACGATGTTCGAGAGCTTCGAGAACAACACCGACTTCCTCGACATCGAGACCCTGCATGCCAAGTACCCCGCCGTACGCTGGCACAGCTACGCCGAGTGGGCCAAGACGGTCGACTGGGACAGGATCCTCGCGGGCTAGATCTCCTCGCAGCGTGCGCGCCCCGCCGGCCGGCGCGCACGCTGACAGCGTCCACAGGACGGCGGCCAGCAGCGCGAGCGAGGCGGGGCGCAGCGCCGCGGCCCCGATGCCCTGCACCACCCGTCCGGCGATCAGCCAGCCGATCGAGGGCGCGACCCACCGGCGGATCCGGCCCCGCGCCGACGATCTGAGCGACCGCTTCCCGGGCCTGCTCGATCCGATCCTGCGCATCAGCGAGGCCGAGTCGCCGAACAGCGGCCCGCCCTGACGGCGGATAAGGGATCGGACCGTAAACATGGCCCCTCCACCCTTGTCGCCACTCGGTGCTTGAAAGCCCCCGGTGATAATCGTCATTCGCTATTGACCACTCTCGCGCGTAAGGTTACGGTCATGCCCGAAAGTGAGCAGGATTGAGCGTCCCAGGTGCCGCCCGCGGGCCGCCGATCCCATGACGTCAAGGGTGTGAGCCTGTGAAAAGACTGATGTCGGCATTACTCTCGCTCCTCGCTGGAGCGACCCTCGCACTTGTCGCTGTGCCGGCACTTCCTGCTCAGGCCGGGATCTGGCACGAGTATCCGGGCTGGGCCAACCGGACCTGCAGCGACACCCGGACGTACAACGGAACCGCCTACCAGGTGTGCCTGGAGTTCAACGGCAGGCGCACAGAGGTACGCGCCATCGCCTTCATCAATCCGGGGGCCTACACGAACTTCCAGGTCAACCTGCGGCTCGCGTTCGGCGGCGGCGGCCCGACCATCACCGACTCGTGTCCTACGATGACCACGAACGCCAGCCGGGCCTGCTACACCGGGTTCACCGCTCTGAGGCGGACGTACGTGGTGGCCGATGCGGACGTCGGCATCGCCGGCTCGTGGATGACGCCCATTCGCGCCCTGGACATGCAACTCTCGGGCAAGCAACAGGAGAACTCGAACTGGTGCGGCCCCGCGGCCGCCCAGACGGTCATCGCCACGATGGGGATCTCCGCGCCCACGCAGTCTTGGCTGGCGGACTGGATGGGGACCACCGGGCTCGGGACGATGCCATGGAAGATGAAAGACGGCCTCAACGCGTACGTACCTCTGGACTTCCCCTACAAGGACTATGAGGTCGCCGCCGGCGGACTGCCCAGGATCCGGGGACTGGAGGTGATCGTGAAGTCGCTGTCCCGGGGCCGGCCCGTGGCGGTGCTGGTCAAGCCCGGCCAGCTGCCCTGGTCGCCCGACGCCCCCGGGGGCATCCGGCACTACCTCGTCATCCACGGATTCGGCGGCCACGAATGGTCGGAGCCGGGTTTCTGGCCGTGGGTGCCCGACAACTTCAAGGTGTGGGACCCGGGCACCTCCCGGGAGGAGAACCTCACCGTCGACCAGCTCTTCCACGCGGCGCTGGGCGCGGAGTTGAGCGACAGCATCTGGGCGATCTCGTCATGATGCCCCGGCCGGCCGGGCGCACCGCCCGGCCGGCCCGGAAAGGCGAAACGCATCACGCCTCTCGTGACATTCACATCTGTTTGCTCCGCGCCCTCACGAGGAGGATCGGTTCGCGTAACCCCACCTCAAAGGGAGCGTTCATGACCGTCTCACCCGTGGCCAAGACCGTCCGGATCGAGCGCACCTACGCGACCACGCCCGAGCACGTGTGGCGCCTGTGGACCACCAGTGCCGGTATCGAGTCCTGGTGGTCGCCCGACGGCTTCACCGTGAAGGTCGGGAAACTGGACCTGCGGCCCGGCGGCGAGCTGATCCACACGATGACCGCGACCGCGCCCGAGCAGATCGCGTTCATGGAGGGCGCCGGGCTGCCGCTCAGCACCGAGTCGCGCAAGACCTTCGTCGAGGTGGACGAGCCCACGCGGCTCTCCTACACCTCGCTGGCCGACTTCATCCCGGGGGGTGGAGCAACCGCATCGACGCCATCCGCATATCCCGCGACGCCGGCTGGCTCCAGGCATGCCGCCACCGCCCCGGGCTGTCAGCGGTCCGGCGTGAGGAGGGGTTTGACGTCCAGGATCGGGGTCGCGTCGAGGGCTTCGAGGTTGCGGACGTGGACGCGCGTGCCGGCGATGGCGAGGATGTGGACGACGTGCAGGCCGATCGGGTTGGGACGGTCGGGCGCTCGGGTGGCGAAGACGCCGGACAGCGGCCGGGTGGCGTCGCCGCGCGGGTGCACGGTGAGCGTCTCGCGGTCGGCGCGGTCGAGCCAGGTGAGCAGCAGTACGTCGGCACCCGGGCTCAGGCCGTCCAGGGCGGGCGCGTACCGGTCGTCGAAGACGAGCCAGGCGTCGGGCGCTCCCTCGTCGGGCTGCCGGGGCGCCGCCGCCCGATCGGTCAGTGCCGACTCGACGCGCCCGATCGGGCGCAGCGTGTATTCGGTCAAGAGTCCTGGATCCTTTCCTGCGCGGGCGCCCCGGTGGCGTTGGGTTCAATCGGGAAGAAGATCGGGCTGAGCAGGTACTGCGCACGGTCCGGCGTCGGCTGGTTGGCCAGCAGAGGCAGGATCACGCGCCGCAGCTCCGTGATCATCTTCTCCAGTTCGTCGCGGTTGAGCCAGACGGCGTGCTGCCGGTAGCCGACGAGGTCCGCCGCCGGGTCGGCGTGGTCGCGGTCGAGGTAGGCGTTGAACTCGGCGACCAGCACGGCCATCGACGTGGCGAACACACCCCGGTGGTCGTCGGGCGACAGCGCCGCGGCCGCGTCGGCGTCGACGATGACCCGGTCAAGGCGTAGCCGGTAGCGGCGTTCCACCGCGCCGCGCACGCGCCGCTCGTCGGCCACCTCCAGGATTCCGTTGGTCGCGAGCAGGTCGACGTGCCGGTAGATCATGGCCTTCGAGGTGTCGGTGATGCGGGCGCACAGTTGAGCGGTGGTGAGTTCGCGCCCGCCGCGCATCGCATGCACGATCCGCAGCCGCACCGGATGCGCCAACAGTTCCAAGGTGTCCACCTCGCAACGGTCTCATGTCCTGCCACCATTCCACAAACATGAGAACGGCGGCGACGAAACGCCTTTCGCCACCCGGTCCAAGTAGGGGGTGTAAGGCCGCTCTGCCGGTCATCGGGCCTGAACACCACAGGAGACGTATGAAGATCAGCTTGATGCTGGGCGTGCCGTTCCTGGCTGTGGCGCTGACCGCGTGCGGCGCGACGGCCGACGGCGGTGGGGTGGCCAGTGCAAGCGGCGGCCAGGCCACCTCCTCGGCGCCGGCCTCGTCCTCGGCGCCCACCGATCAGCGGGAGGCGGCGCTCAAATTCGCCCAGTGCATGCGCGAGCACGGCGTCGACATGCCCGACCCCAGCGCCGACGGCAAGATCGAGATCAATGTTCCGCCGGGAACGCCCGAGCAGAAGGTCAAGGAGGCCCACGAGGCCTGCAAGGAGTTCTCCGCCGATCTGCCGCTCAAGCCGTGAGGAAGGGGCTGACGCTCGGCGCCGCCACCGTACTCGCCATGGCGGCGCTGACCCTCACCGGCCGCGGTGACAGGACCGGGGCGGCGCCGTCACGCGGGCCGTCCGTCCCGGCCACGGCGGCGATCATGCGGCAGGACCTGGTGGACACGAAGACCGTGGACGGGGCTTTGACCTACTCCGGCTCGCACCAGGCGACCAGCGCCGGCGCCGGCACCGTCACCTGGGTGGCGGCCGGGGGCGCGATGATCCGCCGTGGCCGGCCGCTGTTCACGGTGGATCGCAAGCCGCTCGTGCTGATGTACGGCGGGCTGCCGCTGTATCGCGAGCTGAGCCAGGGGGTCGGCAACGGCCCGGACGTGGAGCAGCTGGAACGCAACCTGCGCGCCCTCGGCTACGGCGACTCGCTGACCGTGGACGAGCGTTTCAGCTACGCCACTTACCTGGCCGTCCGGCAGTGGCAGGACGGTCCGCGACCTCGATCGGATCCGCGCGGCACTGGACGAGCCGAAGCTGAACTTCCTCGGCGTGTCCTGGGGCACCTGGCTCGGCGCGATCTACCGCAGCACCCACCCCAGCCGCGTGCGGCGCATGTTCCTCGACGGCGTCGCGCTTCCCCGATTCCGCCTGGACGACTTCGAGGACGGCCGCGCCGCAGCGGCCGAGCACGGCTTCACCCGCATGGCGGCATGGATCGCCCGCCACCACGGCACCTACGGCTTCGGCACCACCACCAAGCAGGTAGAGGCCGCGATACTCAAGCTCCGCCAAGCCTACGACGCCGACCCCGATGCCCCCGGACGCGCCGGAGCAGTTCAACACGACCACCGGCCAGGCGGTCTTCTGCAACGAAGACCCGAGCCGCCTCGGCTTCGACGCCGCCTGGGCCGCCTACCAACGCCGCCTGGAGCGCAACCCGGTGACCGGCCGCGCTCTGCGCTTCTCCGCCGGATGCGCCGGCCGGCCACTACCCGTCCAGAACCTCCGGGTACGCCGCACCGCAGGGTTGCTGGTGCTGTCCGGCCACCGCCACGAGTCCATCTCCCCCTACGCATGGACGAAGCGCATGCGCGCGGCCATCGGCGGCACCCTGTTCACCGTCGAGGACGACATGCACGGATCCGCCACGCGGGAACCGGACTGCGCCGCCGAGGTGGTGCCGTACTTCCTCACGGGCCGCATCGGCCGGAGCTGCCAGGGGGTGGCAACGCCGTAGCGACGGTCGATCACCCGTACTGTCGAGGGCGGCTCGCGTCATTCAGTGCGGGAACGCCTTCGGCGGGCGGGGCGTCACCTCGTCGCGGAAATCCTCGATGACGGAGACGACCTGGCGCATGAGCACGGTGTCCCGTAGCCGGTCCAGGTACAGCGAGCGCCGGGCCAGCGCGTCGAGGTCCACGGCGAAGTAGATGGCCATCAGCGGGTTGACGAACAGCTCGCTGCCCTTCGTCCTGTCGGTGAAGCGCACATCCCCGAACTCGCCGCGCACGGCCGCCGCGATCGAGCCGTTCACGATGCTCGGGTACGCCGGCAGCTCGGCGTGGGCGTGGGCGACGGCGTCGAGGTAGAGGGCGCCCGCCTTCGTGGACCTGGAGACGGAGAACGCGCCCAGGTAGGCGCCGTCGCGTTCCAAAGCTGCGAGGTTCTCCAGTACCTGTACGTGGTTGACGCCGTGATAGGCGTCCACACCGAAGCCCAGGCAGGCCACGATCTTCTCAGGAACGTCGAGGGCGTGCACGGCGGCCAGGCTCGTCATGTCGTCGGCCGGGGTGCCGAGACCGGCCTCGTCGCCGCGCATGAGGATGTCGGTGCCGCCGTCCACCAGGACGACCGCGTCCAGGTCGAGGTGCTCGGCGAGCTTGGCGTATGCGGCCTGCAGCGGGCGGACGCCCACCTTGGGGAAGGCGTACACGGTCGACGGCTGGCCGTGCCTGGCCAGCCAGCGGGCCAGGCAACCCTCGGGGAAGTACCAGTCGCGGGCCTCGGTCTCCGGGCGTATCTCCGCGACGTCCTCGAACAGCCAGGCGTCGAGGTCGAGGGCGTCGAGGTGGCTGAACGACAGGTTCGCCAGGTGCACCTCCTTGCCGGCCTCCCGAAGGGTCAGGGCGAGGGGTAACCCGGCGTACACGTCGGAGCCTCCGCCCGCACCGGCGACGAGGATCCGGCTGCAACGCTCAAGCCGGGCGGACAGGGGCGAGCCGAACATGCATCACATCTTGCCGCAACCCTCACGCACCTCCTGGCGGGCGAAGGGCATTGCGATGGCGATGCACGGCGTCACTGCATCTGTACGTACTCGCTGGGCTGAGCCGAACGTTCGTCAGCCGTCGAAGCGGGCCAGGTAGAGGTCAGCCGGCTTCGGTGGAGTCGAGATGGCGGGTGTCGCCGAGGTTGACGACCGTGCGGTTGTGGAAGAAGTCGTCTTCGCGCAGCGTGGTGATGCTGCCGGACGGCACCCGGAAACTGGCATAGCCGACCGCCTTGATCGGCATCTTGATCCACGACGTCACGACGAATGTCAGGGAGCCACCGTGAGTCACGATGATCTGGTGCTCGCAGGGGCGCTGCAAGATCTCGTCCATGGCCGCGTAGATGCGCTGCGCGCACACCGCCTTGGTCTCGGCACCCTCCACGCCCTCGTCATGTTCCAACCGCTCCCCGACAGCCGGCGGCGGGATGAATCGTTGGTCCAGCCATTCCTGCGGCCTTCCCCCCGCCTCTCCATAGGATTTCTCCCGCAGTCTGCGGTCCAGGACTGGTTTCACGCCGAACAACTCGGCGACCTTCTCGGCCGTCTGCCGGGTGCGCTGCAGATCCGAGGAGAACAGCTCCACATCGGCGCCGTCCGGGATCTGGGCCCGCAGCGCCTGGGCAATGGAGGCTGCCGCGCTGAGGCCCACTGGTGTCAGCTGCGAATCATGCCAGCCGCCGACGACTCTCTCGACGTGGTGCGTCGCCTCCGGATGGGTGACGGCGTAAATGGTGCGCATGAATGGACTCTTCCTGTGGGGAGCTGTTCTTGAGTGATCTTAAGAGTGGTTCTCAAGTTCACGCGCGGATGACCCCCGGCAGGCGTGGACAGCACGATGGGAGTGCCGGTGCTGTCCACGAGCCTGATCCCCTGACCCAGGGGCCGACTACCCGAAGGCGCGGTGAAGCTGGGTCATGGTGCTCTCGACGCGGCTCTTGTTGCCGACGACCACGTAGGTCTCGTAGTTGACCTTGTCTCCCCTGTCCATGGCTCCACTGGGGCTGGTGACCTGGATGGTGTTCTCGCCGAAGTGGCCGTTGTAGTCCATGGGCGGGCGGGTCATCGTGTAGTAGTAGGCCTTGCCGCCGAGAACTTCGGGCTTGACGTACATGCCGAGGCAGTATTGGCCGTCGTCCGTGCAACGGACCATGGGGTCCTTGCTCGTGTGGGAGTCCACGGGCTTGGCCGACAGGCGACCGGTGGCGGGGCTGAAGGAGAAGACCTTCGTGAAATCCGGCTGCAGGTAGGCGACGAAGACGCCACTGAAGTGGTCGTGGCGCTCGTCATCCGAGGTGATCGTGGCGGCAGCGCGGAAGACGTTCTCCAGCGCGGGCACGTCGTGATCGGGGGCGAGCTCGATCTCGGTCTGCAGCCAGTACGGCGACAGGCCCATGGTGAACGGGACGCGCTTGTCCTGGTGATCGGCGCTGCGGCAGTTGCCCCAACCCGGTTTCGTGTCCGCGAGAGTCACGAACATCGCGGGCCTCACCGCCGTGCGGATGGAGCTGCCGGACCGGGCCATGGTGTAGAGCGCGCTCGTGCTGGCACCGTGGTAGGGAGGCGGCTGGCCCACGTCGTCCATGCGAGTGCCGGCCTGCGTGGGGTTGTAGCACTCGGTCGCCGCCGCGCCCTCCTGCCAGGCGTGGAAGGCGTACTGGAAAGCGGCGCCGTGACCGCCGCTGGAGATGAACTCCTTGTCGTTCACCTTGACCGACGCGATCGCGCCGGCCAGCGCCGTCGACGTCGTGACCGCCAGCTTGTTGCGCTTGTCGACCAGGACGGACGCCGTGACGTCCTGGAACGTCCGGTCGTAGTTCTTCTTCGTGGCGCACTGAGACTTGTACGTGAGCACGAAGTCGTTGTAGGCCGGGCTGCTCCGCGGCGGCGCCTCGCACGCGCTCTGCGCGGCTGTCGCTGCCACCGGAGTGACCACCGCCGTCATGACCGTGACCGCGGCCAGTACGGCACCCTGTCGGATGGATCTCATGATCGGATCTAACCGGCATCCGGCGATGCAGCGGGATCTGTTCAAGAAAAGGATAAATGTTGAGGTTGCCGGTTCGAGTGGCCCATGACGACGCCGTCGGTGAACAACCGTCGACGTACGGCTGCCGCGCCCGCGAGCGTTGCCGCAGGGCCCGATCGCGAGTTGAGCAATTCGCCTCGGCGACAGTGCCCAGCGGCGTGGAATCGGCCCTCTCAGGCGCCATCCCCGGGCCGTCAACCCGTCCGCCCGAGCTGCGGCCGCCGAGCACCGGGTCACCGAGCTCAAGGCAAGGTCGCCGAGCAACTCGGCAACGCCCAGGTCGCCGGTGAAGTCGGTGCGGGCGTCGCGGGCGGGCAGGACCCACTGCTGGAAGCCGTCGCGTCCCTGCGCGGCGGACCAGGGAGTCGATGCCGGTAGCGCCGATCAGCACGTCGGCCTCGTGGACGGTGCCATCGGTGAGGAACACCGGCCCGGTGCGCAGGCGGGTGGCGGGAGTGCGCCGCCAGGACGTACGGCGGTGTCACGTCCGCCACCTGGAGCAGCAGCCGCAACTCGGAGGCGACCTCGGCCAGAGGACGCGGCAGCTCGACCGGGTCGCTCCAGCCGGTGTCGGGCCGGTCGTACAGCACGCTGGTGGTGAACGCGCTGATCCGGTCGTGCAGGTTGAGGCTTCGTAGCAGCTGAAGTGGTCTGCCCGCCGGTCGTTCAGCGGCAACGCCGGTATGGTCGCCATGCCTTCAATCGAAACGGACTGTTCTTCATGAGATCCGACTCCAACCGCTCGTCGTCGCCTACGTTCGTGCTGGTCCACGGCTCCGGCAGTAGTTCTTTCATGTGGGCTCCCGTCCAGCGCGAGCTGGCGCTGCTCGGTCACCGCAGCTTCGCCGTCGATCTGCCTGGCCATGGCCTCGACGCGCAGTACCCGCTCGCCTACCAGGCCCCCCAGGACCTCGACACGTGGGCGGTCGAGCCCTCCACGCTGGCCGGGGTCACCCTGCAGGACAACGTCGACACGGTCGTCGACGTGGTCCGGCGCGTGGCGGAGCACGGGCCTGTGGTGCTGGTGGCGGCCAGCCTCGGCGGCGTGACCATCACAGGCGTGGGCAACGCGATCCCCGAGCTGGTGAGCCGGCTGGTCTACATCTCCGCCTGGTCGTGCGTGCAGCGCTCCAACCCGATCGAGTACATGCAGGAGCCCGAGTTCGCCGACAACCTGATGGGCCCGCTGGCCGCGTTCAACGTCGGCGACCCCGCTCAGCTCGGCGTCGGCCGGGCCAACTACCGCACCGCGGACGTGGAGCTGCTCGACGCGCTCAAGGCCGCGACCATGGCGGACGTCAGCGACGAGCAGTTCCGCGCCTTCCTCAACATCCTGCAGCCCGACGAATCGATCGCGGTGATGACGGCCGACGCCCGCGTCCACGCCGGCACCTGGGGCACGATCGCCCGCACCTACATCCGCCTCACCGGCGACCGATCCCTCCCGGTGGCCATGCAGGACAGGCTGATCGCCGAAGCGGACGCCCTGACGCCCGGCAACCCGTACGACGTGCACACCCTGGACACGTCACACGCGGGGTTCCTGTTCAGGGCCGCTGAGGTGGCCGCCATTCTGGACAAGGCCGTGATCTAGCAACGGCCGGAGACTCCGGTCTTCCGCTCGAACACGACCCCGTACGGCTGCGGACCGACCACTTGGAGGCGGCGCCGTCGCGTCACGCCCGAGGGCCGGAGCCGGACGCGGCCTCCTCGGCCGCCGTCGCGGGTGATCCGCTGCGACAGCGCGGGGCGAAGGGCCGCCGGAGTATCGTCCGGCGGCCTTTCTCGTGCTCACGGCCGGTGGATTTCGAGGACGTGTCCTTCCAGTATCCGGGCGGCTCCAGGCCCGTGCTGCGGGGGCTGACCCTGACCATCCGGCCGGGCGAGCGACTGGCGGTCGTCGGGGGCAGCGGGGCGGGCAAGACCACGCTGGTCAAGCTCCTGGCCGGCCTGTACGAGCCCACCGCGGGCCGCATCACCGCCGACGCAGCGGATCTGCGGTCACTGGACGCCGCGGCGTGGCGGCGCGGGATGACGGCGTTGTTCCAGGACTTCGTCCATTATCCGCTCACGGCGCGCGACAACATCACGCTGGCCGCTCCTGAGGCCGTCGGGACCGGGGATGGAAAGATCCTTGAGTTGGTACGGGCGGGCGGCGCGCAGACGGTGCTGGACCGGCTGGAATCGGGGCTCGACACCGAACTGTGGCGAACAGGCGGCGACGGCCGCGATCTGTCAGGTGGGCAGTGGCAGAAGCTCGCCGCGATCCGGGCACTTTACGCGGTGGAGCACGGACGGCGCCTGGTGGTCCTGGACGAGCCCACCGCGCACCTCGACGTCAAAGCCGAGGCCCGGTTCCATGAGCAGGTGATCGGCTCGGTCGGGGACGCCTCGGTCGTGCTGATCTCGCATCGGCTCTCCACCGTGCGTCCCGCCGACCGCATCGTCCTGCTTCAGGACGGCCGGATCACCGAGGAGGGCTCCCACGACGACCTGATGAAGCTCGGCGGCGAATACGCCCGGCTCTTCCGGTTGCAGGCATCAAGGTTCCACGGGCCCGGATCCATCGATCGCGAAGGCGTGGAGGAGGGGCGATGACGCTGCGGGACAGCGCCCGGATGGCGCGGCACACCTTGGCGCTGGGCCTGCGCGCGGACCGCCGCGTGACCATCATCGTGGGCGTCCTGGTGGTGCTGCAGGCCGGGCTGGCGGCCGGCCTCGCCTACGCCCAGCGGCACCTGGTCGACGCGGCCGGAGCCCACCTTCTCGGCGGATTGCTGGCCGCGGCCGCGCTGGGGACGCTCGTCTACGCGCTGCAGCTCATAGGACAGCGCTTCTCCCACAACCTCCGCAACGATCTGCGCGACCGCATCCAGATGGCACTGGAGCAGGAGATCACCGAGACCGCGGCGAAGATCCCGACCATCACCCACCTGGAGCGGGCGGACTTCCTCAACCGGATCACCATGCTGCGCCGCGGGACGCCGGCGCTGGCGAAGACCGGGTGGGCGGCGGCGCACGCGGTCTCCGCACTCGCCGGAATCGGGCTGAGCCTGTGGTTGCTCATCGGCGTGCATCCCGCGCTCGCGCTCCTGGCGGTGGCGGCCGTGCCGATTCTGCCCCTGGCCAATCGCGCCATGCGGATGCAGCGTCAGGCACTCGACGCCACGTCCGAGCCGCTGCGTCGCGAGAGCATGCTCCACGACCTCTGCCTGAACCCCGACCCCGCCAAAGAGGTATGGATCTCCGGCAACGGCGCCGAGCTGGACCGGCACGCGCGCACGTTGTGGGAGGAGGCGGGCGATCTCGAGGCCCGGGCCAGGCTCCGCGGGCTCGGCGGCGAGATCGGCGCCTGGGCGCTCTACTTCGTCATGCTGGCCGGCGCGCTGCTGGTCGTGGGTCTTCTCCTGATCCGCGGACAGGCCACCCTCGGCGACGCGGTGCTGGCCATCTCGCTGGCCGGTCAGCTACGGCTGCAGCAGTATGCCGCGGTCGAGTCCATCGCCCTGGTCGCCGACGGTGGCCGGGTGGCCGAACACCATCACTGGCTCCTCGGCTACGCCGCGGAGCACGGCGTCCGTCCCGCGACGCCGGAGCGGCGGACGCCCGCTCCGGTACGGCCGGACAGTGCCGTGCCGGCCCGGCTGACCGGCGGCATCGAGTTGCGGGATGTCTGCTTCACCTATCCGGGAACGGACACGATGGTGCTCGATTTCGGGTGCGATCCAGGTGGACGGCGTCGACCTGCGCGAGCTCGGCCCGTCCGACTGGGCGGCCGTGTGCACCGGCACTCTGCAGGACTTTCTCAAGCTCCAGACCCCTGTGGCCGAATCGGTCGGCGCCGGTGACCTGTCCAGGATCGAGGACACCGTCCGGATCAGGCTGGCGCTGGGTCGCGCCGGTGGCGCCGGGATCGTGGACGCCCTCCCCGACGGGCTGCGGACGCAGCTCGGACGGACCTTCGGCGGGGTCGAACTCTCCCACGGCCAATGGCAGCGCATCGCCCTCGCCCGCGGCCTCATGCGCGAGGCGCCGCTGCTGCTCGTCCTCGACGAACCCACGGCGGCGCTCGACCCGCAGGCGGAACACGACCTCTTCGAGTTGTTCGCCGAGCAGACCCGCGACTCCACGGAGCGGGGCGCCGTCACCGTCCTGGTCTCGCACCGGTTCTCGACCGTGCACATGACCGACCACATCGTGGTGCTGTCCCGAGGGCGGGTCGTGGAACAGGGCAGCCACGCCGAGTTGCTCGCGGCGGGCGGCGACTACGCCGATCTCTATCTCACCCAGGCGCTCGCCTACCGTTAGAGCGCCTGGGTGACGTCAACGAACGTGCCACCGGCCGCCATCAGCGGGGGACGCGCGGTCGCGGCGTCGGCGGCTTTGTCCGCTCAGCAGCGCATACGACTGCGTCGTCTCGATGGAGGCATGGCCGAGGCGGCGGCGCACGGCCTCGATGAAGTCCCCATCAACCGGAGGCCATCGCGGAGGCGTGGAGACCGGCTAGCGCTGAAAGTGCCAGAACAGCATGGACGGCGTCCCGGCAATGGCCGCGTGCGCCGCCTCGGGCGCCAGGTCACACAGGGCCCACGGCCACACGTCCCACGGCTCCAGGACGTCGGTCCGATCGCGCGGCTCACCTGGCGGGTGCCGGGGCTCCTCGCAGCGCCGGACCTGGAGCCCGGCCGCCAGCGCGGCTCGTACGTAGTCCCCGACCAGGTGGCGGTAGGTGGCCACCCTCCCCGGCCGCCCGTCCGGCAGCCGTACGGTCGGGATCACCCCCCGCGCCACGCCCTCGGGATGGATGTCGGCGATCACCACATGCCCGCCGGGCCGCAACACCCGGGCGAACTCGGCCAATACCGGGTCCAGCACGGGCACATGCGTCAACGCCAGCGAGCAGACCACCAGGTCGACGGACTCATCCGGCACCGGCAGTGAAGACAGGTCGCCCAGCCGGAACTCCGCCTGCGGCACCCGCTGACGCGCCCGCTCCAGCATGTCGGACGAACTGTCCACGCCGCGCACCCGATGGCCGCGACCGGCCAGGTAAGCCGCCATCCTGCCGGTGCCGCACGCCGCGTCCAGCGCATCACCGGCCGGCAGCTCGTCGACGACCTCCCTGATGAAGGGCTCGTCGAGGTCGAACGCGGAGTTGGGACCGTCGTAGGTCTGCGACCAGATCCGGTAACCCTCCACGGTGTCGACGGGGGTCACCTCGACGGCAGCGCCGGCCAGAGAGTCGTCATCGAGGAACTTGCGGATCTCGGCCAGGCGCGCCTCGACGAACGCGCGGTCGTGCTCGCCGGTGTGGGCCCGCATCAGGGCCATGCCCTCCAGGCCGAGCACGTACGCCAAAGGATGCTCGTAGATCACCGCGACACGCTAACGACGACCACCGCGCAGGAGCTACCGAATTTCACCTGAACTCCACAAAGTACAGGGCGCTGTTCTGCCCATTGCCTCCCGGGTCGAAGGCGTGCGGACCGCGAGTTGCCGGTCGAGGTCCTCGATGTCGAGCGCGAGGGCCCCTCCCGTCTCATAGAGCATCGCCGGGCGTGCCGGAGAAGGCTGTCACGCCAAGCCGGCTCCTGGGCGACGTCGGCGGCCGCCGCCGGGCGGGGCAGCGTCCTGGGCCCCTTGACGGTCCATCGGTTGGCCTGCGGGAGGTCATGGCGGATCGCCCACTTGCAGGGGAGGCGCCGGCGTTGGCGGGGTCGGTGAGGAAGTCGTCCACGTGCGCCGTGAGCGGGTGGGCGCGGCCGAGTTGCTCGACGATGATCGGATCCATCCCGCCGCCCTCCCCGTCCGCAGAGTTGCCGTCGGGTCTCAGCGGCGGGTGCGAGGGCGGCCTTCTAGCTGACGTCGCCGCTTGCTCGATTCGTCAGGATCGTGCTGGCGACTATGCCGAAGAGATGATCGGCGCGTGGCGCGAGTGAGGGTTGGTCGTTGAGCCACGCGAGCGCCCCGACCAGAGCAAACAGATCAGTGCCGTCGATGTCGGTCCGCGCCGTGCCCGCGGCCTGAGCGCGGGTGAGGAGCCGCGTGCCCGCCGCGCGCATCGTGACGCACGAAGCATGGAGTGCGGACTCGGTGTCTCCAATGGCGGCCATCATCAGCGCCACAACGCCCCGGTACTCATGTGCGCACGCGACGCAGTCGCGTAGCCACGAAACGAGAGCCTCCTCGGGCGAGCTCGAGGTTTCGAGTTCGTCTGCCCTTGTCGTGAGCTCGTCGAAGCTTGTACGGAGCAAGGTCTCGAGCAAGGCCTCTCGCGTCGGGAAGTGACGGTACAGCGTGGCGAGCCCGACGCCGGCTCTGCGGGCGATATCGCGCAGCGATGCGTCGGCGCCTTCCTCGGTCACCACGGCGCTCGCGACCGCGAGTAGCTGGTCGTAGTTCTTCCTGGCGTCAGCTCTCATATGCCCACCTTGACAGTCGGAGCAGTGCTCCACATAATCGGAGCACTGCTTCGCTTAAGAATAGCCCATCTACACCGATCAAGAGGAAGCGATGCGGACAAACACGATGAAGGCGATCCGGCTGCACGAGTTCGGTGGTCCTGAGGTGCTGCGTTACGACGAGGTGCCGATTCCCGAGCCGAAGCCGGGTGAGGTGCTCGTTCGCGTTCAAGCGGTTGGCGTCAATCCCCCCGACTGGTACGTGCGCGAAGGAATGCCCAACGTTCCTCCTGAGAGGAGGCCGCCTTTGAGCTTGCCCGCCATTCCGGGGACGGACGTGTCGGGCGTCGTCGAGACCGTCGGCGCCGACGTAGACAGCCTTTCCGTCGGTGATGAAGTCTTCGGCCTCCTTCGCTTTCCTGGCCTTGAGGGCAGCGCATATGCCGAGTACGTCGCCGCGCCCGCGTCAGACCTCGCACGCAAGCCGGCTCACATCGATCACGTGCACGCCGCAGGGGCGCCTATGGCAGGGCTCACCGCGTGGCAGTTCCTGATCGAGCTCGGGCACGATCATCCATCGCCGTTTCAAGCGGCACAGCATCGTCCGATGGCACTGAACGCCGAGACGACGGTGCTCGTCAACGGCGCCGCGGGCGGCGTGGGGCACTTCGCGCTGCAGCTGGCGAAATGGAAGGGCGCACGCGTCATCGCGGTGGCATCGGGCGCGCATGAGTCGTTCCTGCGCGAACTCGGGGCCGACCAGTTCATCGACTACACCAAGAGCCGTCCCGAGGAAAGCGCGCACGACGTTGATCTCGTTCTCGATACCGTCGGCGGTCCCGACAGCAGTCGTTTCCTGCGCACGCTCAAGCGCGGCGGCGCGTTGTACCCGGTGTTCTTCGCCGAATACGAGCCCGAAGAGACCGCGAAGCTAGGCGTCACGACCTCGGGCACCCAAGTGCGCTCGAACGGCCCGCAACTCGCAGAACTCGGACGCTTGCTTGATGCGGGCACGCTTCGCGTCGCCATAGACAGCACGTTTCCGCTTGCGGATGCTCGAAGGGCGCACGAACGAGCCGCCCGTGGCCATATCCAAGGCAAGATCGTGCTCACGGTCGCATGAGGACGAGCCGTTCAGCCTCCGACTGAGAATCGGCCTCGACGGAAGACCACCCCGTGACCGCGGAGCGGGCGCCGGGCCACATGCCCGCCCCCACACCGAACAACGCGACCGGCAGGACGGGCAACCGAAAAGCGCGGAGTCGGCGCCGGCCCGTGGGCGCCATGGTGGATCCTTCTGGTCGAGGTTCGCAGTGATCCTGCGGCAGACGGAGCGGACCATGCCATCCCGCCGGAACTGGGATCGGTGTCAGGGTGAGGTTCGGGGGAGGGTGAGGGTCAGGACGGCTCCGCCTCGGGGGGCGTTGGCGGCGGTGAGGGTGCCGCCGTGCAGGCGCGCGTTCTCGGCGGCGATGGCCAGGCCCAGACCGCTGCCCTCGGTACGGGTACGGGCGGCGTCGCCTTTGGTGAACCGGTCGAAGACGTGGGGCAGAAGGTCGGCGGGGATGCCGGGCCCGTCGTCGGAGACGGTGACGGCGATGTGATCGGCACGGGCCTGGACCTGGATGAGCACCGACACCGTCGGGCCGCCGTGGCGCAGTGCGTTGCCGACGAGGTTGGCGAGGATGACGTCGACGCGGCGCGGGTCGAGGCGGGCGCGCAGGCCCGGGGGAGTGTCGGTGCGGACCCGGTCGTGCCAGTGCCGCAGATCGAGCGTCTTGGCGATGAACTCGCCCAGGTCGACCTCGTCGAGATTCAGTACGGCGGCCCCGGCGTCGAAGCGGGACACCTCGATCAGGTCCTCGACCAGGCGGGTGAGCTTTCGGGTCTCGTCGGAGACCAGCTGCAGCGCCTCGGCGGTGAGCGGTGCGAGGCGGCCGGAGGCGGCGTCGGCGTCGAGGACTTCGGTCACGGCGGTCATGGCCGCCAGCGGCGTACGCAACTCGTGGGAGACGTCGGCGGCGAACCGGCGCGCCCGCGCTTCCATGTCGCGCAGCGCGGCCGCGTCGGCCTGGAGCGTGGCCGCCATGGTGTTGAAGGTGCGGCCGAGGTCAGCGAGTTCGTCGTCGCCGGTGACGCTCACGCGGGTGTCCAGGCTGCCTCCCGCCATCTGCTCGGCGGCCGTGCGCAGCCGCCGTACCGGTCGCAGCAGTCTGCGCGCGGCCAGCAGGGCGGGGACGATGGAGGCCAGGGCGACGGGGAGGGCCCCGGCGCGGGCGGCGGCTGCCAGGCTGTCCACGTCCTGCTGCTGGGAGGCCAGCGAGAGGGAGGCGTAGACGACGAGCGGCGGAGGGTCGTGCGGGCGTGCGGCGGCGGTGACGGGAACGGCCACGGCCAGCCAGGGCGTACGGGCGTGGTGGAAGCGCTGGGCCAGCGCGGTGCGCGCCGAGGCCGCCTGGTCGCGCAGTTGCGCGGGCAGCGGCGGCACCTGCTTCCCGGCGGCGATGAGGGGGCCGCCGCGATAGGACAGGGCGGTGTGCCAGCCCCGCGTGCCCGCCGCCAGGTCCAGTTGCCGGGCCAGCTTGCGCAGGTCCGCCTCGGCGAGGTCGGCGGGCAGGTCGGGCGCCCGGGAGGTGAGGTGGGCGCGCAGTTCCTTCAGGACGTCGGCCTGGGCGCGTTCCACGATCGCGGCATGGCCCTGGCGGTAGGTGATCGTGGCGGCGGTCAGCGCGCTGACCGTGGAGACCAGGAGGAACACCAGGACCAGTTGGGCCTTCAGGCCGCGTACACGCGTGAGGCGGATCACAGCGGCCCGAACCGGTAGCCGAAGCCGCGGACGGTCTGGATGTAGCGGGGGTTGCGGGGATCGTTCTCGATCTTGGCTCGCAGCCGCATCACGCATGCGTCGACCAGCCGGTAGTCGCCGTGGAAGCTGTGTTCCCAGACCTGTTCCAGGAGTTGCTGGCGGCTGAAGGTCTGTTCGGGCGCGGCCGCCAGGAACAGCAGCAGCTTCAGCTCCGTCGGCGCCAGCGCGAGTTGCTCGCCGTGCTTGAGCACGCGCAGGGCGACCCGGTCGACGAACAGGTCGCCGTGGGTGGTGCGGGCCTGGTCGGGGGAGGCGGGCGGGGTGGTACGGCGCAGCACCGCGCGCATGCGGGCCTCGATGACCTCGCTGCTGGCCGGCTTGATCACGTAGTCGTCGGCACCGGCTTCCAGGCCCACGACGACGTCCACGTCATCGTCACGCGCGGACAGGATCACGATGGGCACCTGGCTGAAGGCGCGGATGCGGCGGCAGGTCTCCAGGCCGCTCATGCCGGGCAGCATGAGGTCGAGCAGGACGATGTCGGGCGCGCTCGCGATGAGCTCGGCCAGTCCGTCCTCGCCGGTCGAGACGAGCAGGGTTTCGTGGCCTCGGTGGCGCAGGCCGAGGCTCACGCCGCGGCGTACGGCCGGGTCGTCTTCTATCAGCAGGACGCGGGTCACGAGGAGGCTCCCTGCTCAGCCGGGACGGCCGATCCGCTCTCGTCGCACTTGACCGGCCACGGGCGGCCTCCCATGCCGGGCTCGAACACCTCGATGACGGGGTCGTCGCCGACGTCCGGGGCCTCGGCGGCCGTACAGACCAGCTGGCTCACCGCCGCCGGGCGCAGGTCACGCACCAGCCACGGCAGATGCAGCTGTACGTGGCCCTCGGTCGTCCTGGCCCGGACCGGCTGTGGCGCCGAGGGCAGTTGCGTGACCAGTCCCCGTGCCCGCTCGGCCGCCGTGGGGCCGTCGAGCAGCGCGTCCATGGCCTGTTGCAACCGCGCCCCGGCCGGGGCCGGCCGGGGGACCGGCCAGGTGCCCTGGGGCGTGACGAAGTACACCCGCAGCGAACTGCCGAGGTCTTCGGTCAGGCCGCCTTCGACCGGGGCGCCGGCGGGGCGCACATCGGTGTCGCTGATTCCACAACCCGCCAGCGTCGCCGCCGCGACCAGGACGGCCGCCACGTGGCATAAGACCCTCGGCATGTGTCCGTTCCCCCCGCTTCCTGGCGCGATCTGTCCGGTCATGACTGGCTGAGCCTGCTCACGTCGACCGTCCCGGCGCCGGGCTGCGGCCGCGGTATCGCTGCCCACAGCCCCGCCGCCATCACCGCCGCGGCGGCCAGTGCCGCCCATCCGCGCCGCCCGGTGGCCCAGCCGGCGCGCAGCCGTACCGGATCTTCGACGGTGGCCTTCGAGACTACCGCAGCCAGCAGTGACAGCCCGGCCGCGATGATCGTCCAGCCCCAGCCGTCGAACCCGGCCACCGGCCGGGGCAGCAGCAGATAGACCGGCCAGTGCCACAGGTACAGGCTGTAGGACAGCTCGCCGAGCAGGCGGGGTACGGTGCTGCCGATCGCCCGGCCCGCCAGGCCGTCCGGTGCGTGGGCCAGGAGCGCGATCAGTACGGCGCTGCCCAGGGAGTGCGCGAAAATCCCGCCCTGGAACAGGCCGGGAGCCTTTTCCCCGCCGGTCAGCAGCCATGAGGCGGACAGCCCGCACAGCAGCAGGACGCAGATCACGTCCACGGCGGTGCGCGACAGGCCCGTGACCGCGTCCCGGACGGGCGCGGTGGCGGCGGCCGCGCCGAGGAGCAGCGAGAAGGCCCTGGTGTCGGTGCCCTCGTAGGCGCGGGTGGTGTCCACGGCGGCCCCGAGCTTGATCATGAGCAGGAGCGAGAGGAGCGCACCGGCCACCGCGACGAGCGCTACCCGCCGGTGCCCACCGGGCCCTCTCCCTGCCAGCGCAACGGTCAGGGGCCAGGCCAGGTAGAACTGCCATTCGACGCCGATGCTCCACAGGTGGGCGAACAGGCGGGTGCCGGAGGCGTTCCAGTAGCCGATCTGCTCGCCGATGAAGTGCCAGTTCACGCTCTGGGCGGCCACCCACGGCGCGTCCTGGAGGGCGTACCTCAGCAGGTCCGGCCTGGCGAACGCCCAGGCCAGCAGCAGTGTCGAGGTGACCATGACGGTCAGCGCGGGCAGCAGGCGGCGGACCCTGCGCTCCCAGAAGGCCACCAGGTGGAGACGGCCGCTCCTGCCGAGCTCCTCCAGCAGCAGGCCGGTGATCAGAAAGCCGGACAGTACGAAGAACAGGTCGACGCCCAGGAACCCGCCGCGCAGGTGCCCGGCGTGAAACAGCAGGACCGCGGCCACAGCGAGCCCGCGCAGCCCGTCGAGCGCGCCGACATGCGCGCGGCGCGGGACTGACGTCGTCGGCCCCATCAGCCGCAGCCGAGTTTGGCGAAGCGCTCGTCGCCGGTCCACGCCCCAGTGGCCCAGACGCCGGGGGCGGCCGGGGTGAAGCCGGCCAGCTCGCCGAGCTGCTTGGCGAACCAGGTGGCGAAGGCCGCCGATCCCTGCTGGCAGGAGTGGATGCCGTCCTTGGCACGCTGGGCCTTGGCGGCGGCGTAGTCGCCGCCCCACAGCGCGGAGGCATCCAGGTAGCGAACGTGCGCGGCCTCGGCGGCCTTGGCGGCCATCGCCGGGGCGCTCTTGATCGCATTCTCGTGGGGCTTGAAGAACTCGTCGATCTTGAACGGCGGAGCGGTCACCAGCACGAGCTTGGCGCCGGCGTCCTTGGCGGTTCGGGAGAGTTTCTGGTAGGCCGACAGCTGCTGGCGGGCGGTGCCCCAGTCGTAGGTGGTGATCTGGTAGGCGATCACCGTCGGCCGGAAGGAGGCGAGGTTCTCCTTCAGCGTCTTCCAGGTGTCCCTGGCTCCCATGGCCGTCACCTCGTGATCACCGGCGACGACGTTGCCGCCGCCGGCGGACGTGGCGTTCTTGAACGCCACGCCACCGGCCTTCAGCGCCGCCTCCAGCGCCGGAGCCTGCGCGCCCGCGATGGAGTCACCCATCCAGAGCACCCTGACGCCGGTCGTGGCCTGCTGGGTCGCATTGCCGGAGGAGGTGGTGAACGTGCCGCAACCCGCGAGCACGATCCCGGCCGCTATGGCCGGGATCGCTCGGGTACGACGGTGGCCGGTGGACCCCTGGTGGAACAGGCGAGAGAGGTTCGTCGATCGCATGGCCAGCAGGGAATCAGACGAATTCGGAGCTCGGCCGCGTTGTCATCGTTTCATCACACAATGCGGGATGAGCCATCACGATTCGGACCTCTTCGGCCTGGCCAGGCTGATCATCGCCGGTGGCCGGCCGCGAGCCGACCACCGTGAGTAGCCCGGCAGGAACGATCAGGCCGGCTCACACCGCCGGCGGAACCCAGGGTTGGAGGGTCTGCGGGTCGATCGGCACTGAGATGTGTTCGTGCGTGATCAGCCACTTGCCATTTGACCGGCGGCAACAGACCGTCGATCGTACCCAGATCGCGCGATCGACCCCGTTCTTCGTCGTTCCGGTGTCCAGGTGAAGCATGTGCGCGAACGCGACGTCTCCGCTCGTCGCGATGTTGAGATCGCGTGTTTCCAGGCCGATGGGGCCGTCATATTCGTCGAACCACCGCACAAAGTTGCGGCGCACTTCGTCGGCCCCCGCAAACTGGAGAGGGGGAACGACATCGTAATAAACGATGTCGGGAGAATAATGCGACATGAGTCGATCAATTTCCTTTGCCTGGCAGGCGTCGACTCGACTGTCCAAGAACGCCATAAACTCGGAATCGTTCGAAGTCATTGCATCCTCCGTTCGAGAAATCTGCTGAGCTCGGTGCCGGTTTCAGGCGGCGCGGCCGGCCTTGAGTGAGGCGGCGGTGTCGACGACCCGGCGGGCCTGGTAGCGGGCAGCGTCCAAGGGCACGTCGCCGGGCGCGCCGTCGCCGGTCACGTGGGAGGTGCCGTACGGATTGCCCGACTGGAACTGGATGGGGTCGGTGTAACCCGGGGGCACGATGATGCCGCCCCAGTGGTAGAACGTGTTCCCCAGCGCCAGGATGGTGGATTCCTGCCCGCCATGGGCGGTGTTGGAGGCGGTGAAAGCCGAGTACACCTTGTTCGCGAGCTTGCCCTGGAACCACAGGCTCCCGGTGGTGTCGATGAACGCCCTCAACTGGCTGGCCGGGTTGCCGAAGCGGGTGGGGGTGCCGAACAGCACCGCGTCGGCCCAGGCCAGGTCGTCGAGGCCGGCCTCGGCGACGTCGGCGGTGTCCTGAATGTGCCGGCCCCAGGCCGGATTGGCGCTGATCGCCGCCGGCGGAGCCGTTTCGGCAACCTTGCGCAGTCGCACGTGGGCGCCGGCCTTTTCCGCACCCTCGGCGGCGGCTCGCGCCAAGGCGTGTACGGTGCCGGTGGCGCTGTAGTAAATGATTGCGACGTTGACGGGTTCCATGGTCGCTTTCCTTTCACCAATGTTGTCTCAGCAGTACGACGACAGAGCCGTACGAAATGTCAGGCGGTCGAATTGGAGGGTCGCGCCGATCAACCCGAGGAGCCGCGTGTCCAGGGCCAAAGCGTTCTCGTCTGATGGGACACGCACAGGCTCGATGAAGCCGGGCGGTTGAGGGCACCCCGGCCGGCAGATGGCAAACGCGACC
>NZ_JBITHZ010000049.1:0-79696 GCF_044458585.1 Nonomuraea sp. NPDC050451
ACAGCGACGATTGACTCAATCACACTCAAGATCATGGACAACGGCCATGTCGCCGCACGTCATCTACGTGCTCAAACGGAGTGTCGTTCTACAGCCGGGCGGCGGGGATGGCGCGGTCGCCGCGGCGTGCGGTGATGCGCCGGGTCAGGCGGCGGGCGGGGTTGGTGGCCAGCAGGTCTTGGCGCTGGGCCCAGGTGGTGAAGGAAACCAGGGCGGACAGGTGCCGGTTCCCGGTGGCCGCGGCCGCGGTGTCCCAGGTAGCCATGACGGTGGCGTAGTGGTCGGGCTCGAGGTCGGCGACCGGGTGGTGCGGGCTGGCGACGGTGGTCAGGCGGGCCAGGGTACGGGCGTAGCTGGTGCGGGTGGTGGCGCTCTGCAGGGAGGCGAGGAAACGCTCGACGGCCTCGCCCACGGTGGAGCGGTCGCCGGAGGGTTCTTCGGGCCCGGGCGCGCTGGGGGAGGCGGCGGCTGGCATGACGAGTGACACATAACACTACCGAGTCGGACTCTTGGTGCGGAGTAATGAGCTGGGCAGATGCAGGCCAGCCGCGCTACGTGTGACAGGTAATGGAAATTCTGTGTCACACCGCCAGGCGGGTCCGTCGGCCGCTGGGCATGGCGCACGGCCCGCTGTCCTGTCTCACCTGACTCGAGGCAGTCTCATCGATCATGAGGCATCCCACCGATCAGTCGCGGAGTTCGCCTTCAAGGAGGCCCATAAGGATCATGTCGTGCCACTTTCCATCACGACGGAAGCACTCGCGGACGCGGCCCTCCTCGACGAAGCCCACCTTCTCGTAAACGCGGCGCGCGGCAGTGTTCTCTGCTGCGAAGTCCAGAGTGATCCGGTGCAGGCGCATTTCATTGAAGCCGTACCTGCACATCAGGCGCATCGCCTCAGTGGCGTAGCCACGACCCCAGACATCCTTTTCGCCAAGCTGGATATCCAGCTCAGCATTCCCGACCTCCGGCTTGGCGTCCCTGAGCCGGACGAACCCGACGGCACGCTGATCGTGGAGCGACTCGATGATGAACCGGCAGTTCTCGTAGCTGTTGCGCGGCGCCGCTGCCAGCCGCTCCTGCGCCTGCACGAACGACTCGGGATAGCCGCTGCTCATCCAGCGCATCACCTCGGGGTCGTGAGCAGCGCCATATGCTCTCGAAATCCGTGGGTTCGACGGCGCGTAGGCGGGCAAGCTTTCCAGTCAGCATCGCCGAGTTCTACCAGCGTGCAATCCGGACAATCAACTCGATTCACTCTTCCCTATGGGGATCAGTTCAGACGCAGGCGCTGAGGCATCCATGTAGAAGCCCCACATCGATAAGACAGTCCGCAGCATGGCCAGATACGACGGATCGACCACGCCGAGAGAGCGCGGAGATGCCTCATGATCGGTGAGACGCGCACCTTGTGGACCGTCTCATCGAACTTGAGGCACCGCAGGCCAGAGGCGCTCCATGCCTCAGATTGAACGAGACGGAACACCCGCACTCCCTGGGCCCCAACGCGACGTCCAATTTCCGCCAGCGTCCGGTTGGGCGATGCGGACATGGTGGTGGGAGGGACATGCGAGGGATGGCTGGTATGTGGCAAGGGGCCGCATGCCTTGCCCGGTGGCGTAATCGCCTGCCACCTCGCGAGCGACTCATACGGGGAGGAAGATTCTCATGTCGCAAGACGCCAGAGAGCAGCGGAACAAGGAAATCGTCACCCGCTGGTTCGAGGAGTATTGGGGTAAGGGCAACCCCGACATCGTCGACGAGCTCGGCTCCGACGATCTGCTGTTCCACTACCCCATGCACGGGGAGATGCATGGCCGTGAGGCCCCGAAGAAGATGATCGTCGAGTTCCGCGAGGCGTTCCCGGACCTCAGCTTCGACGTGGTCGGGGACCTGATCGCCGACGGCGAGTACGTGGTGGGCCGCTGGGAGGGCGGTGGCACGCACACCGGGCCCGCCTTCGCCGATCTGCCGGTCGGTTCCCTGCCGGCCGCGACCGGCCGCAAGATCCACTTCTCGGGAACGACCGTCTACCGCATCGAGAACGGCAAGGTCGCCGAAGAGGTCGGCCAGGAAGGCGCGTTGACCGCGCTGCAGCAGCTCGAACTGGTCCCCGCGCGGTAGCGCCGGTTCCAGTCCCACCGTGACGAGCCGGGGCCGCCCTTTGCCGAGGGCCGGCCCCGGTCGTCGTGGCGAATCTGGCTTGAGCCAGTCCGCGAGGTGTGTCGACCAACACGAGGTCGACCGAGAAGTCCAAGGAGGAGTGCGATGATGTCCGCCCATACCACGATCGCCCAGTCGGGCACGTTCTCCATCGGAGGTGATCTCCCCGTCCGCCGGCTGGGATATGGGGCGATGCGCTTGACCGGTCCCGGTGTCTGGGGGCCGCCGGCCGATCCAGATCGGGCTCGGGCCGTCCTTCGGCGTGCCGTCGAGCTCGGTGTCACCCTGATCGACACGGCCGATAGCTATGGCCCCAATCTCAACGAGGAACTGATCGCCGAGGCTCTGTACCCGTATCCGGAGGACCTGGTGATCGCCACCAAGGCCGGTTTCCTGCGGAGGGGGCCCAGCCAGTGGCATCACTTCGCCCGCCCGGACTACCTGCGTCAGCAGGCGGAGGCCTCGCTGCGGCGGCTGAAGGTCGATGTGATCGACCTGTGGCAGCTGCACCGCATTGACCCCGGCATCCCGGAAGAGGCGCAGTTCGAGACGTTGAAGGCCCTGCAGGAGGAGGGGAAGGTCCGCCATGTGGGCCTGTCGGAGATCGATGTCGACACCCTGGAGCGCGCTCGCAGCTTCGGCTTGGACGTCGCCACCGTGCAGAACCGCTACAACGTCGTCGTGCGCGACGCGGAAGCCCTCGTCGACCGCTGTGCCGAACTGGGGATCGGACTCATCCCGTGGTTTCCCATCGCGCAGGGCATTCTGGCCGAATCGGGCAACCCGTTCTCCGACAGCGCACGCGAGTTGGGGGTCAGCCCCGCGCAGTTGTCGCTGGCGTGGCTGCTGCGCCGTTCCCCGGTGATGCTGCCCATCCCGGGCACCAGCTCGGTGGAGCATCTGGAGCAGAACATCGAGGCCGCGGCGATCACCCTCGATGATGACCGCTTCGCCGCGATCGACGAACTCGGCAAGGAGCTGGCGCCCGGAATCGATGTACCCACGGGGGCCTGACCGCCGGCCGGACGGCATCGAGGTCTCGCGCCAGCCGCTGCGCCGTGTGACCACCCGCGGCTTTCCGGGGCGGCTGAAGGTCGGCTGTCGATCAGGCCGGGCCGGACCAGTGCTCGCGCAGCGCGGCGTTGAGTTCGCCGGCGCGTTCTTCCGGCAGGAGCAGGCGTGCCCCGTCAAGTTCGACGACCCGGCGCACGCCGGGGATGACCTTGGCCAGCCAGTGCGCCCAGCTGGCTGGGAAGAAGATGTCGCCGGTGCCCCAGACGACCAGGGTCGGCACCTGCAAGGCGCGCAGCTGCTCTGCGATGCGGACGGTTTGGGCGTGGTCGAAGGCCAGGATGAACCTGGCCAGGTTCGCCACCTGCTGTGGATTGGCGGTGTAGGGCTGGATGTAGGCGTTGACGGTGGCGTCGCTGACGGCGTGCGGGTTCTGGTAGGCGCCTTCGAAGCCGTCTGGGCCGCGGTAGACGTCGGGGTCGGCGGCCATCGCGGCGATCCGCTCGGGCAGCCCGCCGGCGGCCACCATGTCCAGGAAGCCCTGGAAACCTGCCGGGGCCAGTTGTCGTGCACGTCGCCGTTGGTCAGTGTCAGCGTGCGCAGCCGCTCCGGGTGCCGGACGGCGAAGATCTGCGCGATGCCGACGCCGCTGTCGTTGGCCACCAGGTCGACCTGGTCGAGGCCGAGCGCGTCCAGGAACTGGGCCAGCATGACGGGCTTGGGCTTCGAAGGAGACCGGCTGGCCGGGAGCGATCTGGGTGTGACCGTGACCCATCAGGTCGACGGCGACGCACCGCCGCAGGGTCGACAACTCGTCGAGCTGGTGGCGCCACAGGTGGCTGTTGACGATGACGCCGTGCACGAACAGGGCCACCGGCCCCTGCCCGGCCTCGGCATAGGCGATCCGCCCAGGCGGCGTCTCAACACTCTTGCTGACCATGCGTGTCTCCTCGATCTCCTTACGTAGTCGCCCGTGAGCGCCGTCTGATCTGTGTCGATCGGCGGGCGGGTCGGTGTGGATCTAGTCGGTGTGGGCCGAGCTGAAGGCAGCGCGGACGCGCATGTAGGTGGCGATGGTGTCGCGCTCGCGGCGGCGCTCGACGCCGGCCTGGAAGCGGGCGGCCAGGCGGAAGGTGTCGAAAACCGAGCGGCCGACCTCGTTGACCGGGTCGAAGACGACGCCGCCGATGTTGAGCCGGATCTCCCGGTCGATCAACATCGGGGTCAGGTCTTCCAGATCTTCCAGCGAGGTGGCCAGCCGGTCCAGCGCGGTGACCGTCAGCGTGTCTCCCGGCTCGCACCGCAGCACGGCGCCGATGAGCCCTTCGCGGGCGCTCGCGCACCGGTCCCAGAACATCTCCTCCGCGCGCACGCCGAGTTCGGCCAGGCCGGCGACCTGGCCGTGGAAGTCTCCGGGCTCGTCGTGGATGCGGGCATATCCGATACTGCGCTGCGATGTCATGCCGGTCGAACCTCCTGACCTGCTCTTCTTGCAAGTGTGCGGCTGCCGGCCTGGTGATGTCCGGCGGGAAACGGTCATGATGTTCGCCTTACCGGGCTGGTGGCCGGGTACCGGCCTGAGGAGCCGCGGCGGTGGCAGCCCAGCAGATGGGTGTCGACCATGCCGGTCGCCTCCATCAGCGCGTAGCAGCCGGTCGGGCCCACGAACCGGAACCCGTGCGCGGACAACTCGGCGGCCAGCGCCTGGGAGCCGGGTGTGCTGGTCGGCACCTCGTCGGCATACCGCGGCATCGGAGTCTGGTCTGGTTGGTGGGACCAGATCAGCGCGTCCAGCCCGCCGCGGGCGCGCAGCCGCAGGACGGCTTGGGCGTTGCCGATCGCGGCCTCGATTTTGCGCCGGTTGCGGATGATGCCCGGATCGGCCAGTAGCCGCTCGATGTCGTCGCCGGTGTAGGCGGCGACGATGTCGGGATCGAAGCCGTCGAAGGCGGCCCGGAAGGCGGGCCGTTTGGCCAGGACGGTCCGCCAGCTCAGCCCGGCTTGGAAGGCCTCCAGCGTGATCCGCTCATACAGCGCCCGCTCCCCGCGGACCGGCAACCCCCATTCGGTGTCGTGATAGTGGGTGGTGAGCGGGTGGGTGGTCGCCCACGGGCAGCGGGCCAGGCCGTCCTCGCCCCGGACCGCGGCAGCGAGTGTTCCAGCCGTCTTGGGCGCTGTCTCGGGCGTCTCGGGCGTCGTCTCAGTCAAGGCCGGTCACCCGCATGGTGATGTTCAAGCGGCCGGAGGGCAGGCCGGTGGCCGCATCGCCGGTGCCGGGGTAGACCTTCGGGACGCCGTGGTAGGCCAGGCGTGAGGGGCCGCCGAAGACGAACAGGTCACCGGAGGCCAGTTCGATGTCGGTGTAGGGCCTGGTACGGGTCTGCGTGTTGCCGAAGCGGAACAGGCAGGTGTCGCCGATGCTCAGCGACACGACCAGGGCGCCGGACTTCTCGTCCTTGTCCTGGTGCATGCCCAGGCGGGCGTCGCCGTCGTAGAAGTTGATCAAAGCGGTGTCCGGTGTGTAGTCGCCCGCCTGGCCGTAGGCGGCGTGCAGGGCGTCGCGGCCCAGCTCCACCATCCAGCAGGGGAAGTCGGCGACCCGGGCGCCGTTGACGTCGCCCGCGGTGCGCGTGTACGTGTACGGCTGCCAGTGCCAGCCGATGCACACCGTCTGCACCGACATCACTCCTCCTCGCGGCAGGACCGTGTGCCGGATCGGCACCGGCCCGGCCGCCCAGCCGCGGCACGCCTCGACCAGGTCGCGCTGCTGGGCCAGGCTCAGCCAGCCGGGGACGTGGACCGCGCCGGGCGCGATCTGTGTGGGCGCCATCACGTCTGCGGTCCGGCGTGGGTGATCGAGTGGCGGCCGATCTGCCAGGTGCCGCCGTCGGCCGCGGCGCCGCGCAGCCCGTCCAGGGTGCCGGGGCCGGCCAGCCGCACGATGTCGGTGCTGCCGATCGAGGCGAAGGCGAAGGTCCGCGCCGGGTCCCAGGAGGTGCTGTGGCGCAGCCGGCGGCTCATCTGCGCCCACCCCAGCGCGGCGCCGGCGACCACCCAGGCGTCCGGGTCGCCCGCGGCGAACCGTCGGGCCGGGCGCAGCCAGGACGCCGCGCTCTCCGGCCAGGCGACGACGGTCAGGACCTGGCCGCCGCGCGCCCGCCAGGCGCGGGCGAAGGCCTGGACGGCCGCGCTGGAGGCGGCGTCGCGACCGTGGCCGAGCGTGACCGTGTCGATCCGTGGCCGCTGCGCGGCGAGCAGATCGATCAGCGTGGCCAGTTCGGCGGCGGTGTGCCCGGCCGGCGCGGCAGCGGCGACCTGCGGGGCGCGGATCAGCGGCGAGCGTGATGGGGTTCGCATGCTTTGCCTCCCCCTTTCGGGTGCGGTGTCATGAGCTGTGTCGTTTGCTGTGTCATGTGCGGTGTCGTTCTTCCAGCGGGCGTACTCTTTCGGCAGGCACACCGCGCACGGCCGGTATCCGGCGGCGATCGCGGTGGCCTCGTCAGCGAAGAAGACCCGGTATCTGACGTAGCGCCGCGGGCGATGGCGCGCAGCGCCGACGGCCAGTCCAGCCGCCCGTACAGGCGTCCCCGCCGATGCCCGCCCAGAGCCCCTGGGGCACAGCTCTGGTAGGGCAGGCCGTCCGGGCCGGTCAGCGTGTACATCAGAGCGTGTCCTTCGCGGGTCAGGCGGCGTCGTGGAAGACCAGGCCCAGGGTGTGCCTGCGCCCGGAGCGGACCGCGCTGACGCCGTGCCGTACCGGCGAGGCCGACCAGCCCCGAGCCGAGCGGACGGGCCGATCCCGGGTGGTGAAGATCAGACCTCGGCCCTGCTCCAGCAGGGCGACCGTGCCCCTGGACTGGGCGCGAGGACGCTGTTCGATGAGCAGGAACTCGCCGCCGCGGTAGTCGCCGCCCGGCTCGTCCAGGCCGATCACGACCTGCAGCGGGAAGACCAGGTCCCCGTACAGGTCGCGGTGCAGGGCGTTCCAGTCACCGCTGCTGTAGCGCAGCAGGATCGGGGTCGGCTTGGTCTGCCCGGCCTCGTGGCACATCTGCAGCCACTCGGCCAGCGTGTCCGGCCACGGCGCGGGCCGGCCGAGCTTGGCGGCCCAGTCCCGGGCGATCGGCAGCAGGTGCGGGTAGAACGCCTCCCGCAACTGCTGCACGAGCTCGGGGAAGGGGCTGTCGAAGTAGCGGTACTGCCCGGACCCGAACCGGTAGCGGGCCATGTCGATGGTCAAGCGGAACAGCCCGGCTTCGTCGTACAGCTCGGCGATGCTCCGGCACTCGGCCGGGGTCAGGATCTGATGGGTCAGCGCGCAGCCGAACTCGTTCACCTCCTCGGCCAGCCCTGGCCAGTCGCCCTGCGCCACGCGTTCACGCGGCTTGCCGGACAGATGCGTCGCGGTGATCATGAGCGTTCTCCAAAGTCAGCAAGGTCAGCGAGCGTTGTGGAAGATGACGCCCAGCACGGTGCGGCTGCCGGACTCCACAGCGCCGGTGCCGTGCCGCATCGGGTGCCGGCGGTAGCCGTTCTTGCCCCGGATCGGGCGGTGCCGGACCGGGAAGATCATCCCTTGGCCGAGTTCCGGCTTGACGACGATCGCCTTGGACTGGAAGCGGGGGCGCTGCTCGACGAACACGTTCTCACCGCCGGTGAAGTCCACACCCGGCTGGTTGAGCATGATCGCGATCTGCAGGGGGAAGACGATGTCGCCGTAGATGTCCTGGTGCAGACAGGCGTAGTCGCCCGGGCCGTACTGCAGGATCAGCGGGGTGGGCCGCCGCTGACCGGCCGCGGCGCACTCGGCGACCAGGTCGGCGTGCGTGGCGGGGAAGGTGCGCTCGCCGAGCATCGGCGCCCACTGGTTGGCCATCCACGCCATCGGCGGATACAGGCGCTCGCGCAGCGCCTGCACCAGCGGGACCGTCGCCGGATCGGCGTAGTACTTGTAGGTGCCGCGGCCGAACTGGTAGCGCTGCATCACCACGGTCGAGCGGAACAGGCCCGGCTCATCGAAGGTCGCGATGAGCTCGCGGCATTGGTCTCGGGTCAGCAGCGGCGGCGTCAGCGCCACGCCGCCCTCGCTCAGCTGCCGGTACAGATTCGCCCAATCCAGGCCGGCCAGCGCGGGCAGTTCCTGGTCATGGGGGATGGTCGGCGCCGGCCTGTCGCAGGACGCGTCGAACAGCGTTGCCGTCATGGCGAAAGATTCCTTGCGTGAGAGTGGTGGTTCACCGAGCAGGTGCGGTGATGCCGGTTGCCGGCAGGCGAGGCCGCACGCACACAACCCGGCGATCCAGATCCGATGCGAGCTCAGGCACATCGTCGGGGGTGGGCTGGCCAAGCCGGGCCGAGCCGGGCGGCTCGTGCGGGGCCAGCCGGCTGGGGTGGTGACGGTGGGATCGTTCGTTACAGGAACAAGGGCTGGAGCGCACCCTCGTGTGCGAGCAGGAGGTGCTTGCGCTCCACGCCGCCCGCATAACCGGTCAGCGAGCCGTCCGCGCCGATGACGCGGTGACACGGCCGGATGACGAGCAGCGGGTTGGCGCCCACCGCGGCCGCGACCGCGCGGATGCGGTCACGAGGCGCGTCAACCTCCTCGGCAAGCTTGCCGTACGTGGTGGTGCTCCCATAGGGCACGGCGTCGATTGCCGCCCACACCCGCTCCTGGAACGGCGTGCCACCGCCGCTGATGGTCAGGTCGAAGGTGGTGCGCTCGCCTGCGAAGTACTCGCGCAGTTGCCGCTCCACCGCCGCGAACGCCTCCGGGACACGCCGCCAGCCGGCCTGCACATGGTCCTCGCCGACGCGCACCGCTGTGAGCACGAATCCGCTTGGACGCCGTTCGCCAACCAGCAGCAGGGCATCGATCGGGCTGTCGATCACGGTGTAAACGGTCATCATGGGATCTCCTCCCGGGGTCTGGGACCTCGTATAGGGGCCGCTCAGATGTGCTGCAGTGCGCCCTCGCGGGCCAGCAGGTGCTGCTTGCGCTCCACGCCGGCGGCATAGCCGGTCAGCGAGCCGTCCGCGCCGATCACGCGGTGGCAGGGTCGCAGGATGAGCAGCGGGTTGGCACCGATCGCCGCGGCTACCGCGCGCACCGCGCTGCGGGCCAGACCGGCCTTCTCGGCGAGCTGGCCATAGCTGACGGTGGTGCCGTAGGGGATGGTCTCCAGCGCGGCCCAGACCTGCTGCTGGAACGGGGTACCGCCACTGGCGTAGTCCACCTCGAACTCGTGCAGCTCACCGACGAAGTAGGCCGTCAACTGCCGGGCGACCTCGGTGAAGGCCGTGTCGTCGCGCCGCCAGCCCGGCTGGACCTGCAGGCGGTTCTTCTGCCCGGGAAAGGCCAGCGAGGTCAGCGTGATGCCCGTGGTGGACGCCTCGCCCACCAGCAGCAGCTCACCCAGCGGGCTGTCCATGGTCGTGTAAACGGTCATCATCTCGTTCCTTTCGGGTTCATCAGGTATAACGCGGTGAGCGCCGCCAACCCCGGCGGTATTCGGACATTGCGTTCAGGCAGGGCGTCAGGCCGCGGTGCTGGCCCACACGTGGCGCGCCCACGCGGGGTTCGCCCACACCTGGTGCATGGCATAGGAACGCCAGGGCCGCCACGCCTGGGGGTCCGGCGCGCCTGCCTGCTCCTGGAGCGCGTTCTGCAGGACCGCATCATCGGCCAGGAGCACATCCGGGTCGCCCAGCGCGCGCATGCGGACATATCCGGCGGCCCACGGCTCGATCCCCGGCAGCGCCAGCAGCGCTCGCTCCGCCTCGTCCCGGTCCGCGCCCGGATCGAGGACCACCTTGCCTTCGGCGAGTGCGGCGGCCAGGCCACGCAGGGTCTGCCGCCGCGTGGCGGGCATCGCGACCTCCGCCAAGGACGCCTGCGCCAGGACCTCCACTGCCGGGAACAGATGGGTCAGCCCGCCGCACGGCGCGGGCAGCGCCTCACCGTAGGCAGCGACCAGAGCGTTGCCCCGCTCGCGTCCGGCGGCCACCGTGTCCTGCTGGCCCAAGACAGCGCGAATGGCCAGCTCATGCGGATCGGCCGCGCCGGGAGCGCGCAAGCCGGGCCTGCGCGCGACGGCCGCGCCGAGCAGCGGGTCGCCCCCCAGCAGGTCGGCGATGGCGAACGGATCGGCGTCCAGATCGAACAGCCGGCGCATCCGCTGCGTGGCGGTGGTCAGATCCCGCAGATCCGACAGGTGCAGGCGGCACTCCAGCCAGCTGCCGCCCGTCCGCTCGGCCACCTCGGCGACGCCGGTACCGGACGGCAACCGCAACGTCCGCCGATACACCCGATCCCCGCGCTCGCCGAGCACCTCCTCGACGCCCGCGATCGCCCGCCGCTCCAGATAGTCGAAGATCTCGGCGCTCGCGTACGGGCCGCGGTAGGCCAGACGCAACCCAACCCCCGCCGCGCCCCGGCGAACCTGCCCGCCGGGCATCGCCTCACGCAACTCCAGCGGCGAGACCGCGTAGATCTCCCTGATGGTCTCGTTGAACTGACGGACGCTGTTGAACCCCGCCGCGAACGCGATCTCAGCCGCCTGCAGCGACGTGGTCTGCAACAACACCCGCGCCACCTGCGCACGCTGCGCCCGGGCCAACGCGATCGGACCCGCGCCCAACTCCCCGGTCAGCAGGCGCTGCAACTGCCGGGCGCTGTAACCCAGCCGGCCCGCCAGCCCGCCCACTCCCTCACGATCCACCACACCGTCAGCGATCAACCGCATCGCCCGCCCGACCGTGTCCGCACGCGCGTTCCACACCGCCGACCCCGGCACGGCATCCGGCCGGCACCGCTTACACGCCCGAAAACCCGACCGCTGAGCCGCCGCCGACGTCGGAAAGAACCGCACATTCTTGCGCTTGGCCGTCGTCGCGGGACAACTCGGCCGACAGTAGATGCCCGTGGTCGCGACTGCGAAGAAGAACTCACCATCAAAGCGGGCATCGCGGCTGCACACCGCCTCATACTTACTAACGTCATCCACAATTCCACGCTATGCCTGATCAGCGCGTTGGACTGGCGGAATTCAGACATCGCGGTCCGCAGTGTGCCGGTCGGCTACCACCCCCTGGAGTGGGCCGTCTTGGACCGGCACGTCCCCAACGCCCCGACGGAACCATCCGCGACGCGCTGTCGTGATCACGGGCTCCTGTAGAGCAAGGTCGTGCGCCCCGTGGCGGTCTTGGTTCCCGTGTCGCCACTGACTGCGGCGCCAACCGTTTCGTTCCCCAGCAAGCTCTCCGAGACTGCGGCACCGACGAAGACGGCGTCGGCCGGGGACAAGAACGAGGCCTGTGACGACCAGGCCCGCTGACCACGAAGACGACCGCTGACCTCGACACTCGCGCGTGTAGAACCCCAGCCGATGTGGTCAGGAGGAGACGTTCTCCCGATCACGTCACCGCAACGTCCGCAACGTCCGTGACGGCCGGCCGCAGCGGCCGCCAGCCGCCGCCGTCCAGCTTGGCCAGCTCCGCCTCGACGTCCACGGTGATCACACCGAAGAAGTTGACGTTCTCGCTGTGCGCCGGGGAGATGTGGGCCAGGAGTTCGTCGGGAACGTCCCGGCCCGCTGCCCGCAACTGGCGCACGGCCAGGGAGTAGAACTCGGTCGTCCACGCGATGACGGAGTTGGTCAAAACGGTCAAACACCATGCCTGGTCCGTCTGGTCAGCCAAGGCCGGCTTGGTGACGGCGCCCTGCTGCGCGTAGTGCAGGTCTCGGTGCAGCGCGTGCAGGCTCTCGCCTTTGTTCAGCTGGCGGGCGATCTTGCGGCGGTAGGCCGGGTCCGACAGATACTTCGCCGCATGCAGCGTTCGGCGCAGCATGCCCCACTCCTTCAACGCCACGGCCAGGGTGTTCTGCCGGGAGGCGGCCGACCATTTGCCCACCACCAGCGAGGCGGTGGCCTGGCCGTATTTCAGCGACCCGGCCATGCGTAGCAGGTCGGCCCAGCACTCGGTGATGAGGTCTTCATTCCAGCGGGCGCTCAACAGGGGGCCGGCGTGCGGGTAGCGCTTGACCGTTTCGGTGGGAGTGTGATCCCGGATCATGGTGATCTTGCCCAGGTCGCGGATGCGCGGGGGGAGTAGCTTGCCCACCAGGTCGAACAGGGCAAAGTTGATCAAGGTGACGCCGTGGGTATCGGTCGCGTGTTCGAACAGGGGTAGGTCGGTGGCGTTGCCCAAGAAGTCGTCCAGCACGAAGTGCGCCTCGCGGGCGTTCGGCACGATGATTTTCGTGCCGAACGTGGAATGCTGATCGGACACGTGCGTGTAGCTGGACAGCACCTGCCCGCCGTGGATGGTCATGTCCCGGACGGTCGTGCTCTTGCCGCGGACCGGGAAACGCTGGCCGTCCGCGATCATCCGCTGGTAGATGCCCCCAGGTGGCCTCGACCTCGACGTGGACGTCGTCGGCGAACAGCGCGTGCAGCCTGTCGGTCTGATTGTCGGTGAGCAGCCCGGCTCCGGTGTGAAGGGTCCGGCGGGCCTTGTAGAGGGGGTCGTTCTTGTGTCCGCGACGGCTGTGGACGGCTTGCTGGACCCGGCGACGGCACCGGTCCAGTGCGTCGCCGGCCAGCCGCACCACGTGGAAGGGATCCATCACCGTCACGGCGTCGGGCAGCTCCTCGGCAGCCGCGGTCTTGAACCCGGTGAACCCGTCCATCGCGACGACCTCCACCTTCTCCCGCCACGCGTCGTCACGGTCGGCGAGCCAGGTCTTGAAGACCTGCTTGGAGCGCCCTTCGACCATGTCCAGCAGCCGCGCGGGACCGGTTCCGTCGCGGATGCCGGTCAGATCGTTGATCACGGTGACGTACTTGTCACCCTTGCGGGTGTGGCGCCACACATGCTCGTCGACCCCGACCGCGGTGACGGCGTCGAACCGCTTGTCGTCATCGATCAAGACTCGCTTGCCCTCGGCCAAGACCGCGTCGTTGGCGGTGTTCCAGGCGACCCCGAGGCCCTCGGCAACCCGGGCGACGGTCAGGTGCTGAACGACGATCGCCTCCAAGGCCCACCGCAGGCCCCGGCGCGACAACTTCGCACGAGGCTCGGCGAGGCTGCTGGTGTCCTGGCGCCACACGTGCCCACATCCGGTGCACCGGTAGCGGCGGATCGTGACCAGCAGCGTCGTCGGCCGCCAGCCGAGCGGCTCATGCGCCAAACGGCGAGTGACCGTGTCGCGCGGTACGCCCTCGCAGCCGCAGCGGCGGCACCACTGATCGGCCCCGACGACCCGGCAGGCGAGAACAGCACGATCGGGTTCAACTCGCTGCCCGGTGACTTCCAGACGGAGCTCGTCGAGCCGGGCGAACTTCGTCAGGTCGGGACAGGCGAAGGTAGCGTCAGACAAGTCGAGGTCTTCTGGATGTGCGGCCTAAGCGGCGCGTGGCTGGCGGCATCGAGGAGCCCGATCACGATCTCGACAGCGGTAGCCGACCGCGTGTCCTGCCCAGCCGCTACACGCTCCAGGAGCTCGCGCGCATGTGCCCGGTAGACAACTTCGGTGCTCACACAGCGCCCGGCGGCACCGCTGTGTCGATCGGCTGTGCACCAGACTGAGACCGGGCGGCAGTAGGTCACGGTGTCAGGACGACACGCCCGAAGACCTCGCCAGCATCCATCCGCCGGTGGGCGTCTGCTGCGGCTTCGAGCGGGAGGACGGCGTGGACGACGGCGCTGAGGTCGCCCCGCGCCGCGGTTTCGAACTGGTCGGCGCGTACCCGGGCCAGGTCAGCTCGCGGCACCGTGTCCAGACTGAAGGTCGCGACCGACACCGACTGCCGGAACCGGCTCAGCAGCGCCGATCCAAAGTCCGCCGGGGGAGGCCCGGCGACGAGGCCGACCAGCACTAGTCGACCATTGGGTGCGAGCCGCGCGAGGAACGAGGGCAGCGCTGGCCCGGCGACGATGTCGACGATCACATCGAAGCTGGCTGGCTCGAGACCGCGCGTACTGTTCCCATCACGGTCGAGCACGTGTGTCGCGCCGTACTCCATCAGCCGCTCGCCCCGCTCGGCTGACGACGTAGTCACCGCGACTGCCCGTGCGCCGGCTCGGGCTGCGATCTCGACGGCTGCGATGCCGATGCTGCCGGCCGCGCCACGTACCAGCACGGTCTCGTCCTTGGCGAAGTGCGCCTGCTGCAGGGCGAAGTGCGCCACCGGGGCCGCGCTGCCGAGTGTCACCGCGTCGACGGGCGTCAGGTCGGCGGGAAGGGGCGTGACGTTCTCGATCCGCGCGACCGCGTGCTCGGCGTAGCCGCCAGAGACGCCGGTGAACGCCCAGACGCGTCGGTTGAGCCACGACGCCTCGACGCCCGCTCCCACGCCCGTGATCGTCCCAGCCACCTCGCTTCCCGGCACCAGACCGTCGCGAGACATGGCCGGGCCGAGCGCGCCCAGCGTGCCGCGCCGGATCACCGCGTCGACTCCGCCGACCCCGATCGCCGCGGTTTGGATGACGACCTCGCCTGCGCTTGGGCTGGGGACCGGGACATCGACGACCTCCATGCCGTCCGGGCTGCCGAAGGTACGGATTGAGACTGCTCGCATGCATCGCTCCTGGCTGGTTCGAGCCGGTTGGCTCCCGTACGATCGAACGTAACGGACGCGTGCGTCCACTTGCTGTTGTGAGAGAGATTGCCTGAAAGATGACTCACCTGCTGCGTGTCGACGCGAGGGAAAATCGCGACCGTGTCCTCGCCGCGGCCCGGGAGCTGTTCGCGGAGTCCGGGCTGGAGGTGACGATGCGACAGATCGCCCGGCGTGCGGACGTCGGGCCCGCGACCCTGTACCGCCGGTTCCCGACGAAGCAGGACCTGGTGCTCGAGGCGTTCGAGGACGAGCTCGCTGAGTGCAGCTCAATCGTCTACGACGGCACCGCCGACCCGGATCCGTGGCGCGGGTTCTGCGACGTCGTCGAGCGCACCCTGCTCCTCAACGCGCGCAACCAGGGCTTCACGGACGCGTTCATGTCGGCGCACCCCGACGTCGTCGACTTCGCGGCACACCGCGAGGAGCTGGGCCGTGTCGTCTCGACCATCATCCACCGCGCGCAGGCTGCAGGTCGGCTACGTCCGGACTTCGTGGTCGATGACTTCGCCGTCATCCTCCTCGCCGGCCGCGGACTCACCGCCGCACCCGCCTCTACGCGCGACGCAGCAGTACGCCGTTTCGCGGCTTTCATAATCGACGGCCTCCGCGTCGCCGACACCGAGGCCGGCACCCGGGCCAGTAGCGCCGCGGGAGAAGGAAGCTCCAGACCGCGGCCACACCCTCGATCGTGAAGAGCCGGTTATGCCACCCGGATGTCAGTTGAGTTCGCCGCGAAGGCGTCAGTAAGCCGGAGGGCATCCCGTCACGGCCTGATCACTGGATGGACAGATCATTCCTGGGCTGCTTGGGTGAATGCGGAACATCCTGTGAGAACAAAACCCAGAGCCGAGCGCTGACGACGGCTGGCCTCCAAGCCAAAGGAGACACATGTCCTCGGGCCTCACCGGTGCGGAGTTCAAGAATCTGGTCCGCTCTATCCACGCCCACGGCAAGCTTCACATAGCCGAGGTCGCTGCGGGGCGCACGCCGCCGGCCAGGCACGTCCTCCCGAGTCACATCTCGACAGCCAAGGTGACCGATCTCCCCGCCGAGGTCCGGGAAGCCATCGATACTGGTGGATCGTCGAGAGGTGTCCATCAGCCGCGTGAAAAGACCCCGCCGGACGTGCCGGGCGGGGTCTTGGTGTGCCGTGATGCCCTCAGCCTCGGGCCAGGAGACCTAGGGTTTCGGGCGTTTCCCAGGCGGTCAGATGCCGGTCGGGGTCGGTTTCCTGGTGCGCGAACTGGTTGATCAGGTCGGCGAGGGCTTGCCGGTCCTGCTCGGATAGATCCTGCAGGAGGACGGCCACCGGCTCCATCACCTCCATCGTGGCCTCGGGCGTGATGGCGTCGTCGTCGCTGAGATCCAGCCTGATGACGACCTCGTTGAGGGCTTTGGCGAGGGTGCGTTCGAGCGGGGTCATGGCCTGCCAGTAGGAGTGGAACTGCGAACCGGGTTTAGTGTCACATCTGTTGACAGTGCTCCATGATGGACGCCGACACCCTCGCTGGGCTTATGGCGTGGCAAGGGAAAGCTGATGTGCGAGGAGCCCTCCATGGCGGTACCGACGTTGCCCCCTGAGCAGCGGGCTGTGGCCGTGGCTAAGGCCGCTGAGGCGCGGAAGGCGCGTAGCGAGCTGTTGGCTGGGGTCCGGGGCCGGGACGGTCACGGTGGCGCAAGTGTTCGCCAGGGCGGAGGAAGAGACCGTTGTCAAGAAGACGAGGGTCGTTCAGGTGCTGCGAGCGGTGCCTGGTTATGGGCCAGCGAAGGTCGCCGCGTTGATGGCGACGTGCGGGGTCGAGGTGGAGCGACGCGTCGGCGGACTTGAGGAGGCGCAGCGCGAGCGGCTGCTCATAGCGTTTGCGGGGTAGTTCCTGATACTCCGCCCGGGTCGGCCCGATGGGCAGGATGCAGGACCTGGTCCTGCAGACGCTGTCGAAGCTCGGCTTGCTCGGGTGTGAGCGGATCGTCCGGGCGTCGAATGGGGGTTTGGCGGGGGCGGGGGCTGTCGTCTGCGTCGTGGAGGCCGGCGAAGTCGGCGTGCGCCTGGGCGACGGCCTCGGGGTAGGCATTCTGCTTCTCGTGCTCGGCGAGTGCGCGGTAGATGCTCGCGACGCTGGGGGCCTGGCCCTTGCGCTTGCCGGTGGGGATGATCAGGTCGAGCTGGATCTGCTCGACAGACTCGCCGTTCGCGCGGCGCCGGAGCACGGTGTGCAGCATGTCGTCGGTGATGACGGGTGGCCGGCCGCCATGCTTGCCTTTGCGGGCTGCTGCGTCGAGTCCTTCGAGGGTCGACTCCCGCCTGCCGGGGAGCCGAACGCCGGGCGGCCCGTCCCGGCCGTCGCCGCGTGGGCCGGGCTGCCCATCCCTTGGGCTTGCATGTCGAAACCGATCGGTTTACGGTGGTGGAAACTGGTCGGTTTCTCGCCGTGGAGGTGAATCCGACAACGAGACCCACTTAGGGGGAATCCGATGACCACCGCGCGCGACGCCGAGCGGCAACCGCCGGATCCGAAGCTGCCAGCGAAGCTGGCTGCGCACCCGTCGGTGCAGGCCGTACTCGCCCGGCGCAGGGCCGGTGACGTCGCGAGCGCGCCAGCGGTGATCGACGCGGCCTGGCTACGCGAGCTATGCCTGGCGGCCGGTGCGGACGACGCGGCCGCGGTCCGCCTGGACCACCCCGGCCTGGCCGGCGAGCGTGAGCACGCGCTGGCCGCGTTGCCCGGCACCCGCACCCTGATCGCGATGGTGTTCCGCATGAACCGCGACAACTGCCGCTCCCCGGCCCGCAGCGTGGCCAACCAGGAGTTCCACCAGACCGACGAGCAGGCCAACCACGCCGCCCGCAGCGTCACCCGGGCACTGCAGGACGCCGGCTATCGCGCGCTCAATCCGTCGGTCGGCTTCCCTCAGGAGATGGACCGCTACCCCAGTGAGCGGATCTGGGTGGTGGCGCACAAGACGGTCGCGGTGGCCGCGGGGCTCGGCGTGATGGGCCTGCACCGCAACGTCATCCACCCGAAGTTCGGCAACTTCGTGCTGCTGGCCACCGTCCTGGTGGACGCCCCGGTGAGCGAGTACGGGCAGGCGCTGGACTACAACCCGTGCATCGACTGCAAGTTGTGCGTCGCCGCCTGCCCGGTCGGCGCCATCAGCAAGGACGGAGACTTCGACTTCTTCGCCTGCACCACGCATAACTACCGTGAGTTCATGAGCGGGTTCACCGACTGGGCGCAGACCGTGGCCGACAGCCAGGACGCCGCCGACTACCGCTCTCGGATCACCGATTCCGAGAGTGCCTCGATGTGGCAGAGCCTGACCTCTCCCCCCGGCTACAAGTCCGGCTACTGCATGGCTGTCTGCCCCGGCGGCGAGGACGTCCTGGGCCCGTACCTGGAGGATCGCAAGGCCTTCATGGACACCGTGCTGCGGCCGCTCCAGGACAAGGAGGAGACCCTCTACGTGCTGCCGGGCTCACACGCGCAGGAATACGCCCAGCGCCGCTTCCCCCACAAGCCCGTCAAAGAAGTCACCGGCGGCTGGCAGCCCCCGGCCAAAGGTCCCGCAGCCTCCTAACTCGATGCACTCTCGCCCGCGCCCGTACTCGGTCGCGAGCGCCCGCGCTATTGTCGGCGAACACGGAGCTTGCTCGTACTGCATGAGGTGTTCTTCGGTGTACGACGCTTCCAAGGGCTCTGTGCTCGCGCTCGCGAAGCACTCCTCACGTCAGCCGGCCTGGTACCCGACTTATCCGATGGTGCTACGAGCCATGGAGCTGCGAGCGGTCGCCGGGGGGCTCTCACCGGGTCAGGAGCTTCACCGTGCTGCGGCGGCCGTGTGCGCTGAGGGTTGAACGTTTCGAGGGTCGTCGGCCTGGAAGGACACCGTCTCCTCCTGATGTAGCTGTGTTGTCCAGACCGGAGTAAGTCATGAATGCAATTCACCCCTTCCGCGTCCTGCGCGCCAAACCGCTGTGGATCGCCAACAGCGTCATCACGGGCGTCCTCGCGCTGCTGTTCACTGTGTTCTACGTCGGTGCCAACATCGATCCCGCCGGTCACATGGAGAAGCTGCCCGTCGGTCTGGTCAACGCCGACACGGGGCCGCTATCGGCGGCGAGCAGGTCAACCTGGGAGCGCAGATCACCGAGTCGATCAGGAAGTCCACTGCGAGCGGAGACATGATCGACTGGAAGTCGATGGACGAGAAGGAGGTGAAGGAGCAACTCGGCGAGGGCAAGCTGTACGGCGCGCTCGTCGTGCCCGGCAACTTCACCTCCTCCATCACCGCACTGACCAGCGCCGCAGGCGCCGAAAGCCCGGTTCGCCCGACGCTGAGGGTGCTGACCAACCAGTCCGCCGGCAGCATGGGCTCCAGCCTGGCTCGGGCGGCTTCGACGGCGGCGGCCCAGAGCGCCTCGCTCCAGGTGGGCAGGGAACTGGCCGCGCAGATGGGGGCCGCGCAGATGGGGGCCGAGCAGGCGAAGCTGCCCGCCGCGGCACGCATCCTGCTGGCCGACCCGGCCGCTGTCACGGTGCAGGACGGCCATCCGCTCGACTCGCACAGCGGCCTGGGCCTGACGGCGTTCTACTACGCGCTCGTTCTGGTCGTCTGCGCCCTGCTCTCCGCCAATGTCATCAGCGGCCAGGTGGACCACGCCCTCGGCTACACCCACAACGACATGGGCCCGCTGCGCCTGCACCGCCCGCTGATCCGGGCGACCCGGGTGCAGACAGACCCTGGCCATCAGTTGCGCGCTGATGATCGGCCTGTCTCTGCTGATGGGCACCATGGTCATGGTGGGCGCGGTCGGCATCATGGGCATGGACGCCTCCCACCTGCCGCTGCTGTGGCTGTACTCGGTGTACGCCATCGCGGTCTGCGGGATCGGCGCGCTCGCCCTTCTTGCCGCGTTCGGCACGCCCGGCATGTTGGTGGTCGCGTTGGCCTATATCGTGATGGCGGTGCCGACGGCCGGTGCCACCACCCCCCATCGAGGCGTTGCCCGGCTTCTACCGCTTCCTCGCGGAGTTCGAGCCGCTGCGGCAGATCACCGGCGGTGTCCGCTCGATCCTCTACTACGACGCCCAGGGCGACGCGGGGCTGACCCGGGGATGGGTCATGATGACCTTCGATCTCCTGGTGGCCGCGCTGTTCGGCTTCGGCGTACTGGGCTGGTACGACCGCAAGAGGCTGCACCGCATCCCCGCCGAGCCGAAGCCCGAGAAGACCGCCGTGCCGGCGTAGCAGAACGCAACTCACCCCGGACGACGCCATGGTCTGCGCGGACTTCGGGCGTCCGCTCGGCTGTGCGCGGCGTCGGATATCGCCGCGGCACACGCCGGAAACCGATCGGTTTTCATTTCGCCGGAATGGAGTTAACCTCGCAGTATGACCACCGAAGTGAGGCTAAGTCCCCGAGAGCGGCTGCTGGAGGCGGCGGCCACGCTCACCTACCGAAACGGTGTCGGCATCGGCATTGAGGCACTGTGCAAGGCGGCGGGGGTGTCGAAGCGCTCCATGTACCAGCTGTTCGAGAGCAAGGACGAACTGCTGGCAGCGAGCCTGGAGGAGCGCTCGTCCGCCTTCGTGGCGAAGCTCCTGCCTGGGGCGGACGATGGGCGTTCACCCCGCGAGCGGATCCTGCACGTCTTCGAGCAGGTGGAGTTGCAGGCGGGTGCGCCCGAGTTCCGAGGCTGTCAGTACCTGGCTGTGCAGATCGAGCTCAAGGACCAGAGCCACCCTGCGAGCCAGGTGGCGCACCGGGTCAAGGGGAACCTGATGGCCTTTTTCCGTGCCGAGGCCGAACAGGGCGGGGCGAGCGACCCGGACCTGCTGGCCCGGCAGCTCAGCGTGGTCTTCGACGGCGCCAGCGCCCGTGCGGGGATCGGAGCCGACACCCTGACAGGGCTCATCGCGCCCACCGTGGTCACCCTGCTCGATGCGGCGGGCGTGCGCTGATGCATCACCTTTTCCAGGTAGGGCAGCAGGGCCAGAACCCGGAAGTCGCGCGATGTATCAATGAAACGCACTGCTGAAGAGGCGGCGGTCACCCGTGCCCGAGTGTTGGAAGCCGCCATCCTGGTGTTCGCCGGCACGGGCTGGAAAGAGGCCACATACGACGCTATCGGCGCCCGCGCGGGCGTCACGCGCGGCGCCGTCCACCACCACTTCCGGGACAAGACCCGGCTGCTGGAGGAGGCGATCTCCGCCGCGTGGCGCCGCCACGCCGCACCTGCCCTGAGCGAACCGAGCTGCGAGGACCGGCCGGCCCGGCGGCTGGCCGGGTTCCTCTCCCGCTACCTGCGTCTGCTTTCGCAGGATGAATCCTTCCGGGCGCTTGCGGTTGTCTCGGTCCTCGTCGCTCCCCAGGTCGTCGACGTCGGCGAGGGGATGCGGGAGAATACGCGGGAGACCGACCAATGGGCGGCCCTGATCATCCCCCTGCTTGAGTCCGGTACCGGCGTACGGGCGGGGTTGCGGCCGCCAGACGTCCTGTTCGCCGTGATGGCCTTCCTGCGCGGCGTCACCGTCACCGCCGCCACCGCCCCTCAGGACCTGCCCGAGCCCGAAGCCTCCGCGAGCATCGCCCGCGCCATCGTGGCCGGCCTGATGCAGGATGAGGAGGAACCGTGACCCTGTGGCCGCGGCCGGCGGCGCGCTGTTCGCTGCCTACGCCGCGGCGATGGCCGCCGTCACGCCGCTGGCCGGGCGGCTGACCGACCGCCACGGCGCGCGGGCATGACACAGCGCTCCGCCCGGCCTACGCCGAGATCCCATAGGCGGCCGCGAAGTCCCGCGCGGTACGGCGCAAAGCTTGTGCGTCTGGCCCCGGCGACGGTCGAACGCTGACCCTCTGCTCGCGGGCAACGTGAACGAAGGGTGAGGCGCCTGGATCTGTTTCCTGCTTGAGCTTGCACGAGGAAACCGGTCGGTTTACAGTAAGGGGAAACCGATCGGTTTTCTCACTGAGCTAGGGAGTCCAGGATGGCGACAAATCGGCCGGTTGCACTCGTGACGGGTGCGTCATCCGGCATCGGAAAAGCGGCCGCGCTCGCGCTGGTCGAAGCAGGTTTCGACGTGGTCGGCACCAGCCGTGACACCTCGCGCGTCACCCCGCTCGACGGTGTGACCTTCCTCGACCTCGACGTGGCCGGTGACAAGTCGGTCACCGCCGCGGTCCAGCAGGTGTTCGAGCGGTTCGGGCGGATTGACGTGCTGGTCAACAACGCTGGCATGGGCGCAATCGGTGCCGTTGAGGAAAGCTCCGTCGCGCAGGCCCAGGACATCTTCAACGTCAACGTCTTCGGCGTGATGCGGATGACGAAGGCTGTTCTGCCCCATATGCGCGCTCAAGGACGCGGGCGCATCATCAACCTCTCCTCCGTGGTCGGCTTCCTCCCCTCGCCTTACATGGCCGCCTACGCCGCCTCCAAGCATGCGATCGAGGGGTACTCCGAGTCCCTGGACCACGAGGTCCGCGAGTACGGCGTCCGGGCGCTTCTCGTCGAGCCCGCCTACACCAGCACCGGATTCGAGGCCAACAGCCCGCGGCCCGACACGCCCCTGCAGGTCTACGCGGACCAGCGGCGCGCCTTCGACCGCATGATGGAGACAGCGATCAAGGACGGCGACGACCCCGCCATCGTCGCCAAGGTGATCGTCGAGGCAGCGACCGACCCGAAGCCGAAGCTGCGCTACACCGCCGGATCCCTGGCCGGACGCGCAAGCACACTGCGCCGCATCGCTCCTGCCCGGGTCTTCGACAAGCAGATCCGCAAGCTCAACCAGCTCGCCGGCTGACGCCTGCCCGCCACAGGGAGTTGACGATATGCCCAACCAAGAGGCGCGTCCCACGATTCACATTCCAGGGTCCACCAGCCACACCATCGCCCCGCGCCGAAGGCTCCACAGCCATGAGGGAACGCTGCGTTACCTCAAGGCTGGCACGGGTGCTCCCCTGGTGCTGCTGCACACCGTGCGAACGCAGGCCGAGCACTTCCGCGCCCTCATCCCCATGATCTCCGACCAGTACACCGTGTACGCCCTCGATCTGCCGGGGATGGGCTACTCCGAGATCGTGCCCGGCGCGGCGTACGACGAGCCGGCCATGCGCGCGGGCGTCAAGCGGCTCCTCACCGAACTCGACCTGCATGACGTGACGCTGGTCGGGGAGTCCATGGGTGCGGTGCTCGCCCTGACCACCGCGGCCGATCTGCCGGAGCGGGTACGGCGCGTCGTCGCGGTCAACACCTACGACTTCCGCGGTGGGATCGCCCGGTCCAGTCTCCTGGCCCGTGTGGTGGTCAGCGGTGTCCTGACGCCGGGAGTGGGCCCGGTGATCGCGGGGGTGGAGCCCAAGGCCGCCCTCCGCAAGATCCTTCAGGGCGGCCTCGGCGACAAGAGCGCGCTGCGGGAGGACTATGTGGACGAGCTCCTCCAGGTGGGCGGCCGCCCCGGCTACCCGACCGTCGCCCGTGCCGTGTACCAGAGCCTGCCCAGCCTCATCGCGGCCCGCTCGCGCTACACCGAGGTCAAGGCGCCCGTCCACCTCGTCTATGGGGAGAACGACTGGTCCCGGCGCTCGGACCGGCAAGCCAACAAGCAGCTGCTGCCGGCCGCCGACTTCACGCAGGTGCCGAAGACCGGTCACTTCATCGCTCTGGAACGGCCCGACGTGCTGGCCGACCTGTTGAACGCGGTGGCGTGACCGCCCCGAGAGTGCCCGTCGTATCGTTGACCATGCTCGTGGCTTCTCACTGTGATGTTCTTGCTTCGACAACAAGAAGCATTACCGAGAGCCGCGAGCCCTCTCAAGTCCAGGCCAGGCCGGACCTCACGCCCCGCTCAAGTTCGAAGACCCGCCATGGGCGGCGCTGATCGCGCCCGCCTACAACTTGCCCGTCCTGAAATCCGCGCTGCTCTTGAGGACCGCGGAGTCTATGCTCCAGTTCTCCGGCTGGACTCTCTCCCAGAGACTTCCCTTGCCGAGCTCCCTTCCCAACTTGTCTTCGCGAAGGAACCACTCCTCGGCGTTTCTGATCCTGTCGGGGTGAATTTCGTCGAGCAGAGCGTAGTCCCTGGTGATGATTCCGTGCTTCCACACATTCCAGAAGCCCGTGAAATTGTCGCGGAAGCTCATGGTGCTCTTGTCGTTGGGATCGGCGTTGTATCCGGCAGGGTGATCAGCAATCCCCCTCAGGTCCGGACTGTTCCAATATGTGTCCAGATCAGTGTCGATGTACTGGGCCGGATGCCCGGTGACCTTCTCGAATGCTGCAGCCATATCGGTGTAGGTCATGTGCTCGATGGCGACTTCGAGGTCCATGCCATTGGCCCGTTCCGGATGGTCGAAGAGCCAGCGGACATAGAATCCGCAGTCTTCGAGAGCCACATGCGGAACAGCTCCCTCGCCGAGCGGGACTCGCCACGTGACGACACCGTCCTCGATGGTGGGCGTCATGGGCGTGAGCGGTGAGATGACCATCTCGATGTAGGGACCTGACGTGAAGACCGCTGCTCCCATCCGATCCCTGTTCTTTTCGTTCTGGAACAGCACCCATTCGGCCATGCGGCCCTTGCCGTCATAGTGGCCGGTGCGGAACCTGGAGTCGTAGCCTGATTTCTTCAGGACGTAGTCGAGGTTTCCATAGACGAAGAACTTGATTCCTTCTTCGATCGCTATCTCATAACTGCGGATGGCCCAGTAAGTCTCGGTCTTCTCGCCCGTGTTGAACCCGTCGATGTTAATGAACGCCCCGTCACAGCCGCGAAATCCTTCGCGCAGCACGTCCTCGTCGGCGAATGACCCTTCGAGGATGGAGACGTTGCCGAGCGCGAGGAGAGTCTGGGCCCGGGGGGAGGTGGCATCCCGGGTGAGGACCCGGACGGAGTACTTCTTGTCGGCGACGAGGGCGCGAACGATGGGTATTCCTTGAGCCCCTGTGCCGCCGATGACGAAGATGGTGGAGGTGGCATGAGCAGACATGGTTTTGACTCCGAGGTTGAGTACGCACGCGATCAGCACGCGCCGGGCGCGGCGCGTTCGGGACTGATCTCTGCATCGGCTTGGCGATCAACGGCACTGACCGACTGACGCTGCGCCGATGCCCGTGGGTCACGAGCCCCTTGAAACCGATCGGTTTCCACCACGGTACACCGATCGGTTTCAAAGCAGCAAGCGCCCGGGTGTCCGGTTCTCGACAGTTGACCGTGAGAAGGTACCTGTGGGCTCGACGTATAGGACGCCGTTTCTCCGGCGGAATTTCCGGCCTCGCTCCAGGCGGGCAAGGAACTGACCGTGCAGACCCGCCCAGCAGGCGAAACCGCCCGCCGCACGCGTCCTGCTCTCCGACCCGGCCGCCATCACAGGCCTGCGTTTGCATGAGGAAACCGATCGGTTTATGGTGGCGGAAACCGATCGGTTTCTCACGTGGAGGCATGTCGTGACAGCAATCAAGGGCGCCAACGTCTTCGTCACCGGAGGCGGCCGGGGTATCGGCAAGGTGCTGGTCGATGAGCTCTACGCGCGCGGTGCCGGCAAGGTGTACGCCACGGCCCGTGACCCGCGGTCGGTGACGCACCCCGATGCCGTCCCGCTGGCGCTCGAGGTCACCGACCCGGCATCCGTGGCGGCCGCCGCCGATCAGGCCCAGGACGTCACCATCCTGATCAACAACGCCGGCGCCTCGGTTCGCGCTTCGTATCTCGACTCCCCGATGCAGGACGTGCGCCGGGATCTGGAGACCAACTTCTACGGGCCGCTGCTGGTCACCCGGGCTTTCGCGCCGATCATCGAGCGCAACGGCGGGGGTCACATCCTCAACGTCCACTCCGCCCTGTCCTGGCTGGCCGACGGCACGCCCTACAGCGCCTCCAAGGCCGCCCTGTGGTCGCAGACCAACTCTTTGCGCCTGGAGTTGCCGCCGCGCGGCATCGCGGTGACCGGGCTCCACGTGGCCTACGTGGACACCGACATGACGGCGGGCCTGGACGCGCCCAAGGCCGACCCTCGCGACGTCGCCGTGGCAGCGCTCGACGGCATCGAGGCGGGGGCACACGAAGTGCTGGCCGACGACATCACCCGCAGGGTCAAGTCACAGTTGTCGGCTGACCTGGAAGCCATGTACGCGCAGCTGAAGAAGTAGCACGCGCTCACCGATCTCAAGGAGATCCTCGTGGAAAGTTCGCTCACCCACCGCTTCGTCGACGTGAACGGGGTCAGGCTGCACATCGCCGAGCAGGGGCAGGGGCCGCTGGTCCTGCTGCTGCACGGCTGGCCGGAGAGCTGGTACTCCTGGCGTCACCAGTTCGGGGCGCTGGCGGCGGCCGGGTACCGGGTCGTCGCCCCTGATCAGCGCGGCTACGCCCGCAGCGAGCAACCGCCGGACGTCAGCTCCTACACCCTGCTCCACCTCGTCGGCGACGTGATCGCCCTGATCGAGGAGCTCGGGGAGGAGCAGGCGGTCGTCGTGGGTCACGACTGGGGTGCACCCGTTGCCTGGACCGCGGCGATGCTGCGCCCGGACAAGGTTCGCGCGGTGGCCGGCCTCAGCATTCCGCCCATTCTGCCCGGCGGGATGGTCCCGCCCTCGATCACCCGCACCCAGTACGGCGAGGGCTTCTATCAGGTCTACTTCCAGCAGCCGGGAGTCGCTGACGCGGAGTTCGCCAAGGACATCCCGGACTCCTTCCGCCGCCTGCTGGTCGGCGCCTCGGGCGACAACCCGCTCGGCAGGCAGCCCCGCCCGTTGGTCATACCCGAGGGTCTGGGCCTGCTGGACACCATGCCGGCCTCGCCCGCTCTCCCCGCCTGGCTGACGGAGCAGGACATCCAGGTCTACGCCGAGGACTTCGCCCTGCACGGCGAGCAGGCCTTCACTGGAGCCTTCAACTGGTACCGCAACATCGAACGCAACAACGAACTGCTCGCGCCTTTCAAGGGGCGCGGGATCGACGTCCCCGCCCTGTACGTGGTGGGAGACCGCGACATGGTCACCTCATTGCGCGGCCCGGACGAGGGCAGCTCGCTGAGCGATCTCCTGCGTGGCAAGGGCAGGCCGGGCAACCCGCTCAGCGCCCTCGCGCCCCACATGCACGACCCGGTGGTGTTGCCGGGCTGCGGGCATTGGACGCAACAGGAGCGTCCCGTCGAGGTCAACGCCGCACTCCTCGGCTTCCTCACCCGCATCGACAGCTCGACGCCCCGCTTGTAGTAACGCTGACCCACCCCAACCAGACAGAGGACAGATCGATGCCACAGCGCAATCCCATCCTGATCACCGGCGCCGCCGGCGAAATCGGTGGTGTGAGCCGAACAATGGTCGACATGCTGCTTGAACAAGGGCACCCGGTGCGCGCGTTCGTGCGCCAGGACGACGAACGCGCCCACTCGCTCCGCCAGGCCGGGGCCGAGGTCTTCGTCGGTGACCTGCTCAACATCGCCGACGTGACCGCCGCGCTGAAAGGCTGCCGCCGCATCTACTTCAGCATGAGCTTGTCGCCCTACTACACCGACGCCGTCAGCCTGATGGCCGCGGCGGCGCGTGCCCAGGGCGACATCGAGGTCTTCGTCAACATCTCCGAGTACGAGCAGTCGTTCATGACGTTCGAGAACATGATCGCACCGGAGGACGAACGGCGTTCGCGACTCGGCGGACTCGTCGCGGACTGGTCACCGCAGCAGCGGGCCCACTGGGTCGCCGAGCAGGTGCTGGACTGGTCCGGCCTCCCGACCGTCAACGTCCGGGCGGCCTTCTTCGTCGAGAACCCGATCCTGACCTGGCTGGCACTGGGCTCGCTGGCCGACGATGAACTGCGCCTGCCCTTCGGCCACCACCGGCTCGCGCCCATCGCGGCTTACGACGTGGCGGAGTTGTGCGCGACGATCCTGGTCGACCCGGCGCCGCACCTGTCGAAGTCCTACGCGCTCACCGGCCCAGAGCTGAAGGACATGCACGAGATCGCGGAGGACTTCGGAGCCGTGCTGGGACGCAAGATCACATACGTTCCCGAGGACGTCGAAACCTGGAATGAGACCTATGCGGACCCCGCTATGGGCCAGTTCCCGCATATCGCGGAGCATCTGAAGACCCTGACCCGGCTGATTGGCGGCGGGGGGTATCGCGGTGTCACCGACCAGCTGGAAACCCTGCTCGGGCGCCCGCCGAAGACCGTGCGGTGGGCGCTGGAGAACCATCCGCGTATCCAGAAACTAGCGACTGCCTGAGCCGCTGAGCGCTCCAGAGCACGCAGATGCCTCTGTGCCTGTCTCCAAAACTCTTGCTCTGCTCGGTGGGGCAACGACGGTCCTGTCAGGACGTGAGACGTTCGCTCGGCACGACCATGTACTGCCGCAGATGCAGGTCGCGGAAGCTCACCGGGCCGCGTGGGCCGGGCACCCGGTCGATGTTGATGCCGATCTCCGGCAGCCGCAGCAGCTTGAAGCCGTCGAGGAGCCGTGTGGTGGAGTTCCAGAAGACGCCGGAGCCGGTGTAGGCGTCGATGAACTGCGCGGTGGCGGCACGCTTCGGGTCGAGCGACCACTCATATCCGCGCGGGTGGGTGTGCGGGGGCAGGGAAGCGGTGATGCCCAGGCGGTTCAGGACCTGCAGAATGCCGGGCAGCCGCTCGTCGTACACGGACTGGTCGATGAGCAGCAGATTGAGCCGGTTGCACACGCCCAGCCGGTCCAGGCTGTCGGCGATCAGCTGGTGCACGGCTTTGTCGTCAGCCGCCGAATCCACATAGAGGACCCCGCCGCCGTCGGCATGAGCGAGGGTACGCACGCCATGCCGAGCGGCCTCACGGCCGAGGTCGCGGGTGCTCTCGCCGCTGCCGCGCAGGATGACCAGTGGAATCAGCTCCGGCAGGGACACCAGCGCGTACGCCGCCGAGCGATTTTCGCTGGGAACCAGCTGGATGGCGTCCGGATCCAGGCCGGCCTCGCGGAGGGCCGGTGCGATCACCTGCTCCACCACGGCCCGGGACGAGCGGAGCGCGGCCGAACCGGTGCGGAGCACGCCTGCGTTGCGCGACTTCAGGAACTGGGAGGCGATGTCGAGGGTGACGTTCGGACGTGCCTCGAAGTTCGCGCCGATGACGCCGACCGGCCTGCGGCGTTCCAGCAGGGTGAGGCCGTCCGAACGCTCCTCCAGGACCTTGTTCCGAGGCTCGTGCGCCACATCCGCCAGCGTGCGCAGCTCTGCGGCCATGGCCTCCAGCCGCGGACCGGTCAACCGCAGCCGGTCCTGAAGAGCGGGAGACATCCCGGCGGACACGGCCGCCGCGAGGTCTTCCTCGTTCGCGGACACGAGGGCGTGCCGGGCCACCGGCAACCGCTCCGCCATGCCGCGCAGCGCGGCGTCGATGTCCGTGTCCGCCGCGCGTTCGAGGGCCGCGCAGCTCTGCTTGGCCCGGATCGCGCAGGCACGCACCGCCTCTTCGGTGGAGGGGGTCTGACGGTTGGCGTCGCTGATCAAGGGGCGTCCTACTGCGGGCGCATTGGCAAGTTCAAGACGATTGTAGCATCGTTCAACAATCCTCAAGTAATGGTTGTCGCCGTGCAGCCAGGCGCTTCAGAGTCCGGGCCTTATGGCCACGCCTCAGGCGCCGCTGATTTGCCTCTGACATTGATGTGAGGTCTTAACGTGGCCAGGGTGGCCTATGCGTTCACGGGTGTGGGCTCGGGGCGGCCACAGCGTCGAGGGAGGAATCGCGATGTCGACTCTGGGAATCATCGGAAGCGGAAACATCGGGACCGCGGTCGCGCGGCTGGCGGTGGCGGCGGACATCAACGTGGTGATCGCCAACTCGCGCGGCCCGCAGAGTCTGGCAGGTCTGGTCGAGGAGCTGGGGTCGCGAGCTGCGGCAGGCACCGTGGAGCAGGCTGCCCGCGCTGGTGAGGCAACCCTGCTCAGTATCCCGCTTGCCGCCTACGGTTCCGTGCCTGCCGAGCTGTTGCGGGGCCGGTCCGTGCTGGACACCGGCAACTACTACCCCTCCCGTGATGGCCGGATCGCCGAACTCGACGCCGAGAAGGTGACCACGACCGAGCTGGCCCAGCAGCTGCTGCCCGGCGCCCTGCTGGTCAAGGCCTTCAACAACATCCTGGCCCACCACATCCCCCAGCTCGCCCGGCCCGCCGGGGCCCCGGACCGCAGCGCCCTGCCCATCGCCGGCGATGACCCCGGCGCGAAGGCTCGGGCAGCGGAGCTGATCGAGCGGCTCGGCTTCGACACCGTCGACGCCGGAGCCCTGGCCGAGAGCTGGCGCTTCGAGCCCGAGTCCGGTGCCTACACCCAGATCTACCTCGCCGACCCCGACGTGCCGGTCGAGCGCATGCTGCAGGCCGCCGCCGCGCCGCTGCCGGCCGACACGTTGCGCACCGCGTTGGAGGCGGGCCAGCGGGTGAAGGTCTCCGAGCGCGTCTTCTAAAAGCTCGCACGCGAGGCCTCCGCCGGAGAAGCGGCGGACGCCTCGCCTGTCTGGCGCGCCTCGGCGAAGCCGCCGGGTCATGCGGGCAACGCGAAACCGCCTCCAGTGGCTCGTGGGGCGCGCCGCTACACTGAGACCTGACATCGGCGTGAGGGGTACTCAGGGATGGAGGCGGGCCGTGCGGATCGGTGATCTCGCACAGCGGACCGGGGCCAGCGTGCGCTCCCTGCGCTACTACGAGGAACAGGGCATGCTCTCCAGCGAGCGCAGCGCGAGCGGGCAGCGCCACTACGGCGAGGACGCCGTGAGCCGTGTGCTCCTGATCAGACAGCTCTTCGCCGTCGGAATGGCCGGAAAGGTCATCGCCGCCCTGCTGCCGCACATCAAGGATCCCGGGGAACGCTGCCCTCCGGCGGTACTGCGCCAGCTCACCGCGGAGCGCGACCGCATCGACGCCCAGTCCGACGAACTCGCCCGTACACGACAGACCCTGGACGCTCTGATCAAGACCACGCAGGAGGCCATGCGTGGCGCCCCACCCATGAACACCACCTGACCGGCATCCGATCAGGCCGGCCACCTTACGAGGGCTGGCCGCACCTTCGTGTTCCACCGCCCGCCACCTGCCGGGCATCGCGCCGGATGACCGCGAACACGTCCACGGCCTGCACCTTGCTGTTCGCCATCAGGTGTCCCTTGACAACGGGATGCCTCGCCCATCTCACCAGCCGCACGGCGCTGGCGCCGAAACCGAGTGACATCGCTTTCCAACCCGAGGACTGGCGCTCTCGTCGGCTGTCAAGCGAAGCGACCCCCCACGGCATGTGATCATGACTGGCGTGGGACTGGCACAATTCACCACCTAATCGGTCATGTTGATCATCTGGCCTGACCGCTGCTGATAGCCGAGGGCGCCCCTGCCGCGCTGTGCGAGGTGGGGGCGTCCTGGCATGCCTGGAGGCGGAGGCCCCCTTGCCGGTCAGTTTCCTGTCCGCCGAGCAACGCAACCGATACGGTGTCTTCAAGGCCGTGCCCGACATCGCCCAGCTGGGCGCCTTCTTCCACCTGGATGCCGATGACCGGCGCCGGGCGATGGCCGCCAACGGCGCGCGCAACCAGCTCGGCTGGTCCGTGCAACTGGGCACGGCACGGTTCTTGAACTGCTTCCTGGACGATCCCGAGGACGTTCCCGCCGCGGTGGCCGACTACGTCGCCGAGCAGCTCGGCCTGCAGGCAGCCGACCTGAAGGGGTGCGGCGAGAAGGAGTCCCGTTGGGATCATCAGGCGCAGATCCGCGCCGGCTACGGCTTCACCGCCTTCGCCGGCGAGCAGTGGTTCGCGCTGGCCTGCTGGCTCTACAAACGCGCTTGGACCACGGGCGAGCGCCCGATCGTGCTGTTCGACCTGGCCACCCACCGCCTGGTGGAGGCCAAGATCCTGCTGCCCGGCGTCACCACCCTGGAACGGCTGATCGCCGCGCTGCGCGAACGCGTCGCCGCCCGCCAGTACGCGCTGCTGGCCGCCGCCCCCAGCCCGAACCAGGCCGTCGTGCTGGAGAACCTGGTCAAGGTCGAGGCGGGCCGGCGCGTCTCCCGGCTGGACCGATTACGCAAAAGCCCCACCGACGTCAGCGGCACCGGCCTGGTCAAAGCCCTGGACCGGCATGTCGAACTGCGCGACCTGGGCGCTGCCGGCTGGGACCTGAGCGCGGTGCCGCCCGGCAAGATCGCCGCACTGGCCCGCTTCGCCCACGCCGCCCGCGCCCAGGCCGTCGCCGAACTGGCCGGCGACCGCAAACTCGCCACCCTGGTCGCCTTCGCCGCGACCATGGCCCCCCAGTCGGCCGACGACGCGATCGAGGTGTTCGACCTGGCGGTCGGCGACCTGCTGCGCACCTCGGCGTTCAAAGCCAACAAGGAGCGGATGCGCACCCTCAAAGACCTCGACACCGCAGCGATCGTGCTGCGCGAGGTGTGGCTGAAAATCCGCTCCGTCGCCGAAATCCCCGACGGCGACATCCGCGCCGCCCTCGATGAGATGGACCTGCCCGCCATCCACGCCGCCGCCGATGCCATCGGCGACATCGCCCGCGAACCGGACGAGGACTTCCAAGAAGAACTACTGGATCGCTACGCCACCATCCGACGGTTCCTGCCCAAACTGCTCAAGCACCTCGACTTCGACGTCGGTGACCAGCCGCTGGGTGATGCCGGGCCCCGGTCCCAGCGAGATCCAGTGCCGCTTGTCGAGGTAGCGGCCCGGTGTGATCGAGGGGTAGCCGCGTTGTTGCGCGCGGGCGTGTTCGGGTTCGCACTTGACGGTGATGATCTGCTCGTCCGGGTCGGCCCAGTACTCCCGAAGCCACGGCGCGGGGCAAAGTAGTTGAGCGGTAGATATCAGCTCCAGTTCTCGATCGCGTATCGGAGCGTCATGAGGTCCAGCACCGGATCTTTTGGAGATGACGCCCGGCGAGGAGAGCCCGGGCCGCTGCCGGTCAGCGGGAGGCCGTGGCGGTGTCGCGTTGCCGGGGCGCTGTGTTGCGGGGCTGGGCCTTGCGGGCGTGGCGGGCGGCTTTGAACGGTTCGGGAAGCAGGCGGTTGATCAGGGCGGTGAGTTTCGTGCGCAGGTCTCCGCCGATGACGTGGTCTTTGCCGGCCATGAGGGCGCGGTAGCCCTGGGCGGCGACCTGGATGCGGCTGTTCTTCTTGGCGCCGGGGCCGAAGGCGGTGTTGCCCATTCCGGCGCGGGCGTGAAAGTCGCTGTCGGTGGCACCGGGCAGCAGCGCGGTGACGGTGACGCCGCGCGCGCGGTCCTTCATCTCTTGGCGCAGTGCCTCGGCGAACATGTACGTGAACGCGCGGGAGGGTCCGTAGACGGTCTCGTACGGGGTGGGCAGCGTCGCCGAGAGGGACGAGGTGATGAGGATCTTGCCGTTGCCGTGGTCGGCCATGTGCCGCGCGACGGGTTTGGCGAGCGCGACGACGGAGGTGACGTTGAGGGCGAGCAGGTCGAGTTCGTCGTCCAGATCGGTGTCGAGGAACGCGCCGCCGATGCTGCGCCCGGCGTTGAGCACAGCTGCTTCCAGCGGTCGGCCGGTGTCTTGTACGGCCTGCCACACTGCTTGGACGCCGTCGCGTTTGGACAGGTCGGCCCGTACGGGAACGACGTGGGCGCCGTGCTGTTCGAAGTCGGTGGCGGCGCGGTCGATGCTGTCGCCGCGGCCGGTGGCGACCAGGTCGTAGCCGTTGCGGGCGAACAGCAGGGCCAGCTGGTAGCCGATACCCGCGGACGCGCCGGTCACCAGGGCGAGAGGGCGGCTGGAATGGCGGTGGTTGGTGCTCATGAGGTGCTCCTGGGGTCGTGTGCGGTCTCGACCGGGTCGGCGGCGGCCTGATCGGCTGCGGGCCGGGGCAGGGGGTCTGCGGCCCAGCTGGCCAGAAGGCGCCAGGCGTCCTGAGAGGACTGGTCGTCGGTCGGCAGGTAGACGAAGAGGGTCTGGTCGTCGGTGCCGGGCATGGTGAATGCCTGGTAGTCGATGCTCAGCGGCCCGACGACGGGGTGGTGGAACCGTTTGGTGCCGAAGCTGCGGTCCAGGACCTTGTGGTCGGCCCACCAACGGCGGAAGTGCTCGCTCTTCATCGACAGCTCACCCACCAGCTCGGCGGTGCGGGTGTCGTCGGGGTGGCGGCCGGCGTCCAGGCGGAGGATCGCGGTCATCTCCGAGGCGATCTTCTCCCAGTCGACATACAGGTCGCGGGCGGCCGGATCCAGGATGATCCACCGTGTGAGGTTCCGCTCCCGGTAGGGCATGGCGTCGAAGTCGGCCAGCAGCGCCTTGGCCAGCCGATTGGCGGCCAGGACGTCGCCGCGCCGCCCCAGGACGAAGGCGGCCTGGTCGGTGAAGGAGTCCAGGAACCGATGCAGCCCGGAGCGGACCTTCTGCACCCGCGGCGGGCTCCGGCGGGCGGCGGGCTGGGGCCGCACGAGGTCGAACAGGTGAGCCCGCTCTGCGTCGTCCATGCCCAGCGCGCCCGCGATCGCCTCCAGCACGCCGGGCGTGGGGCTGATCTGCCGCCCCTGCTCCAGCCGCGTGTAGTAGTCGGTGCTCACCCCGGCCAGTTGGGCGACCTCCTCGCGCCGCAGGCCCGGCACCCGCCGGTAGGCGCCGCGCTCGGGCAGGCCCGCCGACTCCGGGCTGATCCGGGCACGGCAGCGGCGCAGAAACTCACTCAGGTCCACATTTCGTGCCATACCTCCATGCTCCCCGCCGACCGTGCCGCGGAACGCCACGAGCCTGGGTCGCCGCATCCTAGGAAGCCGTTGACCAGGACAATCCGCCCCCGCTACCGGCCCCTGCCGCGCCCCTGGCCGGTGATGTCGTGGAAGAGCGGCACCCGATCGCCCCGCGGCACCCGGACCGCACCCGAACCCGACCGACCTGGCGACGCCTCGCGCGCCGCCGCACGAAAGGAACTTCGCATCGTGAAGACCTGGCTCATCACTGGCTGCTCCACCGGCTTCGGCCGCTCCCTCGCTCAGGCCGTCCTGGCCCACGGAGACCAGGCAGTGATCACCGCCCGCAACGTCGAGCAGATCAAGGACCTTGCCGAGGCGGCACCCGACCGGGCCCTGGCCCTGCCGCTGGACGTCACCGACCCCGGACAGGTCCGCGCCGCCGTCACCGCGGCCCAGGAGCGGTTCGGCGGCATCGACGTCCTGGTCAACAACGCCGGCATCGGCTACTTCGCCGCCATCGAGGAGAGCACCGACGAGGAGATCCGCCGGATCTTCGACATCAACGTCTTCGGCCTGTCCGACGTGATCCGCGCCGTGCTGCCGGGCATGCGCGCGCGCCGCTCGGGAACGATCGTGAACTTCTCCTCCATCGGAGGACTGCGTGCCTTCCCGGCCGCCGGCTACTACGCCGCCACCAAGTTCGCCGTCGAGGGCCTGACCGACGCCTTGCGCCAGGAGGTCACCCCGCTGGGCATCACCACGCTGCTCGTCGAGCCCGGCCCCTTCCGCACCGACTGGGCCGGGCGTTCCGCCCATGAGACGCTCCCCGAGCGGGAGATCGCCGACTACGCCGACACGGTCGGCGCGCAGCGTGCCGCGTTCCGCGCGGACACCGGCAAGGAGCCCGGCGACCCCCACGCCGCCGCCCGGACGATCATCACCGCCCTCGCCGCCGACCCCCACCCCCAGCGCCTGCTGCTGGGCGCCCCGGCGTACAGCATGGCGATCGAGCAACTGGAGTCGATCCTCGCGGAGATCCGCGCGAACGAGGCACTGACGAAGTCGGCCGACTTCGATGCCCCCGCCGCCTGACCTCACGTCGGGCGCGCCGTGCTGTCCGGCCTTCACCCGCACGAAAGCCGAGCCGATCGGATGAGCACGCACACCGCCCTCGCTCGCGAGAGGCTACAGGCCGCGGCCCGCACGCTGATCACCACCCTGGCGGGGCCACGGCCCCCAGCGCCTTCTCCAGCACTCCCGGCCCCTCCACACGGTGGTGAAGGAGATGGAGATGCTCACCGGCCCCCACTCTGACGCGGCACGCCCGGTACTGGACTGTCGCACAGCCTGACCCGCGCTGCTCGCCCGTAGCGGTCGGCCCCGAGCCGCCGGCAACCCCGCAGCCGGACCTTCCACCGCCCGCACCCGTACAACGAAAGGCGCTCCAGGATGAACGCGCACCCCACCGCGGCCACCGGCACCGACCACGGCAGTGTCCAGATCAACCACGGACGTGCCTGGATCAACCAAGACGCCGGTGTCCGTATCGGCTACACCCTCGCCGAGCCCCCGCCGCTGCCCGAGGCGGAGGAGCCGAAGACCGTGGTGCTCATCCACGGCGCCCCGCAGACCCGGCATGCCTGGCGCAAGGTCCTCGCCCCGCTCGCGCAGGCCGGCTACCACGTCATCGCCCCCGACTACCGCGGCGCCGGCGCGTCCACCAAGCCTCGCGACGGCTACGACAAGTGGACGATGGCCGCAGACCTGTACACCCTCGTCCACGACCACCTCGGCGTCCAGAAGCCCGTCTCCGTGGTCGGCCACGACCTCGGCTCGATGCTGGCGTTCGGCTACGCTCTGCGCTACCGCGACGACGTCGTCAGTCTCACCACCATGGAAGCGCCGCTGCCTGGCACGGACCACGACGAGCAGCGCAAGGTCGCCAAGAGCGCCTGGCACTTCGACTTCCACGCCACCCCTGACATCGCCGTCTACCTCACCCACGGCCGGGAACGCCGGTACATCACGCGGTTCTTCGATGACCTGACCTACCAGCCCGACGCGATCACAGACGCCGATGTGGACGTCTACGCGCGCCTTCCAAGCTCCCGGCGCGATGCGCGCCCTGTGCGAGATCTACCGGGAACTCGACCACGACGCCCAGATTCACCGCGACGCCATCGCCTCCGGCGGCAAGCTCACCGTCCCCGTGCTCGCCTCCGGCGGCGCCACCCAGGCACTGGCCGCCCACTATCAGGGCATGTGCGAGGAGATCGCCGACAACGTCACCGGCCACCTCGTGGAGAGGGCCGGCCACTGGGTGCCCGAGGAGAACCCGGAGGGCTTCGTGCGCGTGTTCCTCGACTTCGACACCCGCGCACGCACCGCCTGAACACCGCTTACAGAAGGACACAGCCACCATGGCAGACAGCCACGACAACCACCTGCAGGGCCGCGTCAGCGTCATCACCGGCGCCTCCTCCGGCATCGGCGCGGCCACCGCCCGCATCACCGACGTCACCCGCCTGGACGACGTCGAGGGCCTGATGGACTTCGCAGCCAGCGAGTACGGCCCCATCGACCACCTGGTCAACAACGCCGGTCTGATGCTCTTCTCCAAGTGGTCCGACCGTGCTGTCGACGACTGGGACAAGATGATCGACACCAACCTCCGCGGCTACCTGCACGCCATCAGCGCCGTCCTGTCCGGCATGATCGCCCGCCGGTCCGGCCACATCCTCAACCTCAGCTCGGTGGCCGGCATCCGCGTCGGCGAAGCCAGCGGCGTCTACAGCGCCACCAAGTTCTTCATCCGCGGCATCACCGACAGCCTCCGCCAGGAAGTCGGCATCACCCACGGCATCCAGGTCTCCATGATCAGCCCCGGCGTCATCGACACCGGCTGGGCCGACAAGATCTCCAACATCGAGGGCAAGCAGATCGCCCAGGACCTCAACGAGGGCGCCATCCACCCCGACCGCGTGGCCGACGCTGTTGTCTACACCCTCAACCAGCCCGCCAACGTCACCGTCAACGACATCGTCATCCACCCCACCCGCCAGGACTGGTAAACCCACCCCACCACCCGGAGAACACCCCCACGCCGCCCCCGGCGGTCGGCCACCGGCAGCACCGAACGCCTGCCAGCTACTTTGCCCCTCGCCGTGGCTTCGGGATCTCTGGGTCGGGTCGTCGGTGATGATCAGGAACACCTTGCCCGCGACCTTGTACACGTCGAGTACGGGGGTGAAGGGGCGTCCGTGGCTGACGTCGGGGAGGGTGAGGGCCGCCTGGCGTGCGGTGTCCTGGAGCCGGTCGCCGGCCGTGCTCACCGGGCCGCCCGCGTGCCGCTGCCGTAGGTGCGCGGGTCGATGGGCTGCTCGGCCTTGGGCAGGCCGGCGACGACGAGCCGGTAGGAGTCGGTGACGAGTTCCCTGACGAGTGACGTGTCGACGCCTTCCCCGCCTTCCAGCGTGATCCAGTGCTTCTTGTTCATGTGGTAGCCGGGGGTGATATGGCTGTTGTGTTCCCGCAGGGCGAGGGCCTCGCCGGGGTCCGCCTTAAGGATCACGACGGGACGCCCGGGGACCTCGGTCATCAGCATGAACACCTTGCCGCGCACTTTGAAGACCTCCCAGTCGGGGCCGAAGGGATGCTCCAGCTGGGCTCCGGGAAGTTCCTCGGCGCAGTCGGCGGCGGTCTTGTGCAGGGTCGATCCGTTCATGGGCGGTGGACTTCCTCAGGTGGTGACGGGCTGCGGCATCGATGGACGCGCAGGGCGCGCCGCGCGTTGTGGCGGCACAACCCATCCTTCCCTCGAAGCCGACAAAAAGGACGGTAGACTGCGGACACGTGATGGTCGACGAGCGACACTCCAGGCCGAGCGGCCAGGCCGGACCAGCCGCGGTTCCGCTGTACGGTTTCCAGCCCCCGGTCGGCACTCCGTACGGGCTTGAGGTGAGTACCGTTGAGGATTTCTTCGCCCAGCACGACGACTGGCCGTGGAATCCGCCTCGTCCGGGCCGCGCCACCTTCCACTACCTCATCCTGGTCACCGAGGGTGAGTTGCGGCACGACGTCGACCACGTCACGCGGACCGTCGCCCCCGGCCAGTGGCTGTGGGTACGTCCAGGGCACGCGCAGTGCTGGCATCCGCCCGGCACCGCCCGCGGCCCGTTCATCCTGTTCGAGCCGGACGTACTGCGATCCGACGTCGCCCGCCTGCTGGCCCCGCTCACCGCGCACGACGCCCCTGCCGTGCTGAGCCCGCACCCCGATGACGCCGCCTGGCTGCAGCAGACGGCCCTCCAGCTCCTTGACGAACACCGCGCACTCGGGCGCCGCTCTCTCGATGTCCACCACGCCCTGCGGCGCAGCCTGCTCGAATCGCTGCTGCTGCGCCTCGCCAACGCCCCCGGCATCACCCCCACCGGCGCGGCGACGGCCAGCACGGGTCGTGGTGACACGTACAGACGGTTCGTGGACGCCCTGGAGCTGCACTTCCGCGAGCTGCACCGGGCCGCGGACTACGCCGAGCTGCTCGGCTGCTCGGTCCGGACCCTCAGCCGCGCCGCCCGGGACGCCACCGGCAAGGGGGTGCGGGAGCTCATTGACGAGCGGCGGCTGCTCGAAGCCCGGCGCCTGCTGGGAAATGCGCAGTGGGAGGCCCGGACTGTGGCCGCCCACCTCGGCTTCACCGATCCCGCGAACTTCGGCCGCTTCTTCCGCGACCGCACTGGCATCACGCCGGCCGCGTTCGCGGCCCGCGACGCCACGACCGGTCCGTGAGCGGGGTGCGGCGCCCCGAGTGCTCGCTTCTCAGTCGTCCAGGACGACGACGTGCTTGCCCGGGGTGGTGCCGGACTCGACGTCGGCCTGGGCGGCACGAACTTGCTCCAGGCCGCGGTAGACCTTCGCGACCGGGGCCTTGAGCCGTCCGTCGGCGATGGCCTGCAGCTGGTGCCGGAACACCTCGGCGGGCAGGTCGGCGGCCTCGCCCGCGTAGGCGGTCAGCCGCACTCCGCCCGGGATCATGAACGGAGTGAAGTCGGGGATCGTCCACTGGCCCGCCAGGGCCCCGGTAAAGCAGACGGTGCCGTGGCGGCGGACGGTACGCAGGGTGTCGGCGAGGACCGAGCAGCCCACCAGCTCCAGTGCGGAGTCGACGCCGTCCGGCATCAGCTCGCGCACCTGGTCGGCGATGGTGCCGTCGTCGACCAGGGGGTGGTCGACACCCACAGCCCGCAGTTCCGCGACTCTCTTCGGGCTGCGGGTGCTGGACAGCACCGTGGCGCCGAGGTCTTTCGCGATCGTGGCCGCACTCAGCCCGACCGTGGAGGTGCCGCCGCGGATCAGCAGCGTCTGCCCCGCCCTGAGACCGAGGCCGGTGGTGAGAGAGCCGTACGCGGTCTGGAACATCTCCGGCAGCGCGCCGACCACCTCCCACGGCAGGCTGGTCTCGAACGGGATGACCTGAGTTACGGGGACGGTGACGTACTGGGCGTACGAGCCGTCGAAGGAGCGGCCCATACTGCCCATCATGGTCGCCACTTGCTGTCCGGTGCGCAGCCCGCTGTCCTCCGGGGCCTGGTCGATCATCCCCACGCACTCGATGCCGGGGACGCGCGGATAGGTGACCTCCGGGTCCGACTCGCCCTTTCGGGTGGTGACCTCGGACTCGTTGACGCCGAACGCCTTCACCTTGATCCGCACCCAGCCGGGCCGGAGTGCGGGCACTGGCACATCCTTGATCTCGAGTGCGTCGAGGTCGCCGGGCCGGGTGACGACGACGGCCCGCATCGTCGCAGGTGCGGCGTCACCGGCTGCTGTCGGTTGGCTCATGGCAAGGTCCTTGATCGGCCAGCGGTGGCCTTGCGCGGTTCCGTATCTCCTGAGGACCGTCAGGGGCGGTCGATGTCCTCGAACAGGTCGAGGGCCGCCTGGTAGTGGGCGGTGGCCTCGAACGGCGGGTTGCCGACGCTTCCCGAGGTGGGCCGGGTGATGACGGGCGGCCACAGGCGGGTCCGCTCGCCGGTGGCGAAATCGAGCACGATGTCGCGGATACGCGTGTCACGCTCGGCCTGTTCGGCGCTGCGGCCCGGCTGCTCCTGGCCGACCAGGGCGTACATCTCGGTGCCGTGCACGGCGGGTGCGCCCTGGGAAGGCCCGATCAGGAGGAGGTGGGCGTTTCCGCCGGCAGCGGCGTGGGCCAGGGCGCCGCGGGCGGCGGGCAGGGCGAAAGCGTAGTCCGTCAGGTACGCGGCGCGGACCTCGGCCGGAGTGCGGCCTCCCCGGTCGTAGGCGTCGACGATCTTCTGGGCGCGGGAACGGGGAAGGCGCCACCCTGCGACTTCGTCGGTGACGGCCTCGACGGTGTGCGGGTCGAACCGGTCGAGGTCGTTCGCCACCCACCAGCCCATCTCGTCACTGGCCGCGCTCAGCAGGACGTCCACGTCCCGGTGCGTACCGGAGGCCAGGACGTCCATGGGGTGGGCACGCAGCACCGCTCCGGGCTGTCCGGCGTCCAGGACGACACCGATGCTCGTGCCCAACATCCCACCGCGGACGCCGATGTCTGTCGGGGTGACCTTGTGCACGGCGGTCACCAGCGCGGCCGTGTCGAGGTCGAGCAGCTTGTCCGGGTTGTCCGCGACACCGAGTTCGGTGACGAACCGGTGCGCGAGTTCCTCGGCCCACCAGGCCGGCTGGATACGCGAGGGGCCTCCGGAGAATCCGGCCAGGCGCCGGTACAGGCCGTTGGCGGCAGGGGCGCCGAGCAGGCCGAAGGTGGAAAAGGCGCCGGCGCTGTGGCCGTAGACGGTGACATTGTCGGGGTCGCCGCCGAAGTGGGCGATGTTCTGCTTGATCCAGGTCAGCGCGGCGATGACGTCCTGCAGGCAGAGGTTGCTGGCCTCGGCGAGCCGCCCGCCGTACTGTGAGAGCGAGAGCGCGCCCAGGGCGCCGAGCCGGTAGTTGATCGACACGCCCACCACGCGTCCCGTCGCGGCGAGGCCGGCGGCGTTCGAGGTGATCTGCGTGTTCGCGCCGTACTCGAATCCGCCGCCGTGGATGTACACGGTCACCGGCAGCGCCTTGTCGGCTGGCTGCTCGGGAGCCCACACGTTCAGGTTCAGGCAGTCCTCGCCCATCCCGCTGTCCGCCTCGAGCCAGTCGCCGCTGTCGGGCTGGACCGGGGCGACGCCCTTGCGGTCGTAGGGCCGGTGCGGATCGAAGTCCGCAACCACGGGGCGGCGGTCATGGCTCTCCTTCGGGCACAGGGAGGGTGTTGCGTCGGGCTGCCGCGTCGCCGTCACGGGCGGTGAGATCCGCGGCACTCATCCATGATGAGCTCGCTTATGGCATATCGGCTCGTTGGCGGCGGACAACTCATAGTCACCAGGAGACACCCGGAGCTCCCCGGATGGCTCTCCTCGACGAGAACGCGGTGTCGCTGTCTGTACTGTGGGAGCCCTCGATCCCGAGCGGCCAGGCATCACCCGGGCTGAGTCCGCGCGTTCCGGCTCCCGCGTAGACAGCGCAGCGCAGGGCGATAGTCGGCGTCGACAGTCAGCACCCTCCGGATCTTTGCCAGGGAGAGGCAGTCGAGCAAGCACAGGGTCTCCTAGGTACCGAATGCAGCCCCCTTCGGCGTAGCGCCAAAATCCGATCCGATCCTCCCCGAGGATCGTGACTGATACTCGACCTTGGCGAGGTCGGGGCCGTTCTTGGCCTGGTGCGCCGTGATCATCTTGCTGACGAGTTCGTCGCCACCCGCTGGGTTGGCGAGCGTCACGTGGATGTCGGGGTGGGCCTCGTTCCAGAGAACCCTGCATGGCTAGCTTTCATCGCCATTCCTTTGCTTGCATGTGCTCCGGACCGAGTACCCTGAAGGTCCTGGGACAAGGACCGGGGATGCCGTCGTCTCGAAGAGAGGATTCGCCCTGAGCGGCGCGAGGTCAGCGCCGAGACTTTATCTAAGACTTAAGGTAAGTCTCTAATCCGTCGCGCGTCAATACATCGGAAACATCTGATGCGTGCACGTTTCCTCAGGCTATGACCGACAAGGCCGCAGGGTCGACGGCATGGCGCAGGGGCATGCCGGCGAGGACCCTGGCCACCTCGTCCACGGCGTGTGATCCCAGCCGTACGAGTTCGGTGCCGAGGGAGCCTGCGACATGCGGCGTGAGGATGACGTTCGGCAGGTCCCACAGGGGCGAGCCCGGGGGAGTGATCTCCGGCTCCGTGACGTCGAGGACCGCCCATATCCGCCCCCGACGAAGCTCGGCCACGAGCGCGTCCTGGTCGACGAGCGACCCGCGTGCTGTGTTGACCAGCGTCGCCCCCGGGCGCATGGCGGCAAGGTGGGCCGCGGTCACCATGCCGAGCGTCTGCTGCGTGGCGGGCGCGTGCAGTGAGACGACGTCGCACGCGCGGAACAGCTCGTCCAGGGCGACCCGCCGGGCCCCCAGCGCCGCCGCCCCGGTCTCGTCCAGGTATGGATCGCTGACCAGCACCTCCAGGTCGAACGGCCTGAGCAGCTCGGCCACCCGGCGGCCGATCCTCGACGCCCCGACCAGGCCGACGGTCTTGCCGTAGTTGCCGATGCCGGGGAACTCCTCGATCAGGTCGATCAGGCCCATGGCCGCCCGCCCCGCGCGGTACTCCCTGGCCAGCGCCGGCACTGCCTTGTTCGCCAGCAGGATCACGGCCAGGGTGTACTCCGCGACAGGCACCGCGTTGGCGTCGGCCGCCGAGCTCACGGCGACCCCCCGTTCGAACACGGCGGGGTGACGTGGGCCTTGACGCTGCCGGCGGCGTGGACCACGGCGACGAGATGCGGCGCGCCCGCCAGTGCCGCCTCGTCGAGCACCGGGCTGCCCCAGCCCGTCAGCAGGACCCGGGCGCGGGCGAGGCGTTCGCGCTCCTCGGCCGTGGCGAAGCCGGTGAGCGGCGGCCCGGGATCACCCCCGGCCACCGCGCGGAGCCGGTCCCCGCACTCTCCCGCAAACAGCCGGGCCGGCAGGCGAGGGGACATGGCGAGGACCACGCCCGGGCCGGCGTTCACCTGGCGGCCCACACCAGGCCGCGCTCGGTGAGTGTGTGTACGGTGGGTGCCGCCAGGTCGGCGAGTCGGTGGCCGATGGCGGAGAAGAAAATCTTCCCCGCGCCCCAGCGGCGGGTCCAGACCACGGGCATGTCGACGGGCTCGCCCCCATGGCCGCCGTTCTCCGGCTCGATGCGGGTGCGGGCCAGCACCGTGCTCAGGGAGTCGGCGAGCATCCAGTACTGCTCGGAGGTGACGTCGAAATCCCCCAGCCCCGCGACGATCGGATGGGCGGCCTGCTCGGGGACGATGGTCACCCGGTAGTCGAGGAAGTCCGGCGGGTGGTGCAGGAACAGGCCGCCGACCATGCGGAGGTAGGCGAGGCTCTCGTTGAACGTGCCGACGACGCCGCCGTGCCACCCGGCGAATCCGGTGCCGGCGTGGACCGCGGACACCAGGCCGGCCGACTGCTCCTCGGTCAGGCTGCCCATCGACCAGCACTGGACGATCAGGTCGGTAGCCGCCAGCAGGTCGCGGTCCCGGTAGACGTCCAGGTCCTCGCTGATCCTGATCGCGAAGCCCGCCTCTGTCAGCGCCGGCAGGAACAACTCGGTCGTCTCGACCGGGGCGTGCCCTTCCCAGCCGCCGCGGACGACGAGCGCCCTGCGCCCGGCGGCGCTCACGCCCGGCCCGCCGGGTCGGCGGTCCACGCAGGGAGGGCGAGCGGCGTCCGCTGGACGCCGATCCACTGGCGGCGGGTGAAGCCGGGCATCTGGTTCTCGGCGCCGTGCCGGGCGTGCGCGTCGTTCACATGCACCTCGCCCGCCCGCAACCGCTCCGCGACCCGCATGCCGCGCATGAGGTCGGCGGTGAAGACGGAGTTCATCAGCATCGGGTAGCCGTTCGTCAGGGCGACGGCCTCCTCCTCGTCGTCCACCACGGTGATGGGGATGACGGGTCCGAAGATCTCCTCGGTGAACGCCGGCATCTCCGGTGTGACGCCGGTCAGCACGGTCGGCCGGTAGAAGAGGCCCTCGTACGTGCCGCCCGTGACGAGCTCGGCCCCCATCGCGACCGAGGGTTCCACGATCTCGCGGTGCACCCGGTCCCGCTGCGCGGTGCTGATCAGGGGCCCGAGCTCGACCTCGCCGCTCATCGGGTCGCCCACCCGCAGGGCCTCGACCCGCTGGGTCACGGCCGCGACGTACGCCTCGGCGACGTCCCGGACGACGATGTGGCGGCTGGAGCTGATGCACGTCTGCCCCTGGAACTCCAGGGAGGCGATCATCGCGTGCGACGCGGCCAGCTCCACGTCGGCGTCGTCGAGGACGAGGAACGCGTTGTCGCCGCCGAGCTCCACACGGATCGGGCGCAGGCTGGGCGCGGCCGCGGCGGCGATGGCCAGGCCCACCGAACGCGAGCCGGTGAAGTCCACCAGGTCGAGACCCGGGTGGGTGGCGAGTGGCCATCCGGCCTCGGGGCCGTCGCCGGTCACCACGTTGAACACGCCGGGCGGCAGTCCCGCGTGGTCGGCCGCCTCGGCGAGGACCTGTCCGCCGATGATCGGCGACAGCTCGGCGGGCTTGAGCACGATCGTGTTGCCGAAGGCCAGCCCGGGAGCCACCGCGCGCATCGCCAGGTTGAGGGGGTAGTTCCACGGCGTGATCAACCCGATCACGCCGAGCGGAACCACCCGCGACAGCGACAGCTTCCCGGCCTTGTACGGCGGAAGGATCTCGCCCGCGTTCTCGGTCGCCTGGACGGCGGAGATGTCGAGCTGGCGGATGCCCGTCGACACCTCATCCTCGCCCTTGGCCCGCACGCCCCCCGTCTCCCGCATGCTCAGCGTGACGAGCTCCTCGTAGTGCGCGCGCAGGTAGTCGGCCATCTTCTTCAGGTACGCGGCCCGTTCGGGGGCGGCGAGGCCGGCCCATCCCGGCTGGGCCGCGCGCGCCGCGACGACCGCCTGCTCGACGTCCCGGTGGTCCCCGAGAGCGTAGCCGCCGATGCGGGCGCCGGTGGCCTTCTCCTCCACATCGCCCACCTTGCCGGACGCCGACGGCCGCCAGACTCCGTCGATGTAGAGGCGGCTGTCGGCTGGACGAGACGTCATCTGCACTCCGAGGGATCTCCTGTGGCGCACGGCGCCACGGTCATGGATACTTAGTCCATGACTTAAGTTAAGTCCCTACGGCGGTTCGGTCAATGGGTCTGTATGTCGCGGGCTCCTTTGAGCGGGAAGCCGCCGTTGGCGAGGACTTGCATCACCGGCAGTGTGGCCGCCCCCATGGCCACCGCCTCCGGGCCGAGCTCACCGAGCTTGATGCGCACCTGGCCACGGAGGTAGGGGAGTGCGTGCCGGCTGGCAGTGTCGCGGATGGCGGGCAAGATCGCCGGCCCCAGCGTCGCGCCCGCCCAGCCGGCCAGCACCACGAGATCGGGACTGAGCAGGTTCACCAGATTCGCGATGCCGATGCCCAGATATTTCGCGATCCGGTCGAGGATCTCGGCCTCCGGCCCGGGCGCCGCCGCCCGGGCGACCAGCTCGGCCAGGCGCGTCTCCGTGTCCGCGGACTCGAAGGCCCGGGCCCCGGACAGGGTCTGGTAGTCCTCGAGAATCGCCTCCGCGCCGACGTACGCCTCCAGGCACCCCCGCGAGCCGCACCGGCACCGGCGGCCGTCGACGTTGATGACCGTGTGGCCCCACTCGCTGGTCATGCTGGTGGCGTCGCGGAGGGGATCGGCCGCCGTCGTGAACGCGGCCCCCACTCCCACGCCGATCAGCGCGACGACCGCCCGGCTCGACCCGCGCCCTGCGCCCCGCCACATCTCGGCCTTGCCCAACGTGCGGGCGCAGTTGTCGACGTAGAGGGGGACGCTGACGTCCCGGCGCAGCAGGTCCCCGAGTGGCGCGGCGGACCAGCCGAGAGTGGGTGCGTAGACCAGTTCGTGGGCGGCCGCCGCCACTCCGGGAACGCCGACGCCGACGCCGAGCAGCTCGGCCGGGTCCAGCCCCACCTCGGAGGTGACCTGATCGATCCCGGCCACGACCAGCCGGGCCACCGCCTCCGGCTCCAGGCCGGTGCCGGCGACGGGATAGGTCGCCGTCGTGATCGTGTCCAGCGTGTAGTCGAAAAGGCCGATCTGAACGTGCGTCTCGCCTATGTCCACGCCGACGACCCGGCCGAAGTCGCCGCGGACGCGGATCAGCGTGCGCGGCCGCCCGCCGTCGGAGCCGACCAGCCCGGCTTCCTCGACGACGCCGTCGTTGATCAGGTCCGAGACGACGTTGCTCACGGTCGCCGAGCTCAGTCCCGACTCCTTGATCAGGTCTTGGCGGCTGAGCGGCCCCTGGACGTACAGAGACGACAGCAGCGTCGAGCGGTTGTGGCGACGCAGGTCGCGTGTCGTCTGCTGCACCGGCCGTTTCACACTGTGGATTCTGCCAGAGCACGGATACTGGCGGAGATGCGGCGTGCGCTCACGTGATCAGCGGGCGGTCCGCTCAGCCTGCGCCGGGCCGACGCCGTGATCGTCTCGGATCGGACCGAGTTTCAGCAGCAGTGCGCGAGCCGCCGCCGCATCGTCGCCGCACTCGCGGATCTGTGTGCGCCGCCAGGGCCCGTGCTTCGTGTAGCCGTAACCAGCGGTGCGAGCGATCGCCGGAGCGAGGTCCGCGGCTCCATGCCGATCAAGCTCCATGTAGCCCAGGGAGGGCGGCCAGTTCCTCGAGTACGGTGGGCTGGCTGGGGCGCCACCCGAACTGCTGCTTGGCTCGTGTACCCGATGCTGTCGGGAACATCGTCACTCACCGGGACGACGAACTCCGCCGGGACGAGAACGTATTCGCTCCAAGCGCCGGCGTGAGGGAAGAAGGACACGCGCGCTCCGGCGGTGTCCCCGGGAGATACCGGCGTGTCGGGTCCTACCGCCTCGACGACGCCGGTGGCCTCGAGGCCGGGAGTGAGGTACGCGGTCTGCGAGGGGTAAGACCCCTGGATCGGGAGGAGGTCGCCGATATGGATGGGGTGGCGTGCACCCGAACCAGTACCTGGCCTGCTCCAGGCGGTTCAGGGGCGTCGACCTGCGTGACGGACAGAACCTCGGCGGGGTTTCCGGACTGCCTGTAGATCACTTTGCGTGCCATGCCATCACTCATCGCCGTAGCATGACGGCCGGGCCGCGACTCAGCGGCCCGATCGCCGCTCCTGGCCTGGTGGGCGGGACGCAGAATCCGACGCCTCCCGCCTTCCACCTGGGCCGGATGGCTGGTGCCTACCCTTCACCCGTGCCGAACACCTTCTAAATCGCCAGCCCATTGCCTTTTTTGGGCTCGGTCCGCTGATCCCGTCTCTCAGCCAGGGTCTGCCTTACGCATGCGTTCGGTGGTCTGGGCGGTCGGTTGGTGGCGCGGGGCGGCAAGGTCGTGGGCGGAGCGGGCCAGCCAGATCATGATCAGGACGCTCGAGACCACACCGAGAGCCTCGACGGCGCTTCCCTCGTCTGGGAACGGCAATGCCGCCAGCACCAGAAAGATCGGCGCCACCAGGGCGGCGATACCGTACGCGACGGTCGCCATCCCCCAGCGGTCGTCGTACCCCTGGGCCCGCAGGACCAGCGCCGTCCAGGCCAGGCCGGCCAGGCCGCAGATCAGCTCTGCCCCATCCAGGACGGGCCAGCCGACGAGGTCGAGTACGCCGATGATGGTGAAACCGCCGTACCCCAGCACCCCCGCGCCCCGCATGTACTGCCGGTCGCGGCCCAGCACCCGCATGAACAGCAGCACGACCACCCACATCGCCGCAGAGTCGATCACCGTCGCATCTGCCCAGGTTGACGCGGTGACGTGGAGCAGCCACGTCGTAGCCGTCGCGACGTAGAGTGCCACGCGCAACCACAGGATGTTCCGGTCCTGCTGGGACGGCGGCCCCGCCAGCGGCCCGCGCAAGATCTGCCAGATCCCCCATGCCCAGGACAGCCCGGCCAGGACCAGGAGGAGCAGGTTCTGCCCTGTCGCCGCGACGCCTTCGGTCGCGGTCGCGAACAGCGTCAGCCACCACAACGGGCCGAGGTCGCCAGAGATCAGGGCGACGACGGTGGCGACCGTCAGCGCGGCGCCGTACAGACCGGTGACGAGCAGGGCGAGCAGGGCTGAACGGTGACGACGTAACACGGGACGCTTCCTGAGGGTTCGGAGGGGATGGGAGCGAACGCCTCACCCTACAATCGATCATGAGGAGTGGCGCCAGGCGGAGGGCATGCGACCTCTCCTACATCGTGGCGGCCCGGACGCCGAGGACGACGAGCACCACCGCCGTCACCTTGCCGACTGCACGCTTGAAGCGGGCCTTGTGCAGGATGTGCGCCCCTTGGTGAATAAGGGCCGTCCAGGTCAGCAGCCACACCGCCATCAGTAGGGCATGGGCGGTGGCCAGGGTGAGGATCTGCCCGCCAAGGGGACGGCCGGGCACGATGAACTGCGGGACCAGGGTCAGGTAGATGGAGGCCGCCTTGGGGTTGAGTACGTTCGCGAGCAGGGCTTGGGTGTAGACGGAGCCGGTGAGCTTCGGCTGATCCGTCAGTGTGGGAGGCGGGGGCAGGGTGGTGGAGCGCCAGGTCCACAGGCCGAGGCCGACGAGGTAGGCCGCCCCGAGGAGTTTGACGATGGTGAAGGCTTGGCTGGAGTGCATGACCAGGGCCGACAGACCGGCGATGGCCAGGGTCGCGTGGGCGTACAGGCCGCTGACCGTACCGAGGATGATCGGGAGGGCCTGTCGGCGATCGCCGGCCGTGACGTGCTGGATGAGCAGGGTCAGGCTGGCGCCCGGAGTGGCGATGATGGGCAGGATCGCCAGGAGGAACGCGGTGACCGCGTACGTGTGAGTCATGCCTGGGGCACGACGCGGTAGTGGGTGGTGAGGCGGTGGTCGTCGCCCAGGATGTGGAAGGCGAGGCCGGCCGGTTGGTCGCGGTCGGCGGGCTGGTCGCCCTCCCACGGCAGGCGCAGGGTCCAGATGACGGCCGGTGCGACGATCAAGGGACGACCGGCGAAGGTGGAAGCGGCCGCGGTGTGAGCGTGGCCGGTGAGCACGGCGACGACCTGCGGATGGGCGTCGAGCAGCGCGGCCAGGTCGCCGGGCGACTCCAGCCGCCCGGAGTCGGGCAACGGGTGGTGGAGTACGACGGGCGGCTGGTGGAAGGCGATCAGCGCGGGCGTGTCCGGGGCGAGCCCGTCGAGGGTGGCGTGCATCCAGGCGAGGGTTTCGGAGTCGAGGCGGCCCTCGTCGTGGCCGGGGATGGTGGAGTCGCACATCAGGATGGCGGTGCCGGCGATGTGGTGCACCTGGTTGACAGGGCCGGGGCCGGGTGGCTGCCGCAGCAGTGCCTTGCGGTATGCGGGGCGAGCGTCGTGATTGCCGGGGCAGGTGAGCACGGGGAAGGGTGCGGCCAGGATCTGGGCGGCCTGCTCGTACTCGGCCTCCTCGCCGTGGTCGGCGATGTCGCCGGTGACCAACAGGGCGTCGACCGGGCGGGGCAGTGCCCTCAGGTAGTCCATGACGTGGGTGGCGCGCCGGGTTGCCCTGTCGGTGCCGTCAAGGTGCAGGTCGCTGATCTGGGCCAGCAGCAACGTCATTGTGCGATCCCCATCACTCGTCTAATGGTTAAATGAGATTTAGCGTTAGGGACCATAGGGTACGAAGAGGACATAAGCAACCGGGAGGTTCGAGTGGAACGCTGGCCGGCCCTGGAACTGGCGAGCACGATCCGCCACGACGGCAACGGCGGCGTCGCCGACGATCTGGCAACGGTGCAGAGCACAACCCGCTGGATCCATCAGCAGGCCGAGTTGCTGGCCGGCCACGTCGACGTTGCAGAGCTCACGATGGGCGAGGAGCTCAGGAGCGAGATCGTCGGGCTACGCAGGGCCGTGCGGGCACTGTTCGCGCAAGCGGTCAGCCCGGCGCCGCCAAGCCGGGCCGACGCCCACCGGCTGATGCCGGTGGGGCAGGCGCTGGCGCACCTCAACGCGGCGGCCGGCCGTGAAGCAATCGTCCCGCAACTTGACTGGCCCACCGGTGGGACACCCCGTACGGGAGTGTTGTCGACCGAGCGCGATGCAAGCGTCCGGCTGATCGCAGCCCTGGCGCGGGCCGCCATCGATTTCCTGAGCGGTCCGCAGCGTGAGCAGTTGCGGGCCTGCAACGCACCGCGCTGCGTACGCTACTTCGTCAAGAGCCACGGGCGGCAGGAGTGGTGCAAGCCGTCATGCGGCAACCGCGCCCGGGCCGCACGCCACTACCAGCGCCACAACGCCACGACCGCCCCAGAGCTGCCCGGGTCCTGATCACCTCGGGATCTCCCCTGGATCAACCAGCCATTCCTGAGCTGACGGACGAGCACCTTCCCAGAAGGCCAGCGTGAGCACTTCACGGTCACGCGGGGATAGGCGGTCGAACACGCCCCCACATGATCGAGGTCCGCAGGAGCCGCTCGGCTGCCAGTTCCTCACGGAGTCGCTCGGCCGGCACAGCTCGGCGGGAGGCACCACAGCGCTGGTTGGACAGCACCCGGCGGGCCACGCCGTACGGCCAAGCCACAATCGTTATCTGGGGTTCTTGGCCTCTTCTCCCAGGTCAGAGCTGAGTTCGGTCCGCGGGCTGCGGGAGAGCATGATCAGTGGGGTGAGCTCTGCTGGTGTTGCTGCCAGCGTTCGAGCAGGGCGGGAATCTCGCTCAGCAGGAAGTGGTAGAAGTCGCGCATCTGGGTCAGCCGCCGGTGGGCAGGGTCGTCGGCCGGGGTGGTGTCGATGCCGGTCTGCGCTGCTTGGAGCATGACCTGGATGACGGTGTTCTGGCTGGTGAACAGGGTGGCCCAGGCATCGTCACGGAGGCGGTAGTGCTCGCGGCGGCTGCCGGGGGCGGGCAGGCGTTCGATCAGACCGACCGACAGCAGTGATTTCACCGCCGCCGAGACCGAGCCCGCGCTGGCGTCGAGCCGTTCGGCGATCTCGCCCGCGGTGACGCTCTGCTGGTCGGCGAAGAGGAAGACGGCCAGGGTGCGCGCGGCCATGCGCTGCAGTCCGCCGTCGGCCAGGGTCAGGGCGAGATGTTCGGCGGCCTGCCACCGGTCTTGTCTGTCGCTCACGAGGGCAGGATATCGAACAACATGGGACTTCAGAAATTTCTGAAGCTTCGGTATGTTGCGTGTATCGGGTTCCACCGTGTGGAGCGCCGATGGTGTGCCGGGAAGCCTGGTCGGCGATGTGACATCCGCTCCGCCATTGAGGAGATGACCGGCGATGACCCTGCTCAGCCGCCTGTTCGGTGTGCGTCCCGCCGTCCGGCGCCCGGTGCGCCTGCGGCGCGACGTCGAGATCCCCGCCGCCGACGGGGTACGGCTGCTGGCCAGCCACTACTACCCGGCCGATGTGGACCGGCCGCCTCTGGTGCTGCTGCGTAGCCCGTACGGCTGCGGCAACGCGCTGGACCAGCTGCCGAAGCTGCTGGCCGAGCGCGGCTACCAGGTGCTGTACCAGAGCCTGCGCGGCACGGCCGGCTCCGGCGGCCGCTTCGACGGCTTCACCATCGACCCGGCCGACGGCGACGGCACGCTGAGCTGGCTACGCGCCCAGCCGTGGTTCGGCGGCGTGCTGGCCACCTGGGGGGCCAGCTACCTCGGCTTCACGCAGTGGGAACTGGCCGCCCGCGAGATTCCCGAGTGGAAGATCGCCGTCATCCAGGACGCCCCGGCCGAGTTCGGGCACCGCTTCATGTACCCGGGCGGGGCTTTCGCGCTGGGCAACGCCCTGGGCTGGGTCCAGCTCGTGGACCGGATGTTCGCCGGCGGCTACTCCGCGCGAACGTCGCCCGCATGCCGCCGGCCGTGCACCTGCAAGGCGGCTGGGACGACTTCTTCCTGCCCGGCATGCTGTCCGACTACGCGGCGCTGCGGGCCGCGGGACGCCAGGTCCGGCTGCTGATCGGGCCATGGGGGCACGGCAGGGGCCTCTACACCCGTCACGGCATGGGCGACGCGCTGGCCGCGCTGGACGCCGCGCTGCTGGGCGGGCGGCCGCCGTCGGGGATGCGGTTGTTCGTCACGGGCGCGGACCGCTGGGCCGACCTGCCCGAATGGCCGCCCCCGCATGAGCCGACCCCGTGGCACCTGCACACCGGCGGACGGCTCAGCGATGAACCCGCCGCGGACGGCGTACACCCCAGCCGCTATCGCTACGACCCCGGCGACCCGACTCCCACGGTCGGCGGCACCGCGGTCGGCCTGTCCGCAGGCCGCAAGGACAACCGCCGCATCGAGGCCAGGCCGGACGTCCTCACCTTCACCTCCGACCCGCTGCCGCACGACATCGAGGTCATCGGCCCGGTCAGAGCCCGCCTGTACACCCGCTCGTCCATCCCGCATGTCGACTACTTCGCCCGCTTGTGTGACGTGTCACCGCGTGGCCGTTCGACCAACCTGTGCGACGGCATCGTCCGCCTCAGCGGGCCCGGCGATGTCCGGACTGCTGACATCGACCTGTGGCCGCTGGCCCACCGCTTCGCACGTGGCCATCGGATCCGGTTGCAGGTCTCCAGCGGCGCCCATCCCCGCTTCGGCCGCAACCCCGGCACCGGCGACCCCCTCGCCACATCACGCGAGCTGCGCCCATCCAGCCACGAGATCTTCCACGACCCGGACCGCCCCTCCGCCATCTGGCTTCCCGTCTTCTCAGGAGCGTCATGAAACTGCTGGTCCTCGGCGGAACCCACCACGTCGGCCGCGCCGTCGTGGAGACCGCGCTGGAGCGCGGCGACGAGGTCACCACCCTCAACCGTGGCCTCAGCCGCGCGCCGGCGCCCGGCGTCCGGGCGTTGATCGCCGACCGCACCGACCCCAAGACGGTCCGGGCCGCGCTGGGCCGGCAGGAATGGGACGCCGTCATCGACACCTGGGCCTGGGCACCGCGCGTGGTCAGGGATACCGCCCGCCTGCTGGCCGACCGAGCCGATCACTACGGGTACGTCTCCAGCCGCGGCGTATACCGCTGGCCCTGGCCAGCCGCCGCCGACGAGAGCGCCCCGCTCGTGGACGGCGACCCGGCGAGCGAGGACGCCGCCGACTACGCGGCCGCCAAGCGAGGCGGGGAACTGGCCGCCCTCGAGGCGTTCGGTGAGCGTGCCCTGCTGGCCAGGGCCGGCATGATCCTCGGCCCGTACGAAGACGTCGGCCGCATCCCGTGGTGGCTGCGTCGCCTGGAAAAAGGCGGCCCGGTGGTGGCGCCGGGACCCGCCGATGCGCCGTTGCAGTACATCGATGCCATGGACCTGGCCGCCTGGATGCTGACCTCGGCCGAGCACGGCGTGGGCGGCACGTTCAACGTGGCCGGGCGGCCCGGCGCGGTCACGATCGGCGAGCTGCTGCAGACGGCGCTGGAGGTGACCGGGTTCGACGCCCGGCTCGTGTGGGCGCCGCCGGAACTGCTCCAGGAAGAGTGCTTCCCGCTGGGGATGGAGTTCGGCCTCCGCTACCCGCACGACTGGGCTCCCACCGGCATCCACGACGCTGACGTCGGCGCCGCCTTCACCGCCGGCCTGACCTGCCGACCGCTGCGGGAAACACTCGCCGCCACGTGGGCATGGCTGCAGGCCGAAGGCGACCCACAGTCGCGCCCCGACGCCCCTTCACCCGACACCTGGCTCGACCCCCGCCGCCGAGCGGCGCGTCCTCGACCAGCTCTGACTCCCACCAGCCTCAGCGAGGAACCTTCATGCGCGCCGTCATCATCGGAGCCGGCATCGCCGGCCTGGCCACCGCTCTCCGGTTGTCCCAGATCGGCTGGGACAGTCTCATCGTCGAACGCGCTCCGCAGCGCCGCAGCGGCGGCTACGCCGTCACTTTCGGCGGCATCGGCTACGACGCCGCCGAGCGGATGGGCATCCTGCCCGACCTGGAGACGAAGGCCTTCGTCACCGAGGAGCTCGTCTACCACCGACCCGACGGCCGGCGTCGGTTCTCCCTGACCCGCGAGACGATCGCCGCCACCACGGGCCCCCGTTCCATGACCATCCTGCGCGGTGACATCGAAACCGTCCTGTACGAGCGCGTCCACAGCAGCGCGCAGATCCGCTTCGGCACCACCATCACCGCCATCGACCAGGACGCCCACGCCGTCCGCGTGACCCTGAGCGACGGCACCGTCGAGCACGCGGACCTGCTCATCGGCGCCGACGGCCTGCACTCGGCCACCCGCGCCCTGCTCTTCGGCCCCGAGCGCGACTTCCTGCTCGACCTTGAGCACAAGGTCGCCGTCTACATGCTCGACAAGCGCCCGGCCGCCATCGCCCCCGGCAGCACCGGCACCCTGTCGTCCGGCGGCCGTACCGCCGCGGTGATCAGCGTCGGCGACGGCCGCAACGTCGCCTTCTTCGGCTACCGCACCAGCCACGCCATCCCGGGCGAGGACGCGGCCACGCAACTGCGCCGCGTCTACAGCGACCTCGGCTGGGTCATCCCGGAAGCACTGGACGGCCTGGACAGGACCGACTCCGTCTACTTCGACACCATCAGCCAGGTCGTGGCACCCACGTGGAGCCGCGGACGCGCGGTCCTGCTCGGCGACGCCGCCTGGTGCGTCACGCTGTTCGCCGGATACGGCTCCGCTCTGGCCGTAGGAGGCGCCGACCGGCTCGGCACCGAACTGGAGCGCCACCCGGGCGACGTCGGCACCGCCCTGGCCGCGTGGGAGGCTGCGCTGCGGCCCGAGGTGGACAGGAAACAGAAGCTCGGCCGCCGGGTCAAAGGCGTCTACGCACCCGCCAACCCGCTGCTGCTCTGGCTGACCCAGCTCCCGCTACGCCTAGCCGCCCTGCCGCCTGTGCGCCGGTACATGACCCGGCGCTTCATCAAGGGCTGAACCCACCGGCAGCAGCCGCTCCGCCAACGCCAGTAGCCGGGGCCCGCATGAGGGCGGCCCCGGCTCCGCGGCGCCTGGCCGGCGACGGCAGGTGCGGTGGTCGCCACCGCCAGGTGGCGTCGCCGTCTGCGGCGATGCCCATGCGCCACAACGGCGCGGGCTCAGCCTGATCATCGTCACCATCGCCCGATGCGCGGCCCTGGAGGTGGTCCGGTCGCCGTCCTTGCGGGCGTCGCGGGCCGCCAATGACGCCGCTGCCATGCTCCGGCTGGAGGCGGGCCGCAACCCGCACGGCCGGGGGTTGATCGAGCTGGTCGGCGAGCTGCCGACGCACAGTAAGATCTTCCGGCAGCGCTGGGCCTTCCACGATGTGCAGTTTCACCGCAGCAGCTTGAAGCGGCTGCGGCACCCGGTGGTCGGCCAGCTCGACCTGAACTTGGAATCGATGGAGCTGCCGTCCGAGCCCGGCCTGACCCTGAACATTTACACCGCCGCCTCGGGCAGCCCCACAGCCGACGGACTGAAGATGCTTGCCAGCTGGGCGGCCACCCAGGACCTCGCCGAGGCGCAGCAGGCCGGCCCGAACCCAAGCTGATCCCACTGCACCAAGCACCTCGGCCCGTGATGCACGGGGCGAAAGCCCCGCCCGCTTGCGACAAGGCCGCGCCACGACGCGCGAAGAAATCATCTGTGCCTGGCCCAGTCCGCGGCTGCCGTGACGCTCACCAGCTGAGCACCTTCGGGCGTCCGGCCGGAACCGGCGGCCGGTCCTGCGGCATCCGCACGCCCAACGGGACAAGGGCCACGCAGAGCAGGGCGGTGACCAGCACGTCCGGGATCGAAGCGCCCTTCAGCACCCCCATCCAGGTGCCTCCCGCCAGGAGCAGCATCAAGGCCCGGGCGGTGCCGAAGACGCCCGTACGCCAGGCGGCGATGGCCAGCAGGAGCGAGCCCGCGTACTGGCCGACCGAGGCCCAGGACTTCACCCGCCACGGGCCGTAGGAGATGTCCACGTACTCCTTCATGATCGCACTCGTTGCCTGGTCCAGTCCGATGACCTCGGTGAGCTGGAATGCGGTCTGGTCGGCGTCACAGATGTTCTGCGGGTTACGCACGGCGCCAGTACGTGGAGCTCGGGCATGACGTTGGGCGAAGCATCGCTGCTGGAGCGGCTGGCTGCGGATGAGGAGTCCGTCCGCGGGCAACTTGAGTCGTTGCGTGAGCAGGTGGCGGCCCTGGAAGATCGGCTGAGCGACCTGGCCACCGCCCGGAGGATAGTCGCGCCGATGCTGGCCGGGCTCGACAAGCAGGTCGTTGTGATCATGGCGAGTTCCGGGCGGACCATGCGCGCCAGGGGAGTGGCTCCGGGTCGTGGACCCCGGCCTCACCCACACCAGCAACACCTGGACTCTCGCCACTGCCCCAAAGGCCGTGGACGGCCATCTCTTATGACCTACCGGCCAAGATTTTCAGGACAGCCCGAAGTGACGTGCCTCCCGCCGCAGAGGCGCAGTGTGCTTTCCAGGCACAGCGTCTCTGCCTCGTGAGTGGTGAGGCGCCCAGTTGCGACTTGCGCCGCGGCGGTGTGCTGGAGCCCGAAGATGGCGGCGGTGAGCCAGGCCGCGGGGAGTGACGGGTCGAAGTCGCCGGTGTGCTGGCCTCGCTGGATGAGCCGTTCGAGCCGCGGAGGCGCGGTGTCATGAGGGTCGCTGTGGGGCCGCGGGATCCGGGCCGCAGTGGCGTTCAGCAGGAGGGGATAGCGGCCGAGGAACCGCCAGCCGGCGCCGAGGAACCGGGCCAGCGCGTCAACGGGCGGGGTGGTGTCGAGGTCTGCGTCGTCGAGCAGGGCGGCGTATTCGGCGGCCGCAGCCTCGACGAGGGCGGCGACCAGGGCGTCGCGTGAAGGGAAGTGCGCGTAGACGGTCTGGCGAGTGACGCCGGCCGTGGTGGCGATGTCTTCCATGCTCGCGTCGGACCGCTCGCCGAGCACGATGCGGGCCGCGTTGAGGATGGCGTCGATGCTGCGCCGGGCGTCGGACCGGCGTCGGACCGGCGTGGGCGCGGTGGTGTCGTGCGAGTCGGCCATTCCAAGAATGGTACGCGTCCAGCCATAACCTTGACAGACTGTAAGAGATAGTTAAGTCTTACGGCGTGTCAAAGAAAGGTTTGAGTGGAGATCATCCGGCGATCGGCGCGCGCGGCCTGGTCAAGGTCTACGGAGAGAACTGGGTGCCGGGGCGGCACCCCCTCCTGGCCTTCACCGCGATCCACGCCGAACGGGCGGACTGAATGACGGGGAGGGATGCCATGCGGATTCTCATCTCCGGCGCCAGCGTTGCCGGTCCGGTGCTGGCGTACTGGCTCACGAGATACGGCTTCGAGGTCACCGTCGTGGAACGGGCCCCCGTGCTGCGCAAGACGGGCGGGCACGCGGTCGACCTGTTCCGGCCCGCGATGAACATCTCGGAGAAGATGGGCGTACTCGCGCGCATCGAGGAGCGGGCCACCGGCACCAACCGGATGAGCGTCTACCGGGAAGGCGCACGACGCCCCGTCCGGGTGGACCTGTCCAAGATATTCAGCGCCGCCTCCGACCGGCACCTGGAGATCATGCGCGACGACCTGAGCGAGATCTACTACGACGCCGCGCGCGACGACGTCGAGTACGTCTTCGGCGACTCGATCAGCGCGATCTCGCCCGACGGCGAGGTACGGTTCGACAACGCCGCGCCGCGCCGCTTCGACCTCGTGGTCGGCGCGGACGGGCTGCACTCCAACGTGCGCCGCCTCGTCTTCGGCGAGGAGTCCCGCTTCAGCGCCTTCATCGGTGCCTACCTCGGGGTGCTGACCCTGCCCAACGTCCGCGGCCTCGACGGCGAGCTCCTCATGCACGTCGGCGCCGGCCGCACCGCCGGCATATACAGCGCGCGCCACCTCGGCGAGGCGCGGGCGTTGTTCCTGTTCCGAAGCGAGCGCGAGCTCGACTACCACCACCACGACGTGCCCCGGCACAAGGAGCTGCTGCGTGGTGCGTTCGACGGCATGCACCCCGACGTGGACCGCTGGCTGGACGAGCTCGACCGCACCCCGGCCTTCTACTTCGACTCGATCACCCAACTCCGCATGGACACCTGGTCACGGGGGAGGGTGACGCTCGTCGGCGACGCGGGCTACTGTCCCGGCCCGGCCGTCGGCGGCAGTACCAGCCTGGCCGTCGTCGGCGCGTACGTCCTGGCCGGGGAGCTGGCGCGGGCGAGCGGCGACCACGAGCGCGCCTTCCCCGCCTACGAGCGCACGATGGCCGAGCACGTGCGCGGCAGCCGCGCGGCCGCGCTCAGCGCGGCCAAGACCCTCATCCCCACCTCACGCCTCGGCGTGCGGGGACTGGTCCAGGGCGCCCGCCTGATCTCCGCCCTGCCCGCGGGGCCCAGCCGCGCCCTCCTCCGCCTCACCACCAAGAGCGCGCGCCTCTACAACTCCATGACCGTCGACGACTACCCCCCGTCGCCCGCCGCGTCAGCAGGCCGGGTCGGCACCCGTTGACAACTGGACAGTGCGACCACCCAGGGGAGGACAAGTGTTTCCGTTCATCATCATTCCGATCGGCGTCTTGATCTTCCGGCTGCTCGGGGCGGCCGGCGTGCGGCGATTCTCCACCCTGCCGGCCAGCGCGGCGCACGCCATGGCGATCATGCTCGTGATCACGGCAAGCGCGCACTTCGTCCCGGCCGGCGTCTCAGCGATGCCGAACCACGGAGACCTCGTCGCGATGATGCCGCCCTTCGTCCCGTTTCCCAGCCTGATGGTCTATGCGACCGGCGTACTGGAACTGCTCGGGGCTCTCGGCCTGGTCATGACGCCGACACGCCGCCTATCGGGGATCGCGCTCGCGATCTTCTTCGTCCTCGTGCTTCCGGCCAATATCTACGCCGCCGTCGCCGACATCCCCTTCGCGGGCGAAGAAGCCACCCCGCTGTGGCTCCGGGTGCCCGAGCAACTGGTTTACATCGCAGTGGCCCTCTGGGCCGCAAGATCAGCCGACGTCAGGGCTGATGGGAAGTCAGGGCTGACGGAAAGAGGGGCGCCGAAGCACTGAGCGTTCTGCGACGCGAGGTGCAGCGAACCCACGCGTACCCCGTCAGGGAGTGGGTCAGGCGGAGTCGAGTCCGTTATGTGGCTCTTTATGTCTCCTGATACGTTATTGACAGGTGCGCCGGGAAGTCTGGTCGGCAAGTGAGCGACTCGACCCCTTCCTGGAGCGGAGTTTCATGCCCGGCACCACCGCCACACGCGCTGTTCGCCTGTTCAACCGGAGCACGTGGCCCGAAGCGCGACGCGTCGCCGACATCCTGCGCAAGGAGACCATCGGCGGGGCGCTGCTGCTGGCCGCCGCGCTCGCCGCGCTGATCTGGGCCAACTCGCCGTGGGCGCAGACCTATGAGGACCTGCGCACGATCGAGGCCGGGCCCGCCGCGCTGCATCTGAACCTCGACCTGGCCACCTGGGCCGCGGACGGGCTGCTGGCCATCTTCTTCTTCGTGGCCGGTCTGGAGCTCAAGCGGGAGTTCGTCGCCGGCGATCTGCGTGACCTGCGCCGGGCCGTGGTGCCGGTGGCCGCGGCGGCCGGGGGCGTGGTGGTGCCCGCGCTGGTGTACCTGGCGGTCGCCGGCCAAGTGGGGGCCAGCGGGTGGGCGATCCCGACGGCCACCGACATCGCCTTCGCCCTGGCGGTGCTCGCGGTGATCGGCCGCTGCCTGCCGGACGCGCTGCGCACCTTCCTACTGACTCTGGCGGTGGTGGACGACCTGATCGCCATCGTCATCATCGCCACCTTCTACACCTCCCACCTGTCGGTGCTCCCGCTGCTGGCCGCCATGGTGCCGCTGGCGGCATTCGCGCTGCTGGTACGGCGAGGAGTGCGTGCGTGGTGGCTGCTGCTGCCCCTGGCGTTCGCCTGCTGGGCGCTGGTGCACGCCTCTGGGGTGCACGCCACCGTGGCCGGGGTGCTGCTGGCACTGACCGTCCCCGTACTGTCCCTGACACCGCCAGGCGGCACCGGGAACAGCCCGGCCAAGGGGCCGGCGGGCGGGCAGGGGCTGGCCGAGCACTTCGAGCACCGGTTCCGGCCGATCTCCGCCGGTGTGGCCGTGCCCGTCTTCGCGTTCTTCTCCGCCGGAGTCGGCCTCGGCGGCCTCGACGGGCTGGCCGACGCACTGAGTGACCCCGTGGCACTGGGGATCGTGGCGGGGCTGCTGGTCGGCAAACCGGTCGGCATCCTGGCCGCCACCTGGCTGGTGGCCCGCTTCACCCGCGCCACCCTGGACGAAGGGCTGGCCTGGATCGACATGGCCGGGCTGGCCGTCCTGGCCGGCATCGGGTTCACCGTGTCACTGCTGATCGGAGAGCTGGCGTTCGGCACGGGCGAGACCGACGCGCGGGTCAAGATCGCCGTCCTGGCCGGTTCCCTGGCCGCGGCCCTGCTGGCCACGGTGATCCTTCGGCTGCGTGCCCGCCTCTACCGGCGTATCCACCAGGCCGAGACCGCCGACTCCGACCACGATGGCATTCCCGACCTCTACCAGCAGCCCTAGTTCTTCACCGGCGGCATCCCTGACTGCGGGCGAAGAGCGGCAAATCGTCCCGTCCGCAACCCGGCCTGGGCTGGCCTGTCGATCTCCAGCGTTTCCAGGCCCTGGTGGCGGTCGAGGCCCACGCGGGCGCTGGCCTGGCTGTCATGATGCTGGAGTCTGTCATGGGTGCGTCTCCTGGGTGGGCGGATACAGGCCGGCCTGGCGGTAGACGGCGGTGAGGTAGCGCAGCATCTCGGCGGCGTCCGGGGGGTCGGGCTGCAGCACGCGGTAGGTCACCGCGCCGGCCATCATGTCGATCAGCACGTCGAGGTCGGCGTCGGGTGCCACCGTGCCTTCCTGCTGGGCGCGCCGGAGCATCGCCGCGGCCAGCTCTCGGCGGGGCAGGATGTAGTGCCGCCAGTAGACGGCCATCAGCGCAGGATGGCTCACGGCGGAGCCCATGATGCGGGCGACCAGCGCGCGGAAGGCGGGGCTCGCGGCCATCTCGGCCGCCGCGGGAAGGACGTGTTCGACGATGGACTGCGGGGGCAGGGCGGAGACGTCGGCGGCCGAGGGTGTCACCTCGTCGCTGACCCACTGCTCGATGGCCTGGGCGAGCAGGTCTTCCTTGCTGCTCCAGCGGCGGTAGACGGTCAGTTTGCCCACCCCGGCGCGCTTGGCGACCTGTTCGATGCTGGTGCCCTCGACGCCGCGCTCGACGAACAGCTCCAGTGCGGCGTTCAGGATCGCGGTGTCGGTCTCGGGGTCGCGGGGGCGTCCGCGTCCTCGGGTGGCGGTCATGCGAGGGCTCCGTCCAGCCAGCGGGTGAGCTCGGCGGCGCCGCCTTTGCAGGCCAGGTGGGCGTCGGGGCGCACGAGCTGAGCGGGCCCGTTTGCGGGCCCTGCGGTGCGGAGGTGGACCACCTGGTCGCCGAGCCGCTGCCGAGCTGCCTCGAAGGCGGCCTGATCTCCGAGCACGGCCCACTTCCCGCGCAGCTCGGCGTGCAGCCGGGTGCGGCTTCCGTCGGGGCGTTCGCAGGCCAGGTCGTCCATGCGGTCGCCGGGGCGGGGCTTGCGGCCGCCCCCACCGAGCGGGCCGCGGCGGTAGCTCACCCACAGCTGCGAGGTTGTGTACGTGGTCCAGCGCTGGATCCATGCCTGGTTGAACAGCCGCATCAGCAGCTGGTCGCGCAGAAGGCGACCGAGCGGGCTGCCGGCGATGTTGACCTTGGTGGCGGCGGTGCTGCCGCGCAGGACCTGAGTGGCCAGTGGTCGGCGTTCGGCCTGGTAGGTGTCGAGCAGGCGCTCTGCGGCCCGTCCCCGCACGACCAGGGCGAGTTTCCAGGCGAGGTTCTCGGCGTCGCCGAGCCCGGTGAGCATGCCCTGCCCGCCGAACGGAGCGTGCACGTGTGCGGCATCCCCAGCCAGCAGGACCCGCCCCGTAAGGTAGGTGTCGGCCAGTCGCCGGTGCACGCTGAACAACGACGCCCAGGTGACGTCGTGCAGGCGCAGGCCGGTCAGGCCGGTGCGTTCGGGCAGGATGCGCCGCATGCGTTCGGCGATCTGTTCCTCGCCGGGTTTGTCGTCACGGAACGTGGCGTCGTAGGCGAGCAGCCGCCACTGATCTCCTGGCATGGGCATGGCGCCCAGAACACCGTCGGGATGCGCCCAGCCGCTGGTGCCCGACCGGTCCAGCCCGGGGTCAAGGCGGCCGTCGACCAGCAGGAACCGCTCGCTGACCTTTACCCCGGGAAAGCGGATCCCCGCCAGCTTGCGCACCGCGCTGGAACTCCCGTCGCAGCCCACCAGCCAGCCCGCCCGAATGGTACGGCCATCGGCCAGCATCGCGGTGATCCCGGCCGCGTCCTGCTGCAAGGAGGTCAGTCTCTTGTCCCATTCCGGCTGTCCGCCCAACTCGGCAAGCCGCTCACGCAGTCGTGCCTCGACCCGGGCCTGGGAGATCACCATCGGTGGAGCCGCGGTGCCCAGCCCTGGGTCGCCGAACCGGATCTTCATCATCGGGCGGTCCCCGGCGTACGTGGTGATCGTCATTGCCCGCACCGACTCCTGCGGCAGATCGCCGAGGGCGTCCAGGCGGTCCAGCACCTCCGAGCCGCGGGCGTGCACGAAGTTCGCGCGTGACGTGGTGGCCGGGCCCTCGGCTTTGTCGATCACGCGTACCGAGACGCCGTGCTGCAGCAACGCGCACGCCAGCGCCAGGCCGACCGGCCCTGCGCCGACCACGAGAACATCGCTCTCCATTGCCGACCCTCTCCTTTTATTAACGGAACGGTCTCGTAAATAAATAATCGAGCAGCAGGCCCGGCGTGTCCAGAGGGATGGTGCTGCCCGTAAGGGCACATCGCCGGTGTTCAGCTAGAAAGGGCGGTGCCTGATCCACGCGTGCAGGGCCAGCCCAGCGGCGACCACGATGACGGCGGGCCACAGTAACGTCGCGGACCCGCCCACAGCCAGCCAGATGATGGTGAAGACGACGAAAACGGCGGCCCGGACGAGGGTGTCGTGCGCCATGCCATTCGCCTGCCTGCATGTCGGTGTGTGGCCCTGGTCAGAGGAGGTAACGCAGCCACAGGTACGGGGCGACCAGGACGACGGTGACGACCGTGACGATCAGGCCGTACTTGGTGAACTGCCAGAAGCTGATCGGAGTGCCGTTGCGGGCGGCTATGCCGAGCACGACGACGTTGGCCGCGGCGCCGACCGCGGTGGCGTTGCCGCCCAGGTCGGCGCCGAAGGCCAGCGCCCACCACAACACGTCGTGTCCCCCGTTGGCCTGGACGAGGTGTTCGACGATGGGGCTCATGGTGGCCACATAGGGGATGTTGTCCACGATGGCCGACAGCACGGCCGAGATGCCCAGCAGCCCCATGGTGGTGGCCGCCAGTTGCCCGCTGGTGGTCGCGACAGCCGCCTTGGACAGCTCACCGATGACGCCGGTCTCCACCAGGGCCCCCACCATGACGAACAGCCCGGCGAAGAACACCAGCGTGGGCCACTCGACCTCGGCGATGGCCTGCTCGGTGGTCACCTTGGTCGCGGCCACCAGCACGCCCGCGCCCAGCAGAGCCACGACCGAGGGCTCGTAGTGCAGCACCGGGTGCAGCACGAACGCGGCCATCACCAACGCCAGCACGGCCAGCGACTGCCACAGCAGCCGCCGGTCGGCGATGGCCTCCCGCTCGTCCAGCGCCATGATCTCCTCAGCCCGGTCGGGGTCGTAGCGCAACGAGCGGCCGAACATCAGCCAGCACAACCCCACGAACACCGCCATCAAGACGATGACGAGCGGCGCCATGTGAATGAGGAAGTCGTTGAAGCTCAATCCCCCGCGGCTGGCGATGATGATGTTCGGCGGGTCACCGACCAGGGTGGCTGCGCCGCCGATATTGGACGCCATGGCCTCGGCGATCAGGAACGGCGCAGCCTTGACGGCGAGCCGCTCGCACACCAGGAACGTCACCGGCGCGATCAGCAGCACGGTGGTCACGTTGTCCAGCAGCGCCGAAGCCGCCGCAGTGATCAGCACCAGCAGCACCATCAGCCGGAACGGCCGGCCCCGGGCACGCTTGGCGGCCCAGATGGCCAGGTACTCGAAAACGCCGGTCTGCTTGAGCACGCCGACGATGACCATCATCCCGAGTAGCAGGAAGATGACGTTCCAGTCGATCCCGGCGTGCCGGGAGAAGAACGCCGCCTCGCCGTTGGTGGCATGGATGCCCAGCATGATGCCGGCGCCGCCGAGCGCGGCCGCGACCCGGTGGATCTTCTCGGTGGCGATCAACGCGTACGCGGCCAGGAACACCGCCACGCTCACCCACGCGAGCACACTCATCCCGCGAGCACCCCGTCCAGCAGCGCCTGCAGCGTCACCGCCCCGACCAGCCGCCGGTCGTCGACGACGGCGACCAGCGGGCTGTGGGTGCGCGCCATCAGCGCGGCCACCTCCAGCACGGTCGCCTCGGGGTCGGTGACCGGCAGCTCCCGCGGCTGCCGGGGCAGGACCTCACGCACGGTACGGCCGTCCAGAGCCCGCAGAAAAGCATCGGCGTGCGCCTCGTCCACGACCCGGGCCAGCGCCGGATCGTCCTGGCAGTAGCCGGGCACGGCCAGGCGCAACACCTGCGTGCCCGGCAGGATCGTGAACGGCGCGCCGTCGTCGCCGACCACGATGAGACCGGGCAGATCCTGCTCGGCCAGCAACCTGGCCGCGTCGATCGCCGGCGAGTCGAGCCGGACCGTGGGGAAGTCGGCAAGCAGATCTCGGGCGCGCACTGGCACATCCTTCTCTCAAAAGGGACAGAACGTGCCGACCAGACTTCCCGGCTCACCTGTAGACAACGTATCAAGACCCGTCAAGATCACCCATAGCGGGATCGGCAGCTCTTCACCCGCCCTCGGTGATTAGCGTCAAGAATCCGTCTACCCGCTTGACATGGCCGCTGCTAAGGTGAGCGGCGGTGCGCCGGGAAGTCTGGTCGGCAAGATCGTCTAGTGGATCCCGACCGGAGGCGTACGCACAGTGACTTCTTCTTCGCGGTGCCCCTGATGGGCGCGCTCCTGACCGCGTTCGCGGGCGTGCTGCTGCTGGCCGTGCTGCTGTCCAGCCTGGCCCACCGCACCATCCTGTCCACGGCCGCGCTCTTCCTGGTCGCAGGGTTCGTGCTGGGCGACGGCGTCCTGGGCGTGGTTTCGCTCAAGCCAGGCGACGATCTCGTCGCGACCCTGGCCGAGCTGGCCTTGTTCACCGTGCTGTTCACCGACGGCATGCGGGTGGGCTGGAGCGAGTTGCGCAGCGCCTGGCGGCTGCCCGGACGGGCACTTGGCTGGGGCCTGCCGCTCACCCTGGCCATCACCGCCATCGGCGCCCACTACCTGATCGGGCTGGGCTGGGTCGAATCCCTGCTGATCGGCGCGATCCTGGCACCCACCGACCCCGTCTTCGCCGCCGCGTTGGTCGGCAACGAGAAGGTGCCGCCCCGGCTGCGGCAACTGCTCAACGTCGAGTCAGGTGTCAACGACGGGCTGGCGCTGCCGTTCGTCGTCGTCTTCCTGGCCATCGCCTCTGGGGCGCAGGATCTGCACCTGGGTGAGCTCGGGCTGGAGCTGGGTCTGGGCGTGCTCATCGGGGTCGCCATCCCTTGGGCGGCGCTCAAGTTGGAGCAGATGCGCTGGTTCGCCGCTTCTACTCAGTATGAGCCGCTCAACGCCCTGGCCATCGGCCTGCTGGTGCTCGCCGTCGGCAAGGCCACGCACGGCAATCTGTTCCTGGCCGCCTTCTCCGCCGGCATCACCGTGGCCACCTTTGGACAGCGGCAGCGCGAGTCGTTCGAGCACTTCGGTGAACTCATCGCCGAAGTGTTCAAACTGGCCGCGCTGCTGGTGTTCGGCGCGCTCATCACCCCCGCGCTGCTCGGCTCGGTCGGCTGGCAGGGCTGGCTGTTCGCGATCGGCGCGCTGGTGCTGGCCCGCCCCATCGCCATCTGGTTGTCCTTTCTGCGCTCCGGGCTGTCGGTACGCGAGCAGGCGGCGGTGGCCTGGTTCGGACCCAAGGGTTTCGCCTCCGTCGTCTACGGCCTGCTCGTGCTCGCCTCCGGCATCGCCGCCGCACAGCAGGTGTTCCAGATCGTCGCGGTCACCATCGTGGCCTCGATCCTGCTGCACTCCTCCACCGACATCGTCGTCGCCCGCACCTTCGACGATGAGCGCGAGGTCCCGGCCTGGTACGGCGGCGTCACTCGCCGCCTGCGCAGACCGGCAAGTGACCCGGAATGACCCCGCCTCCTTCACTGACCGGCACCATCGGCCAGCGCAAGTCGTCATGCACGACCTCGCCATGGCCGTCCTGATCGGCAGCGTTCATCCCAGCCGCGACGCCGGTCGACCGGGTAACCATCCCTGCGGAAGGACCTTTCCTTCTGATGCACGGCCGCACCTCCGCCCGGCGACATCGGTGCCGGTGCGGTTCGCGCCGCTTCGTGGCCGTCATCGCATTCGTCACCGGCCCACCGTATACAAGAGTTCGCGCGGCCGGCTGGCGGTGCGGCAGTGGTGTTCGGACGCTTTGGCGCGGGCCGACTTCCCACCCACGAAGACGACGGTGGACACCAGCGCCGGCCAGGTAGCGCTCGTATCGGCCGGACACCGAGGACCGCAGGTGGTCGTGGTGCCTGGCACCGGCTTCAACGCCGCGGTGGCCCTGCCCTGGCTGCGGGCGCTGTCGGCGCGCTGGGGCGACCACGGTGGTGGATCTGCCCGGTCAGCCCGGCCTCAGCGACCCGCACCGGCCTCGGCGGGGCAGGTCGGTCTGGTACGGCCGGAAACTGGACGAGGTCCTGACGGTCGCGGACCTGGACCGGGCTGTGCTGGTGGGCAATTCGCTGGGAGCGGCGGTGGCCTTGGCCGCCGACTCGCCCCGGATCGCGGCGCGGGCGCTGGTCTCTCCCGCCGGTTTCGTCCGTCTCACGGTGGACCCCGGCACTGGCGGCGGCTTCGGCCCTGTGGCTGATGCGTCTCGACCTGCGGATCTTCTCCGGCATGGGCGACCTGACCACCCCGGCTCACCTCGACGATGTGGTGTCACTGGTAGCCGAGGTCGCCGATCAGCCCACCGGCTGAACCACATCACGGAACTACAGCACCGGGCGCCCCTCCTGCGGCACATCGGTGCCGACGGTGCTCGCGCTTCGCCCCGACGAGGCGGGCCGCCACCAGGCAACTGCCGGCCCAGGCGTCAAACCGCCTGGGCCGACCGTATGCCGCCTATCTGAGCAACAGCAACACCAGGAAGTACGCCACCACCAACAGGGCCGATGGGCTGCGGCTGAGCGGTATGCCACGGGCGAGCAGGGCCCAGATGAACCCGATGATGCCCACCATCGCCACGATGACGGTCGAGGTCACGGTGGGCGCACCAGCGGTGAGGAGGGCGACGATGGCGCCGCCCGCGAGACTGGTGATCAAGTTGCCGCCGAGCAGGGTACCGACGAGCAGATCGCTGTAACCTTGCCGCTGAGCCCGGATCGCGATGATCAAGATGGGAAGCGCCGCGGCGAACGCCACCAGCGTGAACCCGACCAGGTCCGGGGAGGCGCCCACCTGTGTGGCCAGGTCGGAGGCGTTGACAACCAGCAACTGCGCAGCCACGAGCACCCCGGCCAGGCCAGCAAGCGTCCGCGACACCTCTCTTCCCAGGCGTGGCGGCACCGCGGTGTTCAGATAACCCGCGCTCTGCACCGCCACCATGTCGTGCGGGCTCATCCGGACCAAGACCACCAGCAGCACCATCGCGCCAATCAGAGCCACGGCCAGAGTGACGCCCGCCCCGGGACCGAGCCCGTCCAGCAACGTGATCGCGAATATCGTGACCGCCGCCATCGACAGCAGCGCCTCACGCTGCAGCAGCGAGGAGCGAATGGCCAGCGCCGCGATAAGTCCGCCGACACCGAGGACCGCGGTCACGTTGAGAATGTTCGAGCCGACCAAACTGGCCGTCGCCAGCTCTTCATGCCCTCTCAGGCTGGCCGTTGCGGCCATGATGAGCTCCGGGAGACTAGCGGCCAACCCCATGACCATCACGCCCACCACGACGGGCTGCAGGCCGAGCCGCCCGGCCAGCCGACCCGAGCCCAACACCAAGTGATCCCCCGCGAAGGCGAGGATGACCAGCCCGAGCGCGATGAGGGCGATAAGGAGCAGCATCCGCGGCCTCCCATCTGGTCACCTCACTCGAATGGGCCACGCTGACCAGCGCGGACGCCGGCGCGGCGACATACCGACGCTATAACAGTAGGGGATCGATCACACACTCAAAGTGACCGCATGGTTGGGCGGAAGCTTCTTCTCTGACGGCCTTGTGGCGGCCCCCCACTCGTTCTCGCGCCGCCGTCGGTGCCGCGGGAGCATCGATCAGTGCCCTACGTCCTGAGCCGCAGCTCCCTTACGGCGCCGGGCGAGAGGTGGCCGCGCCTGGCGCGCGAACCAGGCTCAGCGGGGTGGGGCCGGCGACGGCAAGTGCGGCGGCTGCCATCGCCAAGTGGCGTTTCCGTCGGCGGAGATGCCCTTGCGCCACAACGGGCCGGGCACCATGCGCAGCATGGTCACCAGCGCCCGGTGTGCGGCCCTAGAGGTGAGACGCCGCCCGTCTTGGTCAGCGCCCCGGGCGGTGGATTGAGTACGCGGGCGGCGTTCGTCGTCGTAGCGGCGTAGCGCAGCCTCCACCGCGGGCTCACCGGCCACGGCCGCGGCGAGCACGACCGCGTCCTCAAGGGATTGCCCTGCGCCCTGGCCGCGATCGGGACTCATCGCGTGCGCGGCATCGCCAAGAAGAGCCACCCGGCCGTGAACGTAGGTGGGCAGTGCTTCGACATCGTGGATGTCGATGTGGATGACCGCCTCCTCCGAAGTGGCCTCGATCAGCGCTGGGATCGGCTCATGCCAGGCCCCGATCCGGCGGATCACTTCGGTCTTCTCCTGGTCGTAGCGGATGCCGGGCGCATCAGCGGTGGTGACGTAGGCCCAGTACGCGCGGCCGCGCACGATCGGGTGGATCAGGAAGTAGCCGCCCGGGCCGAGCGTGACACTGCCCGGCAGATCAGGAACCTCGGCGATGCCCAGCCAGGCCGTCCGCCCGAGAAAGCGTGGCGGCGGCGCGTCCGGCCACAGCCGGCGGCGCACGGTACTGCGGATGCCGTCGGCGGCGATGACCAGCTCAGCGCTCAACTCGAGGCCGTCGCACACCACGGTCACGCCGTCCTCGTTCTGCCGGACGGTGGTGACCTCCGCCGCCGTGGGCACCCAGCCCTCAGGTAGCGCCTCCAGCAGTACCCGGTGCAGGTCGGCGCGGTGGAAGGCGAGCAGCGCACTCGCCTCACCTGGCCGGGCCCGTTGCAGGTAGCGGCCGTCGGGCAGGCGCAGGTTCGCGGAGGAGTGTGTGGGTACGCCGACCGCTTGGGCCTGCTCTGCGACGCCGAGCTCGGCCAGCGCACGCATGGCGTTCGGGGCCTGAGACATGCCGGCGCCGATCTCACCCAGCTCGGGGGCGCGTTCCAGCACCGTGGCCTGCCAGCCGATCCGCCGCAGCGCCAGGGCTGCGGCCAGCCCGCCGATGCCGCCGCCCACCACGATCGCCTGCCTGGTCATGGCGTCTCCTTATCGGCGGAGTCGTCGGGGTGCAGTGGTGGCGCGTTGTCGAACACCTTGGCCATCCACTCGAAGGTGGCGTGCGCCTGCCGGACGCGGGTGGCCCGATCATCATCCGGGCCGACCAGGCCCAGGCCGTCGCGGGTGATGTCCAGGAACGAGGTGATCGAGGCGATTTGGTGGCGTACCACCACTCCCCAAGCGTCCTCGGCCATCCGGTAATAGACGGTCCGTTCTCCCGGCCGGGTCCGCCACGTCAGGAACCCCATGCTCGTCAGCAGCCGAAGGTTTGATGTCAGCGACGCCCGGCTTGCGCCGATGGCCTGACTGATCTGCCCTGCGGACTGCTCGGGTGGATCGCACACCATCAGCCAGCCCAGCACCCGCCCGGCGATCGGCGGTACTCCGTCGCGGGCCAGGTACATGGCGACCCGCTCCACCCACTCCAGCAGTCGCTCCTGCTCGGTCACGTATGGCCCTCCTTGCCTCTTGCAGTTATTTCAGTATGCGCTAAAATCCGCGTATTGATCAAGGATACGCCCCATTAGGGGCGTGCTGTTGGAGAGCCGGGAAGTCTGGTCGGCCCGTGGCCCCTTGCGGTCACGGAGAAGGAGGACTTTCCCATGCCCACACGTACTCTCAAGGCGCTGCTGGGCAGCGGCGTCATAGCAGGTGTGCTCGTACCAGTGCTGTTGTGGGCCGACGGCGCCACCCGCCCCGGCTACAGCCTCTGGCACCACGGCGCCAGCCAACTTGGCACCGGCGAACGCGCCTGGCTGCAGACGGCCAACTTCGTGCTCGGCGGGCTGCTCCTACTGGCCTTCACGGCCGGGCTGCGCCGGGTCCTGCGCGGTGGCCGCGGCGCCACCTGGGGCCCGATCCTGGTTGCGACCGCCGCCGCCGGGCTGGTCGTGGGCGGGCTGGTGCCCACCGACCCGGCACTGGGCTACCCGCCCGGGCAATCCGCCCCGACACCCGGCGTGCTCACCACCAGCGCCCTCATCCACCAGGTGGCCGGCTTCGCGCTGTTCGCCGGGCTGAGCGCCGCAGCGTTCGTGCTGGCCCGGCGTCTGGGACAGCACAGCCGCGCCTGGGCCATCTACTCGCGTCTGTCCGGCGCCCTGATCATCACTTTCGCCTTCGCCGCCGGCATCGCCTACCGCCTCGATACCCTGAGCGTGTGGAGGCCGGCCCCCGCGGGCCTGCTCGAACACCTCTCCCTGCTGACCGGTTTTGTCTGGATCATCGCCGTAGGCGTTCATCTCCTGCGCGGCCACGTTCCCGCAGACCCGAACACACCGCCGGCCGGCACTCAAGGCCCCGGATCTGTCGGTTCCCAGGCTGGATGACAAGAAGCAGGCCAACGGCAATCAGTCGGCGGCCTGCGGCTGCGGAGCGGAGGCCGCTGTCGACCGGCTCCCGCTCCGCGGCTTTTCCGGCGGCACGCGGGTCGAAGCCGCTATCGGGCAGGGCCGGCGTGCTTGGCGGAGTAGTGCTCGCGCCAGCTGTCGATGAGCGGGATCAATCGCTCGGTCATGTAGGCGTAGAAGTCCTTCATCTCGTGCAGGCGCCGACCGGTGATGCTGTCCTCACCCGCCGCGTCGAGGCCTTCCTGGGCGGCATCCCCCATGGGGGCCAGCATCGCGTTCTGCTGTGACATCAAGCTGACCCATGCGCCCTGGCGGAAGCGGTAGTGGTCGCGGCGGCTGCCGCCGGGCGACGACGAGACCGAGGCGGAGATGCGCCGCCAGCTGGCTGGCCGCTACAACACGGTTCGCCCGTTCCTGTCCCTGCTCGGCGAGTCGAGCGCGTTGGGGCGGCCTCCGGCGGGCGGAGGGTGCTGGAGGCGGTGAAGCGGCTGCCCGCGCTGTCGCGGCGCAAGGTGAAGGCCAAGCCGCTGCTGCCCCGCGAGATCGGCCAGAAGCTGGTGCCGCCGGCCTGAGAAGGCGGTGTTCTCCAACCCCGACCTGCCGCAGGGGTCGGTGGACCGCGACGCATACGTGGTGTGCGTGCTGGAGCAGCTCTACCGGGCGCTCGGGCGCCGCGACGTCTTCGCCTCCCCGCCGAACCGCTGGTCCGACCCCCGGGCGCGGCTGCTGGACGGGCCGCAGTGGGAGGCGGTGCAGGCCGACGTGCTGCACGGCCTGAGCCTGGAGGCGCCGGTCGAGCAGCACCTGGCCGAGCGGGTGCGGGCCCTGGACGCCGCCTGGCAGCTGATGGCCGAGCGGCTGGAGGAGGCCGGGCAGGACGCGAAGCTGTCCTTCGAAGTGCAGCCCAACGGCCGGCTCAAGCTGAACGTGGACCGGCTCGGCGCGCTCGGGGAGTCGAAGTCGCTGCGCCGGCTGCACCGGACGACCGCGGCGATGCTGCCCCGGATCGACCTGCCGGACCTGCTGTTCGAGGTCGACGGGTAGACCAGGTTCCTGGACGCCTTCCTGCACCTGGGCGACGGCCGCACCCGGATGGAGAACCTGAAGACCTCGCTGGTGGCGCTGCTGGGGCCGACGCGTGCAACATCGGCTACACCCCGGTCATCGACGCGAGCGACGAGGCCCTCACCCGGGCCCGGTTGGCGCACGTCGACCAGTACTACCTGCGGTCCGACACGATCGCCGCAGCCAACGGCCGGCTCATCACGGCCCAGGCGCGGGTGCCGATCGTCGCGCACTGGGGCGATGGCCTGCTGGCCTCGGTGGACGGGCTGCGGTTCATGGTCCCCAAGCGCACGATCAGCGCGGGGCCTTCGCCGAAGTACTACCACTTCAAGCGCGGGATCACCTGGCTCAACGCGGTCAACGACCAGGTCGCCAGGATCGGGCAGATGGTCGTGCCGGGCACCCCGCGCGACTCGCTGCACATCCTGTGACACCCTGCTGAACCTGGACGCCGGCGCGCGGCCGGAGATGGTCGCCACCGACAACGCCTCGTACTCCGACATGGTGTTCGGGCTGTTCTCGCTGCTCGGCTACAACTTCTCGCCCCGCTTCCGGGACCTGGCCGATCAGCGGTTCTGGCGCGCCGAGCTGCCCGGGGTGGCCACCGGCGGTTACGGGCCGCTGGACCGCTGGCCCGTAACCGGGTCAACCTAGGCAAGGTGGTCACGCACTGGCCGGACATGCTGCGGGTGGCCGGCTCCCTGGTGACCGGGCAGGTCCGCGCCTACGACCTGCTGCGGATGTTCGGCCGCGAAGGCCGCCCGACGTCGCTGGGGCAGGCGTTCGCCGAGTACGGGCGGATCGGCAAGACCCTGCACCTGTTGCGGGTGGTCGACCCGGTGGACGACACCTACCGGCGGCAGATGAACCGTCAGCTCACCGTCCAGGAGTCCAGGCACAAGCTCGCCCGCGACATCGGCCACGGCAAGCGCGGGCAGATCATGCAGGCCTACCGGACGGGGCAGGAGGACCAGCTCGGCGCGCTCGGCCTGGTGCTGAACGCCGCGGTGCTGTGGACCACCCGCTACCTGGACGCCGCCGTCGCCGAGCTGCGGGCCCTGCCCGCCGACCAGCGCGAGCACCAGGTGCTGGACGAGGACGTGGCCCGGCTGTCCCCGCTGCGGCACGCCAACCTGAACGTGCTGGGCCGCTCCAGCTTCGGCCGTCCGGTCTGTGCCTCAGCTGCCGCACGCGCAGCCGGCGGCGGCCTTCGCCTCGGCCGGGCTCTGGGCCGGGTCGAGGGCTTCCTCGTACGGGGTGCAGCAGGCGGTGGTACCGCAACAGGCCTCCGGTGCGCTGTCGGCGCTCTCTTCTCCGCGGTGGTGAGGGTCCGCCCGCGATGGCGGCTGTGAAAATCGCTGTCCGATTGTCGGAACGCAGTGATAGAGATTCGGGGTGACAATGACACTCGAGTTCCCCGTTCTGCTGCGACTGATCGAGGAACGGTCGACTGCCTTCCGCGCCGCGGTCGCCTCCGCGCCCAGCCTCGACGTACAGGTGCCGACCTGCCCCGAGTGGACGCTGTTCGATCTGGCGCAGCACATCGGCGAGGGGCGCCGCGACTGGGCCGCCACCGTCGCCGCAGGGCCTGCTCCGGCCAAGTCCGCAGCGGAGGGCGCCCCGGCTGCGCCTCGGGAGCGCGAGGCCCTGCTGGCCTGGTTGGCGGAGTCCACGGAGCGACTGGTGGACGCATTGCGGAAGGCCGGCCCGGATCGCGGTTGCTGGACGTGGTGGGGGACGTCGCAGTCGCCGCAGACCTCCGGTGCCGTAGCTCGGCACCAGCTCCAGCAGATGGCGGTGCACACGTACGACGCCCAGATCACCGTAGGTGCCCCGCAGCCGCTGCCGGACGAGGTGGCGCTCGACGGTGTCGACGAGTTCCTGTCCACCTGCGTCGCAACGACAAGTGCCTGGCCGCACAAGCCCGCTGCCGTCGACTTCCACGCCTCCGAGGGCCGCTCCTGGCGCCTCTCGCTCTCCGCCGACGGCGCACGGACCGCCCGCCTCCCCGGGCCCGGCACCATGCCGGCCACCGCTGCCGGCCAGGACCCGAACGCGGCCGCCGCCTCCGCCTCCGCTCGGGGCACGGCCAGCGAGCTGGTCCTCATCCTGCATGACCGTATCCCGATCAACTCCCTGAAGCTCGACGGCGACCAACGTCTCTTCGAGCAGCTCAGCGCCTGGGACCCGGATGAGTAGGACGTGACGATGCGCCACCTCGTACGCCCCGGGGCATGCCTCCCGCCAACGGCTACAACCACGCCGTGGTGGCCTCGGGGCCGCGGGGGAGCAGACCGTCACGGCTGCGAAGCGGCTGACCAAGGCGGCGGCTCACAAGCTGATCGGTGCGCCTGGTCGGCACCTGACGCCGTCAGTTCCCAGCGTCGTCCTCGTCGTCATCGAGTCCGGCCGCGTCCGGGTCGCGCAGCGGGCGCAGGGTGCCGCCCGCCGGCTGGGTGGGGGTGAAGCTGCAGCGGCCCAGGACGTTGAGGTTCTTGTGCTTGAGCGGGGACAGCCGGGCCACGTCCTCATCACGGATCTCATGACCCTCCGCGCGAAGCTGGACGACGGCGGCGTCGATGTAGCGGGTCGTCCAGAGCACCACGGCGTTCAGGACCAGGCCGAGTGAGCCGAGCTGGTCCTCCATCCCGTCCCGGTACGCCTGGTGGCCTTCTTGCCGTGGCAGATGTCGCGGGCGAGCTTGTGCCGGGACTCCTGGACGCACATCTTGAGAGCGAAGCCGAGCCGGTTGTGATCACCACGCCGCTTCGCGATCAGCTTCCGGTCCTCGTCATCGAGGAAGAAGAACCGCTCCAGCTCGGGCCTCGTCGGCTCCTCGGCGAACTTCCCGTTCGCCTCAGCCTGTTCATCAGTCAGAAATTCCACCGGCATGCGGCGGACGGTAGCCAGCCCCCGCCAGCGATCGAAGAGCTTCCGGAAACCCCCGCAATAGCCCGATCGCCTGTGCTAGACGACCAAGATCCACTGCTTAGCGCCAACGGCTGTACCGCTGGTCCCCAACGCCGGCTACCGCCAATATGCCGGTCGTCCTGCCCGGTGGCCTGGCTCCACGGAGTGACAGCAGTTCAGCCGGGGGTGAGGCTTTGCGCTAACGGCTGTCCCGTTGATCCTCGAGGCCGGAGTTCTACCACCGCGCCGGCATCGCAGACCTCCTGTCACCCACCGCCTCACTCTGAATCCCAACACGAGAGGAAACCGACATGCCATTCGCCAACCTCAAGGTGCCCGCCGACACCCTGACCCCCGAATTAAAGAAGAAGCTCATCGACGCCTACGCCGAAACGGGCCCGAGCCACCACCCTGGTCCTCCTGGAGGAGGTTCCGGACGGCGGCTGGGGCCTGGGCGGCAACCTCCTCACCGCCGAAATGCTCGGTCGAAGCTGACCCATCCGTGGTCCGGGCCGAACACCCCTCACCCGGCCCGGACCCACCCCTCGGCACACCGCCCGCCGCCGAGCAGCGCGTCACTTCGCCTTCCACCTGCGGCAAGAGCGCCACCGCGTCCACCAAACCCGCTACCAGCACAAACTCGCTCTCGGAGCGTGATCAGACCAGTCCCTCTATCAGAGCCGCACCCAAGTAGGGGGCAGTACGAGAGAAAGGGACAGTCATGTGGCTGACCAGGGCGATCACCCAGCCCTGCCCAGTGTAGGTTCCGCGGCTCGGTGTCAGGTGGCAAGCATCTGGACCTGCGCTTGGTGGAGAGTCCGGATGATCTGTCGGTTGTGCGGGTCCGCGTGGGCGAGACGACGCTATGAGCACCGCCAGAATCTACATCACGACGAGAAAAATCGACGTCGTGTAGAATCAAAGGTGAAGGAGCAGTTCAGCTCCTTGCGAGTCTTCTCTGGAGAACGATGCAGAAGCAGAAATGGCTTATCACCGGCGTCAGCACGGGCCTCGGACGCGCCTTCGCCCAAGCCGCCCTGGCCGCCGGGCACACCGTCGTCGGCACGGTCCGCTCCGAGGAGGACCTGCGGGCCTTCGAAGGGCTCCAACCCGGAGGGTACGCTCACGGCCGCATCCTGGACGTGACGGACGACGACGCAGCCTCGAGCGTGGTGGCGGAGGTGGAGCAGAGCGTCGGCCCTCTGGACGTCGTCGTCGCCAACGCCGGCTACGGCCTGGAGGGCACCTTCGAGGAAACCCCGCTGGCCGAGGTGCGGCGGCAGTTCGAGGTCAACGTATTCGGGACAGTGGCCACCCTGCAGGCAGCACTGCCCCACATGCGCCGGCGCGGCCGCGGACACCTGATGGCCGTCACCTCCATGGGCGGGCTTATGGCGGTGCCCGGCATGTCCGCCTACTGCGGCAGCAAGTTCGCCCTGGAAGGGATCCTCGAGGCACTGGGCAAGGAGGTTGCACAGTTCGGGATCCACGTCACGGCGATCGAGCCCGGTTCCTTCCGCACCGACTGGGCCGGACGGTCCATGACACGCGCCGCGCGGACCATCGACGACTACGACGAGCTGTTCAATCCCATCCGCGAAGCGCGGCAGAAGGCCAGCGGGAACCAGTTGGGCAATCCGGTTAAGGCCGGGGAGGCCGTCGTGCACATCGCGTCGGTCGACCGGCCGCCGGCCCACCTCGTCCTGGGCTCGGACGCGCTGCGACTGGTCACCGCCGCGCGCGCGGCTGTGGACGAGGACATCCGCGTATGGGAGGCGCTGTCCCGTACGACCGACTTCGCCGAGGGTGCTCAGCTCTGATGCCCGGCCACCACCACCCCGCGCGGAGCCGGCGCACCACCGAACGCAAGGGCGATGTCCGGGAGCGGGCCATTCTGGACACCTGCGAAGCCCTACTGGCGCAAAAAGGCTACGACACCATGACCGTCGGCGACATCGCCCAGGGCGCCGGCATCACACGCGGCGCCCTGTACTTCTACTTCGGCTCCAAGCAGGAAGTGGTCGCGGCACTCGTGGCCCGGACCGTCGAGCACCTGTGGGAGCGGTCCCGGGTCACCGCGCAGACCGAGGAGCCGCGCCAGGCCATCGCAGCAGCCATGCGGCGCACGGTCGAGCTGTGGAACGAGCACGGTCCGGTCTTTCGTACGGCGATCGACCTGTCGTTGACCGTGCCGGAGATCGGCGAGCTCTGGAGCCATACAGCTGACTTGTTCATCACGGCCATCACCGCCGTCCTGGAGCGAGCCGGCGTTCAGGCGGGCAACGAACCAGAACAAGCGTCAGCGATGGCACGCGCCCTGTGCTGGATGATCGAGCGGACCTTCTACCACGCCTCGCAAGAGGCCCGCGAGAAGTTGCAACAGGCATCTGCGACCTGTGAACACATCTGGCTGATCAGCGCCGGCCTGACCGCCTGACGCATCTGGCATGGACGTCGCCGCGGCCGCGTCCGCCTGAAGCGGGTCGGGGGCGGACCCGCCGTCAGCGCTGAGAATGATCGCGGCGAGGGTGCGGGGCTCGTGGCTAGCCGCCACGCTGTTTCATAGGCGAGGCCCAATGCCGCGAAGTTAACGATCACGGGGCCGTGTCCAGAGCGGTTGAGTGCGCGATCCGGTAGATGCCCGGAGCAGTCTTGGTGAGTCTGCCCCGACGGGCCCAGGCGGACATCTGGACGTAGAAGCTGTGGAGGTTCTGCTTACCGGTGATACCGAGGGCGGCGGCGATGTCCTGGGCTCGTCGTGGGCGTTCCGGAGTCTGCTGCAGGATTGCCTGGGCTTTCTGCCAGCGGCTTTGAGCGGGTGTGGCGCCTTTGGCCTGGTCGGTAGGTCGGGATTGGCGGTGCCGCTGAACTGGTGAGGCGGGCTGGGGCTTCTTCTGCGGGTCAGCTGGGGGTTTGGGCTGCTGGATGGCGACTTCCACGGAGGCGATGTCAGTGCTGGTCGCTGGCCTGTTGTCGTCAGCTCGGCGGTTCCATGTGCCGTAGCGGGAAACGCCGGCTTTGACGATCCGGGCACTGAAGCGCGCTCGTCGTGGTGGGAGGAGGTCGGCCAGGACAGCTGTGGCAATGTGCCCGATCGAGTCGCCTTTGCCGCCTGTGGCGGGCATGAGGATGCCGGTAGCGGTGGTGACAGTGACCCGGGCGGCTTCGAGCGCGATGGTGAAGGACGCACGGTCGGGATCAGCACCGGAGCGCGTCTCCACGGCGGTGACCATGGTGTGCCGGACCGCCTGGTAGAGCGTAAGCAGGGCCCATACCTCCTGCTCGATGCCGACGGGATCCTTGGAGCGCAGCACCCGGCCGCGAAGGAGCGTGTGGCGCAGCGCGAAGAAGGCCGACTCGATCTCCCAGCGTTCGTGATAGAGCTGCACGAGCGCGGCGGCGGGATCCGCGCGGTGGTCGGTCAGCGTGGTGAGCAGCCGATACAGGCCCGTGGTTGTACTCCCGTCGGATCCGGTCACCCTGATCTCGGCCTCGATCACGGAGTCGGAGCCCATCGATCCGGGTGAGATAGGAGCCGTCGCTCAGCATGGCCAGCACGGGCAGGCGTCGCCGGGATCGGCAGCGGGCCAGGAACTGGCACCCGGTGCCGGCCACAGCTTGCAGGAAGTAGTTGCTGTCGAAGCCGCGGTCGGCCAGCAGCAGCATGTCGCGGTTGAGCAGGTGCAGCAGCCGAGAGGCGTAGGCGGTCTCGTGGGTATCGGGTGGGCCATCCTGTTGCGGAGCTTGCCGAGCCAGCCGCGGTTACGTTCGTGGTCGGGGACTTTTAGCGAGCCGCACCCGTCCATGGCGACGGTCCGCCATCGCCGGTATCGAGTCCCAGGCGTGAACAGATGCGCCAGCGGGACCGCCAGCGTCTCGAACAGCGCCTTCAGCGGGGCCGCACCGATCCGGCGTCGCAGGTCCCGCAGGGCCTTCTCCGACGGGATCACCACCGCCAGACCGGCCAGGCCACAGATCAGCTTCTGCCACACCAAGCGGGCACCTACCTGTCCGAACAGTTTCAGCGCAAGAACGAAGTAGACCCCGACCCGGGACGGCAGAACCCGCAGGCGGCGCTCGGTCCGACCGGTCTCAGCAAGGGGTGCCAAACTGGCGACCTCGCGTAATCAAGTGTCGCGTGTTCGCGCCCTCTGGAACTGCAAAGGTCACACGACGTAGTAGCCAGCGGATGAGTGGGGCCGC
>NZ_JBITHZ010000050.1:0-79397 GCF_044458585.1 Nonomuraea sp. NPDC050451
TCGAGCGTCAGATGATCGAGAAGCGGCAAGCATCAACGGTCCTGCTGAGGGCCGCTGTGGCATAGGACCGTCTCCACGCTTTGAGGGGATTGACAGCACACCGTCGCCGAGTTCCGGCGCCGCGCTCGTCCACGACAGTGGCAGGAGCTGCGGCCTGCTCAGGGCGTCGTCCCCGGCGACCGCGGCGGCCAGGATCGTCTGCTTCAGGTAGCCCGCGTGCGTGACCGGGTCGGTCGGGCGGGGTCCCGAGAGGCTGTCGTCGCGGCGGCGGCCCTGCCAGCGCCGCAGCACACCCGCCAGGGCCAGCAGCAGCGTGCACAGGCCCACGACGAAGCTGAGCACGCTCGCGCGAGCGTCGTTGACCTCCAGGCCGTCGCCAGCCATCCACCAGGCGACGGCGCCCACGAGCACGAAGGAGACGATGAAGAGAAAGGCCCACGATCCTCGCGGCATGACCGCATTATCACGCGGCGGACGAGGCTCTCACCGGCGAAGCGGCGGCCTGATGCCACGAGTCTCCCAGTCGCCGCCGGACGCCGTGGAGATCACCTCATCCGAGATGCTGGGCTGGACGCCGTACTCCTCGGGGATCGGCACGGGCCTGGCGACGACGTGGATGCGCAGGGTGCCGAGGCCCTCCACGCCCACCTCGACCACCTCGCCGACCTCCGCCACCTCGGCCAATATCTGGGTACCGAGAAGATCAGCCGACATGCCTTACATGGCAAACAAGATCATATCGCTCTGAACTGCAAGAAGAGGCCAACAACCCCAGATAACGATTGCTCCTCGCCGTCATCCGGCCCGGCGGGCGGACACAACGGTGTGACGCCCGCTGCTACGACGCCCACGAGGCCGAATGCGAATGCGTGTGCGGCGGGCTCAACCACGGCGCGGGATTCCACGACGCGCTTGAAAACACGCGCCGCCTCCACCAGGACTGGATCGAGGCGGCTCACGCCAACGACCCGGAGATCCTGAACATCGAGATCGACCTCAACGCACAGGGGTACGCCCTGTTCTAAGGGCTGTATGGAGTTCGGATCTTCAGAGGAGCTTGGAGGCATCGGATCCACAAGATGGCTCCGCGTAGACGAAGGCCGGCGAGGTAGCTGCCGGAAGTCTTGTCGCAGTAAAAAGGCGGCCGACGACGGGCGTACGAGAGTGTCGCGTGAACTTTCTGGCGGGATGCGTCGTCGTACTCCCCACGATCAACATCGCCGGGATCCGGGGGTTCACCATGAGCTCACTACGCGTGATCGCGCTGTCGGGCGCTGTGCTGGCCGCGCTCGGTTGTTCGGCCCAGACAGCCGAGCCACAGCCTGCCATCACCCAGACCGTCGCACCGCAGAGTCGCGCGACTGCCCCGGCCGCGCTGCCGCAGCAGCCCGTCCCAGCGTCCTCCTCCCTCTCACCTCCGGCCAACCTTCCCAAGCCGACGGCGACCACCGATATCGGGCCCCGTCCGCGCCCCAAGATCTGCGATCGTCGCGGCGAACACCGCGTACCCGTCCGCGACGTGCTGACCATCAGCGGCATCAGTGTCGATGGCGATCGTGTGGTGCTGAAGGCCAGACCCTCCACCCTGGTCTGCGGCCCTAGGGTCGCCGACGACGGCTACTACGAGCCAGTCTCCGGCCCCGCCAAGACCTACCGGCTGGCCCGGCGAGCCACGGTCATCCTCATGAACATGAGCAATGGCCCCGTGCCTGCGCGCTACAGCGTCGCGGCGTTCATCAAGCTGCTGCGCGCCACGCCCGAGCTGAACTTGGAACGTGGCGGTCTCGACCCGCATTTCCGCTCCTTCAAGACCATCTCCGTCGACCCCTCGGACGGCACGGAGATCACCACGCTCTCTCAGCATTACCACCCATGACCGGCGACATGGTTCATAGCCAGCACCGTGAAGACCATCGCTGACTGTTTTCGGTCAACATGCTGGCCTACTGCGCGGCTAGGGCCCTGCATGTAGCTCGTACCTTCAGAGGGGCTGGAGGCTTCGGATCCACAAGATGGCTCCGCGTAGGTGAAGGCCGGCGAGGTAGCTGTCGGGAGTCTTGTCGAAGCGGAAGGCCAGTCCACGCCACTCCTTGATCCGATTAATGCAGCGTTCCGCCGTGTTGCGCTGCTTGTAGAGATCTGGATCATGGCTGATCGGGCGGCCGCCGCAGGAGCCGCGCTTCTTGCGGTGCGCCGCCTGGTCGCTCTTCTCCGGGATGACCGCCTTGATGCCGCGTCGGCGCAGGTAGGCGCGATTGCCGCGAGAGGAGTAGGCCTTGTCAGCGGCCACCGCGCGTGGGCGGGTGCGCGGGCGGCCGACAGGCAGGCGGACCTTGACGCGGTTCAGCACGGCCCGAAACTGCGGGCTGTCGCCGGCCTGGCCTGGGGTGAGCACGAAGGACAGCGGACGGCATCGCCGGTCGGCGGACAGGTGGACCTTGCTGGTCAGCCCACCCCGCGAGCGGCCCAGCTTGGCTGCCTTCAGCCGTATTCTGCGCCGCAGTCGTAACCGCCGGCGGCGGCCCACACGGAGCCGACCCGCGCGGCTGGTCCTCGTCGGACTCGGCGGCGAGACCGGCCCACTGCGGAAGAGCTGCACCCAAAGCCGACTCCATCAGATTCATCCAGAGCCGTAATCGACCTTCTCCACATCTTTCGTTCCGAGGCGACGGTTTGGGTCTTGACCGAAATTAAGTTCCATGATCACAATCTAACCGAGAGGAGATCATCATGAACCCACGCCCGCTCGGTCGAACAGCACTGATCGCCGCGCTTGTCAGCAGCTGCCTGCTCGCCTCCAGCCCCGCGAATGCAGTCGCCTCGGACAGATGCACAGGTTGAATGCGTAGAGTCTTCAGGCCGTGACGGATAGCGCTCGGTGCGATACGACCGTGGTATGCGGTACGGGCAAAGGAGTGGGTACACGCCTGCCGAGCAGGAACGGCGGGAGCGTGTACGGCTGCAAGCGGCCGAGTGGTTCGAGGCCGGTGAATCGACCAAGACGGTCGCCGCACGGTTACGGGTGCACGAGCGGTCGGTGACCCGCTGGCGCAAGGCCTGGCGCGAGGGCGGCACGCAGGCCCTGCGCTCCAAGGGGCCGGTTTCGAAGGAGAAGCTGTCGGCCCGGCAGTGGCAACGGCTGGAGGCCGAGTTACGGCGCGGGCCGCTGGCCTGGGGATACGACGAGAACCAGTGCTGGACGCTGGCCCGGGTCAAGACGCTGACCGGCCGGCTGTTCCACATCGGCTACACCCTCGAGGGCGTGGGCAAACTGCTGCATCGCCACGGCTGGTCGGTCCAGGTCCCGGTGCGGCGGGCCCTGGACCGGGACGAGGAGGCCATCGCCGCCTGGAAGGAGCAGGTGTGGCCGGTGGTAAAAGCACCGCGGCGGACCTGGGCGCCTACCTCTGCTTCGAAGACGAAGCCGGGCAGGGACTGAGACCACCGAAGGGACGCACCTGGGCACCGGTCGGCGCCCGTCCGGTGGTGACAGTACGCGGCAAGGGCTCCGGCCGGGTCAACATGGCCGGCGTTGTGGCCTACCGGGACGGCGAACGCCCGCACCTGTTCTACCGCCTGCACATCTACCGCGGCCGCAAGGGCGAGCCCAAGTCCTTCTCCTGGATCGACTACCGGGACCTGATCGTGGCCACCCACCAGCACCTGGGCGCACCACTGGTGTGGTGCTGGGACAACCTGAACGTGCATCTGGCCGGCCAGCTCGCCGAGTTCGCCGCCGAGCACGCCGACTGGCTGCGCATCGTGCAGTTACCCGCCTACGCTCCCGAACTGAATCCCGTCGAGGGCGTCTGGTCCCTGCTCCGCCGGGCCCTGGCCAACTTCGCCGTCGCCGACCTGCCTGGACTCGTCAGGATCGTCAAACGCAAACTGAAGAAGATCCAGTACCGGCCCCATCTGCTCACCGGCTGCCTGGCCCAGACCGGGCTCACCCTCGATACCCCGGCAAACCCATGACCGACCCTACGAATTCAACCTGTGTGGAGGGTGTCTGAAAAGGGTCGGGCGAGTCACGCTGAAGGGTGTCGGGGGCGTGACCCTGGAGGCGTGCGATGGTCCCTCGGCGTCCGTACCCCACAGATCTATCCGATGCTGAATGGGAACTGCTCGCTCCGCTGATTCCCGCCCCCAAGCCAGGTGGCCGGCCTGCCGTCCATGAGCGCCGGGAGATCGTGAATGCGCTGGCGTACTGGGTGCGGGCAGGCTGTGCCTGGCGGCTGCTGCCCCACGACCTGCCGCCGTGGCAGACGGTCTACCACTACTGGCGCATCTGGCGGATCGAGGGCCGCTGGGAACAGATCCTGGCACGCTTACGCGAAGGCGATCGCATCGGTGGAGGCCGTGACCCCACCCCCAGCGCCGGCATCATCGACAGCCAGAGCGTCCGGGCCACCGACCGCGGCGGCCTGCACGGCTACGACGGCGGTAAGAAGGTCCCAGGGGTCAAACGGCACCTGCTGGTCGACACGCTCGGTACCGTGCTCACTGCCTGCGTCAGCCCGGCGAGCGTCAACGATCGTGACGGCGCGGTCGTGCTCCTTTCCCGCGCTGGCGAGATCCTGCGGCGGCTGAAGCATGTCTGGGCTGATCAGGGCTATCGCGGGCAGGACTTCATCGGCTGGATCCTGGAGCTGTTCGGCGTGACCCTAGATCGTGGTCCGGCGTGACGGCGGATTCCGCTCCACCTGGGCCAGCGAAGACACCCCGCCGCGACAGATCCCGCGGTTCGCCCTCGTGCCCCGCCGGTGGGTGGTCGAGCGCACCTTCGCCTGGCTGGGCAAGTATCGCCGCCTGGCCAAAGACTACGAATACCTGACAGCGACCTCCGAGAATGTCATCTACCTCGCGATGAGCATGATCCTGCTACACCGCCACAGCGGCCGCTCACCCTGACCCTTTTCAGACACCCTCTGGCAACCGTTCACAATGGATGCGCGGGGGACCTGTGGGCCGACCGGCACGCATCCGTCCAATCGCTACATTTCGATTAAGGTCTGCTTCGTAAGGGGCTCGCATGCGGCGCAGTCCGCACTTGTGGTCAAGAACTTCAGTACCTCGAACGCGGGCCCAATCAACGGCAGTGTTTTTGGGAGCGCAGAAGGATCGAGCTGGGTATCCAACGGTTTTTGCAGCGTGACGGTCTTTGCGGCCAAGGCAGAACGGGCCTGTTTCGGCCCGACCGTGCCCATTGGCGGAAGGGTCTGGATGACGGGGCTGGGCCTTGGCCTATATAACGGTGTCCGTGGTGAGACACCAGATACACGTTATCTGTGGCAGGGATAGCCACCCAACGCCAACACCTCCCGAGACCGTCGACGACCGCCGCGTCGTCTTCGGCATCATGCGGCTGCGCCGAGTCCTTGAGGTCTCCAGTTCCGGCTTCTACCCCCTGAAAACGGAGGCAAGGCGTAAAGGGAAGCCGGGTACCGTCGCGAACAGCCACCGGTCGGCGTATGGGGCGTGCTTCTCCAGCCAGCGCATGTACGCCTCGCCACCGAGGCACAAGCTGCCTAAGATGCCGCTGTCGGCGGCCCACACGCCCTCCTCGGGGATGCGGTGTCCCAAGGAGGGCGTGAGGATTGCGCCGAGCCAGGCCTGCGGCGATGTGGTCGCGTGATCCGGTCAGTGCTGGGCGGCGCGAAGTACAGCATCAGCGTCCGGCCGCCGCAGAGGGCCGTTTCGCTTCCGGCGGCGGGTGATGAGTCCGGCTTCGAGCAGGTGGACCGGATCATCCCGCTCGCCGCTGAGGGGACCCGCCGCCCCGGCTGCAGCAGGCCATCGCCGATCTACCCCTGGCGGGCGAAAACCGCGCAGGCTACAAGCGCACCAGCTTCAAGCACTGGACCGATGCCGATGGGGACGGTTGCTCAGCCCGATACGAGGTCCTCATTTCCGAGGCCATCGACGCGCCAAAGTCGGGCCGAACTGCGCCTTGAGCGGCGGGGTCTGGTACAGCTACTTTGACGACACCGTATTGGACAAAGCGTCTAAATTGGACGTCGACCACCTCGTGCCCCTGGCAGAAGCCTGGGACTCCGGAGCCTCTACCTGGGACGCCGCCAAGCGCGAGGAGTACGCCAACTATCTCGAACGACCCGAGCACTTGGTCGCCGTCAGCGCCCGCTCCAATCGCCCAGTGCGGCCTGATCAAGCTGTCTGGAATCGTCGTCTCGCCCAGGGCGGGCAAGCCCTGGCGGGAGAAGCTGAATACCGGCGGTGAACGGCGTCGGTGAGCCGTGTGCTGGAGAACGGCATGCACGGTTCGATGCGGCGGGAGCTGGAAACGGAACGATCGCGACCACGGTCACTGGGGAGAGCACAGCCGACCGGGAAACCGGCGGAAGACAGGCCCCAGGCCCTACCGTCCACCATGATCGCCACCGCGCCAGCTCCCGACCCTACCGCCAACAGCTGTCCGCCGGTCCCTCGACCCCGGTCACCCTGGCGGCCCCAGTGATCTGGCTTGGCACCTGATCTGGGTAGCAGCCCTCAGGGCCGGAGGTCGTTGGACAGGTTAATCCGGATCTCCGTGTTGCGGTATCCGGCGCGCCCGAACGCGGCCGCCATCGGCGCGTTGCCCACGTCGGTGGTGGCGGTGATGCGTAGCTCTCCGTTGGCCGCGTGGATGCGGGTGATCTCGGCGAGCACCTCGTCCACGTAGCCGCGCCCCCGGAACTCCGGGACCACCCCGAGATACCCGACGTTCACGTTGTACGGCGTCGCCGAGGGGATCGCCATGCCCGCCACCTCGCCCTCCTGCGTATAGGCGATCCGCCACCACTCCCGCTTGCCCGGCGCCCTGAGATAGAAGTCCATCTCTTCGCGCGCGGTCGCGTCCACGCCCTTGGCCGCCAGGTTCGCACGGGTCTGGGCGTCGAGGCTGCCGTCGGCGATTCTCGTGAACACCGCCAGGAACTCCTCGTCGGACGCCTCGGCGAACCGCAGCACGCCGGTCGCCGGGGGCACCCCGTCGGCGGGTGTCCACTCGAATTGCAGCCGCTCCACTTCTCGGGTGAGGCCCGCCGCGTGTGCTGCCGCCCGCCGCCACTCCACGGCCATCGAGGTGGCCGGATCGTCGCGCCAGCCACCGGCTGCCTTGATCGCGTACTGCACCGACTGCGGGAATCCGGTCAGCGCGGCCCTGATCAGCTCGGCGGCGATGGCGGCGCGGTCGCCCATGGCGGAATCCACGTCTAGGCAGTCGAGCGCGACCGGGTGCGCGCTGTCCTTCGGCCCCCACCACAGCGCCCGTCCCACGACCTGGTCGTCAACCTCGGCGATCCACGTCCATTCCGGCCGGTACATGTTCTCGGCCAGATCTGCGAGGTAACGGTCGGCGGGGATCCAGCCGACGGGCTCGGTCACGCTCCACGCGGTCACGCGGTGGAGGTCGGCGGGGACGGTAGGGCGGTAGGAGATCACCTGCATAAATTACAGTCCTTTTGTCATTATTTCGGCCAAACGTCCGGTCATTCTTTGAAGCCCGGCGCCGCCCCGCTCAGGGGCGGCGCCCAGGCCGTGGGCAGGGCGATCATGTCGCCGTATGCGCGAGGATCGCCGTCGCCAGTTCCTCGTGCACCTCCACCGGCAGCGTGTGCCCCATCCCCTCCACCATCATCAGCCGCGCCCCTGGGATCCGCTCCGCGATGAGCGCGCTGTGACCGGGTTTGGCGGGCTCGCAGGTGCCCTCGATGGCCAGGGTCGGCGCCTTGATCTGGTCCAGGACACCCACCGGCTCGAAGTCCGGGTTCGCCGCTGCAGCCCGGCGGTGATTGGCCACGGCGGACAGGTCGCGGGCCCGGTCGTAGATGTGTTCTTGCAGCAGGCGGGCGGCGTCCTCGTCGAAGGGCAACCCCGTCCCGTGCAGGACGCGCTGCTCGGTAATCATGAGGTCGATCTGCTCGCGCCGCCCGGCGGGCGGCGGGCTCGTGATCAGAGCACGGAAGAACTCGACGAACTCCGGCGCTGGCGGCGGCAGGCTGCCTTCGGGCTGCGGCTCGCCCATCAACGCCCGCATGATCACCGCGCCCTCAGCGCCGCCGAGCGGCGAAGAGCCGATGACGGTGAGTGTGCGCACCCGCTCCGGCCGCTCCACCGCGATCAGCTGGCCGAGCAGCCCGCCCGCCGAGTGGCAGACCAGATGAGCGCTGTCCAGGCCATGCGCGTCCATCACCCGCAGTACGTCGTTCTTGATGTCGTCCCATGTATAAGGCTCCTTGTCGAAGTCGATGGTGTCCGAGCGGCCGGTGTCGCGGTGGTCGTATCGGATCACGCGCCGGCCACCGGCCGTCAGCATGCCGACGAACGCGTCCGGCCACAGGACGCCCTGCGACATCGAACCCATGATCAGCAGGATCGGCGCGTCCGTAGCGGCGCCGAACTCTTCGCTCCAGATGTTGTTCTCAGGCATGTTCAAAGCATGTCCTGTCCTGCTACCGGTGCCTTCTGTAGAACTACTGGGGACGCCAGTTCAGTACGGGTGCCAACGCCTACCTTCGGATAGATCTTGTAGAGGTGATACTCGACATCAATCAGCCCGACGGTCCGACCCGGCACCGGCCTGGGATCGAAGATCGGCTGCGGCAAGGTTTCAATGCCCTGCTCCTTGCAGCTGGATGCGGGAGCCGCAACCGAACGGCCAGTGGCGGCAGCGCGTCAGGAATGAGCGGGATTATCGCCATCCTGCGCTCCCATGCGGGTAAGTGTCGAAGGCCTATATCCCGCAAGCTAGTGAATCTCCTCCAGAGGGTAGGGGACCCGTCTGCTCCGGCGCTGGAACGTGCGGTAGAAGTCGGACATCACGGCGGCGACCGGCGCGTGCCGAGCGATGATCGCTGCGGCCTCCTCCGGGATTCCTGTGGGGCGCTCGCCCTCCGCGTAGGCGCGCACCCGCTTGTAGCGGCCTTCCCCGTCCCCTCTCCGCAATCCGTACAGAGCGGTGACCAGCCAGTCCACCCGATACGTGGCGGAATAACAGCGGTCATAGGTCTGGTGCCGACCGAAGAAGTCGGCCTCGTCCTGCGGCGGTGTGGCCTCTCCGGAGCGGACAGAGGGCGTCCGAGATCCGTGTGAGACGACAGTCCTGGACGCGCTTTTGACAGCACCTTAGTGAAGATCGACGACGACATGGGAGCCTGATGCCCTGATAGAGCGCGCAGCGGAAGCGGGAACTGGTTCCCGTCAGTCAGGTGTACCTCCGACCTGGCCGCACACCCTCACCTCTCGCGGCTCCTGTAGGTGGCCCGCAGTTCGATCAGCTTCTCCCTGGCCACCTCGTCCAAGGCCTGGCGCTGATCCTGGTCCTCCTCCCAGGTGGCCTCCGCGCACAAGACCCTGGCGGCCTCGTGCGGCTCGGCGTCGCGCACGACATACCAGACGGTGTCGCCGCAGCCGAGCCTGTCGTGGTCTCGGCGCAGGACCGTCACGATGCCGGAGACGAGGATTTGCCTGGTCCACGGATTCCTGGCCAGAATCTGCCGATCCACCGTCAGCCCCTCGTCCATGAGCTCGCCGCCGAGCATGTCGTCTTCCCACCGCCACACACGGCGGCTGACTCCCGCCGATACATAGAGGGCGCCACGGCCCTCGACGGGCACCGAGAACGTCCGCGTGCCGCCGCGGCACAACTCCTTGGCGATGCGCTCGCCGTCGGCGTACTCGCGCAGCCGATCCTCGCCCAGGTCGTGCCCGGACAACGAGCCCCGCCGCGCCTGCTCGGCGTAGTAGCGGTCGATCAGCGGATCCTTGAACCGCCCCGCACGCGTCTGCGGCGGGGAGCAGGAGGCCGGGGTGAGGTCCACGCCATCCTCGATGTCGGCCCCGGCCGCGCGCAGCAACTCGTGAACGGTGACGCCCCTGTCCTCCGCCTTGCGGCGCAACTTGCGCAGCCAGCCGTCGAAGGTGTCCAGGTCCGGGTCCGCGCGCAGCGACGCCCAGTCCGCCACCGTCGAGACCGGCACCGGCACCTCCCGCCGCGCCGGAGGTTGCACGAGTTGCTCGGGCTCGAGGTCGATCGAGTAGTACAGAACTCCGCGCGCAATGTAGGAGAACGGCGCCGCGTGCGTAATCGGGTCGAAGACATCCCGGATCGGCCAGAACCTCAGCAGCCACGCCTCCTCGCACTCGCCTGTGGCATGCCCGTCGCCTGGCTCGGGTTCACGCAGGTACATCTCCACGCCGTACTCGAAATGCGGCGGCCCGATCAGGAAGTCATGCCCCCTGCCGTCCATCATGGTCACGATCGCGACCACACCGCTCTCCGCGATGAACGTCGAAGAACTAACCGGCGTCCACGAGGCGTCCGCGGCCCCCGGCTCGGCGTCCCAGGACTCCAGGCGCACGGCCGCGACGAAGTGATAGATCTCATCGGTGGGAGAGCCCCACTCCGGCAAGTCGGTGCCGTCCAGCCCGAACGTGTTGTACTCGACGTAGAGTTCGTCGTCGAGCCTGCGCAGCAACTGTGCCATGTCAACGCCTTCGCCTTGTTGGTGATCATCCTGGCTTGGCGAATTATGGCCCGCTGCACTGACAACCTGAGGCGACGTGCACATACGTCGCGCCGGCATCCGCGTCGTCCACAGGGGACAACGCGGCCGGCGTGTTCCAGAAGACCATGGTCATGGCGGCCAGTTCGCCTATCAGGAAGGCGCCTTGGACGAGGCGAAAGCCGTCCAGACAGCCTGCCGTTAGAGCTGATCAAGGGATCAGGTCTGTGTCGCGTTCAGCCCAGGCCTGGCCCGCTGTGGCGTCGTGCGTGCTGGTGATATCCGTCGAGGAACGCTTCGAGTCGATCGAGCCGGCGCCCATCACCACATGTGAGGGGGCCGCCCGCGCTCACGCGGAGAGGGTAGAACTGGCGCCTCTGGACCACCTTGCCGGAGACTTTGATCACGTCCCTGACCTCACCCTGGGCCTGGGCATCGCACGGACATGAGCAGGCACACACCGATGGACAAGGAATGCCATCGCCCGTATTCAGTCGGCGGACGTCCGGGGCTCGTCGCGACCGCGGTAGGCGAACCAGGGCAGGAAGAGCTGAGTAGTCGGGCCGACCGTGAATGCGTACAGTATGGTACCGATCCCCACACTCCCTCCGAGCAGCCAGCCTATGGTGAGTACGGTGATCTCGATCAGGGTGCGGATGAGCCGGATGGAGCGCCCGGTTGCGGCGGACGTACCGGTCATCAGCCCGTCCCGGGGACCAGGTCCGAAGCGTGCGCCGACGTAGACGGCGACGGAAAATCCATTGAGGAGGACACCCTCGACCAGCAGGCCGACCCGGGCCGGGAAGCCGAGGTGCTGGGGGATGAGCAAGAGGCCGAGATCCGATGAGTACGCCAGGACGATGATGTTGGCGACAGTGCCGAACGTCGGTGTCTGCTTGGGGGGAACCCACAGCAGGAGCACGAGAGCCCCAAGGACAGCGCTGATTGTGCCGAAACTCAGGGAAGTGTGGCGCTCCAGCCCTTCGTACAAAACGCTCCAGGGGTTGGCACCCAGCGAGGCCCGCACCATCGCTGAAAGGCTGAATCCGTACAGGGCGAGGCCGATGAACAGCTGGGGAAGACGTCTCAGCGGATGCTCACCGAGGGAAATGTAGCTCAGGCGTGGCGGAGCGCGTACTCGGTTTCGGTAACTGTGCAGCTGCGGCGCGACGTTTCAGAGCGCGGGCACGGGGATGCCACGCGTCACCGTTCACAGACGGCCCCCTGGTGTGGCGCTGACGGTCTGCAACAGTCGGCCTTCGTCGTACGCCAGCGCTGCGGCTGGAAGCGCCGCCTCCCGCCCGCTGAGGATCACGGTCAGGACGCCCTCGGCAGACGCCTCCGGTGCGGGCAGCACGCCGATGCGGCGCAGCGCGTGGGCGGCGACCGCGCCCGCCGAGCCATGCAGCACGAGCGGCGGCAGATCGGGCCGCTGCACGGCCACGCGGATGTGCTCAGCCACGAGTTCGTGGGTGCAGCCCAGGACAACGGCCCTTACATCATTTGGGGTGCGCTCCGCCGCGGCGGCGACCGCAAGCGCGACGGCCGCCTCGTCCGCGTACTGGACCGCGTTGGACAACCCGGGGCATGGCACTTCGGTGACGCGCACGCCATCTGCGAACTTGCCGATGAGACCGCGCTGGTAGGGGCTGCTGACGGTGGCGGGAGTGGCCCAGATGGCAACCGGCCCGCCGCTCGCGGCGGCCGGTTTGATCGCCGGGACCGTCCCGATGACCGGCACGTCCGGTTCCAGGTGAGCCCGCAGGGCGGGCAAGGCGTGTACGGAGGCGGTGTTGCAGGCGACGATCAGCGCGTCCGGGCGGTGCGCGGCGGCGGCTTCGGCGACGGCGAGGGCACGGACCGTGATGTCCTCCGGGGTACGCGCCCCCCAGGGCATGCCGTCGGGATCCGAGGAGAGAACGAGATCGGCGTCGGGTCGCAGTCGGCGGACTGCGGCGGCTGCCGCCAGCAGTCCGATTCCGACGTCCATGAGCGCGATCTTCACTCGGTCGCCATGGGTCGCTGGCCGTGCACGTGCAGCGCGTTCCTCATGGCCGTGCTGACGTTCGCGTTCACCGCGATCCGTGATCTCCTGAACCATGCCAGTCGCCCTCCAGTGTGCTCGTGCCTCAATGCCATTGGCGGACATTTTGTACACTGATTGGCCTCAATAGCATGGCCAATCCCGGGATAGTGGCATGGGGAGACTCGCCTTCGTTCCGGCCTGTGGACAGGGTGGACCGCGCTGAGCGGATGCTCAGGGGCCTACAACTCGCCGCCATGCTGCCGACTCGGCGGAAACCAGACCCGCCTACCGCCACCCGGCCCATGCGATCAGCGCGCTGATCCTGGACGGACGGATCGCGTTGCACGTGAGACTCCCCGCCGAAAGGGACCTGGCCGCCGCACTGAAAATCAGCAGACCAACCATCACCGCCGCCTACGATCTGCTGCGCGAGAGCGGCTACGCCCACAGCCGCCGGGGCTCTGGGACCTGGACCACCCTGCCTGAGGGCGCTGTCCCCAGCGGCGTCACACGGGTCCTACCGCCCCCGGATACCGCGATCGACCTGGCCAGGGCCGCACCCGGGCTGCCGGAGCAGCTGCTCGGCGACGCTCTTCACCGCGTCGCCCCGCAGCTGGCCGAGCACGCGCATACTCCCGGCTCCCATCCCTACGGCCTGCCGGAACTGCGCGCTGCCGTCGCCGAGCGTTTCACCCGGCGAGGCCTGGCCACCGTACCCGAGCAGATTCTGGTGACCTCCGGTGCCCAGCACGCACTCACACTGGTCATTGGGCTCCTGTGCGAACCCGGCGACCGGGTCATGGTGGAGAACCCCTCCTACCCGAACGCTCTGGAGGCCATGAGACCGAATTGCTCTTATGAAAGGTCAAGAGCGCGGCCCGGTGGATCGGCCGGCCGGGCGTGCGGCTCTCCGGTCGGTCCCGGCCGCCGCCCGCCAGGCCGCGCTCAGATCACCGGTCAGTCGTCGAAGAGCTGGGCGACGGTGACGTTCTTGACCCGGTCGTAGCTGTCGACGATCAGGTACCAGTAGTCGTCGTAGGGCACCTGCAGGCTGATGGGGCTGTAGTCGTAGAAGCCGCCGTGGTACTGGTAGGCCTCCTCATCGAGGTACGCCTGGTATTCCTCGCTGTCCATGAGGCAGACCCGGGCGGTCGAGCCGCGCCAGTCCACCTCGAAGCAGGCGCCGGCCCCGGTTTCTCCGAGGTCCCAGTACAGATGCCTCACACACCATTAGTAGCCGGCCACGCACCGGGCGGGAAGGTGTCCTTGCGTGTCCGCCGCCGGCGCCAGGACTGAGCTATCGGTCGGCGGCCGGGAAGTGCCGGTCCAGGATGTCGGCCCACTTCGTCGACCAGACCCTCGTCCACGCGCATCTCGGTGGTGCGGCCGACGAGGCTGACGTGCGTGTACCAGTCGTCCGCGGCGAGGACGGTGAGGGTCACGCGCGGATCGTTGCGCATGTGATCGAGACGCCGACGGCCCCGGTTCGTGTTGACCAGGACTCGGCCGTCGTCCTCTCACAGGTATCAGGTGGCGGTGGATACGGGCGTTCCGTCGGGGCGCAACGTGCTGATGACGGACGGGTTGGGCCGGCATAGCAGGTCGACCGCCTCGGACGGAAGCGGCGGCTTGCGCATACGTACTCCTCTGTCTCGACGTTCTGGGCGGACCGGGTCAGTTGCCGGCTGGGAAGAAGTCCTCCAGGAAGAGGCCGACGCGTCCGGTGCGGGTGGCCCGGCCGGTCAGTTCCCCGACGCGGGCGGCACTGACGACGGCACCCGGGGCGTTGTAGAGCCAGTCGTGCGCCTGCTCCTGGGTCATGCCCCTGGGCGGCAGCGAGATGTAGGGGAGGACGTTGACGGGGGTTCCGGCCTCGTGGCGCCAACTGTCGGCGAGCGAGCCGGTGTCGACGGCGTCGTAGCCGATGGCGTCCATGAACCGCGCGACCTCCGCCATGGCCGTGGGGTCGTCGCCGGTGACGGGCAGGGCGCTGCGGTAAGGGTGACCGGATGGGCGGGCCGAGCTGTACAGCCGGCCGGAGTCCATGTTGCCGAGCGCCTTGACGACACGGGAGCCGGACAGGTGACGCTGGAGCAGCTCGCTGCTGGTGATCCGCCGCTCGTCCAGGTCGTCGATACGGCCGTCCCGCTCGGGGAAGTAGTGCATCGTGTCGACGATGCCCGTCAGCGCGTCGACCGGGAGCTTGTCGTAGGCGTGGAACGGCAGGGAGACCACGACGAGGTCGGCGGCCTCGGCGGCCTCCGCCGGGGTGGCGGCGCGGGCATGGTCGCCAAGCTCGGCGACGAGGTCGGCGAGGGTCTCCGGTCCGCGCGAGTTGCTCACGACGACGTCGAGGCCGCCGGCGACGGTGAGGCGGGCGAGGGTGCGGCCGATGTTGCCGCTGCCGATGAAGGCGATGGGCTGGGGCATGGCGGTGATTCCGTTCGGGGCTGTGCTCAACGGGGTGGGCGCACGGCGGCTCACATGTCGCGGTACCGCTTCGCCGCGGCCAGCGCGGTGCGCAGGGCGTCCGCGGTGACGGGCTGTCCCCGACCGGGGTCGCCACCCGGCGCGAGGGCGGCCAGGCTGTGCCCCTGGCTGAAGTACGGCTCGCTGTAGGCGGCCGTGTCGCGCTGGAAGCGCCAGCCTTCGGAGAGGGGGCCGGCGTCCAGGGCGTCGTAGCCGATCGAGTCGAGGAATCCGGTGACGGTCTTCTTCGCATCGTCCGAGTCACCGGCGATGGCCAGGACCGACCGCTCGGGGTTGCCGCTGGGCCGGCTCAGGTTGCCGAGGTGGACGTAGAAGATGTTGTTCATCGCCTTGACGACGTGCGACTCGGGCAGGTGGGCCTGGAGCAGTTCGCTGGTCGTGGTGGTCTCGTCGTCGAGCTCGGCGATGCGGCCGTCACGCTGGGGGTAGTAGTTGTTGGTGTCGATGACGACCTTGCCGCGCAGCGGGTCGACCGGGACCGTGCGGTAGGCGTGCAGCGGGATGGTCACGACGGCGATGTCGCCTGCGGTCGCGGCTTCGGTGGGGGTGGCCGCGCGGGCGCGTGGGCCCAGTTCCGCCACCAGGTCGGCCAGGCTGTCCGCTCCTCGCCTGTTGCTCAGGACGACGTCGTGTCCGGCGGCTATTGCCAGGCGGGCGACGGTGCCGCCGATGTGTCCGCTGCCGATCAGGCCGATGGTGCTCATGTCGATGTCCCTATGTGTGTGGTGCTTCGGGTGTGGTCAGAGTTCAAGGACGATGGAGCCCACGGCTTCCCGCGAGGCCAGACGCGCATAGCCGTCCTCGAAATCGTCGAGATCGAACCTGCTGTCAATGACGGGCCGCAGCTGTCCGTCGGCGGCGAGTCGGCCGATGGCGTCCAGGCCTTCGGCGATCTCCTCGTCGGAGTCGCCGTGCACGCCATAACCGGTGATGACCCGCCCGGCGAGGAGGTCCATTACGTCGACCAGGGCCTGCCTGCCTCCGGTGAAGCCCAAGGACACGACCGTGCCGCCGGGGCGGACGGAGTGGACCAGTTCGCCGAGGCGCGGGCCACCGACAGGGTCGAGGGCGAGGTCGACGCCCTGGCCGTCGGTGAGGTCGGCGATGGCTTCGTCGAGCTTCTGCGACGACGAGTCGATGACCGCCGAGGCTCCGGCGTCTGCAGCGCGGCGCGCCTTTTCCGGGGACGAGACCAGGGCGATCGGTCGCGCGCCGAGTGCCTTGGCCGTCTGCACCACGGCGTGACCCACTCCGCCGGTGGCCCCGGAGACCAGCGCCGACTGCCCGCTCCGGACCCCCGCGGACTTCGTGAGCGCCAGATACGCGGTCAGGTAGTTCACCGTCAGCGCTGATCCCTCAGCCCAGTCGAGGGTGCCGGGCAGTTCCAGCAGCCGGTCGTCCCTGACCAGCGCCCACTCCTGGAAGAGCCCGTCCACGGTCACGCCGAGGTCGGAGTGGCCGTAGATCGCCACCCGGGTGCCGGCCGGGAAACGATCACTCTCCTCGACGGTTCCCGAACCCTCGTTGCCCAGGACGAGCGGCGCCTGCGGGAAGCCGAAGTCGCCCTTCCGGATCGTGTTCGAGAGCTGGTTGATCGTCGCGGAACGCATCCTGACGAGCGTGAAACCCTCACGAGGAACCGGCTTCGGGCGTTCCTCCACTCCCATCTCGGGCAGGCTTCCGAATCGTCGCGTCACGATCGCTTTCATGGTGTGCCTCCGGTCGGTTGTCTGCTTGCTGTACTGGTCGGGTGCGGCTCACCGGTAGGTGGTGGTCGCCTGGGCGGCACCGGGGACGGTCGCGGCGACGATGCTTTTCGTGCGCTGGTGGCGGCCGGTGAGATGGCGGTCCAGCAGCGTGGCCGCGGCGGCCCCCAGGGCGAAGGCGGCGCCGACCCAGCCGATGGCCGCCAGGCCAGGGCCCGCGTCGATGATCAGTCCCGACGCCCAGGGAGCGAGGGCGATGCCGACGTTGAAGGCGGCGATGTTGATCGCGCCGCCCAGTGTCCTGGTCTCGCCGAGGATGCCGAAGACCCGGGCGTTGACAGCCGGGGTGCAGAGCATGCCGCCTGCGCCCAGCAGCATCGCCAGCGGGACCACAGCCGCCGCGCTGTCCGCCGTCAGCGCGATGCCGGAGGCCGCGACCGCGACCGTGCCCATGCCGGTCAGCAGGGTGCCGAACGGTGCACGATCGGCGGTACGGCCGCCCACGGTCATGCCGGCCTGCGCGCCCACCCCGTACAGCCCGAGGATCACCGGCACGAGCCCCTCGGCGACGCCGGTGACGTCCTCCAGCAGGGCGCCGAGGTAGGAGAAGACCGCGATGGTGGCGGCGATGGTCAGCGCGGCGGTGGCGTACGCGGCCCACAGGCGGGGCACGGCCAAGACCGCAGCTCGGTGCGCAGCTTCAGCGGCGGTGCGTCGGTGTCGTGGCCGCCGGGCAGGGCGAGCAGCAGCGCGGCCACCGAGAGCGCGGTCATCGCGGCCACCGCCCAGAACACCGCCTGCCATCCCGTGTGCTGGGCCAGCAGCGTGCCGGCCGGCACACCGACGATCATGGAGACGCTGAGTCCGCCGGCCACCACGGACATCGCCTTCCCGCGCTGGCCAGCGGTGACGAGCGAGACCGCGGCGACGGAGGCAAGGGCCCAGAAACCGGCGTACGCCGTAGCTGTGATCACGCGCGTGACCAGCAGAAACCCGAAGTGCGGCACGAGCGCCGCGGCCACGTGCCCGGCGACGAAGATCACCTGGAAGCCGATCAGCGCGGCACGACGGGGCAGCTTGAGGGTGGCCAGGGTCAGCAGCGGTGCGCCGACGACCATCCCGACGGCGAAGGCGGAGACCAGCAGGCCCGCCTCGGACAACGAGACATGCAGATCACCGGCGACGGACGGCAGCAACCCGGAGAGCATGAACTCCGAGGTGCCCTGGGCGAAGACGCCGAACCCGATGACGTAGATGACGAAAGGCATGGTGGCGGTGCTCCATGGGGGCGTCGTCGACCCGGCCAGCCGGTGGCAGGGGTGCACGCCCTGAGAGGTGTACTGTCCTGGAATCAGGCCAGGTCGTCTTCGTCCCGGCCTCCGCTCCAGCGTCACACCCCGTATGCGCTCGGCAGTCGCCAAAACAGGCCCAGTCGAACCTAGGTCCAGCTGGACCGCCCTGGCCCGGGCGGCTGCCCCGCCCTGAGCCGATACTGGAGAGATGGAGCAGAACGCTGAACTGGGAGACTTCCTCCGCACCCGCCGGGCTCGCCTGAGCCCGAGCGAGGCGGGCGTGGCCCCGGGCGGCGGAGCCCGCCGGGTACCAGGGCTGCGCCGGGAGGAGGTCGCACACCTCGCCGGGGTGAGCGCGGATTACTACACCCGCCTCGAACAGGGCAGACACCCCAACGTGTCCGAAGCCGTGCTCATCGCGGTGGCTCGAGCCCTGTGTCTGGACGACGCCGAACGCGACCACCTCTTCGACCTCGCCCGTCCCCGTACTGCGCGTCCCCAGCGCCGCCGGCCTGAGCGAGTGCAGCGGGCACGGCCCGAGGTCCACCAGATGCTGGACGTCCTCAACGGAGTCACGCCGGCCTTCATCACCAACCACCGGCAGGACGTCCTGGCCGCCAATCAGCTGGCCAAGGCCCTGATCACCGACTTCGACGCCCTGCCGTACCGCGAGCGCAACTTCGCCCGCTTCGTCCTCCTCGACCCAGCGGCCCGCGATCTGTACCGGAACTGGGACGAGGTCGCGGAGATCGTCGTGGCAAACCTGCGCCTGGTTTCGGGACGCCACCCCGACGACCCCCTGCTGAACGAACTGATCGGTGAGGCGATCGTCAAGGTGCCGGAGTTCAGCACCTGGTGGGACAGCCATCGCGTGGCCCAGTGCTCTCACAGTACGCAGTACTTCCACCACCCCGTGGTCGGCGAACTCACCCTGCGCCACGAGACGTTGGCCTTCCCCTCCGACCCTGGCCAGACCCTCTGCGTGTACACCGCCGAACCCGGCTCCACCTCCGCGCAGGCTCTCGCCCTCCTGGCCAGCTGGAGCGCACCTCATGCCACCCGGCGCGACAACACCTCACCCGCTGCCCGGCCCGGCAGCAAGACACGCCCGGAGTGACGTAACCCGCCGGTGAAAGGGAATCTATGAGCCACGCCGCTACCTCCCGCAGCAGAGGCGACCACCTGCGCCTGGTCTGGCCCCAGTGGCAGGGTGCCGGCGCAGCCGTCGTCAAGGAGCTCGCCCCCGAGTTCCCGCATGACGTCGCCCGCCGCGGCTACACGGTCGGCACCAAGGTCCTCGAAGCGGTTCTGCCGCCACACGACGGCCCCACCGCAGCCGTCCCCGTCACCCTAAGTGACGACGGCCTGGAAGAGCGTGACGGCGTCGAAGCCAAAACAGTGATCCTCAAGCAGCTCGCGAACGCACTGGAGACCATCCGTGACCACGACCCGGCACGGATCACCACCCTCGGTGGCGAGTGCGCGGTCAGCGTGGCCCCGTTCACCGAACTCGCCCGCCGCTACGGCGACGACCTGGCCGTCATCTGGATCGACTCCCACCCCGACATCGGCACCCCCGACAGCGCGTACAAGGGCTACCACGCGATGGCCGCCGCCACCAGGGCCATGGCGGCCCTTCGGACTTCCGCCAGGGCGGCGCACGAGGCTATGAGGTGCCTCGTCACGATGTGGAAGGCCGCGAACCTGTCGTCGGAGGGGATGCCAAGCGGCCTGTCCTGCGGCGTGAAGTCGTTCAGCCGCTGCCATCATCCGATGTGCGGCAGCGTCAGGTATCCGCTCTCCTGCGGCCGTGCGAAATCCTCCGCGTAGTCCTTGGACAGGATGACCAGGCGGCGCAGCGCGGTGCGCACCTGTCGGCTCCCCGTGGGCGCTAACCTGGCCAGGGCCTCCTGGAGCTCGCGAGTGGCATCGCTGAGCGAATGGGCGACCGCCACGGCCGGCCCGCGTCCAGGTAGGCCAGCTTCATGGTCATGTCGACGGGCTCGGCGTGGATCGCGGCGTCGTTGAGAAGACGCTGGTCACCGTGGGAGAACGCACGCCGCAGCGCCAGCACGTCGAGCAGGGCGGAGGCGCCGTCGAGCCTCCCGTGGCTTGTAGAGCCGGTCGTTTCCTCGGAGCGTCTCCGGACAGCTGGGGCATCGGCGGAGCTTGTGGACGCGTGAGCGCCGAGAGCCCAACAACGACCGGGGGAGGGCGACGTGTCAATGCGTGATCAGGCGCTGTCTGCTGCTCGCCAGCGCCTCAAAATGTCCTCATCATCACGGTCACCGTGCCAGGAGGCTTCCTCGTCGATCGCGTGCGGCAGCCAGTCGTGATAGTCCGGGGCATCGGGTGTGATGTCCCTGGTGCCATCGATGCAGGTACCGTCGGGCAGCACGGTGGAGGCCGGAACACGAAGGACACCGCCGGCCAGCAGGATCGCGGTCATGTGCTTCATCCCTTCCGTCTCATCCGCCACGCTTCCCTGTCCAGCATAGCGGCCCGGCGTGCTATCGGCAGGGGTGCTGCTCAGCCGAGCCCATATCGTCCCGCGAACCAGGTGTAGGCCTGCTGGGCGGCGTGTTCGTCGCCGAACAGCTGAATGAGCCGCCGGGCCCGCCGGACCAGCACGCAGGCGAAGGCTTCGGCGTACAGCTCGGTGACGGCCTCCCGGTAGGGCGGAGCGAGGCGTTCCGCGCTCGCGGCATGCAGGGCCGTCCAGAACGGGGCGTGGGACGGCATGCCGTCCATATCGTCTGCTGCGTGCCCTACCTCGTGGCCCGCCACGCTCACCGACGGCGACGGTACGCTGCCCACCCCGATCCTGCGCCGCGTCGGGTCGTAGACGCCGGCACTGCGCTCCCACCCGCCCTGCTGGACGGGCAGAGGGATGCCCCGCAAATGCTCGAAGCCCGGTAAGTCCGGTACGGCCCCGGGCCCCACGACGATCCCACCGTCCAGATGAGCGGCCAGCCGGGCGCCCAAGGCACGCGGCACCGCGGACAACGTCATGATCGCCAGCAGGGTTTCGGCAGGAGGGAACGTGCCGGGATCCCATGCCCTGTGGACGCGCTCTTCGAGCGCGCCGACATGAAGCCAGCCCGGCCGTCCTCTGCTCTGGCTGGCCACCCACGTCCTCTGGTCATCGCTCTGGCACCGGCCGACGGGCTTGGCGCATGAGGTGCGGGAGAGCCTCGCACGCGCACCGGCACAGTCGTTGATCGCGAACTCTAGCGGCTGGCGGGTCGCGTCGCATCTTCATCCGAGCGGGCACGTACGACCATCCCCACAGAGACGGTTCGAGGAGGAGGAGGAGGCTGGCGCAGGCCGGGCTGATCGACGCGCCCGCACCAGGCGTTGACCGCGGCGGCCCGCACGACCTGTTTCGGTGGGCCCGGCTACAGCCAGACCTGGTTGAGGTCCGGGCCGCACTGGCGCGGGCACGGCGCACAACATCCGCCTTGCAACGCAAGGTCACCGAACTCGACCTGGACCTCGCTCAGGCTCGCGAGGAACAGGGCGGGGTCGGCAACGTCGCCCGCTACCCACGTCCGGGGTGAGGGAGTGCGGCGCCACCGGTGGGGGTGTTCACGAGTGTGTGACCTGGCCGAACTGAGGGTCCCGGAAGATCGCTTCCCATGCGAGGACTGATCGTTTCCCGAACTCGGGGAGCATTGGGATGGCGCCTGCTTGGACGGAAAACCGGAGGCGGCTGAGCCGGGATTTGGCCTACGCTCGACGATCATGGTCGATGACTCGTTCCTTGCACGGAGCTACGACGCCTTCGTCCAGGTAGAGGAAGGGTTCAACGAGGCTCTGGACCAAAGTCTGGATCCGCAGGGGCCAGATCTGCTTTTCGACGTCGTGGCCGAACTCGCTCTCCCGGATGGGGCGACGGCGTTGGACGTCGGGTGCGGTGAAGGGCGGCACGCGATCGAGCTCGCCAAGCGGTTCAAACTGCGCGTCCGTGGCGTGGACCCGGTCTCGCGCCACATCGCCGTCGCGATGCATGAGGCGAGGGAACAAGCCCGGTCGTTTACGGGACTCCTCGACTCGGTGACGTTCGAAACGGGAACCGCGGAGGAGCTACCGGTCGAGAACCAAACGGTCGACTTGATCTGGTGCCGGGACGTCCTTGTCCACGTCGACGACCTGAACGCGGCATACAGAGAATTCCACCGCGTTCTCAAGCCCGGCGGCCGAGCGCTGATCTACCAGATGTTCGCCACCGAGCGGCTGGAGCCGCATGAAGCCGGGTGGCTGCTGCCGACGATGGGCTGCGTCGCAGCAAGCATGGTCCCGGAACACGCCGAGGCTGCGATCGAGGCGGCGGGCCTGCGGATCGACCGGCGGATCGTCCTCGGTACGGAGTGGGCGGAGTGGGGGCATGAGCGTTCTGGCAAGGGCGGGCGGAAGCTGCTGCACGCCGCCCGCAGCAGCTCAGGCGTGATGACGGTGGGGCGGCCGCATGCTTTGGCGGCGGCCAGGCCGTCGCGAGTGCCGGCGATGATGAGCTCGCGGATGAATTCGGCCAGGGCGGCGAAGATGTGGAAGCTGAGGCGGCCGCCGGGGGTCTTTTCGGAGTTCTCCGCGCGCGTTGGGGTCAGTGCTCGCCTACGCTGGGTGGCATAGCTTCACTCGGCTTAGTTCGAAATCGACTCGCCTTGCCCGATCGGTCTTGTCCCGCGGTAGAGATTGACTGGCACCGGGGCGCCCGTTTCTCCCACGGCCCGGGCACGCCGACGGGGCTTTCTGCTGTTCGGACGCCTTTGGCACTTGCCAAACGCGTATGTACTCAGCACTGTACCTCTGAGGAGTGGGCTGCGTTCGTCATCAGCGCTCCGGAGGTCCCCATGGCGGCGTCAACGCGCCGTTGACAGAACTGGAGAGCGAGGCCGGTGCCGACCACCTCGCGGACTGGTTCACCAGCCGCTGGGGGACGGCGGCCACGGCCACCTTCAATGCCCGCAAGGACGCGCTCAGCTCCGCTTGCGTCTGGGGGCGCGACCAGGACTGGCTCACCGGCGACCCGTTGCGCCGCATCCGCCCCGCCCTCGCACCCCGGACCGCACCAAGGATCTGGACCGCGACCAGATCGAGGCCCTGCTCACCCGTGAGGATCTGCCGCTGCGCGACCGCACGCTCTTTCGGCTGCTCTATGAGAGCGCGGCCCGCGCGGAGCAGGTTCTGGCGCTCGACGATCTCGACCAGCGCAACCGGCGCGCCCGTGTCCCACTGCCGCCGGCTGACATCGACCCGAGCAGCGGCCAGGCCCGGCTGTTCTGCCGCCCCGCCGCCGAACTCTTCGAGCAGGCCACCGCCGACCTCCCCGGTGGCCCCTGGACACTGCACCAGCTCCGCCACAGCGCCTACGCACACGCCGGCGAAGACGGCGACACCGACACTCTCAGCCTCCTTCGCCCGCTACGTCCGGCCTTCTGAGGCTCGGGCTGGCCGGCAACAAAGGTCGTGCGCCCGCTGCGCCATTGGCGCGGCTTGACCAGCGTAAGCCGGTGGGCGGATGTGATCGTTCTGGGGTCCTGGTCATATCCGGCCGGTATTTCCCGCCGCCGGCCAGGAGCTCATCCGGATGGTTCGCCACCGAGGAACCCAGCAGGTCACTCAGCTTGGCAGGAATTGGTACACGCCGGTAAGGTCCGATCCTGTGGGGCGGCTGAGGACCAATTCAGGGCTGGCCGAGGACTTGCTCATCGAACTGGACCGCGACGCCGGGGTGCCACTGCACCGGCAGATCGAGGCGTCCATCCGCGCGGGCATCCGGGCCGGTCGGTTGCGGGCGGGTGCGTCGCTGCCACCCACTCGCACCCTCGCGGCCGGGCTCGGGGTTTCCCGCGGGGTGGTCGTGGAGGCCTACCAGCAGCTCGTGGCCGAGGGCTACCTTGCCAGCCGATCGGGCGGTTACACCCAGGTCGCCGCGTCGATGCCGCCGGTCGCCGCCGGCGCGGGCTCCGCGGCTTCGATGGCGGCTTCGATGGCGCAGCCGGCCGCCCGCAGCGTCGGCTTCAGGGGCGGCTTCAGGGTCGACTTCGGGTACGGGCGCACCGACGTGTCGCAGTTCCCGCGGGCCGCCTGGCTGCGCTCGGTTCGTACCGTGCTCACCACCACACCCAACGACCGGTTCGCCTACCTCGACGGGCGCGGCGTGCCGGAACTGCACCAAGCCCTGTGTGACTACCTCAACCGGGTACGCGGCACGCTGGCCGTCCCTGGCCACGTGGTCGTCTGCAGCGGCTACGGGCAGGCCATCTCGCTGCTGATCCAGGTGCTCGCGCGGCGCGGCGCCAGGCGGATTGCCCTGGAGGACCCGTCGTCCGACGACGATGCCCGGGTGCTGGCCGGGGCCGCGGGACTGGACGTGGTCGGCATCCCGGTGGGTCCGGACGGCGTTCAGGTCGACGCCCTCGACCTGGCCGACGCCGACGCGCTGGTCCTCACGCCGTCGCACCAGTGGCCAACCGGCGGGGTGCTGTCGGCGGCGGCGAGGGCCGAGGTGATCCGCTGGGCGAGGCGCCGCGGCGCGATCGTGGTCGAGGACGACTACGACGCGGAGTACCGCTACGACCGGTCTCCGGTGGGCGCCATGCAGGGACTGGCGCCCGATCACGTCGTCTACTGCGGTACGGCCAGCAAGACGCTCGCGCCAGGGTTGCGGCTCGGCTGGATGGTAGTGCCTCCCCAGTTGGTCGCCGACGTCGCCGCGGCAAAGCTGCTCGCCGATCGCGGTTCGCCGGTCATCGACCAGCTGGCGTTCGCCGACTTTCTCGGCCGCGGCGAGTTCGACCGTCACCTGCGCCGGATGCGTCCGGTGTACCGGCGCCGCCGCGACGCGCTGCTGGACGCGCTGCGCACCCATCTGCCGGATCTGCGACCGGCCGGGATCGCCGCCGGGCAGCATGTGGTCGCCTGGCTTCCGCCCGACCTCGACGAGGCGGCGGTGGTGGCGGCAGCCGCCCGGCACGGGCTCGGCATCCAGGGCGTCGGGCCGTTCCGGATCGCCGGCGCCGGGCCCGGTGGCCTGATCTTCGGCTACGCCATCCTCAGCGAGAGCGCCATCGCTGAGGGGGTCGCGCTGCTGGCGGCGGCCATCCGGGAGGTACGGGGATCCTGACGCGGCCCGTCACAGTGCCGGACGGATGTTCTGGTTCAGGTGGAACACGTTCGCCGGGTCGTACGCGGTCTTCACCGCGGTCAGCCGGGCCAGCTTTGCGGCCGAGTACGCCCGCCGCACGCCGCGCTGCCCATCGGCCAGTTCGTCGGCCGTCAACGAGTTGACGTAGATCCCGCTGGCGTACGGCTCAAGCGAGGCACCGGCGGCGCGGGCGGCACCCATCCTGGCGTCGTCCTCGGCCGGGTCGGTCCAGCGGGAGCCGGCACCGAACTCGAACATCGTGCCGCGGTGGCTGAACGCCGCGTCTGCTTCCGGGACATCGGCGATCGCGCCGCCGTGCGCCTGCAGGCCGACGCCCGGCAGGTCCAGGCTCGCGCCCAGGTCGGTACCGCCGCGCAGCAAGAACGCCTCGATCGCCGCGGTGGGAAAGCTCTGCAGGTAGTGCCCCTTGGAATAGCGGCGATATGCGTGGCCGCCGATGGAGTCCTCGCGTTGCTGAAGTTCGAGGTAGGACGGTGTGGTGACGCGGGAGGCAACGGGACGCCCGAGCGCCCGCATCGGGGGAAGCAGCCGGCGGCCCTCGGCCGGGTCGCCGACCCACACGAACCCCAGCGTGGCGATCGGGCCGGAGGAAGCGCTGCCGACACTGGCGGTGAACGTCGCCTGCCGGGGCGCGACGGCGTTCAGGTCGCGCCAGCCCTCAATGACCGGGACGGCGTCCTCGGCGCGGAAGTCGAACTCGGCGACCAGCGTTCGCGTGCCGGTGTGATGCAACTGGAACTCGAACTCGGTCACGATGCCGAAGTTGCCACCCCCGCCCCGCAGGCCCCAGAACAGGTCGGGGTTCTCGGTACGGCTCGCGGTCACGACGTCCCCCTCGGCGGCGACCATCGTGTAAGAGACGACGTTGTCGCAGGCCAAGCCGTACTGGCGGGCCAGCCAGCCCATGCCGCCGCCGAGCGTGAGCCCGCCGACGCCGGTGTGTGAGACGTTGCCGGCGGTGGTGGCCAGGCCGTACGGCTGGGACGCCCGGTCCAGCGCGCCGAGCAGCGCGCCGCCCTGCACCCGGGCCCGGCGACGGGCCGGGTCGACCCGCACACCGCCCATGGGCGTCAGGTCGATCATGAGACCACCGTCAGGCACGGCGAAGCCGGCGGCGTTGTGGCCGCCGCAGCGCACGCCGATCTCGAGGTCCAGTTCGCGGGCCATCCGCACGGCGGCGACCACGTCGGCGACGCCCGCCGCGCGGACGATCATGCGTGGACGCCGGTCGATCATGGCGTTCCAGACAGTGCGGGCGGCGTCGTAGCCGGCGTCGCCAGGCGTGACTACCTGGCCGTCGAAGCGGGTTGCTGTCGTTGTCATGCCACTCAGCCTGGCAGGAATCGGTACACGCTATGAGGTCCGATCCTGTACGCAAATTGAGGACCGATTCAGGGTCGGTCGAGGATCTGCTCATTGATCTATGCCGGGTCTCCGTGCCCAGCGCGCTGGGTGCGATGACGGACACTCCAGAACAGGATGATGGGGTACGCTTCCGGTTAGCGTTTCGGGACGCAACCGGTCCGCGGAAAGGGCTCAGCCCACCCGATCCTTAGCGTGTGTACATGGTGCCATTCCTCCTTTTCGGCCCGAAGATGCGGACGTCGGGCATATCCGAAAGGGAGGTCTTCATGGCCAACCGTCTGCCCGAAAACCCCAGCCTCGACCACCTGAAGAACGAGGCCAAGCAACTGCTGCGCGGCGTACGTGCGGGCGAGATCCGCGCGATCGCGACGGCGGGCGGGTGGCTCCGCACCGCTGACGATCGAGAGCTGTCAGGACTGCGGCTGGCCGGCGCGCAATTGGCGGTGGCCCGCAAATACGGCTTCACGAGCTGGTCGCATCTGCGGGCACACCTGGCGATGGCGGACAAGTACGCGCGCCGACCACACGAGGTGGGCCTGTCGGCCGACCCGGCCACAGAGTTCCTGCGGCTGGCCTGCCTGAACTACCACGGACCCATGAGCACCGAGGCTGCAGTGCGGTTGCTGGCCGCCCATCCCCAGATAGCCAGCGCGTCGGTGTGGACGATGGCAGCGGTCGGCGACGCGGCCGGAATGGCACGCGCGGTCGCGGCCGACCCCGCGTCGGCCCAGGCGTATGGCGGCCCTTTCGGCTGGGAACCGCTGCTGTATCTGACCTGCTCACGGGTGGCCCAGGCCGACGCCGTGGCGACCGCCCGGGTCCTGCTGAGGGCGGGCGCCGATCCGAACGCCGGCTACCTGCCTGAGGGGCAGGGGCCGCCGTTCACCGCGTTGACCGGGGCACTGGGCGGGGGCGAACTGAGGCAACCGCCGCACCCGCGGGACCTGGAGCTGGCCCGAGTGCTCTTGGAGGCGGGGGCGGACGCCAACGACGGCCGGGCCCTGTACAACCGCGGGGTCGGGGGTGATGACACCGGCTACCTGGAGTTGCTGCTGAAGTTCGGGCTCGGCCGCGGGGACGGTGGGCCGTGGCGCACCAGGCTGGGCCAGGTGCAGGACGCGCCGGCCCGCATGCTGGCGGACACGGTGCTGACAGCCGCGTTGCGTGGCCAGGCAGGCCGAATGCGGTGCCTGCTGGCCCACGGCGCGCCCGCCGCCGCCAACGCCAAGAACGATGGGCATCCGTTTTTCCTCGGGTATACAGCGCTGGAGCTGGCCCTGCTCGGCGGGCATGCGCAGGTTGCGCGGCTCCTGGCCGACGCCGGGGCGTCCGGCACGCTCCGCGGGCTGGACGCCGTGGAAGCGGCGATCATGCGCGGCGAACGGGAGCAGGTCGAGCAGCTGCTGAGCGTCGATCCCGGACTGGCCGGGAAACTCTTGACGCGGCTCGATCTGGTCATCAAGGCCGCGGAGTACGGCCGGGTACCGGCCGTACGGCTGGCCTGCGCGCTGGGGTTCGACGTGAACGCACGCCTCCCGTCGACCGCGTTGCACAAGGCGGCGCGGGCAGGCAACCTGCCGGTGGTACGAGCGCTGCTGGAGCTCGGAGCTGACCGGTCACTACGGGATTCCGACTACGATGCCACGCCGCTGCAGTGGGCACAGTTCGCCGGCCAGGCCGAGGTGGCGGGGTTCTTGAGCCGGTAGCGGCCAGCTCGCAAACGAGACAGTGACGCTGAGCACTGGCGATGTCGTCTGCCCATCGTTGTTGATCAGCCCCCACTCCGCCCTCGAGTACTCCAGTCCAACTCGCGGGCGAACAAGACGTTCACGAGCGCACCGATGTTGTGCGCTGTCGACCACGTCCCTGTCCGGCTCACTAACGCGACTTCGATTTCAGCGGGCGCTCAGCAGGGGGCCGGCATGCGGATAGCGCTTGACCCTCCGTAGGCGTCTCGTCCTGGATCAGGGTGACCTTGCCGGATGTTGCCAGCTGCTGCTCGCGAGGGCTGTCGGGGTTGACGGTGGCCGGGCTGAAAAGAGGTGCCGCCGAGTTGCAGCTCGACGACATCAGGGGTTGGCGAGCACCCAGAAGCGATGTGCTCAAGGTTCGGCGAGTTGGTCACCGAGCGGGCTGCGGCTGTACAGGACCAGCCGTCCGTGGCGGGCCCGGACGACCAGGCCTGTGGCATGCAGAACGCGCAGGTGCTGCGACACAGCGCTGGAGGTGACCCGCAAGCGGCGCGCCAGCTCGATCGTCGGCAGCGGCTCATGAAGCAGACGAAGCAGCCTGGCCCGGGGCGCACCGAGCAACTCGGTCAGGGCGGTCACGTCCGGGACAGCCGGAGAGGTCCACAATGTGGCGACGGCGCGGCTGGGATAGACCAAGCTCGGCGGTACGTCGGGGTGGAAGGGCGGGGCCGGCTTGTGGGCGAACACTGACGGCATCAACAGCAATCCCCGGCCGGACGAGGGGACGTGGTGCCGCCCGATCATCTTGGAGATGTACAGCACCCCCTCATGCCAGCGCGTGTTCGGGTGCATGTCGGCGAACAGCAGGCGTGCCCCTCCCACGGCGAGTTGCCGTGCCCGGTAGGTCATGTCGGCTTCCAGGATCAGCCGTATCCTGGGCCAGACCGGTTCGATGGCCAGCTTCCAGTAACGCTGCAGCAGCTCGCAGGCGGCGTCGCGGAACCTGACAGCAGCGTCCTCCCCAACGGGGACCGGCCCGGGGATGAGCGCGGCCAGCAGGTCGCGACGGACGTCCTCCGGAGCTGTCCGCCGGACCAGGGCCAGCTCTTCCTCGAAGGCAGGAGCGAAGGTCGTCGGCCGAGGAGTCAGGAAGTCCGGCAGGACGAGCCGTTCCCCGACCAGAGACAACAGCAGGTCGACGTCGGCCGCGTCGAGTTCGCCGAGCACCGCCCTGCGCCACGGCAGGTGCAGCACGTGCAGGCCGGGCTCCCGCAGCACCCGCAGGCTGAAGACGGTCTCGGACAGCGGTGAGATCGCGAACCGGGTGTCGGCGAGGTCCTCAACGCTGAACTCGTAGCTGATCATTAAGCCGTACACTAAATCCTTTGGCGACACTCCGTCGATGCGCTGGGCTTGCGCCCATGAAACATGCGGCTCATGGAGAGCGCATCGCCATCGTTACCGGAGCGGCGCGCGGCATCGGCGCCGCGGTGGCAAGGCGGCTGGCGGGGGAGGGCCTTGCGGTTGCGGTGATTGACCTGGACGAGGCCGATTGCGCCGCCACCGTCGAAGCGATCACCGCCAATGGCGGAAGGGCGATGGCGGTCATGGCCGACGTCTCCGATGAGACCGCGGTCATCGCCACCGTCACCCGTATCGCTGCCGTGCTCGGGCCCCCGACGGTGCTGGTCAACAACGCTGGTATCGGCCCGCAGGCCGATCTGGTGGAACTGGCCACGCACCAGTGGGAAACCGTGCTCGGGGTCAACCTGAACGGACCGTTCTTCCTCACTCGAGCCGTTGTTCCGCACATGATCGAGGCCGGATGGGGCCGGATCGTCAACGTGTCGAGCATCTCCGCAGTCGGCGACGCCGACCGGGTCGACTACGCCAGTGCCAAGGCTGGTCTGATCGGCTTCACCAAGTCGCTGGCCCTGCAACTCGGCCGGCACGGCATTACCGCCAACGCCATCGCGCCCGGCTTCGTTGTCAGTGACATGACCCGGGCCACGGCACGCCGGCTCGGCCGCAACTTCGCCGAGCACCAGCGCATCGCCGCCGAATCCATCCCGGTCGGTCGGGTCGGCCAGCCGGAGGACATTGCGCACACTGCCTCCTATCTGGTCAGCCCGGAGGCGGGGTTCGTCTCCGGGCAGGTCGTCTACGTCGCCGGCGGACCGGTGGACTGAACATGCCCCTGATCCTGCTGCTGGCCCTCGTCTGCGGGGTGGCTGTCGGCAACGTCTACTTTCCCCAAGCCGTCAGCCCCTCGATCGCGACCGGTTTGAACATCGCTCCCGAGGCAGCCGCGCAAGTGGTGACCGCGACGCAGTTTGGCTACACGACGGGGATCGTCCTGCTGGTACCGCTCGGCGACCGGGTCCCGTACCGCAGGTTGATCGTCGGCCTGCTGATGCTCACGGCCCTGGGACTCCTCGCTGCGGCCGGTGCGCCCGGGTTGGAAGCGCTGCTGTTCGCCGGGATGCTGGTCGGCCTCACGACCGTAGTCGCGCAGATCATCGGTCCGATGGTGGCAGGGTTGGTGGACGAGGATCGACGCGGGATGGTCGGTGGCACGCTACTGGCCGGATCGGTCGGTGGCATGTTGTTGTCACGCACGCTCGGTGGGGCGCTCGCCGAGTGGCTGGGGTGGCGGGCGCCGTACTTGATGGCCGCGGCACTCGTCGTGATCGTCGCGCTCCTGCTGCTCCGGGTGCTGCCGGCGACGGCCCCGCTGTCGGCGCAGCGGTACGCTTCGCTGCTGATCGAGCCACTGCGTCTGCTGGGCAGCGAGCCGGAACTGCGCCGTTCGTGCCTCTATCAGTCGGCGGTCTTCGCCGGGTTTTCGGCGGTCTGGACCGGCGTCGCGCTGCTGTTGACCGGTCCGCTCTACGACCTGGACGCGACAGCGGTCGGCATGCTGGCCCTGGTCAACGCAGCAACGATGATGTGCACGCCAATCGCAGGACGTCAAGTGGACCGGCACGGGCCGGACGCGGTCAATCTCATCTGCTTGATCGGGGTGATCGCCTCGGCGCCTGTGCTCGCGATCGGCGGTCTCGGCGGGACGCTGGGCCTGGCGGGGCTCGTACTAGGTTCTCTGCTGCTGGACATTGCCATGCAATCCGGGATGGTCGCCAACCAAGTCCGCATCTACGGCCTAGATCCCAAGGCCCGCAGCAGGCTTAACACCGCCTACATGGCCTGCATGTACGTGGGTGGCAGCGTGGGATCATGGCTCGGGATACGCGCCTATGGCCAGGCGGGCTGGCCGGGCGTGTGCGTGCTCGTGGCTTTGGTCACCGCACTTGCCCTCGGGGGCATGGCCGTTCCCCGGACGACTCGATCACGATCCCCGGCCGAATGAGACCCCTCCGCTCTGGCGGTGCCGGCGGTGATCAGCCGTACCTGTCCACCGCGCTGTGCACGTTCGCTCACCTTGGCGGTGGTGGACGGCCTGATCAGCATTCAAGTCCAGTAAGCCAAGGCCCGGCAGGGAGTCGGGTCCTCACACGAAGGAAAGTCGCCGTATGCGTACCCACAGACTCGGCCACACCGAGGTTGAAGTCACCGAACTCGGGTTCGGGGGCGGCCCGTTGGGCGGCCTGTTCGCACCCCTGGACGACGACACCGCAGCTCAGGCGCTGGACGCGGCCTGGGACGCCGGGATCCGCTACTTCGACACCTCGCCGCATTACGGCATCGGCCACTCCGAACGCCGCATCGGCGACCTGCTGCGCGGAAAGCCGCGGACGGAGTTCACGCTTTCGACGAAGGTCGGCCGGCTGCTGGTTCCTCAAGAGCCGGGCGGGCGCTGGACGAGGGGTTCGCCGTGCCGGCCACCCACCGCCGGGTGTGGGACTTCTCCCGCGACGGTATCCGGCGCAGCGTCGAGGACTCCCTCGCCCGCATCGGCGTGGACCGGATCGATGTGCTGTATCTGCACGATGCCGAGGAGCACTTCGAGGCCGCGCTGCGCGACGGCTACCCGGCGCTCTCCGAGCTGCGCGCCGAGGGCGTAGTCGGCGCGATCGGCGCGGGCATGTACCACCCGGGCAAGCTGACCCGCCTGGTACGGGAGACCGACGCAGATGTGGTGATGCTTTCCGGCCGCTATACCCTGCTGGATCACAGCGCTCTGGACGAGCTGCTGCCCGCCTGCGCCGAGCGCGGGGTCTCAGTGCTGGCGGCTTCCGTCTTCAACTCCGGCCTGCTGGCGACCGATCGGCCCGCGCCCGGGGCTCGCTTCGACTACGCCCCCGCCGCGCCGGAACTGCTGCGGCGGGCGCACCGGATCGCGGACGTCTGCGAGGTGCACGGCGTGACCGTCCCGCAGATGGCCATGGCCTTCCCGCTGCTGCACCCCGTCGTCGCCGGCATCGTGGTGGGCATGCGCAGCACGGACGAGGTGCGGCGCAACCTCACCGCGTTCGGCGCGGAGGTCCCGGCGCAGGTGTGGTCCGACCTGCGTGCGGAGGGCCTGCTGGACGAGCGCGCCCCGACCACCACCGCACCATAGAGACGGGCCCACAGGCACGCCGGACGAGTTTGCCGCAAGTGCCCTGTGACAACGAAGTTTGAGCAGTCAGCGCGTCGTCTGGTTGTGGACATAGAGCCTGATCAGGCCGTAGGAGGTCGAGACGTCGTACTCGTCCATGAGTTGTGTCCAGACCTCTGTAGGGCGTTCTCGATTGTGGAGTCGATGAGGTGCTGGACCGGGTCGATGGCCGAGGGGCGGCGGGGTAAGGGCTTGCGGGCCGGTGGCTCGGGGTTGGTGAGGGCGCCTGACCGGGCGCGCATGGACAGGTTTTCGGTCTCGGCATCGTGACGGATCCGCATGGTGGCGTTGCCCGAGGCCAGCACCGCCAGTGCCACTGTCGTGGACGATGACGGCGTCTGAAACGAGGACCGTTCGAATCCCGGCGACGTGAAGTGGCCCCAAACGGCGGCCAGGTTCACCACGCCGACGCCGCCGTCCTGCGTCCAGAAGATGACACCGCTACCTGACGGGGGCCCGGGCTGGTGGAAAATCCAACGGAGACGGTCCTGACCTCCGGAATCCCTGGGAGGGGCACGGCCGCGAACGCTCGCGCCACCAGCGAATTCACAGCGCACGCCTCTAACCGGGCTCGCGTTCAGCCTCCTGGAGCTGCTGCCACTTCGCCATCGACCGCTTGATCTCCTCGCGTACGAACGCGAAGAATTGTCGGGTCTCGTCCAGCCGCCGTCCGGCGGGAGAGTCGGGACCCAAGACCGCGATGCCCTCGCCGGCGCCTTCCTGTAGCCGGACCAGCACCGGGTCGGACTGGCTGATGTAGTGGCTCCAGGTGTGCTCGTGGATGCGGCAGAAGTCGTGTCGGCTACCGGGTTCGCGGCCGCGTTCGACCAGCCGCACCTGCACCAGGTACTTGACCGCCCCCGAGATCGCTGACGCGCCGACGCCCAGTCGCTCGGCGAGTTCGGCGGCCGACAGCTTGCCGGAGTCGGTGACCAGCAGCGCGGCGTATACGCGCGAGGCCATCCGGGGCATGCCGGATTCGACCATGATCTGCGCGAACCGTTCCTGGTAGCCGGCAATGGCGTTCTCGTCCGCTCGTGTCACCGAAGCTCCTATCTGCCTTTGACTGTTTGTTCGCGAACTTCACGAAATTCGTGAAATAAGTCTAGTGTAGCTGTATGGGAGACACCGAACTCGTCGGAGTGCAGCAGACCCTAAGCCCCGTCCTCAAGGCCAAAGCGCTGGACAACCGACTACCGGACCCGATCCTCGGTGACGAGTACGCCGAGCAGGCGATGCGCCGCCTCGACCCCGGCTACGACAAGCGCAGATTCGGCACCAGCCAGATGGGCCTCGCCGCCGTGGTGCGCACCAAGGCCCACGACGACTGGGCGCGAAGCTTCCTCGCCGATCACCCTGACGCGGTGGTGCTGCACCTAGGCTGCGGTCTCGACGCCCGGGTGTACCGGATCGACCCGCCCGCCACCGTCGACTGGTATGACCTGGACTATCGATCCGTCATCGACCTGCGGCGGCAATTCCTTCCGCCACGCGAGCACTACACCCTGATCGACTCCAGTGTCACCGACCTGACCTGGCTGGAACGCATTCCCCGCGGCCGGCCGGTGCTGATGATCGCCGAGGGATTGGTGCCCTATCTGACCGAGACTGACGTCCGGCGGCTGCTGATCAGCGTCGTCGATGCCTTTCCCGCCGGACAGATACAGTTCGACACGGTGCCGGTCTGGGCGTGGCGCACCTCGAAATGGGATCCCACGCTGCGCAAGTACGGCACCCGGTTCCACTGCGGCTTCAACGACCCGGCAGAGCTGGCCGATTGGCACCCGCGGCTCGAATACGTCGATGAGGCGCCGATGTACGACTCGCCGGTGCTGATGGCCAAGGCGCCCCCGAATGTACGCCGCATGTACCGCGTCATGAATCTGCTGCCGGGCATGAAGCGGTCCACCCGCATCGTGCGGTTCCGCTTCTGATCCTCCTCAGCCCCATAATTGCGCTACCAAAGTATCGATACCGATAGTAGCGAAATAGGTTATCGTGGGGTCATGACCTCGACCACATCCGCCAGACCACCCGGCCGCCCGCGCGCCGGCGTCAACGACGTGGTCTTCGCCGCGACTCTGAGCACGGTCCAGGAGCTCGGCTACGCGCGCGCCACCGTCGACCGCATCGCCGCCGCGGCAGGGATCGCGAAAACGACGATCTACCGCCGCTGGCCGTCGAAGGGCGCGCTGATCGTGGACTGCCTCCTGGACGTGTTCGGCCCGGTGCCACTGGAAGGCACCAGTCGAGCCGAGCTCATGTCCTCGGCCATCCACTGGATCGCGGGGAAGATCAGCGAGCCCGGGGTTGGCGACGCGTTCGCCGGCGTGTTCAGCGACGCCGTCAGCGACCCGGCCCTGCGCGAGATCCTGTCCGCACAGTTGCAGGACCCGTACCGGCTCGCACTCCAGGACGCGCTCGGCGAGCCGGAGCACCGGGTCCTGTTCTTCATCGACGTCGTCGTCGGAACCCTGCTCCACCGGATGGGCATGACCGGCGAGCCGATGGTGGATGCCGACGTCGCCGCACTGGTCGAGATGGTCCTGTCGCACTTCGCCGACGACGCGGCCTGACTGTCGCTCGCTTCGAGCGTGACGACGTACTACGCCCCCGGCCCTTGCCGGCATCGGCCGGGGAGCCCCGTCTGCGCGGGAGTTTCAATGTCCTTCACGAGATGAGCGGGTCAAGGGCCTGATCGATCTTCTGTGACCATGTGTCATCTAGAGCTGCACTTGTTCCGTCGATCCGGTGGGCAGCCAGTGAAACCGGCTGCTGATCTGCTTCGGTGCCAGCAGGAGGTCCCGCTCGATGCCGTCGCGGCCCTGCCGGAAGTGCTGCCATCCCTCGTAGTGCACCGGCAGGACCGTGTGCGGGGTGATGACCTCGCACAGCCGTACGGCCTGTCTCGCGGTCATCGTGTAGCGCAGCGGCCCGGTGAGAGGGAAGCCGACGCCGCCCAGATGGAGCAGTACCGTGCCTGGCCGTATCCGGGCGGCGGCCCGGCGAAGTGCGCGATGGTAGACGGTGTCGCCGGTGATCCAGAGCGGGCCGTGGGTCTGGCCGGGCCAGGTGAGGGCGAAGCCGATCACTTCGCCGGTGATCGGCCGGCTCAGCGGCGGCCCGTGCCGGCACGGGGTGGCGGTGACGTCGATCGCGACCCTGCCGGGTGCTTCCAGCCGGGTGGTCTGCCCAGTCTTGAGCCCACGGGCGGTCCCGCCGAGGCGGCGGGCGCCCGAGGGGGTGGTGATCGTGGTTCTGGTGGTGGTCAGCAGGACGCGCCCGGCGTCGTCGAGGTTGTCGCCGTGATGGTCGTGGGTGAGCAGGATGGCGTCCACGGGCCCGATGTCGGCCATGGCGAGGGCGGGACCGGTGAGCTTGCGGGAGGAGGTTCCCCAGCCGAACGCGTAGGTCCGGCCGGGGGCGTCGAAGGTCGGGTCCGTCAGCAGTCGCCAGCCGTCGAACTCGATGAGGACGGTGGGACCGCCGATGTGGCTGAACCTGACGTCCGACATGGAACGCGCTCCTTTTCGAGGGTGTCAGCTGTGGTGGAGAGCCCACGCCAGGGCGCGGTCGGCGATCTCCTCCCAGCCCTCTTGGGCGGGCATCAGGTGGGAGCGCCCGGGGTATTCGATGACTTCGGTGATCGTGTTCGGTGATTTGTAGTGTTTGGCGTTGGAGCGCTGGATCTTCGGCGGCATCAGGTTGTCGTGCTCGCCGGCGATGAACAGCAGGGGCTTGCGGTCGTCGTTGTGGTAGTTGACGTAGTTGTCGTCCTTGCCGGGGTGGATGTTGGCCAGCGCGCTGCCCCAGAAGATCGGGCCGGAGGCGGGGATGTGGTACCGCTCGTAGGTGGCCCGCGCCTCCTCCTCGGGGAAGGTGTTGGTGAAGGCGTACTTCCACTGCTCGAAGGTGAAGCCCACGGCCTTGTGCCGGTTGGCGGGGTTCTTCAGCACCGGGAAGGTGGCCTTCAGCTGCGACAGCGGGATCACCTGGACGCCCTCGGTGGGCGCGGAGTTGATCGCCACGCCGGCCGCGCCGTAGCCGTGGTCCAGCAGGATCTGGGTGAACACCCCGCCGGCGGAGTGCCCGATGAGGATCGGCGGGGTGTCCAGACCGCTGATCAGCTTTTCCAGGGAGTCGATGATCTGGGGGACGGTCACCTGCTCGATCGGCGTGGTGTCGGCGTTGAGCGCCTCGACCTCCACCTCGAAGCCCGGGTAGGCGGGGGCCAGGACCTTGTAGCCCTGTGCCTCGTAGCGGGTGATCCAGTGCTCCCAGCTGCGGGGGGTCACCCAGAAGCCGTGGATCAGGACGATCGTGTCGGGTTTCATGTCGGCTCCCTCTATCGGGTTGCGGCGTAGGCGGACAGGACCACCGCGGTCGCGGCGGTGGGGTGGGACATCATCACCACGTGCGAGGAGCTGATCTCGCGGACCTTGCTGCCGGCGCGTTCGGCCATGAAGTGCTGGGCGGCGGGCGGGATCACGTTGTCCTGGGTGGGGATCAGGTACCAGGACGGGATGGTCTTCCACGCCGGCTCGCCGCTGCCGCCGGACAGGCCGGTGACACTGCCGGGACGCTGGGTGGCCGCCATCTGCCGGGTCTTGGCGAGGGGCAGGTCGGCGGCGAACACCTCGCGGAACTTGTCGGCGGTGATGTAGCCGTCGATGCCGTTCATGGTGCCGTCGGGCAGCGGGTAGTGCCGAGGCAGCAGCGCCTCGCCCAGCTTGCTGCCGGGGAACTGGCCGGCGAGCTGCAGGGCGCTTTCTCCCTGGTCGGGCGCGAACGCGCCGAGGTAGACCAGGGCCTTGACGTTGTCGTGGCCGCGGGCGGCGTTGGTGATGACGATGCCGCCGTAGGAGTGGCCAACCAGGATGATCGGGCCGGTGATGGTGTCCAGGACGCTGGAGATGTAGGCGGCGTCACCGGCGACATCGCGCAGCGGGTTGGCCGGCGCGATCACCGGGAAGCCGGCCGCCCCCAGCAGTGTGATCATGTCGTTGAAGCCGGAGGCGTCGGCGAACGCGCCGTGGACGAGCACCACGGTCGGCTTGGCGCCGGAGGCTGTGGTGGCCGAGGCGGCGGATGCGGTTGCTCCGCTCAGGCCGAGGATCAGGACGCAGCTCGTGACGAGGGCGCCCAGCAGCCGGCCGAGTCGGCGTAGGGGGGTCATGCGCGATGCTCCTTGGGAGTTCCGGAAGGCGAGGAAGTCGTTGTCGAACTTGCTCGAAGACGCCGGGGTAGACCTTGGGCGTGGCGTCCAGGTCGCCGGCGGCCCGCCCACGTCGGGTGAAGGCCTCATGGTGGGCCAACCTTCGTTCGCGCTGATCAGGATCTTGCGGAGGTGCCGCTGGAGGCCGTTGCGTGCTCGGCGGATCCCAGCCCGCGGGCCAGGAGCAGCTGAGTGAGTGTGCCGCCGAAGGAGTGACCGATGCTGATCGGCGGGGTCGGGACGGCCTCGATGACACCGGCGAGGTGGTCGACGGTTTCGGGGACGGTCAGCTTGGCGATGACGTCCGGGTTTTCGCGCAGCGCCTCCACTTCGATCTCGAAGCCCGGCACGGTGAGGCCCTTGGCCTCGTAGTGTTCGACCCAGTTCTCCCAGCTGCGGGGCGTCATCCACAGGCCGTGAACGAGTACCACGGTGTCGGGACGAATGCTGCCGCTCATGAGGGCTCCTTGGTCAGGTCAGGCGTTGATGAACGCGAGCAGGTCCGCGTGCAGGCGGTCGCGGTCGGTGTCGGGCAGGGCGTGCCCACTGCCCTCGTAGACCTTCAGAACGGCGCCGTCGATCATTTCGGCCGACCGCTCACCCCCGACCTCGAACGGCACGATCTGGTCGTCGTCGCCGTGAATGACCAGGGTGGGGACGTCGATCTTCGCCAGATCCGGCCGGAAGTCAGTGGCCGAGAAGGCCGCGATGCACTCGTACGCGGCTCGGTGCCCGCATGCCATGCTCTGCAGCCAGAACGCGTCCCGGAAGCCCTGGGCGACGTCCTGCCTGCGGTTGTGCCCGAAGAACGGGCCGTCGGCCAGGTCCCGGTAGAGCTGGGACCGGTTCGCGACCTCGCCCGCACGGATCGCGTCGAAGACCTCGATCGGCAGGCCCTCGGGGTTGTCGTCGCTGCGCAGCATCAGCGGCGGTACAGCGGACACGAGGACCACCTTCGAGACGCGGCCGCTGCCGTGGCGGCCGACGTAGTGGACGACCTCCCCGCCACCGGTCGAGTGCCCGACCAAGGTGAGGTCCCGCAGGTCGAGCTGCTCGATCAGGCAGGCCAGGTCGTCGGCGTAGGTGTCCATCTCGTTGCCTTGCCAGGTCTGCGATGAGCGGCCGTGGCCGCGCCGGTCGTGGGCGATGGCGCGGTGCCCGTGCTCGGCGAGGAAGAGAGCGGCCGCTTCCCAGGCGTCGGAGTTGAGCGGCCAGCCATGGCTGAACAGGACCGGGGATCCGTCGGTGCCCCAGTCCTTGTAGAAGATCTGGGCTCCGTCGTTGGCGGTGATGTAGGGCATTCGGGGTCCTTTTCTCGGTGCGGTCTCGATGTGCTTCGAAGCTAGGCTGGTGACCCCGGCCGGTAATCCGTCAGTTGACTGCACTCGAGGCGGCAACGGGTGACTTATGCAGCGGCATGTCCAGCCGGATGCGGCGAAGCGGACGACCAGGTCCTTCAGGTCGGCTGCGAACCCGGCCCGGATGGCGTCCAACACCTCGATGGGCGGGCCTTCGGGGCCGGTGTCGGTGGGCTCTATGCCAGATCCGCGCGGTTCGGCGGCTGTCGGTCAGATGGCTGCACTCGTACGGACAGGCGGTTTGCCGGCGGTCTCGCTCAGGTCGCGGCGGCGGGTTTCCGGGGCGAACAGGACGGCGGTGAAGGTGATCGCCGCGCAGACCACCAGCAGGAGGGCGATGGGCCAGGACGCGCCACCGGCGCCCGCCACCAGGGCTGCCGCCACGAGCGGGGCGGGACCGCTGGTCAGCGCGGCCGTCCACTCGCGGGCGATCGCGATGCCGCTGTAGCGGTAGCGGGTGTCGAACAGCTCGGTGAGCAGCGAGGCCAGCACGGCGAACATCCCGGCGACGCAGACGCCGTACCCCAGCGTGACCGCGGGGATCACCAGCTCAGGGCGGCCGGTGTCGACCAGCCAGAACATCGGGAAGGCGTACACGGCGAGGAAGAACGCGGTGCCGAGGAAGACGGGACGGCGACCGACGCGGTCGGCAAGCAGCCCGAACAGCGGCGAGACCGCGATCGCCACCGCGGAGGACAACACGTTGGCGACCAGACCGACCGTGGCCGGCAGTCCGACCGTCTTGGTCACGTACGACAGCAGGAAGACATTGATGATGTAGGCGAGCGCGCCGAAGGGTGCGTTGGCCGCGACGGCGATCAGCAGGCTCCGCGGCTGCCTCCTGGCGACCTCCAGCGCCGGGAAACGGCTCAACCCGCGCGCACGCTCGCGCTCGAAGAGCTCCGACTCCGGGGTCCGGAACCTGACGAACAGTCCCACACCCACGCCCACGAGGCTGAGCAGGAACGGCAACCGCCAGCCCCACGTCTCGAACGACGGCAATGCCGCGGCCGCGGTGAAGACCAGCGTGGCGGTCAGGATTCCGACCTGGACGCCCGCACCGGGAAGTGAGGCCCACAGGCCCCGCCGGCGAGGGTCACTGGTCTCTGCCACCAGGACCAGGGCGCCCGCGTACTCGGCTCCCGCGCCGAACCCCTGCGCCAGCCGGAGCAGCACCAGAAGGACCGGCGACGCCACGCCGATCTGATCGTAGGTGGGCAGCAGCCCGATGCCGGCCGTGGCCAGTCCCATCAGCAGCAGCGTCACGACCAGCGTGGGCTTGCGTCCGATGCGGTCGCCGAAGTGGCCGAACACGACACCGCCGAGGGGACGGGCCAGGAATCCGACCGCGAACGCGGCGAAGGCGCCGAGGGTGCCCGCGGCGGGGCTGTCGGCGGGGAAGAACTGTCCGTTGACGACGATCGCCGCGGCGAGGCCGAAAAGGGCGTGGTCGTAGAACTCGATCGCGGTGCCGATGACGGCGGCCTTGGTCACCGGTCTGCCTGTCATGGTCGCCTCCCGTTGACAGTGCCGAGCACCCGGGCCAGATAGCGCCCGGCCTGATCGATCGCCGCCTGGGCGGCATGGGTGCCGCGCAGGGCGTTGAGCGTGAGGAATCCGTGGATGACGCCGTGGTAGCGCACCGCGGTCACGGGCACGCCCGCCGCCCGCAGCTTGGCGGCGTATGCCTCGCCCTCGTCCCGCAGCACGTCGGCCTCGGCGGTGATGACCAGGGCCGGCGGCAGGCCGGCCAGTTCCCGCGTCGTGGCCCGCAGCGGCGAGGCGGTGATCTCGGCGCGCTGCGCCTTGTCCGCGGTGTACTGGTCCCAGCACCAGCGCATGCCGTCGGCGCGCAGGAAGTAGCCCTCGGCGAACTCCCGGTAGGAGACGGTGTCGAACGACGCGTCGGTGGCCGGGCACAGCAGCACCTGCCCGGCCAGACGCCCGCGGGCGGCCAGGGCCAGCGCGGCCGCCAGATTGCCGCCCACCACCGCGATCTTCGAGGCGTCCAGGCCGAAGGCGCCGCCGTGCGCACGCACCCAGTCCAGCGCCGCCAGCCCTTCGTCGAGTGCGGCAGGGTAGCGGGCCTCGGGCGAGAGGCTGTAGTCGACGAACACCGTCGCCGCCCCCGACTCGTGTGCCAGTTCGCGGGCCAGCCGCTCGTGGGCGTGCTCGCCCCCGAACACCCAGTCGTCGTGGAGGTAGAGCACCGCGGGCAGCGGGCCCTCGGCGTCATCGGTGCGGAAGAGGGTGAGCCGCGTCCCGGGGATCGGCTGCCGGATGACGCCCGGCACGCGGATGTCCGGGCGTTGCACCTCGGCCATAGCCCGGCGGCCCGTTTCGAGGGGCAGGAAGTGCAGGTAGGGCGGGTTGGCGGTGGCATCGGCGAAGGCCTGGGCAGCCGGCTCCAGGACGGGTTTGATCACGAGCGGCTCCAAGGACAGATGCGACGCCGATGCTAGGAGAAGTCAAGGAACCAGTCATTCGTCATATGACGTACTTATGCGACAATTCGATCATGGGGGCTCCGGGGCGAGGCGTCGCATGATCACGCTCTTCGGGCGCGACCGCGAGGTGGCGGAGCTCGAAGGGCTCGTCGACCGCATTCGCGAGCGCGGTGACGCCCTGGTCGTCCGCGGCGTGCCGGGCATCGGCAAGTCCGCCTTGCTGGCGGTCGCCACGGAGCGGGCCGAGGCACGCGATGTGATGGTGTCCAGCGCGTCCGGGGTGCAGAGCGAGACGCACCTGCCCTTCGCCGGGCTCCACCAGCTGCTGCGGCCGATGCTCGGCGCCGCCGATCAGCTGCCCACCCCCCAGCGGGAGGCCCTGCTCGGCGCCTTCGGGATGGCCGAGGTCAGCCACCCCGAACCCTTCCTGGTCGCGCTGGCCGTGCTCAACCTGCTGGGTGAGGCGGCGGCCCAGCAGCCGCTGCTGATCGTGGTGGACGACCTTCAGTGGCTGGACCGGCCCACCATCGAGGTATTGGGGTTCGTGGCCAGGCGCGTGCGCTCGGATCCGATCGTGCTGTTGATGGCCATCCGCGACGGCTACCCCACCACCCTGGACGACAGCGATGTGCCTGAACTGCGGCTGGGCGGCCTGGATCCTGCCGCGGCCGAGGCGCTCCTGGACGCCCAGACCGACGGGCTCGGCGTCGGCATGCGCTGGCGCGTGCTCAGCGAGGCGGCCGGCAACCCGCTCGCCCTGGTTGAGTTGCCGCTCGCGCTGGATGCCGGGACGGTCACAGCCGAGGCGGGGTTACTGCCGCTCACGGCGCGCCTGGAGCGGGCCTTCGCCGTGCGGCTGGCCGAGCTCCCGCCCCACACCAGCGGGCTGCTGCTCGTGGCCGCCGCCAACGACGGCCACGATCTGGCCGACGCCCTCGCCGGCGGCACGATGGTGACGGGTGCCGAGATGACCGCCGAGGCGCTGGCCCCGGCCGTGGACGCGGGGCTGGTGGAGCTCCACGAGCAGGCCCTGCGCTTCCGGCATCCGCTGGTGCGCTCGGCGATCTACCATAAGGCCGGTCGCACCGATCGCCTGGCCGCCCATGCCGCGCTGGCCCGAGTGCACGGCCGCGACCCGGACCGCAGGGCCTGGCACCGCGCCGCGGCGATCGCTCATCGAGACGAGTCCGTCGCCGCCGAGCTGGAGGGCGTGGCCGCGCGGGCCCGGCAGCGCGGCGCGATCCCGGTGGCGGTGACCGCCCTGCGCCGTGCGGCGGAGGTCAGCGAGGAGCCCACGGCCGGCGCCCATCGCCTGCTGGCCGCGGCCGAACTGGCCTTCGAGCTCGGCCGCGGCGACCAGGCCGCCGAGCTGCTCACGCTGGCCGAGCCGTCCCTCGTCGGCGAGCTGCGGCGTGCCAGGGCCGCCTGGCTGAGCGAGGTGCTGGAAGAAGGGCGCAACGAGGGCCCCGCGCGGATCCGGCGGCTGGTCACGACCGCCGAAGCGGTGGAGGCGGCGGGTGATCGCGAGCTCGCGCTCAACTTCGTCCGGGCGGCGGCCATCCGCTGCTGGTGGACCGACCCGGGATGGGAGCAGCGCCGGCGCGTCATCGCCCTGGCCGAGCGGCTCGCGGCCGGCGAGGACGACCCCGAACTGCTGATGACCCTGGCCACGGCGGGGCCGGCGGAGCGCGGGGCGGACGTCATCGAGCGCCTGACCAAGGTGCGCGGCGCCCGGCCGGACGGGGCCATGACCCGGCTTCTGGGCGTCGCGGCGAGCACGGTCGGCGCCTTCGACCTGGTCGGCGACTTCATGGACGCCTCGATCGCCGACCTGCGGACCCAGGGCAGGCTGGGCCTGCTCACGCAGGCGCTCAGCACGCAGATGTGGCGCCAGGTCTTCTGCGGCGACTGGGCCGGGGCGCTGCTGGTCGCTGAGGAGGCCGAGCGCCTGGCCCGCGAGACCGCGCAGCCGCGCTGGCAGGCCGCGGCCCTGGGGGTGCTGGCGTTGCTGGCCGGGCTCCGCGGCGAGGAGGCACGCGGCCTGGCGCTGGCCGCCGAGGGCGAGCGCGCGCTCGGCACCGTCGCCATCAGCTCGGCCGTGGCGATACTCCAGCATGCCCGGGGCGTGATCGCGTTGTGCGCCGGGCGGTACGACGAGGCGTTCGGACACCTGTGGCGGCTGTTCGAGCCGGGCGACGCCGCCCATCACCAGATCTGGCGGCAGTGGGTGATCAGCGAGCTGGCCGAGGCCGCGGTCGCGGCCGGCCTGCAGGAGAGGGCCAGGCGGGCGGTGGCGGAGCTGGAGCAGGTGGCCGCCCGGACCCGGTCTCCACTCCTGCACCTGGGTCTTCGGCACGCGCGTGCGTTGCTGGCCGACGACGCCGACGCCGAGGCGCTCTTCCAGACCGCGTTGAGCGCGGACCTGTCGTCCTGGCCCACCGCGCGGGCGCGCCTGCTGCTCGCCCACGGCATGTGGCTGCGCCGCCGGCGGCGGATCCAGGAAGCACGCGTGCCCCTGCGGGCGGCCCGCGACGCCTTCGACGTGCTCGGGCTGCTCGCCTGGGGGGAGAAGGCCCGCCAGGAGCTGCGGGCGGCGGGCGAGGCCAGTGACCTGCGCGTCCCGCCGGCCGCCGAGCTGCTCACCTCGCAGGAGTTGCACATCGCCCGGCTGGCCGCCTCCGGGCTGTCCAACCGCGAGATCGGCCAGCAGCTCTACCTGTCGCACCGCACCGTCAGCACCCACCTGTACCGGGCGTTCCCCAAGCTCGGCATCACCTCACGCGGCCAGCTGCGCGATGCCCTGGGAGATACGTCACGTGACTGATACCCCGGTCCGCCGCGCGGGACGTACCGTCGCTGCGTGCCGTCATCTCGCCAGGAACTCCACGACGAGCTCATTCCACTGCTCGTGGTGGGTGAGTGGGGCCCCGTGCGGCGCGTCCGGGATGGTCACAACCGAGCTTCCTGCGATCGCCCGTGCGGCGCGCGTCCCGCTGTCCTCCGACGGCACGAACGCGTCCCCCTCGCCCTGGATGATCAGCGTGGGTGCGGTGACGCGGGCCAGGTCCGGGCCAGGATCGGCGGCGGCCCACGCCGCCAGCGAGTCGGCGGTTGCCTTGGGGGAGGCGTCCGCGGCCTGTCTCAGCAGGTACTGGCGCGTCGGCTCGTCCAGCGTGCTGTACCCGTCGACGGCGAAGAACCTGAGCAGCACGTCGTCGAGCATGGGGATGCGGTGCCGTCACGAGGCGATCCGGAGCTCGTGCGGGTCCGGATACACCACGGGGCTGGCCAGCACCAGCCTGGCCACCCGGTCGGATGCCGCGGCGTAGCTGACGGCCTCGGCGCAGCCGGTGCCGAGCGGGCTCCCCGGCTGCGCCTTCACGTCATGGCCGCCCAAGCGCTGGTGGCGCCGGACGAGGAGGCGGTGCCGCTGTTCAGGGCCGCGCTCGCGCTGCCCAGGACCGAACGCTGGCCCTTCGACCACGCGCGGGTGCGGCTCGCACTCGGCGAGCTGCAACGCCGCCGCCTGCAACCGGGCGAGGCGAGGCCCGAGCCGCGCCGGGCGGCGGACCTTTTCGCCGGTATCGGCGCGACCGCCTGGCAGCAGCGGGCCGAGCAGGAGCTGCGGGCCAGCGGCGTGGCGGTCGCCCAGCGGCCCAACGCCGCCCACGGGATGACCGCCCAGCAACTGGAGGTGGCCCGCCTGGCCGCCTCAGGGCTGAGCAACAAGGAGATCGGCGAGCGGCTCTTCCTGTCATCACGGACCGTCAGCGCCCACCTGTACCGGATCTTCCCCAAACTCGGCATCACCTCCCGAGCCGCTTTACGTGACGCATTGGACGATGACCGGTTCATGGCGGCACCATCCCCGGCCCAGCCATCATGGTCGGCCACTCCAACGGCGGCGCCGCCATCAGGATTCGAGGAGTGTTGGCGGTCTTCTCCTGGAATCGCGCGTTTGTGAGAGCGCCCGGCCGAGATCAGCTTCCGGTCGATTCGCGGGAAGGGGAGTCTGGGCGTCCGAGGTTGATCATGGCCCGGTACAGGGCGGTGTGTGCGGGCGGAGCGGGGAGCGGGCCGCGGGCCGGAGCCTCAAAGGACTGGATCATCAGGGCGAGAATGCGGCGCCAGGCGTCGGGGGCGGCGTCGGCGGTGGCGGCGATGACACCGGCGGTGGCCATGAGCAGCAGGGCCATGTCTTGCGGGGTGAAGTCGTCGCGCAGGTGGCCTGCGGCTTTGGCGCGGTCGATGAGGCTCACCACACCGTCGTACGCCTGGCTGCGGCGGCCCTCCAGGGTCTTGGCGGTGGGGAAGGTCATGGTCAGCACGTCGGCGAAGCCGCGGTCGGCGGCTTGCATGGCGCACACCGTGTGGAGGTAGCCGGTGAAGCCGTGCCAGGGGTCGGAGTCGGCCAGGGCAATGGCGACGGCGTCGACGTAGGCGTCCATGCGGTCGGCGAAGACGGCGGCGACCAGGTCTTCCTTGGCGGGAAAGCGGCGAAACAGGGTGGCGATGCCGACGCCTGCTTCGCGTGCGACCGAGGCCATGGAGGCGCCCAGCCCATCGCGGGCGAACACGGTGCGGGCGGCGGCCAGGATGCGTTCGCGGTTGCGTTCGGCGTCGCTGCGCAGCGATGGGGCGGTGTCGTCGGCTTGCGGGTCGCCTGGGTTCATGGGTCCACTCTACCGAACTGGAAAGGCCTATCCGATTCTGCTGCTATGCTGGCCAGCGAAACGGATAGGCCTTTCCAGATTGATTGGAGGAGTTGTGATGCGTGCTGTCACGCTGACGCAGGTGCCCGGGACCCCTGAGGTGACCGAGGTGGAGTCGCCGCGCCCGGAGGCCGGCGAGCTGCTGGTGCGGGTACGGGCATCGTCGGTGAACGGGTTCGACCTGGGCACCGCGGCCGGGCTCCTGCGGGAGATGATGGAGCACCGCTTCCCGCTGATCCCCGGCAAGGACTTCGCCGGCACCGTGGCAGCGATCGGCGCGGGTGTGGAGGGCTTCGCGGTCGGGGATGCGGTGTTCGGCGTGGTGACCAAGCCGCACCTCGGTACCGGGTCGATGGCGCAGTACGTCACCGTCCCTGCCGCCATCGGCGTCGCCTCCCTGCCCGAGGGGGTCACGGTGCGCGACGCCGGCGCGCTCGGGCTGGCGGGCACCGCCGCCTACGACGGTCTCGCCTCGCTCGGCCCGATCGAGGGCAAGACGGTGCTGATCTCAGGCGCCACTGGCGGTGTGGGCACCCTTGCGGTGCAACTGGCCACGGCCGGCGGTGCACGCGTGATCGCCACTGCCAAGCCGGGCCCCGAGGCCGACTTCGTCTCGGCGCTGACCGAGGCTGAAGTGCACCTCGTCGACTACACCCAGGACGTGACCGCGCAGGTTCAGGCGCTCGCCCCAGGCGGGGTGGACGCGGTGCTGCACCTGGCGGGTGACCTGGCCGAGCTGACCGCCCTGGCGCGCGACGGCGGCTCCGTCGCCTCCGCTCTGGGCTTCCCCGAAGCCCCGGAGGGGCGCACGCTGCAGACCGCGATGGTCAGGGCCACCCCGAGCGCTGAAACTCTGTCCGCGCTCGCCGGGCAGGTCGCCGCGGGCGGCCTGTCGGTGCCGGTGACCTCCGTCTACGACCTGGAGCAGGCCGGCGAGGCGTTCACGGCGTTCGGCGCCGGCACTCTCGGCAAGATCGCGCTCACCGTCGCCTGATCCACCCCTTTCCCAACGGCTTTTCCAGAAAAGGATTCACTGTGCCCAGCATCGCCATCGTCGGAGCCGGCCCCGGTATGGGCCTGGCCATCGCCCGTACCTTCGGCTCCCGCGGCTTCGACGTCGCTCTCATCGCCCGCAACCGCGACAAGCTCGACGACCTGGTCGGTCAGCTCGACGCCGAGGGCATCACCGCCGCCGCGTTCCCGGCGGACGTGTTCGACCATGACGCGCTCACCCAGGCGCTCAAGGACGCCGCCACCCGCTTCGGCGGCATCGACGTCCTGGAGTACTCCCCAGCGCCGAGCATCGAGTCCATGACGCTCACCGCCCCGTCCGAGACCAGCCCGTCCGATGTGCAGTGGGGGATGGACTTCCTGCTGTACGGGGCCATCGCCGCCACCCGGGCCGTGCTGCCCGCGATGCGTGAGGCCGGCGCGGGCACCCTGCTCTACACCAACGGCGGCGGCTCGGTCGACCCCACCCCGATGCTCGGCAACGTCAACGCCGCCCAGGCCGCGCTGCGCAACTGGGTTCTCGGCCTGCACAAGGAACTGGCCGACACCGGCGTCCAGGCCGCACACGTCGCCATCGGCGTGTGGATCGGCACCGACGGCCCGCCCGGAGCGCCGACGGCCTCGGCCGAGGAGATCGCCCCCCTCTACTGGGACCTGCACACGCAGCGCGACGAAGTCGAGCGCGTGTTCACCGTCTGACGCCGCGCCGGCTCTCCTCCTCCCCCACCCATCGTTCACCCCTGCGCCAGAGAAAAGGCTCCCGCTCCGACCTGGCCGTGTTGTTCGCCAGCGCCGGCGTCACCAAGTTGACCCAGCAGCGCGACAAGCTCACCCCGTTGGCTGCCACCGGCCTGGGCATCATCATGGGCGTCCACGCTCGCCGCGGGGGAGCCGCAGGCCATCGTGTTCAACGCGGTCCTGCTCATGGCCGCGGCGGTCGTCGCCACAGCCCCACGTTTCCCGTGTCCCAACGGACTGGAAAAGGACTACTCATGTCACAGGTATGGCTCATCACCGGCGCATCCCGCGGACTGGGCCGCGCCATCGCGGACGCCGCACTCGCGGCTGGGCATTCGGTCGTGGCGACGACCCGCAGCGGCATGCTCGACAACACCGATCCGCGGTTCAGCGACCGCCTGCTGGTGCTGCCGCTCGACGTCACGACATCCGACGAGCGGGTGTACGCCTCGCTGGTCGAGTCAGCCATGGATCATTTCGGACGTATCGACGTCCTGGTCAACAACGCGGGCCGCGGCATGTTGATCCACTTCGAGGAGACGGACGAGGCACAGGTGCACGAGCTGTTCGAGACGAACGTCTTCGGGCTCATGCGCGTTACCCGGGCCGTGCTCCCGATCATGCGGCAGCAGCGGTCAGGGCACATCTTCAACCTCTCCTCCGCCGCAGGCTACGTGGGCGGCGCCGCCATGTACTCCGCCACCAAGTTCGCCGTCACGGGATTCACCGAGTCGCTGGCGATTGAGCTGCACCCGTTTGGCATCAAGGCGACCAACGTCGCGCCGGGCTACTTTCGCACCGACTTCCTCGACGGTTCCTCCGTGCAAGCCAGCCCCGCTCGGGAACTGGCCGACTACGAGCGCTCCCGTACAGGGATGCGATCCTTCGCCGAGCAGGCCAATCACCAGCAGGTCGGCGATCCGGCGGCCCTGGGACGGCTTCTCGTCGAGGTCGCCGCGGCGGAGCATCCACCGGTACACCTTGCTGTCGGCGGGGACTGCATCGAGGAAATTGAGCAGCATCAGCGCACCCTCATGTCGGACATCGATACCTGGCGCGAGAAGGCCGTCGCCACCGCGCACCAAACCGCTTAGGCCAGGGCGACCCCGCGAAGGCCGCAGCGTTCGTCTACCACTGCCGTCGGCACGGAAAGGCGCAGGTGACTGCGGTGAGCTGATCGGAAAGCCGATGTCTGCCGTCCCCGTCGCCGGCCCACCCGCGAGGCAGCGCCCCGATCGGCGCGCTGCTGGCCGGGCTGCTCCGCAGCGCCCGCGCAGGGCGTATCGACTAATCCCGTCACCCCTGCCGGTTTCTTGTAGGATCCCTCGGCAGGCAATGGAGCTGAGGCACGGCGAGAGCGGCGCCGGATGGGAGTTGCGATGGAGAGCATCACGAAGAACCGGCAGCCACTCAAGACGCTTCGGGCGATGATCGAGCGAGCCTATGGGACCGCCCACGTGCCCGACGGCGACGACTTCGCCGAGGAAATCACGCACGGCTGGTTCAACGTGGTGTATCGAATTCAGCTTCGTGACGGGCAGCAGGCGGTGCTGAAAATCGCCCCTCCCGGGGATGTGGCGGTGCTGACCCGTGAGCGGAACATGATGCGCAACGAGCTTGCCGCGATGGCGCTGGTCCGGGATCGCACTGGGGTTCCGGTGCCGCGGGTCGATCACGCGGATCTGTCGCGGGAGCTGATCGATGCGGACTATTTCTTCATGGAGTACGTCGATGCCGACAACTTCGGCCTCGCGGCGGCAGATGGTCGCCTGACGGCTGAGGTCATCACTGCGGGTGGACGACAACTCGGCGCCCTCAACCGGGAGCTGAACTCCATCGTGGGGCCGCACTTCGGGCCGCTGGAAGGCCCGGGATCGGCAACATGGCGAGAAGCGTTCACCAAGATGGTCGAGGACACGCTCACCGATGGCGCCCACGTCCAGGTCGACATAGGCTGGGACTACGACGAGATCCGCGCCGTGCTCGCCAAGAACGCAAGCGCGCTCGATGCCGTGACCGAGCCCCGTTTCGTCGAGGTCGATCTCTGGACGAAGAACTCGATGATCCGCGACGGTCAGATCGTGTCCATCCTCGACCACGAGCGTGCCGTCTATGGCGATCCGATCATGGAGGCCGGACTCACCGGGATCGACCTGCCGGTCTTCGGAGATCCCACCGACTTCATGCAGGGATACGGGCTCGGTGCATTGTCCGAGGCGCAAAGGGTGCGCCGCCGGCTGTACTCGCTCTACCTGGCCGTCATCATGATCGTCGAGACGAAGTACCGCGGTCACACCGACACCACGACCTACGACTTCGGCCGTGAGCAGCTTGATCTGCTGATGGCGCAGTTCGGCCGTACCCGGTGACACGCTGATGGGCCGGCGTGGACCGGCAGTACGCGATCACACGCAATCGCTGGGCACCCGCCCGATCGGGCGGCTGCTGTGGTGGACATGCTCGCAGACGACGCTCTCAGTGGGCGTTTACGGGATCTACGCGCTCACCAACGCCTGGTTCGTCGCCAGAGGCGTCGGCGAGACAGCACTGGCAGCGGTCAACCTCGTCGCACCGGTCATCTTGATGCTGGGTGCGGTCTCGACGACCGTCGGCGTCGGCGGCGCGTCCGTGGTCTCGCGCATGCTCGGTGCCGGCCGACCCGATCGGGCCGCACGCGCCGCGGGAAACGCGTTCGTCGTGTTCTGGCTCGTGGCGTTGGTGATCACCGTGGCCGGTCTTCTCGCGCTCGATCCGCTGCTGACCATGCTGGGTGGATCCGATCCGACGATCGAATACGCGCGGCCCTACGCGGCAGTGATCATCGGGGGGTCGATCTTCTCGACCGGGTTCTCGGCTCTGGTGCGCGCGGAAGGGCGGCTGCGGTTCTCGACGATGCTGTGGGTCGTACCCGTGCTGGTGCAGATCGTCCTCGATCCGCTGCTGATCTTTGCCTGCGGCCTGGGTGTCGCCGGTGCGGCTCTCGGCACGGTCGGCGGCCAGGCCGTGTCGGCAGGCATGGCGGTCTGGTTCTTCTTCGTCCAGCGCGGTCGGCCGTACCGGATCGGGCTGGCTGACCTGCGCCCGAACCCGGCGACGATCGGGGCCGTGCTCGCGGTGGGCGCCCCCTCCTTCCTCGCCGGCTTCGGTGCCACGTTGCTGGCAGCCCTGATCAACACGACTCTCGCCGCGACCGGCGCGGTCGCTCTGGCCGCTTACGCGGTGTGCGCGCGGCTGCAGACCTTCGTGTTCACGCCGCAGATCGGCATCACCCAGGGTATTCAGCCGATCGTCGGCTACAACGCCGGCCGCCGGCTGACCGGCCGCGTCAACCGGACTCTCACGCTGGCCATGCGCGCCACCGTCATCTACGGGGCCATAACAGCGGCGCCCATCGCCCTGCTCGCGCAGCCGCTCGTGGGACTGTTCATCGGCGATCCGGAAACCACGGCCGTCACGGTCGATGCGCTGCGCATCATCGCGATCGGATTCGTCTTCGCCGGCATCCCGCCTCTGATCTCCGCCTACTTCCAGTCTCTCGGCAGAGCCACGCCGTCGTATCTGATCTCGATCGGCACGCTCGTGATCATCAAGGCGCCGCTCGTCCTGGCGCTCGGCATGCGCGGGCCCACAGGAATCTGGATCAGCCTGCCGATCGGCGAAGCGATCTCGGTCGTCGCCGCGGCCGGCCTTCTGTGGAGGTTCGGCCGGTCGAAGACGCTGACGGTGTGAGCCGCCGCCCAGTCGGTCAGGGCACCTCGACCAGGAGCATCTCGCTGAGCCGCTGCCGGAAGCGGGCACCCATGTCCACGCTGGTCGGGTCGAGGAGCCACTGCACCTGCAGACCGTCGATCAACGCCATGAGATCCGATTCGGCACCCGCGATGCGGACGCCCGGCCGCACAAGCCCTCGGGCGTCGAGTTCCTCAAGCGCATCGCGAATGTCCCTGCGGATGTGCGTATACCGTTCGACGAAGTACGCGTGCGCGGGATGCGCCGGGTCAGCGGCCTCGATCGACAGCACGGCGTACAGGCTCACGAGGCCCGGCACCGTCGCATTGTGCTCCACCACGCGTGCAAGCCGAGAGAGATAGTCCAAGCCATCCACCGTTGCGTCGAATCCGGCGAAGAACAACTCGCCATTGACTCGATCCCGTTCCTCGAGCACAGCAGCGAGGAGCAATTCCTTCGTCGGAAAGTGATGCGCCAGGCCCATCCGAGAAACCCCGCAGTCCGCAGCGATCTGCACCATGCTCGCGTTGCGGTACCCGACCGAGGCGAACTTGGCGAACGCGGCCTCGACGATCTCAGCACGCCGCCGTCGCCCCTTCGGATAGCCCGCGCTCATCGATCGACCCCCTTGGCTGCATATCGACTCCTCGACCGGCTCGACTGCCAAGCGGGCAAGGTGGGCAGCACAACCGAAGATACCCTCGAACGCCGGCGTCCCCGACAACACCTGGGAGGGCAGCGCACCATGGCGGCGGAGACAGGCCGGGTCGAACTTCGCGGCTCAGATCATCCGCCGCAGGGCGGTCTCCACAGCGTCGATGAGCGCGTCACCTTCGGTACCGGGGTGGCGGGCAAGGCCGAGTTCGACGTCCGGCAGAGCAGGCAAGGCGGCCGCGTCGTGGCAGGCCATGGCCGGCTCGAGGTTGGCGGGCAGGAGCGCCGCGACCCCGAGCCCGGCCCGTAGCGCGGCGAGTACTCCGGCGAGGCTGTTGCTTTCGAACGCCACCCGCCAGCGGCGCCCTGTGCCTTCCATCGTCTCCAGCACCGACGTTCGCCAGGCGCACGTGTTCGAGAACAGCACCACCGGCAGCGGATCGGCGTCGATGGCGACACCCTGCCCCACCGCCCAGACCAGCGGCAGACGCACCGTCCAGCGCGGCGGCCAGGGAAGATCCGCGGCCTCGTCGAGCACGAGCTGGACGCGGCCCGTGTCGTAGGCCTCCCGCATCGCCGCGTTGGAAAGACTGAGCACCTCCAGCGTCACGTCGGGGTGCAGCCGCGCGAGGTCGGCGAGCGCCTGAGGAAGTCGGGAGGCGGCGAGATCTTCGAGGAGTCCCACCCCGCAATGCCCGGTGAGCGCACGTCCTGTTTCGGCGAGCGCCTGTGCCGACAGCGCGAGAATGCGCTCGGCGTAGGGCAGCAGTTCCTCGCCCGCCCGGGTCGGCGAGACGCCGGACGGCGTCCGGTGCAGCAGCGGACTGCCGACGGCCCTCTCGAGCTTGCGCAACTGCTGGCTGAGCGCGGGCTGGGTGCGGCCGAGCGCCGCCGCCGCACGGCTGATGCTGCCCGCTCGCACGGCGGTGACGAACGACCGCAGCAGTGCGGTGTCGAGATCACGGGCCATAAGCGTTCATTATGCCTGGTCCAACGAATTGACGACTTCCTATGGCATGACAGGTGACCTACCGTCAAATCGGTGACCAGATTTCGACAGGTGCTCGCGGTGCCGGGGATGGCGCCACTGCTGGGCATTTCGCTGCTCGCTCGTACCGCGATCACGGCGGACGCGATGGCGTTGACGATGTACGTCGTCATTGCCCTCGACATGAGTTACGCGGCGGCGGGAGGCGTGGTGGCGGCGCTCACCGCCGGGGTCGCGCTGGGCGGCCCGCTGCTGGGGCGGCTGATCGACCGGCGGGGCCTGCGTACCGTGCTGCTGGCCACGGTTGTGCCGCAGCTCGTGTTCTGGCTGACCGTTCCTGTGCTGCCGTACGTGATCTTGCTGGGCGCCTCCTTCGCCGCCGGCCTGCTGATGGTGCCGGTCCAACCGGTTACCAGGCAGGCGATCGCCGCGATGACGACGGCAGGGCAGCGGCGGGCAGCGTTCGCGCTGGAGTCGGTGGCGGGCGAGCTGTCGTACATGGTGGGGCCGGCGGTGGTGATCCTGTGCGCGGCGAAGGTGTCTCCCGGGGTGGTGGCATGGGGAGTGGGCGCCGCGATCGTCGTCGGCGGGGCAGGGATCGCCCTGCTCAACCCGCCGCTGCGGGCCGAGGACGAGATGGTCGGCGAGGCAGCGGGCCGGCCCCGGCGCCGGGAGTGGCTGGGGGCGCGCATGGTCGCTGTCCTGACGATGGGGTTCGGCGTCGCGATGCTGCTCAGCGGCGTCGACCTGGCCATCGTCGCCACTCTTCAAGAAGCCGGTCAGGTCTCGTGGGCGGCCGTGGTCGTCGCCGTGTTCGGGGTGACGTCCGTCGTGGGCGGTCTGGTGTACGGGGCGCTGCCCCGGCCGATGCCCACCTGGCTGCTGCTCGGCCTGCTCGGGCTGGTGACGATTCCGGCCGGACTTGCCCATGACTGGCCCTGGCTGTGTGTGGCCGTCATCGGTGCCGGTCTGCTCACCGCACCGACCCTTTCCACGGTCTCCGACGCGGTGAGCCGGCTGACGCCGGCCAGTGTGCGAGGTGAGGCGACCGGCCTGCAGTCCTCGGCGGCGAGCGCGGGGTTCGCGCTCGGCTCCCCGGTCGTGGGAGTGGCGATCGACGCGTCCGTGCCGGCGGGCGGCTTCGCGGCGGCCGGCCTGGCCGGCCTGCTCGCCGCGCTGACGGGATACCTGCTCTGGCGCCGGTCACCCGCCGCCGCGCCGTCTCCGCCGTCCTCGTCGCAGGCACTCGGGCCCTGCGACGCCGTCGCGCCGACCCCATGACGCCAGCCCGGCGCCGGTGACCAGCCACGTACGGGCACGCAGCCCGAAGGTGGGCGTCCCGGCGCGGAACTCGACCGCCTCGCGGGTGAGCTCCAGGTAGACGTCCTCAAGGGGGGCGCGATGGGCCGACACCTCGGAGAACGGCACCGCGCTCTCGCTGAGCAGCCTCACGATCCGATCCGCGGGCAGGCCGGAGACGGTGATGGTGTCGCGGCCGGTGGCCGCCACCCTCGCGCCGGCATGAGCGAGCGCCCTCATCGCGTGCGTCCCGGCCGTGGTCCGAAGGGCCACCCGGTTCCCGGACACGGCCGCGATCAGCTCGGCCACGCCGGCGTCGGCGATGGCCTTGCCACGCCCGACCACGACGAGATGATCGGCTGTGTCCTGCACCTCGCTCATCAGGTGGCTGGACACCAGCACGGCGCGGCCCTGAGCGGCCAGCGACCGCAGGAAGCCGCGCATCCAGACGATGCCGTCGGGGTCAGGCCGACCTGCTCGATCACCTGGTCCACCCGCCGCGCGGCCAGGCCCTGCGAATGCGCCAGCCACAGCAGGTGGTTACGCCCGCTGCGGCCGGGGTGCGGCGCCGACGCGTCCAGCAGGGAACCGACGTGGTTCAGCGGATGCCGAAGACTGCGGTACGGCCGACCCTCGATCAGCGCGGTGCCCTCCTCGACCGCGTCCACGCCCAGGATCACCCGCATCGTGGTGGACTTCCCGGCCCCGTTCGGCCCCACGAAGCCGGTCACCAGCCCCGGGTGGACGGAAAAGGATATGCCGTCGAGGGCCAGGGTCGCCCCGTACCGCTTGCGCAGCCCGGCGACGACGATCCCCGGGACGCTCCTGGCAGCGGGCTCCGGGTTCGAAAACGGACTCATGCCGACGGTTGTACGCGGCACCCCGTTCCAGCCCGGTCGCAGCCCCTGCGACCCGGCTGGAACCTGGGATCTGGCATCGTCGATGCATGCCATTTCGACCCGGCGGCCGCGCCGCCCGTACGACGACCGGCGGTGAGCGGCGGTGAGGGTCCTCGTCGTCGAGGACTTCGAGGTCCTCGCCCGCTCCATCGGAACCGGGCTGCGCCGCGAGGGCATGGCCGTCGACGTCGTCCTGGACGGAACCGCGGCCCTCGACCGCCTGGCCGTCACCCGCTACGACGTGGTGATCCTCGACCGCGACCTGCCGGGCGTCCACGGGGACGAGATCTGTCGGCAACTCGCCCACGGCCGCTGTGAGACCCGCGTGCTGATGCTCACCGCCTCGGGCACGATCGAGGACCGCGTCGACGGGCTCAGCCTCGGCGCCGACGACTACCTGCCCAAGCCGTTCGCGTTCGCCGAACTGGTGGCCCGCGTCCGTGCCCTGGCCCGCCGCGCCACCCCGCCGCTGCCGCCCACCCTGGCATGCGGGGACATCACCCTCGATCCGGCCCGCCGTACCGCGTTCCGGGCCGGCCGGCGCCTGGAGCTTAGCCCTCGGGAGTTCGCCCTGCTCGAATGCCTGCTCGCCGTACCCGGCCTGGTCATCTCCGCCGAGGAACTGCTGGAGCGCGTCTGGGACGAGGCCGCCGACCCCTTCAGCAGCGCCGTCAAGCACACCATGCACCGGTTGCGGGCCAAGCTCGGCGATCCGCCCGTGATCGAGACCATCCGCGAAGGCGGCTACCGTATCGGGCCGTCATGACCACCCGGCAACTCGCCAGAAGGTCCCTGCAGACGCGGCTCGCGCTCGCCTACGCGGCGGGCATCTACGCCGCCGGGGTCTTCGTGCTCGCCTTCGTCGACGTCGGGCTCGCCACCGTCCACGCGGCCGTGCCCAAAGGCCACCCCCCATCGAGCGTGACCACCGGAACCGGAGCCGGGATCAGCCTGCCCCAACTCCTCGCGGGATCCGCCGTCGCCCTGGTCCTTCTGATTCCCCTCGCCCTGGCTCTCGGCTGGTTCGTCGCCGGCCGGTTCCTGCGCCCGCTGCGCGCCATCACCACCACCGCCAGAATCATCTCCGCCGGAGACCTCCACCGGCGTCTCGACCTCGGCGAGCCAACGGACGAGCTGACCGAACTCGGCCACACCCTCGACGACCTGTTCGCCCGCCTTCAAGCCTCCTTCGACGCCCAACGCCACTTCGTCGCCAACGCCTCCCACGAGCTACGCACCCCTCTGGCCGGCCTGCGTACCCTCCTCGAAGTCGCCCTCGCCGACCCCGATGCCGGCACCGAGACCCTGCGCTCGGCCTGCCAGGAGGCCCTCACCCTGGGCGAACACCAGGAGCGGCTCGTCCAGGCACTGCTCGCCCTGGCCACCAGCGAGCGCGGCGTCACCCGCTGGGACACCCTCGACCTCGCCCACGTCGCCGAAAAAGTGCTCGCCTCCCGCCGCGACCAAGCAACGCAGGCAGGCATCGACCTGGCCGAACACCTGACGCCCGCGGTGACGGCCGGAGACCAGAAACTGATCGAAAGCCTCGTCGCCAACCTCATCGACAACGCCATCCGCCACAACCACGCAGACGGGCACGTGAGGGTCACCACTCAGACCTCCGGCACGCAGGTGGCCCTCACGGTCACCAACAGCGGGCCGGTCATCCCCGACGACCAGATCCAGCGCCTCTTTCAACCCTTCCAGAAACTGGCGCCCGATCGTCACGGCCGGCGCGACGGCTACGGTCTCGGCCTCGCCATCGTCAACGCCGTCACCCAAGCTCACCACGCCACCCTCACCGCCGGCGCACGCCCCGAAGGCGGCCTGTCCATCACCGTCCGGTTCGCACACCTCCGACATCAAGGAGGCGACCACGCAGGCTCGGCGCCGGCGATGTGACACACATCGAGGTGGCGCGTCGGCGCCCGTCCGGCTGCGGCGGCTACACGCGTGCGAGCTGAGCGGCGGTGACCGGGCGCAGGGTGTCGACGAGGGCGAACAGCTCCTGCGAGGTCGCACCCGTGCCGTCGGCCTGGACCAGCGCGTTCCCGCGCCGGGCGAACACCGCGATGTCCCCGCCCGAGTCCTCGCGAACCCAGCGGTCATCCCTTGACGAGCTGCAGGAGACGCCGTCCGTCCCCCACGTGATGGCAGGGAACGGCGAGCGGCACGCGGCTCCGGGCGTGGCGGCCGAGGCGGGACGGAGGAGCACGCGGATCTCCGTGTGGTCCGGGCGAGCGTACTCGAGCAGGATCGCCGTCCCTTCTTCCTCTCCCGTCCACAGCTCGGCCCGCCTCATCCTGTGACCCGGCAGGTGCGAGGCAACCAGCGGGATGCCCGCTCGCTGGAAGGCGAACGCTTCCTGCCACTCGTGCCACGGGTCCCGCACCTGGAGCGAGATCACGTGCGTCGAGACCAGCAGACCGGTGACCGTGATCCCGGCCCACCAGTCGCGCGCCCACCAGACCGCAGCCACGAAGCCGAGCACTCCCGCGACCACGTACACGCCGATCGTCCACATCTCGTCGTAGCCGAAGAGGTAGTTGTCGGGCACCAGCTTTGCCAGGGCCGCGCCCAGCACGGCGGTCGCGATCGCCCCGGCGATTCCCACGACGTACCAGCGCGGTATCCGCAGCAGCGCCGCGCCCGCTGCTCCGAGCGGGAAGGGGACCAGGAAGATCAACGCGTTGCTGAGGATCGCGCCGAGGTCGTCATCCCGCACGATCGCGTCGGCGGCGATGACGGCGTTGACCGCCCCGACCACGAGGCCCACCAACCCGCCCCTGAGTGTCCTCATGTCGCGATATTTCAGCACATGTTCAACCCGATCCGACGGCTTTCGGGTTGAACATCACCAAGGGGTCAGCGGCCGCCCGTGAACGGGGGCTCGCCCTCCTTGAGGGCGCGGAAGCGGAGCGCCGACCACACCTCGTCCACCGCCACCTGCCCGTTGGGCCGCAGCCCGTACTCGCCCACGATCGGCCAGAGCGTGTCGCGGTTGATGTCGGACTTGTTTCCCTTGGGGTAGGCGACCCACAGCACCGGCGGCGCGCTCACCTGGTCGCGATGGCGGTCGAGGAGCTGCCGCGCCGAGGCGGCGTCGGCGGCGAAGACGAGCGCCACGTCCGCCTCCTTGAGGTCCTCGACGTGCGAGGCGCCCTCCGGCAGCGGCTCGATGAGCGGCAGGTGGACGGCGTCGGAGATCCACACCCGGGACTCCGGCTTGATGAGCAGCTTGGCCGCGACGGTCTTCGCCATGACGTGTTCGACTCCTTGTCGGTGGAATGCCTATTTCACCAGACAAAACGGCAGGTCAGGACTCCAGGAAGTGCAGCACGGCCAGCACCCGGCGGCTGTAGCCGGTCGTGTGCGACAGCTGGAGTTTGTCGAACAGCGAGTTCACATGCTTCTCCACCGCGCTCTGCGACACGTGCAGGGCCTGGGCGATCGAGGCGTTGGTCAGCCCCTGCGCCATCCGTTCCAGCACCTCCCGCTCCCGCGCCGTCAGCCGGGCCAGGGGATCCACCTGCGTCGTACGGGCCAGCAGCTGGCGCACCACCTCCGGGTCGAAGGCCGCCCCGCCCGCGCCCACCCGCTCCAGCGCGTCCAGGAAGTCGCCGACCTGCGCCACCCGGTCCTTGAGCAGGTAGCCGACGCCCTCGACGTCCGCGCTCATCAGCTCGGTGGCGTACCTCTTCTCCACGTACTGCGACAGCACCAGCACCTTCACGGCGGGCCAGCGCCGCCTGATCTCCAGCGCCGCCCGCAGGCCCTCGTCGGTGTGGGTCGGCGGCATGCGGACGTCCACCACCACGATGTCCGGCCCGTGCTCGGCCACCGCGGCGACCAGCGCGTCGCCGTCGCTGACCGCGGTCGGCACCTCGTGGCCCTCCTCCAGCAGCAGCCGTACCAGTCCCTCGCGCAGCAGCGTGGAGTCCTCGGCCAGGATCACCCGCACGGCAGCACCGCCGTGATCGTGGTCGGCCCGCCGACCGGGCTGCTCACCTCGAAGCCGCCGTCCAGCGCCGCCACCCGTCTGGCCAGCCCCGACAGGCCGCCGCCCGCCTCCTGCGCGCCGCCCGCGCCGTCGTCTCGCACCCGTACGAGCACCGCAGCGTCCTCCTCGTGCACCTCGACCGTGATGAGCGTGGCGCCGGCGTGCTTGGCGGCGTTGGTGACGGCCTCGCACACCACGAAGTACGCCGCCGTCTCCACCGCCATCGGCGGCCGACGCCGCAGGTCGCAGGCTACCTTGACGGGAACGCTCGACCGTTCGGCCACCCCCGCCAGCGCCTCGCCGAGGCCCAGGGTGTCCAGGCCGCTGGGATAGACCCGCCAGGCCACCTCGCGCAATTCGGTCAGCGCCTGCTGCGCCTCCTGGTGCGCCTGCTCCAGCAGCTCCGGTCGGCCCCGCCTGGCCCGTCCGACCAGCATCGACAGGGCCACCAGACGCTGCTGCAGCCCGTCGTGCAGGTCGCGCTCGATCCGGCGGCGTTCGGAGTCCACGGCGGCCACGATGCCGGCGCGGCTCTCGGACAGTTCGGCGATCCTGCGTTCGAGGGCCCGGGTCGGGTCGGGGGCGAGCATGCGCACCGCCAGCCGCCGTTCCAGGGTGTGCACGCCCACCACGCCCGACAGGTCGAGGAACAGCAGGACGATCCCGCCGACCACGAAGTAGGCGACCAGGGGGAGCGAGGGTGCCATCCCGTCGAACCGCTCGCCGCGCGCCCAGGCGGTGAGGATGAGGACACCGGCGCCGGCCCCGTACACGAGCAACGTGATCACCAGCCCGCCCAGCACCCCCACCGGGACGCGGGCGGCCAGGTAGGGCACGGGCTTGCCCTCCTGGAGTGCGTCGGGGTCCAGGCGCAGGCGGCGCGCCTCGAGGCGGGCGAGCCGGCGGGCCGCGGCGGAGACGTTCGGGTTGCCCAGAAAAGGGAGCGTCAGCAGCAGGAAGACGAGCTCGGCCAGCGCGGTGACGGCGCCCAGCGTCACCGCGCCCAGCAGCCGCAGCCCCTCAGCGGCGACTCGCATGCCTGCCCTTGCGCCGCTCGGCCAGCCGCACTCCGACGAACACCACGAGCGCCAGCGCCACCAGCCCGAGCACCACCTTGGAGCCGATGCCGACGTACGTCTCCACCAGCGACCAGTTCTCGCCCAGCAGGTAGCCGGCCATGACGAAGATGGTGTTCCAGATCAGGCTGCCGGTGGCCGTCAGGAGCGTGAACGGCACCAGCGGCATCCGCTCGACGCCCGCCGGTACGGAGATGAGGCTGCGGAAGATGGGGATCATCCGCCCGAAGAACACCGTCTTGCGGCCGTGCTTGAGGAACCACGCCTCGGTCTTCTCGATGTCGGCCGGCTTGACCAGCGGGAGCTTGGCGGCGATGGCCAGCGTGCGCTCGCGGCCCAGCAGCGCCCCCACCCAGTACAGCGCCAGCGCCCCGACCACCGAGCCGAGCGTCGTGCACACCAGCACGTCCAGCAGGTCCATCTCGCCTCTGGACGCGGTGAAGCCCGACAGCGGCAGGATCACCTCGCTGGGCAGGGGAGGGAAGAGGTTCTCCAGCGCGATCGCGAGCCCGGCCCCGGGCGCGCCGAGAGTCTCCATCAGTCCAACCAGCCAATCAGTCATGGGCTCAAGCCTAGGGATGATCGGATATGCCTGGAATGAGGCGGACTTCTGATCGCGGGGTGCGGTAAACCCCACCCCCATGTACCGTACACTGTACGGTCGTGAGCAACCTGACTTGGCACGCGGCAGTCTTCCAACCCGGCGACCCACCCAGGTCCGGTCATATCACCTTCCTCGACCCGGACGGGCCGTCGGCGGTGACGGTGGCCGAGGAGCACGACGGCACCGTGCGCACGCGCGAGGTCGCGGCCACCCTCGTCCCGGTGGGCGAGGCGGTGGCAGGGCTGGCCAGGGCGCGCATGGACCCGCGGGCCCACCCGGCGACCCGCTTCTGGGGCGCGGCCGCGCTGGTGGCGCTCCAGCTGGTCACCCGGGGCCGCATCCTGCCGGGGGTGTCGGCGGGAGAGCACGACTCGTGGCGCGCCGGCCCGCTCGACGCCGCCGACATCCAGCGCGTACGCGAGCTGGCCGCCGCCATGCCCGCCGCGGCCCGCGCCATCCCCCTCCAGCCCGGGCAGCAGGCGGAGCTGTGGCTGCCGGAGGCCGAGCCGCTCGTGCGCGCGTTCCTCGACGCCGTCGCCGACGCCATGCCGCGCTCGCCCGGCGCCGTGCGGGCCACCGGCACCACCGCCTTCGCCGCCGCCAAGCCCGTCAAGGTGCCGCACCTGCGCCCCTGGGCCGAGGAGGTCTCGGCCGGCCTCGACTCGGGCGTACGGCTGTCGCTGCGCCTGGAGGCCGACGACCTGGCCGCCGCCGAGTTCCGCGCGATCGTGCAGCTGCACAGCCTGGCCGACCCCTCCCTCGTCATCGACGCGGCCGACCTGTGGGAGGGGCGCGACGCGGGGTTCGGACCGCGCGCCAGGATCGAGGCCACGCTGGCCGTGCGCCGGGCCGCCCGTACCTGGCCGCGCCTGGAACGGCTGCTCGACAGCGCCGTCCCCGACGAGCTCGCCCTCACCGACGGCGACGTCGAGCAGTTGCTCGCCGGCGGCGCCGAACGCCTGGCCGCTGCCGGCGTCGAGGTGCACTGGCCCAAGGCCCTGGTGCGCGGCCTGAGCGCGCGCGCCGTCATCGGCGAGCGCGACGCCAAGCCGTCGGACCTGCCGTCGTTCCTAGGCGGGCAGCACCTGACCAGCTTCAACTGGCAGCTCGCGCTCGGCGGCGAGCGCCTGAGCGCGGCCGAGATGGACCGGCTCGCCGAGGCCCACCGCCCGGTGGTGCGGCTGCGCGACCAGTGGGTCCTCATCGACCCCGACCTGGCCCGCAAGGCCCGCCAGCGCGACCTCAAGCCCCTGACCGGCATCGAGGCGCTGGGCGCCGCCCTGACCGGCGCGGTCGAGGTCGAGGGCGAGCAGGTCGCCGTGGAGCCGACCGCCTGGCTGCGCGAGCTGCGCGAACGCCTGGCCGAGCCCGCCGACGCCGGCCCTCCCGAAGGGCTGGCGGCGACATTGCGTGACTACCAGCTGGCCGGGCTGCGCTGGCTGGCCCAGATGACCTCGCTCGGGCTGGGCGGCTGCCTGGCTGACGACATGGGCCTGGGCAAGACGATCACGCTGATCGCCCTGCACCTGCACCGCGCCGGTGAGGGCGCCGGGCCCACGCTCGTGGTCTGCCCGGCCTCGCTGCTGGGCAACTGGGAGCGGGAGATCACCAAGTTCGCGCCGGGCGTGCCGGTGCGCCGCTTCCACGGGGCGCAGCGCACGCTGCCTGATGAGGGATTCGTGCTGACCACTTACGGCACCATGCGGCTGGACGCGGCCCGCCTGGCCACGCACCCGTGGGGCCTGGTGGTGGCCGACGAGGCCCAGCACGTCAAGAACCCCGCCTCCGGCACCGCCAAGGCCCTGCGCGAGATCCCGGCCGGGGCGCGCGTCGCGCTGACCGGCACCCCCGTGGAGAACAACCTGTCGGAGCTGTGGGCCATCCTCGACTGGACCACGCCGGGGCTGCTGGGCCCGCTGGGCAGGTTCAGGGCGCGGTGGGCCAAACCCGTCGAGTCCGGCGACAGCGAGGCGGCCGAACGCCTGTCGCGGCTGGTGGGGCCGTTCCTGCTGCGGCGCCGTAAGAGCGATCCCGGCATCGCGCCGGAGCTGCCGCCCAAGACCGAGACCGACCGCCCGGTCGCGCTCACCCCCGAGCAGGCCGGCCTGTACGAGGCCGTCGTACGCGAGAGCATGGCCCAGATCGCCGAGGCCCACGGCATGGCCAGGCGCGGCCTGATCGTCAAGCTGCTGACCGGCCTCAAGCAGATCTGCAACCACCCCGCCCAGTACCTGCACGAGGCCGCGCCGCGCCTGACCGGCCGCTCGGGCAAGCTGGAGCTGCTGGACGAGCTGGTCGACACCATCGTGGCCGAGGACGGCGCGGTGCTGGTGTTCACCCAGTACGTCACCATGGCCCGCCTGCTGGAGCGGCACCTGACCGCCAGGGGCGTGGCCAGCCAGCTGCTGCACGGCGGCACCCCGGTCGCCCGCCGCGAGGAGATGGTCGCGCGCTTCCAGGACGGGCGGGAGCCGGTGTTCCTGCTGTCGCTCAAGGCCGCCGGCACCGGCCTGAACCTCACCCGCGCCGACCACGTCATCCACTACGACCGCTGGTGGAACCCCGCCGTCGAGGACCAGGCCACCGACCGCGCCTACCGCATCGGCCAGACCCGGCCCGTCCAGGTGCACCGGCTGATCGCGGAGGGCACGATCGAGGACCGCATCGCCGAGATGCTCGGCGCCAAACGCGCGCTGGCCGAGGCCGTGCTGGCCTCCGGGGAAGCCGCCCTGACCGAGCTGACCGACGCCGAACTCGCCGCCCTCGTGGAGCTCAGATGACCGCCGCCCGCGGCTTCGCCGCCTTCCCGCCGCAACGCGCCGGAGCCCGTTTCGCCACCTCCTGGTGGGGCCGGGCCTGGGTGAAGGCCATGGAGGACACCTCGCTGGACCAGGTGCTGCTGCGCAAGGGCCGCGCGTACGCCAAGACCGGCCAGGTCGGCCCCATCACCGTCAGCCCCGGCCGCATCGCCGCCGTGACCGAGAGCGAGTACGACACCGTCGTACGCGTCGAGCAGCTCACCGACGCCGCGTGGGAACGTTTCCTCGACCAGGTGGCCGCCAAGAGCGGGCACATCGCGGCCCTGCTCGACCGCGACATGCCGCACGACCTGGTGGAGGCCGCCGAGGACGCCGCCGTGCCGCTGCTGCCGGCCGTCGGTGACCTGGAGCCGGAGTGCTCCTGCCCGGACTGGGGGCATCCGTGCAAGCACGCGGCCGCCCTGTGCTACCAGGCGTCGTGGCTGCTGGACGCGGACCCGTTCGTGCTGCTGCTGATGCGCGGGCGCGGCGAGCAGGAGCTGCTGGAGGCCCTGCAGGGGCGCGCGGCTCCGCCCGTCCTGGACCCGGCGCCGGCCGCGTCCGTGGGGACGCCGGCGGTGGAGGCTTTCGCGGCGGGCGTGCCCGCGCTGCCCGAGCCCCCGCCGTTCGAGGTCGCCTTCGCCCCGCCCGTGCTGGACGGGGCGCCGGGCGTGGACGTGGCCGCCCTGGGGGTGCTCACCGCCTCGGCCGCCTGGCGGGCGCGCGAGGTGCTGCTCCACGGGCGGCTGCCGGAGCTGTCCGAATACCAGGACCGGGTACGCCTGGCCGCCGAGCACGACCTGGACCTCGGGCTGGAGACGGCCGTGCGGGCGTGGCGGTACGGCGGCTCGCACGGCCTGGAGGTGCTCGAGCACGCCTGGACGCCGCCCCGCCAGGATCTGGCCAGGTCGCAGGCCCTGCTGGAGGCCGGTTGGGAGGGCGAGCAGCCGCCGCCGCTGGAGGCGTGGCGCAACCGCTGGACCCTCGGCCCCCTGCAGCTGCGCTACGGCCGCGACGGCCGCTGGTACCCCTTCGCGCAGGTCGAGGGGGAGTGGTGGCCCGCCGGCCCACCGGAACGCGACCCGGCGGCGCTGGTCAGCGGGTGAGCCGTCAGGCGCGGCGGCGGTAGGCGGCCACGGCCAGGCCGAAGAGGCGGCGCACGCGGGAGGCGTGCCGGACGACTGTCATCGCGCGCACAGATCGCTGTCAGCCGGCCAGGACGGCGGCCAGGTCGGCCGCCGGGCCCGGGGGAAGAGCGCCGTGCAGCAGCTCGACGCGGTGCACCAGCCGGGGCGCGGCCAGCGGCACCCCGCACGTGGCCGGCCCGGCCCCAGGCAGGATGGGAGCGGACAGGGCGGAGGCGGGTAGCAGGGTCAGGCCGTGGTCGGCGGCCACCAGGTTGAGCACGGTGTGCACGTTGTCGCCGTGGTAGTCCAGCCCCACCGGGAACCCGTCGCCCACCAGGTCGCGCAGCCGGGCCAGCGGGCACAGCGGGGTCTGCAGCCAGCGCGCGTCCACCAGGTCGGCCAGCCCCAGCGCCGACCGGCCGGCCAGCGGATGACCGGCGGGCAGGGCCACGACCAGCTCCTCCTCGCTCACTCCGACGGCCGTCATCGGCCCGGCGTCCAGCAGGCGCAGCGGGTCGGACGGGGCGGCCAGCCCGTCGGCCAGGCCCAGGTCCGCCCGGCCTTCGGCGACCATCGCGACGGCCTGGTCGCGCCCGCAGGTGTGCAGGCTCACCTCCAGGCGCGGGTTGTCGGCACGCGCCCGCGCCAGCCGGGCGGCCACGACGGCGTTGACGGCCAGCGGGGTGGCGGCCAGCCGCAGCCGGTGCCCGGGCCGGGCGGCGGCGCGCAGCACGTCGGCGCGGGCCGCGCGCAGGCGCAGCAGCAGCGGCCCGGCGTGCTCCAGCAGCCGGCGTCCGGCCTCGGTGGGCTCGACCGGGCGGCGCAGCAGCAGCGGCAGGCCGAGGTCGGTCTCCAGCGCGGCGATCTGCTGGGAGACGGCCGACTGGGTGTAGCCGAGCTCGGCGGCGGCCGCGGAGAACGAGCCGTGACGGGCGACGGTCACGAACGTGGTCAGCAAATGAGGATCCATCAGTGTTGCTTATAGCAGGTCCAGAAATCATCGTTGGCGCTTAACCAGGTGCGGCGGTCAGGATGAGGGCATGAAAATCGCCCTCGTGGGGGATCGATCCCCCAGTGTTCGTTCACATGCCCGGATCCCGCTGGTCGTCGAAGCGCTGCGGGAGCGGGACGGCATCGCGCTCGACCCGTACTGGATCGCCACCACCGACGTGTCCGGCCTGGAGCGCTTCGACGGCATCTGGATCTTGCCCGGCAGCCCGTACCGGGACGAGGAGGGCGCCGTGGAGGCGGCGCGCGTGGCCAGGGAGCATCGGATCCCGCTCCTGGGCACGTGCGCCGGGTTCCAGCACATGCTGCTGGAGTTCGCGCGGCACGTGTGCGGGCTGGACGTGGCGCACGCCGAGAACGACCCGGACGCGCGCGAGTTCCTGCTGACGCCGCTGGCGTGCTCGCTGGCCGGGCACGAGGGGCGGGTGCGGATCTCGCCCGGGACGCTGATGGAGCAGATCATGGGCGAGTCCGTCACGATGGAGTCCTACATCTGCTCCTACGGCCTGAACGAGACCTACACCCGGACGCTGGCCGAGCACGGACTGGTGTTCTCCGGGCACGCCGACGACGGGGCGGTGCGGGCGGCCGAGCTGCCCGGTCACCCGTTCTTCCTGGGCACGTTGTTCCAGCCGGAGCTGGCGGGCGACGGGCGGCGCCCGCACCCGGTGATCGCCGCCTTCGCCGCCGCGGTGGCCCGCCAGGCGGTGCACACCTGACCTTCGCGATTCAGCCGGCGGCGGGTTCTGCGTGGCGCAGCGCGCGCAGGCCGGGCAGCGCGACGGCGCCGAGGCGGGCGCCGGTGCGCGGGTCCAGGCGCAGCACCTGCTCGCCCGCGCCGGCCAGCAGTTCCCCGTTCAGGTACGCCAGCCCGCGCGCCGGACCCGGCAGGTCCCAGGCGGCCTGCCGGGCGAGCGTGGCGCCGTCGGAGACCAGCAGCCGTGTGCCCGCCGCCAGGAACAGCCGCCCGTCGCCCGCCGCCGAGAACGCCTCCCCGGCGGCCACCGTGGGGGCGCCCGCCAGGCCGGACCGGGTGATCGTCACGTCCGTGGTCGAGGCCAGGACCGCGCGCCCGGTGGAGGCGTCGAACACGTAGAGCCGCTGCCCCTCCAGCGCCAGCGTGTGCGCCTCGGCCGGGCCGAGCCCGAACGGGGTGGGCAGATCCAGGCAGAATGCCCAGCGCTGGTCGAGGTGCAGGACGTGCACGAAGGCGTGGACGCCGGGATTGAGGTCGCGGCCCGCCTTCAGGTCGCGGGTGTGCAGGTGGTCGTCCTGGTGGGTGTAGAGGGTGAACAGGATGTTCTGGCCGGGGTCGAAGACGGCCTGGCGGCCCTGGCCGCGCATCTCCTCCTCCTGGCCGGGCGGGATCTGCCGCTTGTCGCGGGTCTGCAGGGCGCCCATCTTGCCGCTGTCCAGGTCGTACACGCGTACCCGGTAGCGGTCGGGCGCCGACGCGGGCAGGCGGTCCAGGACGTACATGGCGCTGCCGTCGGTGGAGAAGGCCTCCGGCTCGATGTTGCCGTCGAGGTGGAGGGTGCGCCGCCGCCCGGCGGCGGCCAGGGTGATCGTGGTACGGGTACGCGGGCCGGGCGGCGGGCCGAGCGCGGCCAGGCCCGTGGAGACGGCCTTGATCCGCGGCGGCCCCTCATTGGTCAGGCCGACGGCCAGGTCGTCGAGCAGGGTGCCGGTGCCGGCCTGGTAGGTGCGCAGGTGGCCGTCGTGGAGCTGGTAGAGCCTGGCCCAGCGCGGCTCGGCCACCCCGCCGGGGTAGGTGGCGCGGACCGCGCCGGTGGCCAGGTCGACGACGGCCAGCCCGGCGGCGGTCTCGGCGAACAGCCGTCCGGGCCGGGCGGCTGTGGCGGGCGAGGGCTGGGGCCCCGGCCGCTCGTCGGGGGCGCAGGCCGCCAGAACGGCCGCGGCGCCGCCCAGCGTGATCGCTTGGCGTCTGGTGCAGGGAGCCATGCCCTGTCTACACCGCTCGCGCCTCCCGGGTTCCCGGGGTCAGCAGGCCGGACAGCTTGCGCAACGAGTGGCGCAGGAGGGCGACGCTGACGGGGCGGACGACCGGCCACAGGGCCCGGCCCAGCGGCCCGAACGGCAGTCGCAGCCGCTCGGCCCAGATCACGCGGCTGCCGCCGTCCTGGGGCCGGATCCTGATGGCGCCGTGGCCGCGGACGAACCGGCCCGTGTGGGTGACCAGCACCAGGGTCGGGGGCTGCCAGGTCGTGATCGTCATGGTGTCCAGGAATCCGAACGGCCGCACGCCGGTGTAGGCCTCGACCGCGTGCTCGCCGACCTGGCGGGCGTCGGTCATGAACATCCACTCCCGGTGCCGCCGCCAGTCGGTGATCAGCGCGAACACCTGCTCCGGCGGCGCCGGAATGTGCAGGGCGGCGCCCGCGTACACGTACGTCATCTCGGACCTCCGGTGGCCAGCTCCACGGCGTGGGCGCGGTCGAGGGTGCGGCCGCGGGTGAAGGCCGCGGCGAAAGCCTCCTCGCCGAGGCCCTCGCGCAGGCGCGCCGCCACGCGGGCCACGTCGGGGTTGGCGGCGTCGGGCGCGCCGCGCAGCTGCTCGGCGGCGCCCAGCGCGGTGGCCCCCGGCAGCAGGTCTCCGCGTGCCGCGCACAGCTCGGCCACGGCCACCGCGACCCGCGCCAGGACCGGCATGTCGGCCGCCGCCATGACCAGCTCGGCCGCCCGCTCCGCGTGGCGCGCCGCCGTCGTGTGGTCGTGCGCGGCCACCGCCAGGTGGGCCTGCCCGACCAGCAGCAGCGCGCGGAACTGCGGCGCGATCGCCGTCCCGTCCTCCATGGCGTGCCCGGCCGCGGCGTAGTGGCGCTCGGCGGCCCGCAGGTCTCCCTCCTGGCGGGCCAGATGGCCCAGCTCGACATGCGCGAACGCGACGTTGCGGGCGGGCGTCTCCCGGCCCTCCGGCGCGTCGGTCAGCGCCCGCAGCACGGCCCTGCCCCGCTGCAGATCCCCTTTGCGCATCAGGATGGAGGCCTGCCAGACCCGCTGGTGGGCGACGTCTGACTCGGGGTTGAGCTCGAGCAGCAGCCGTACGGCCTCGTCCATCGCCTCCAGCCCCTGGTCGAAGTCCCCGAACACGGCATGCGTCTCGGCCAGCGACGTCAGCGCCATCGACAGCCCCCACCGTATCGCCAGCACCGGGTGCTCGGCCTCGTGCTCTTCCTGCAGGGCCGCGGCCAGCGCCAGGCGCACCAGCAGCCGGCGCAGCCGGGCACCCCCGACCGCGGCGGACTCGACCTCCAGCGGCCCCAGGATCGCCACACGCACACGACCATGCTGCCATCTCCGCGGCGGCGTGCCCCTCAGGTTCGCCAGTCGCCGGCCCCGCCCGGCACCGGCGCCTTCGGGTCGTAGGGGGTGCGGGTGAAGATGAACGTGTTGAGGTCGAGGTGGTCGGCGGCCACCCGCAGCGTCTCCCCGGCGTAGTAGCCGTCCAGACCCAGCCACGTCCCGTCGGCCTGCGGCACGAACCGCGAGGCCCGCCCGCCGCCCCCGACCGGCTCCAGCGACAGGGCGCGCTCGGGCAGCAGCCGCAGCGTGTACGGCTTGGGCCCCCAATGCCACAGCCCCGTCAGCGCCAGCAGCTCGGGATCGGCGGCGACCGGCTGCCATTCGTCCGGCAGGCGCGGCTCGTACTCCTCCAGGATGTCCAGCAGGTCGGTCAGCAGCGAGCCGTTCATCCCCGAGGTGGTGTTGGCCATGAACAGCACCCCCACCCCGTCGGCGGGGTCGGCCCACACCGTGGCCACGAACCCCGGCATCGACCCGCTGTGCCCCGCCAGGCGCCGCCCGCCGGGACGGGACAGCTGCAGGCCCAGCCCGAACCCGACGGTCCAGGAGTCCCCGTCGTCCACCCCGACCGGCTCACGCATCTCGGCCAGCGTGTCGCCGCACAGCACCCCCGCGGTGTCGCCGCCCAGGAACGCCGCCCATCGCGCCAGGTCGTGCGGCGTGGACCACAGCTGCCCGGCCGGCCCCATCGCCTCGGCGTCGTGCTCCGGCTCGGCCAGCACCACGTCGGCGTACGGGTGGACGGCGTAGCCGGTGGCGTGCGGGGCGCGCGGCCGGGCGGTGGTGTCGTTCATGCCGAGCGGGTCGAGCACCTCGGACTGCAGCGCCTTGAGCCAGGTGGTGCCGCGCAGCCTGGCCACCAGCTCTCCCAGCAGGGCGAAGCCGACGTTGGAGTAGTGGAAGCGGCGCCCGGGCCGGTGCTTCAGCTCGTCGGGCCCGAGGCGCTCCAGCAGCTCGGCGACGGGGACGCCGGGGGTGCGCTCCCACCAGGCGGTGGGCGGCTCGGCGGTCAGGCCGGCGGTGTGCGACAGCAGCTGGGCGATGGTCAGGTGTCCCAGCGGGGTGCCCGGCAGGTGCGCCTCCAGCGGGTCGGACAGCCGCAGCGCGCCCTCGTCACGCAGCCGCATGACCACGACGGCGACCATGCTCTTGGTGATCGACCCGATCCGGTACTGGGTGGCCGGGGTCGGCGGCGCGCCGTCCACCCGGCCACGCCCGCCGAACCATGCCGGTCTCCCGTCGCGCACGATCGCCGCCGCCAGCGACGGCACTCTGCATTCGGCCTGTTCGACGGCCAGCCTGCGCAGCAGAGCGCGCGCCGTCGCGTGTCCCACCTGGCTCATGAGCGACAAGATTAGCCGTTAGACGAGCACCAGCCGCGGGCCTATCAGCTCTCCTTGGTGCGGCTGCGGGTGGGCCTGGTCGTGGTAGTAGTGCCCGGCGTACCAGACCACGACGTTGGTGCCGTCCAGGCTCTCGCCGTTGAGGAAGCGGTTGAGCGCGGCGCGGTCGCGCGGGCCGGGGTTGCCGTCGTCGAGCTCGCGGGGGTGGTGGCGCAGGAACCACAGGTCGGACACGCCGTAGGCGTCGGCGGTGCCGTCGAAGTCGCCGGGGTGGATCTGGTAGCCGCGGCCCGAGGCCTTGTCGCGCACCTGCCAGTACAGGGCGGGGTGGCGGCGTTTGCGGGAGGTCTCGCGGATGATCGGCACGGGTTCGGGGATGATCGAGCCGGTGTCGTCGATCTGCTCGATCACGTCGTTGCCGGCGCCCTCGACGTCGAAGTCGAGCCGCCAGTAGGCGTGGTGGCGGTGCACCATGCACGTCATCGGGTTGGCGGTGGCGGCGAACCCGAAGCGGGGGCTGATGTCGCCGTTGTCGGCCAGGCGCCAGTCGCTGGCGTAGCGGTACCAGCCGGCGGCCAGCTCGCTGACGATCCGCAGCTGCTCGCCGTCGTGGTGGAAGGCCACACCCTGGAAGTTGCCGGCGTCGGTCGAGGGACGTTCCAGGATGGTACGGGGCGGGCTGTCGCACAACCGCCACCCCCACCCGACCGGGTCCCTGCCGACCGCGTTGAAGCGGGTCTCGAAGCTGACGTCGTCGCGGAAGGTCGTGCCCTCCTCGTACTCGACGTTCAGGACGGGCACGTGGGCCTGCCGGAGCACGAGCCGGCCGCGGTAGCGCACGTCGCGCAGCTCGACGCCGCCGCCGACGCCGGGGTTCTGCGGGGCCGAGGCGCGCGGGCGCACCACCAGCAGGTTCCACAGCTCGGTGGACCCGCGGTGCACGCGCACCCGTACCTGGTCGGGGCCGCCGCGGTCGGTCAGCGCGTCGACGCCTTCGGGGACGCTGTGCTCGCAGTCGTGGTGCATGCGCACGTTGATCCCGGACGGGGTCCAGTCGACGGCGCGGTTGACCAGGTCCACGGCGACGATGCGGTGGCGCAGCCCGGTGGGCTCGCCGGGGGTGTAGACGCCGAGGGTGGGGCGGCGCACGGTGGTGCCGTCGGGGTTCTCCAGGTCGGCCAGCGGCGGCATGGGCCGGTAGACGACCACGTCCTCGCCGGCCGGGAAGCGCGGGTCGGCGCGCAGGACCTCGGCGGCGGCCGCCAGTTCCTCGCGGCTGGGCTGCGGCCGGTAGGCGCTGGGGCGCAGCTCGGCGCGTTCGGGCCGGTCGAGGGTGCCGCGCAGCTCGACGGCGCGGTTGCCGACCGGGTCGAACACCGTGGCCTGGAACGGGGCGTTCTCCCCGGGATCGTGGCCGAGGCCGGGGGCGAAGGCCACGGTGAGCCGGTCGGGGTCGGCGACCTCGAGCGCGGCCAGCGCGTCGGGGTGCTCGGCGACCGCCTGGCGCAGTCGCTGCGCGGTCAGGCCCGCGCGGGGGACCGCTTCGATCGTGACGCGTACATCGTCGCTCATGGGCTGTCTCCTCGGCACGGCTGGTCGGCAAGGGCCGCTGGTGCGTTATCGGCCCGAGACGCCGGGACGTTAGCCCGTCGCGGCGATCCTGAAGCCGGTGGCGCCCTACCACTTAAGGAGGATATCGACGTGTATTTCACTTATCCGTTAGGCCGGGGGCGAGCGAGAATACAAATGGCCTGATCTGTGAATATCTCCGGAAAGGGCTGAAGATTTCCCGGCTGAATTATGCTTGACATCGTCAGTCATTCGAATAACTATGCTGTTCTGTGACCCCTCCAAAGAATGGCATTACCGGTCCGCCTGCCGTCGAAGGCCGCAGCAAAAGGATCTGGCTGCGCGACGACGGCACCTGCGTGGTCGAACTCATCCCCAGCCTGCGCAGCTACACCTTCGACCGCGACGAACTCGTTCCGGCGACCGCGCGCCTGCGCCTCGACTTCTACGAGCGCGCGGCCCGCGCGCTGCACGCGGCCGGCATTCGCACGGCGTTCAGGGAGCGGCTCGGCGAGACGACCTATCTTGCCGACTACGTGCCGGCTCCGCCCTTCGAAGTCATCCTCAAAAACCGGTCCGTCGGATCGACCCTGCGCAAGTATCCCGGCCTCTTCCCCGAAGGCCATGTCTTCCATCCCCCGGTGGTGAAGTTCGACTTCCGGATCGACCCCGAGGACCAGCCCATCGGCGAAGACTACCTGTGGGCCTATGGAGTGGATGTCGAGGAGTTCCGGCGCATTGCCCGAGAGTGCAATGACTGCCTCCGCAAGTGGCTGGAACCGCTCGATCTCTGGGATTTCTGCCTGATCATCGGCCCCAGGTCCGAAGGCGATCTCATTATCAACTCCGAAATATCGCCCGACTGCATGCGGCTGCGCGACCGCCACGGCAACTCGCTGGACAAGGACCTGTTCCGGCAGGGGGCCGGCCATGAGCACATCGTCTCCGTCTGGTCCGAGCTGGTCGGCAGGCTCCCGGGATGACCGAGGCGCACCGCCCGGTCGCCATCGTGACCGGGGCCAACCGGGGCACCGGTCTGGCCATCGCCGCTGAGCTCCACGCGGGGGGCTGGGAAGTATGGGGGCTGAACCGCACCTCGGCGGGCAAGTCCTGGCTCCCCGAGGCCCGGTGCGACCTGGAGTCGGCTGATGCGGTGACGGCCGCCGTCGAGACGGTCGCGCGCCGGCGGGGGCGGATCGACTTACTCGTCGTCAACGCGGTGGCCCGGTCCCTGGGCAGGATCGGCACGCTCAGCCTGCCCGACTGGCGGGCCGCGTTCGACGTCAACATCGTCTCCGTGCTGCCGCTGCTCCAGGCGGCGCTGCCGTACCTGCGGTCAGGCAACGGCAGCATCGTCCTGATGGGCAGCCACGCCGGGAGCCGCTACTTCGAGGGCGGCGCCGCCTACTGCGCCAGCAAGGCGGCCCTCAAAGCGCTGGCCGAGGTGCTCCTGCTGGAAGAGCGCCCGAACGGGGTCCGCACCACGCTGATCAATCCCGGCGCGATCGCCAACGAGATCGGTGACGACTCACCGTTCAAGCTGTCCACGTCCTCCGTCGCCCAAGCCGTGCGGTGGGTTGTCGAGGCACCCGCCGACACCGCGATCGGCGAGATCGAACTGCGTCCGGCGCACCTGCCCGACATGGCTGTGACCGGCCTGAACCGGCTCCAAGCGGTCTGAGCCGTCCTGCCGGCGTCGAGACGCGCCGCAACCTCTCCATCTCTCCCAGGGGGACTTCCATGACATCCATTCTTGAGCGGAAACCCGCGGTGTCACGCGCCGGACACGCGTCGCGTGCCTGCGACCTGCCCGTGCTGCGCAGCGCGCAGGCCGACTGGCCGATGCCGCCCGCCCGCACGATCCTCATCGCGCACCTGCTCGACACCGCGGTGCCGTACGTGCGGTTGCTGAGCCGGTCCACCGAGCTCGCCCAGATCGTGCCGGTGCCCTACAGCGCCCAGCCGGAGGCGCTGTCGCTGCTGGGCGACCTTCCGGTCAGCATGCCGGCCTCGATCGAGGAGGTCGGACCCATGGCGGTCGCCGCCGCCCAGCGGGCCGCCCGGCAGGGCGAGTCGCCCGTGATGATCCAGGAGGTCGGCGGATACTGCGCCGGGGCGGTGAGAGACCTGGCCGGGGTGCCGGGCTTTCGCGGCATCGTGGAGGACACCAAGCAAGGGCAGTGGCAGTACGAGCGCGCCGCGCCGCTTGCCCTGCCGGTTTTCACCATCGCCGACAGCCCGCTGAAGGCACTCGAGGACGTCCAGGTCGGGCGGTCCGTGGCCTACAGCGTCGAACGGCTGCTGCGGCTGCGCTTCTACCGGCTCCTCAGCGAACGCCGCGTCCTCGTGCTCGGCTACGGCGGGATAGGGACGGCCCTGGCCGAGCACCTGCGGCGCGCCGGAGTCCAGGTGGCCGTCTACGACCCTGACGACATCCGGATGTCCGCCGCCGTGGTGCACGGATTCCGCGTGGGCGTGCGCCAGGACCTGCTCTCCTGGGCCGAGGTGATCATCGGCGTCTCCGGCCACCGCGCCCTCACCACGGCCGACCTGCCGCACCTGCGCGACGGCGTCGTGCTGGCCAGCGGAAGCTCCAAGCAGGTCGAGTTCGACGTCACGGGCCTGCGCCGGGCCGCGTCGGCCTCGGCCGAGGTCGACGAGGTGCTCGAACTGCGGGTGGCCGATCGCACCGTCTATCTGCTCAACGACGGCAAGCCCGTCAACTTCATGGAGCACAGCATCCTCGGATCGGTCCTCGACCTGGTCTACACCGAGCTGTATCTGTGCACGCGCGAGCTGGCCCGGCAGGCCTGGGAGCCGGGGCTGCACCGCCTCGACCCGCGGCTGCAGCAGGAGCTGGCGCAGCGCTGGCGTGAGGAGTACGGACAGCGGTGAACGCGATTCTCGAGAAGGTCCGGGCCCGCGTGGTCGTCGACTTCGCGACCGCCGACTCGGCCCACGACATCGGCCACGTCGACCGGGTCGCCGCCCTGGCGGGGGAGATCGCGGCCCGGACGGGCGCCGACCCCCGCATCGCGCAGGTGGCCGCCTACGTTCATGACTACCACCGGGTGGAGGAGGCCAGGCAGAACCGGCGGCCCATCCGGCCCGAGGACGCCCGCGCGGCCGTGCTGGAGGTACTGGAGGGGTGCGGAGTGCCACCAGAGTGGCATCCGCCCATCTTGCGCGCGGTCGAGCTGACAGGCCGCTACCGCTTCGCCGATGAGGAGCTCGACGATCGGTGCGCGATCGCCGCGGCGGTGCACGACGCCGACAACCTCGACGCGATGGGAGCCATCGGCATCGGCCGGGCCTTCGCCTACGGCGGGCTGCTCGGCGAGCCGCTGTGGGATCCCGGGACCGCTCTCAAGGAGGTCTACCAGGAGGGCGGGACCTCGTCGGTGCTGGCCCATCTCTACGAGAAGCTGGTCCGGCTGGAGCGGGACATGCTCACGGAGCCCGCGCGCCGGATGGCGGCCGACCGGGCGCTGCTGCTGCACCGGTTCGCCGCCGGGTTCCGATCCGAGTGGGGCAGAGGGCAGGCCGCCGGCTCGCGGGTCCAGTGGGACTCGCGCACCCGCTTCCTGTCGATGGAGGAGCCCCGCGGCGACGCCGATGAGCCGGTCGTCCGGGTCAGCTTCCGCGGACAGGTCTCGCTGGCCTTCGACGAGCAGGGGCAGCCGACGGCGGTCCACCTGCCGGACGTGCCTGACCTCCTGGCCACCGGCGTGCGGATCGATCTGTCCCAGGGCCGGCCGCATCACCACATCGAGGGGATCGGGGACATCGAGCTGCAACTGCGCAAGAACCGCCCGGTGGCGCTCCATCTGCACCTGTGGGGCGAGTGATGGGTTACTTCAGCCTGCTCCGGGCCCCGTACGTGACCCGGCTGCTGCTGGGGACGCTGGTCGGGAGGCTGCCCAGCGCGATGGCGGCGCTGGCGATCCCGCTGGTCCTGCGGCAGGCGGGCGCGAGCTACGACTTCGTCGGCCTGGCCGCCGGAGCCTTCGCCATCGCCGCCGCCGGCGGCGGTCCGGTGCTCGGCCGGCTGGTGGATCGGGTCGGCCAGGTCCGGGTCCTGGTGCCGGCCGCTGTCGCGGCCGGCGCGGGCCTGGTCGCGATCGCGGTGGCTCCCGCCGAGCCTGCGGTCGTCATCTCGGGTGCCCTCCTGGCGGGGGCGGCGACCCCGCCGCTGGAGCCCTGCCTCAGGGTGCTGTGGCCTGATCTTGTTCCGCCCGCTCGGCTCGAGTCGGCCTACGCCATGGACTCGGCCTCCCAGGAGCTGGTCTTCGTCGGCGGTCCTCTGGTCGTGGCCGGCTGCGTGGCGGCCGGATCCGCGGTGGGCGCGCTGTGGGTGGGGGCGCTGCTGGGCCTGCTGGGGGTGTTCGTGGTCGCCACCGCGTCGCCCACCCGCGGCTGGAAGGCGCCGGTCCGTTCGCCCGACTGGCTCGGGCCGCTGCGCAGCCGCGGTCTGACCGTGCTGCTGGTGAGCCTGACCGGGGTCGGCGCGGCCATCGGCGGCCTCAACGTCCTGGTGGTCTTCTACACCGAGCACCACCACGTGGTGGGCGGGGCGCCCACCCTGCTGGCGTTGAACGCCTTCGGCGCCCTGATCGGCGGTCTCGGCTACGGCGCCGTGCGCTGGACCTCCTCGCCCCCGCGGCGGACGCTGCTGCTGACCGTCGGCCTGGCCGCCGCGTACGCGTTGTTGTGCCTGGTGCCGTCCCCGCCGTACATGGCGGGGCTCATGATCCTCACGGGGCTCTTCCTCGCGCCCGTGCTGACGGCCGCGTTCGTCCTGGTCGGGAAGCTCGCCCCGGCCGGTACGGTCACCGAGGCCTTCGCCTGGCTGGTCACGCTGATGACCACGGGAATCGCCCTGGGATCGACTGCGGCGGGCCTCATCCTGGAACACGCCACGGAGTCCTGGGCCGCTACCGTCGGGGTGCTGGGCGTGGCCGTGGGCGTCGTCGTCCTGGCGGCCGGGCAGCGGTGCCTCGCGGTCGGGAGCGCCGACACCGCCGACGACCCCGCGGGCGCCGCCGTATGACACGGATCCAGCTGGTCTGCACGGATCTGGACGGGGTGTTGCTCACCAGCGCCGGCGGCCTCAGCCACGAGACCAGCAAGGCGCTGGCCGACGCCCGCGCCGCAGGACTCCAGGTCATGGTCGCCACCGGGCGGCCCACCCGGGACGCTCTGGACTGGGCGCTGGAGGCCGGCCTCCAGGGGCTGCTCGCCTGCAGCAACGGCGCGGTGATCTGGGACACCTGCGCCGAGCGGGTGCTGTTCGACCACTGTTTCACCGCCGACCAGCTCAAGCAGGGCTTCGCCTGGGCCGAACGGTCCGTGCCAGGCGGTGTCCTCGGGCTCGACACCGAGCACGAGCTCGTGCTGCAACCTGGCTTCGCCGACCTGGTGCCTGACTGCTGGCCCCACGCTGTCTCGGCCGACCTCATCGGCCGCGCCACCGGCGACAACCGCGCGGTCAAGATACTCCTGGCCCACCCCGAACTGTCAGCGCGCCACCTCGCCGGCGCGTTCGTCGGCGAGGCGGTCACCGGGCTCCGCGCCACGTACTCGACCGCGCACTTCCTGGAGATCTCGCCGGAGCACGCGAACAAGGGCGAGGCCTTGCGGTGGGCGGCCGCGTACCGGAGAATCCCCCTGACCGCCACGGCCGCGGTGGGGGACATGCCCAACGACCTTCCCATGCTCAGGAAGGCCGGACTGCCCGCGGCCGTCGCCAACGCGCACCCCGAGGTCAAGGCAGCCGCCCGGCTCCTGCTGCCCAGCAACGACGACGACGGCGTGGCCTCCCTGATCCACACCATCCTGTGCTGACCGCTCGGTGCGGCCATCCACCGGAACCCAAGATCGCCACCCTCCTCCTCACGCTGCGGCAGGGCGGGGCGACGATCGCGGCCACCGGGAACCTGATGACCACCCAGCCCGAGACGGTGGCCGTGCTGAGGGCTCAAGGGGTCTGGGCGGGACCGAAGAGACCACCTCAGGGCGGGCGAGGCTGCTGCCGCTGCGCGACCGGATCGCGCGGCCGCTCCTGGTCATCAACGACAGCCCGATCAAGCAGTTCGCCGAGAACGAGCATGCGGTGGGCCAGAGCGTGCCCGACACGGATCCGGTGCGCCGCCTGAACGCGCTGCTCGACGGCTTCGCGGTGCCGGAGCGGGAGCAGGCGATCTCGTCCTGCGAGCTCATCGTGACCGTCACCGGCGCCGCACGCGTCCTCACCGGCGCCGATCTCCGCCTGCTGTCCGACGGTACGATCCTGGCGAACGCCGGTCATGTCCGGGCCGCGCCCGCTGGGGAACTCGGTGGAGTCGATGGATCTCGGGTTCACTCTCCAGGCACGCTGTCTGGAGTCGATCGCGCGCGGGCTCGTGCCGCCCGACCAGTGCGTCGTCCCCGTTCCCCCTGACATCGACGCGAAGGTGGCGCACGCCTACGTGGCCCTCGCCAACCGCGACCTGGCAGAAGATCAGGGGCTTCACGGATCGTGAAGACCTGTCCGTCGCGGCTCAGCAGCGCGGTGGCCCGGCCGTCCCGGCTCGCCCAGAACCGGTTCGCGAACGGGAAGCGGCAGGCGCGTACGGCGCCGCCGCCGTCGGAGTAGCTGATCACGTCCGCGGCGAAGAGCTCTTCCAGCGCGGTCATGTCGCCGGAGCGGGCGGCGGCG
>NZ_JBITHZ010000051.1:0-78811 GCF_044458585.1 Nonomuraea sp. NPDC050451
TTGCGCCCGGCCTGGCGAGCCGCCTCTACCCGGGCCTTCCACTTCTCGTTTCCGAGCAACCAGTCGAACGACTCGGTCTGCAGAGCGAGAAGGTCAGGAACTTCGAGGGGCTCCTGGATGCGCGCGAATGACACGCGACGGGGACCAGCGGGTACGGCGGAGGCGTTGCGCGAGGCTGCCAACAGATGTCCTTCCGAGGGCTCGCGGCGGACTGACTACACGCACGCCAGACAACCTCGCAACGTGAGCAAGCGGAGCGGGTCGTCAAAGGGCAGCGCAAAGGGGCAGTGTAGCCGAACGGCACACGCCTGTCCACTTCGCTCTCGCTTCATGCTCCACGTTGGTCGCAGCATCGCCCGTTCAGGCGGAAACGTCAAGCCCACAAGCCCGACTTTTAGCCGACTAGGGGCCCGGACGCTGGGTTTTCTCCCCTGTGTGACCGGGCGCCTACCGCCAGGCCCAAGACGATACCCGCGAACGGGGGCGGTTAACGCTCCGTCACACCGGGGGCCGAACCCATGCCGACAACCGGTGTAGCTGTGACTGAGGTACCCGCTCCATTGGCTTCGCTAAACCTGATTTTTGGTAACAATTGAACGAAGCGGCGCGCCGAGGGCGTCAGGCGGTCCCCAGCAGGGTGGACAGGTCGGCCACCAGCCAGCGAGATCCTTGCCGGACCATGACGAACCTGGCCCGGTTCTGAGTGAACTGTTGCTGTGGCGCGGTCTCGCCCGGAACGTTCTTGACCATACCCGTGTTCACGAACAGCAGAACCTCTACGCGATCGGGCTCCGCCCGCTCGACCGCCGCCCCCGCCACGGCCACGGTCTGCACGATCTTCTGCGCCTTGGCCCTGGACACCAGGGACGTGGTCAGCTCCTTGTAGTGCTTGGTCAGCTCCCCGGTCGTGTGCGTCCCCGCCCGGGCCAGATCCTCCTCCACCGTCCGGTAGTCGTAGGAGAGCAAATCGGGCGCCACCTCCTTGGCCGCCGCCATGGCCTGCGCCCCGGCCGCGTCGGCCGCCCGCAGGTCGCGCAGGTTGAACCACATCGTGGGCACCAGCACCCCGCCCACCACCACGAGGATCCCCAGCAGCACGATCGTGACCGTCCTCACCTGGACCCCCACCACCTTCGACCACAGCGGTACCTCACGCCACCTGCACCGCCTTGGACACCAGCCAGGCGCCGCCGACCTTGGTCAGCTCCATCGACCACCGGTAGTACCGCTCCTGCGGCGGGCTCTTGGAGCCGTCCCAGCGGATCTCCACGTCGGCCACGACCAGTACCTTGGCCGTGGTGCCGGCCATGGAGGCCAGCCCGGTAGCGCGCAGCACGCCGTGCTGGACCACCTTGTTCTCGACCGTGGTGGACTTGAGCTTGGCCGCGTTGGCCTCGTACTCCGCCCTGGCCGCCCCGGTCGAGGTGTCCAGGATGCGCCTGATGTCGACGTCGACGGTCTTGTAGTCGAGCGAGACCAGATTCTTCGCGTGGGTCCCCGCCGCCAGGAGCGCCGCCTGCTTGTGGCCTGCCCTGGCCTGCTCCTCGCGCGCCTGCGCGGCGATCCACACGCCCGTACCGACCAGCACCGCGAGCACTCCGCTGAGCGCGGCGATCAGGATGCGTGCGGGCCGGGCGGCAAGTCCTGCCACGTCACTCACCCCTTCCCCAGCCGGTCGCCGGATCATAACCCCCGGCTCCGTCCTGGAGCCCCCGAACCAACCGAGACGGTAGAGGACGTGACAGAAATCGGGCAACGAGCCCGGATCTCCCCGATATGCCCTACGCGGCCCTCAGCTGCCCGCTGAGCGCCTGACGCCGCCCGACCGACTGGAAGCACCCCATAGGGCATTCAGGGGTCACTGGACGCCGTGGAGGTAGGCGTTCACGAGGCGGGGGTACTCCTCCAGCCAGTTACGCCCGCGTTCGTCCACGAACGACCCCTGCGGCGGGATCACACCGTTGGCCGCCAGCCACGTCCCCGGTGGCTGCTGCGAACGACGGATCCTGTTGCCGGTCGGCATGAGCTGTGGGGGGATCGGCGGCAGCAGGCCGGGATCGAGCCCCATCTGGGCCTCGGCCTCCAGCTCGGAGAGGTCCTTCTCCTCCGACATGCCGATCGGGCCGTGCCTCCTGGCGTTGAGGAACTGCCGCACCACCGGCTCGTCGCTCGACAGCAGCATCTCGCGCGGGCCGAACATGACCAGCTCGCGCCTGAACAGCATCCCGATGCTGTCGGGGACCGTACGGGCGGTGTTGATGTCGTGCGTGACGATCAGGAACGTCGCCTCGATCTCGGCGTTGAGGTCGACGATGGTCTGGTTGAGCAGCGCGGTCCGTACCGGGTCGAGGCCGGAGTCGGGCTCGTCAAAAAGGATGATCTCCGGATCCAGCACCAGCGCCCTGGCCAGCCCCGCGCGCTTGCGCATGCCGCCGGAGATCTCCCCGGGCAGCTTGGACTCCGCGCCGACCAGGCCGACCAGCTCCACCTTCTCCATCACGATCTGGCGGATCTGCGACTCGGTCTTCTTGGTGTGCTCGCGCAGCGGGAAGGCGATGTTGTCGTAGAGGTTGAGCGAGCCGAACAGCGCCCCGTCCTGGAAGAGCACGCCGAACAGCCGGCGCAGCTCGTAGAGCTTGTTCTCGTTGCAGTTGGCCAGGTCGTAGCCGTCGATCCAGATGTGGCCGCGATCGGGCCGCAGCAGGCCCACCAGCGTCTTGAGGAAGACCGACTTCCCGGTGCCCGAGGGGCCGAGCAGGACGGAGATCTCGCCCGCGGGGAGCGTGAGCGAGACGTCCTCCCAGATGACCTGCCGGCCGAACGACTTGGTCAGCCCGTCGACCACGACTTCGACTCCCACTGGACACCTTCCGATCGCAGGCAGTACTCAGGGGCCTCTCAACCGTAACGGCGGCCGACCGAATTGGAACCCGTTCCAATAACTTGTTACGGCGCGGTTATGAGCCCTCCGGAGCGGCGAGCGCCTGCAGGCCGGGGCGCAGCAGCCGCGCGATCTCCTCCTGCGGCACCCCGCGCAGCTCGTCGAGGTCGAGCAGCTGATGCCCGACGGTCACGCCGAGCATGATCATCATCATCAGCGCCACCCGCAGCCTCGCGTTCTCCCCCGGTACGACCTGGGCCAGCCGGTCGATCTGCTCGCCCAGCACCTTGCGCGCCGAGACGGCCGCCTCAGGGTGCGTGAGCATCGACCGCATCATGGCCAGCGAGCTCTGCGGCAGCTCGCCCAGCTTCAGGCCGAGCGTGCCGAGCACCTGCTCGACCACCTCGTCGGCGCTCAGCTCGCCGTGCGCGACCGGCGCCGCCTGCACGGCCCGCTGGAAGAGCTCCTGCTTGCTGCCGAAGTACTGCATCACGAGGGCGGGATCGACCTCGGCCCGCTTGGCGATGGCCCTGATGGTGGCCCGCTCGAACCCGACCTCGGCGAACAGCGCCCTGGCGGACCCCAGGATCCTCTCCTCGCTCCTGCGCCGCCGCTCGGCCCGCGGAAGCCCCTTCTCGCCCACGCCCCGACTCTACATGCGTTGACCGATCCCGCCTCTTCGCTCTACGCTCGTTGAGTCAACGCCTGTTGAGCGAACTAAGGGGTTCCCCATGTCCGTCGAAGAGATCGTCACCGCCTACCACGCGGCCATGCTCCACAAGTCCGCCGACGAACTGGCCGATCTCTACGCCGAGGACGCGCTGCACGAGTTCCCGTTCGGGGGACTGGCGCCGTTCAAGGGGAGGGAGGAGATCCGCGCCGGGTACCGGGCGATGTGGGGCGCGCTCCCGTTCAAGCCCGACGAGGTACGGCGCGTCTCGCTCCACCGGGCGACCGACCCGGAGGTCGTGCTGGTGGAGCAGGACACGTTCATCACGGTCGCCGGCCAGTCGATCACCGTCCCGGGCCTGCTCGTGCTCAGGATCAGGGACGGCCGGATCATCCACACCAGGGACTACATGGACACCGGCGCCGTCACCCAGGTCCGCACCGCCGCCGCCTCGCTCAAGTGAGGTCGAAGACCGTCGTCCCCCCGACGGTGGTGGCGGTGAAGGTCTCCTGCACCCACGCCGCGATCCGGGCCGCGTCGTCGCTGCCGCCCGTGCTGCGACCGCCCATTCCCATGCCCATCCCCGTGCCGATGAAGTAATGGATCTTCTTCTCGGCGACGTACTGCTTGAACTGCTCGAGCGTCGGCGCGGGGTCGGTGCCGTTGAAGCCGCCCACCGCCATCACCGGCCGGCCGCTGGCGAGCTGGTAGCCGGCCGCGTTGTTGGAGCCCACCGTCGCCGCCACCCACGTGTACGCGGAGGCGTCCGTCTTCAGCAGCGCGGTCAGCTCGGCGGCCGGGGTGCCCGCGTTGAGCAGGCCGCCCATGCCGCCGCGCCCCATCCCCCGGCCACCGGGCGCCTGGAACGCCTGACTGCCGGCCGACCAGCCGTTCCCGGGCATCCGGCGGAACTGCTGGCCGCCGCCCCCAGGCCCGCCTGCGCCGAACCCGCCTCCGCCGGGCCCGCCGAAGCCCCTTCCGAAGCCACCGGTGGAGGGCCCCGCCGTCGGGATGGCCCCGGTGTGCGCCGACGAGGCCGTGTCCACCGCGTACGCGGCCGGCCCCGCCAAGGACGCCAGGCACGCCACCACCGCGACGGCCACCACGACCAGGGCACGGCGCGCGAACAACATCGCCAGGGCCGCCCCCAGCCCCGCCGCCAGCACGACCACGCCCAGCCAGGAGTTCCACTCCGCGCTGCGCGACAGCAGCACGTACGACCACACGGCCGTCCCCGCCGTGATCACCGCCAGCAGCCGGTACGCCCGCCGCTCCCACAGGACGGCCGCCCCCATGCCCACGAGCACCGCGATCGCCGGAGCCAGGGCCACGGTGTAGTACGCGTGGAAAATGCCCTGCATCAGGCTGAAGACCAGCCCGGTCACGATCAGCCAGCTCCCCCAGACCCAGAGGGCGGCACGGACCGGATCGACCCGCGGCGCCCGCCGGGTGAACCACGGGACGGCGGCCAGCAGCACCAGCGCCGCCGGGAGCAGCCAGGCGATCTGCCCGCCCGCCTCGGTGTCGAACAGCCGCAGCCACCCGGCCTGCTGGTTCAGATTGCCCAGCCCGCCGTAGTCACCGCCGTTGAGCCGCCCGATCCCGTTGTAGCCGAGCGCCAGCTCCAGCACGCTGTTGGTCTGCGAACCCCCGATGTACGGCCGCGCGGAGGCCGGCACCAGCGCTACCGCCAGCAGCCACCACCCGGCCGAGACCACCATGGCCACACCCGCGAGCGACAACTGCCGCATCCGCCGCCAGAACGGCACCGGCGCCGTGACGAGATAAACCAGTGCGAACCCCGGCAACACCAGGAACGCCTGCAACATCTTCGCGAGGAACGCGAACCCGATCGCGGCCCCCGCCAGCACCAGCCACCGCGTGGCCCCGCGTTCCTGCGCCCGCACCACGAAGTACCCGGCGGCCGTCAGCAGCAGCACCAGCATCGCATCGGGGTTGTTGAACCTGAACATCAACACGGCCACCGGCGTCAGCGCCATCACGGCCCCGGCCAGCAGCCCGGCCCAGACGTTGGTCAACCTGCGCACGGACGCGTACACCAGCGCCACCGTGCCCACGCCCATGAGCGCCTGAGGAATGAGAATGGCCCAGGAATTGAGCCCGAACAACCGCACGCTGAGCGCCATCGGCCACAAGGAGGCGGGCGTCTTGTCGACGGTTATCGCGTTCGCGGCGTCGGAGGACCCGAAGAAGAACGCCGTCCAGCTCTGACTTCCCGCCTGAACGGCCGCCGAATAGAACGAATTTGCCCATCCGGAGGCGCCGAGGCCCCAGATGTAGAGCACTCCGGTGCCTATGAGCAGGGCGGTCAGCGCCCAACGGGACTTAGCTTCGGTAACCACAGCTCGCACGCTAGGCAAGCCGCTTCGCGAGGCGATGAGACGGACATGAGAATCTCCTGAGCGACGCCGCTCAGGGCACGAAAAAGGGGCGGCGGACATCCGGCACCAGGATGTCCCCGCCCCTTCTCAGCGAACAGAAACCGTCTTACTTGACGGTGACGGTGGCGCCGGCGCCCTCGAGGGCAGCCTTGGCCTTCTCCGCCTGCTCCTTGTTGACCTTGCCGTCGAAGACGGCCTTGGGAGCGCCGTCCACCAGGTCCTTGGCCTCCTTGAGGCCCAGGGACGTGAGGGCGCGGATCTCCTTGATGACCTGGATCTTCTTGTCGCCGGCAGCCTCGAGGATGACGTCGAACTCGTCCTGCTCCTCAACGGCCGGGGCCTCGGCGCCACCAGCGGGGGCGGCGGCGGCAACCGCGACGGGGGCGGCGGCCTTGACGTCGAAGACCTCTTCGAACTGCTTCACGAACTCGGACAGCTCGAGGAGGGTCATCTCCTTGAACGCGTCGAGCAGCTCGTCGGTGCTGAGCTTCGCCATGATGCTTTTTCCTTACGTTCGGGACTTGCTGAAACTAGAAACGGGACCGCGGGTGTTGCGGCAACCCCCGTGCTACTCGCCCGCCTCGTCGCGCTTCGCGCGCAGGGCGTCGGCCAGCTGAGCCATCTGCGTGGGCAGCGCGGCGAACACAGCAGCGGCAGCGCTCTGCTTCGCCTTGAGCGCGCCAGCAAGCTTCGCGAGGAGGACCTCGCGGGACTCGAGGTCGGCGAGCTTGGTGATCTCGGTGGCGTCGAGAGTCTTGCCCTCGAGGACACCGCCCTTGATCACCAGAAGGGGATTGGCCTTGGCGAAGTCACGCAGACCCTTGGCGGCCTCGACAACGTCGCCGTTGACGAAGGCGATCGCGGTCGGACCGGCGAGCAGGTCATCGAGACCCGAGAATCCGGCCTGGTTGGCCGCAATCTTGGTCAGGGTGTTCTTCGCCACGGCGAACTTCGCATTCTCACCGAGAGACTTACGCAGCTCCTTGAGCTGCGCGACGGTGAGACCGCGGTACTCGGTCAGAACGGCGGCGGCGCTGCCTTCGAACTCACTCTTGAGCTCGGCAACCGCTGTCGCCTTATCCGCCCTCGCCATGGGCCTCCTTCCAGATGTGCCGCCGGCGAAGGCCCGAAAATGAGAACAGCCCCGGGCGCAGGGCGCACACGGGGCTCACGCACATGGGTCACACCATGTGGGAAACTCGCATCACACCTGCGCGGGCCGTCCACATGATGTGGATCCTTCGGTCGCCAGGCATTGAGGCACCTGACGACGACCGGCGGTCTTCGGCAACGACCAGAGTACGTGCTGGCCGCCGAGTTTCCAAATCGTTCTCAGTTGGTCGTGCCCTTGGGGATCTCTCCGACCTGGTCAGCGGGCGGGGCCTCGATGGTGACCGGCTCGTTGAAGCCCTTGAAGAGCAGGGTGGCGTCGAGCGTGGCGCCCTCCTTGGAGCCGTTCAGCGCGAGCTTGCGCGGCAGGCCGTCGGAGGCCACCCAGATGTCGAACTTGACGTCCTTGAGCTCCGCCAGGTTCGTACGCGCCTGCTCCTGCTGGTCGGCGGGCAGCAGCTGCACTGCCGCGTCCACCGGGAACGTGCCGCTGTAGTGCGTGGTGTCCGTGCCGTTGACGCTCTCGTTGCCGGCCGACTTCACGTCCTGCGAAGCCGTGACGAGCTTGGTCACGTTGCCCAGGTCGAACTGCTGGATCTTGCTCAGGTAGTCGTTCACCTGCGAGGAGTCGCCCATCTCGCTGAGCGGGACCTTGATCCAAGGCTTGGTCGCGCCGACGAGGTCCTTGAGCGCCTCGACCTTGACGTAGACGGTGTCGCCCTGCAGCACGGCGCGCACGCCGCCCGGCAGGCTCTTCCCGCCCATGTCGACGGTGTCCAGGGTGAGGTCGACGGCGAGCTGGGGCTTGCTCTGGTAGAGCATGCGCCCCTGCACCTTGCCTGAGCCCTCCTGCGGGTGCGTGACGTTCACCACGGCGTCGACCGTGTAGCTGGTGACCTCCGCGGTCTTCTGCGCGGCCTGCGCGAGCACCTCTGAGGCGGCCAGGTTGACCTGGATGGGCTGGGCGTTCGATCCACAACCGGCGACCGCCGCCACAACGAGCGCGGCACCGGCCGCGGTGAGTCCTATCGTGCGCTTCAGCATGTCTTGACCCTACGTTTAAGTGGCATCGCCGTAGCGACTTCCCCTCACAAATAAGGGAAAACCCAGGGTTATCCCCCACACCCCTCACACGTTCCCCACACAACTCATCTCAGCCCCGCCCACCCACCACGCCCCTACGACCGCCGCCGCCGCCCGCACCCACCACGAGTCCTCGACCGAGCCACATCAGGGTGCCCAGCCCAGCGTGAGGCCGTGCATCGACAACCCCAGGCGCGGGTGGCCGTGGTGGGGAGCCGACGATGCACAGGGCTCACGATGAGGCCGCTTCCCCGTACGGTGAGCGGCGGCCACCGCCCGCCGTAGAAAAAGAAAGAGCCCCGCCCGAACCGGGCGAGGCTCAATCAGAAAAGCGGTTACGCGTCGAGCTCGGCGGTGAGGCCGCGCGTGACGTTCGGGTCGACCGGGACGCCGGGGCCCATGGTCGTCGAGAACGTGACCTTCTTCAGGTAACGCCCCTTGGCCGCGGACGGCTTGAGACGCAGCACCTCGTCAAGGGCGGCGGCGTAGTTCTCGATGAGCTGGCGCTCGCCGAACGACGTCTTGCCGATGATGAAGTGGAGGTTGGCCTGGCGGTCGGTGCGGAACTCGATCTTGCCGCCCTTGATCTCCGTGACGGCCTTGGCGACGTCGGGCGTCACCGTGCCGGTCTTGGGGTTGGGCATGAGACCGCGCGGACCGAGCACGCGGCCCAGGCGACCCACCTTGCCCATCAGGTCGGGCGTGGCCACCACGGCGTCGAACTCGTTGAGCCGGTTGCCCTTGGAGATGTCGTCGATCAGCTCGTCGGCGCCGACGATGTCGGCGCCCGCCTCGCGGGCCGCCTCGGCACGCTCACCGGTCGCGAAGACCAGGACCCGGGCGGTCTTGCCGGTGCCGTGCGGGAGGTTGACCGTGCCGCGCACGATCTGGTCGGCCTTACGAGGGTCGACGCCCAGCCGCAGCGCGACCTCGACGGTGGCGTCGAACTTAGTGGTCGACGTCTCCTTGGCCAGCTTCGCTGCCTCGACGGGCGTGTAGAGCTTGTCGCGGTCGACCTTGCCGGCCGCGTCTTTGTGCGCCTTGCTGCGCTTCATTGCTTAACTCCTAGTGGTACGCGGGCCCGAGGGCCCTCCCACGACGTCTGGGAAAGGGTGTTACTCGGCGACGGTGATGCCCATCGACCGGGCGGTGCCGGCGATGATCTTCTCGGCCGCCTCGATGTCGTTGGCGTTGAGGTCGGGCATCTTCGTCTCGGCGATGCTGCGCAGCTGCTCGCGGCTGAGCTTGCCCACCTTGTCGCGGTGCGGGACCGCGCTGCCCTTGTCGAGACCGAGGGCCTTCTTGATCAGCTCGGGCGCCGGCGGCGTCTTCGTGATGAAGGTGAAGCTGCGGTCTTCGAAAATGGTGATCTCAACGGGGATGATGTTGCCCCGCTGGGCCTCCGTCGCAGCGTTGTACTGCTTGACGAAGTCCATGATGTTGACGCCGTGGGGACCGAGCGCGGTACCCACCGGCGGCGCCGGGGTGGCCTGTCCAGCGGGGAGCTGGACCTTCACCAGAGCGGCGATTTTCTTCTTCGGAGGCATTTGTCCTTCTCCGGGTCCTGATTGCGATGCCTGTCAGGGCCAACGGATTGCGGCCCTGACACGTCGGATGCCGCCCCGCCGACAAGAAACCTGCTCACTGGGCTGCCGCCCCAGGGCCGCACGTTGTGCGTCCGTAGCGGCAGTCCGCGCAGGTTTCTTGTCGGTCGCGATCAGGCGGCCGACCGAACGTCTCAGTGTAGGTGATTGTCCTAGATCTTCGAGACCTGGTTGAACGAGAGCTCAACCGGGGTCTCGCGGCCGAAGATCGAGACGAGCACCTTGAGCTTCTGCGACTCGGGGCTGATCTCGCTCACCGAGGCGGGCAGCGTGGCGAACGGGCCGTCCATGACCGTGACGGACTCGCCGATCTCGAACTCGACCGCGGGGCCGGCGCTCGTCTTGGCCGCGGCCTTCTTGGTCTCTTCGGTCGGCTCGGGCGCCAGCAGCTTGGCGACCTCGTCGAGGCTGAGCGGGCTCGGCTTGTTGGACAGGCCGACGAAGCCGGTCACGCCGGGCGTGTTGCGCACGGCGGCCCAGGACTCGTCGGTCAGCTCCATGCGCACCAGCACATAGCCGGGCAGCACGCGCTCCTTGACCGGAACCTTCTTGCCGCTCTTGAACTCCTGGACGGTGTGCGTCGGCACCTCGACCTGGTAGATGTAGTCCTCCATGTTGAGCGACACGTTGCGGCTCTCGATGTTGGACTTCACACGGTTCTCGTAACCGGCGTAGGAGTGGATGACGTACCACTCACCGGGCAGGCCGCGCAGCGAGCTCTTGAACTCTTCGACGGGATCGACGTCGGGAAGAACCGTCTCGTCCTCGACGTCGGAAGCCTCGGCTGCCTCGTCGCTCTCCGCGACCTCGGCCTCCTCCTGGAGCGCCTCCTCGGCGGACTCCTCAGTGGCCTCTTCCAGCTCGTCGTCCCACTCCTCGCGAGACTCGCCGGCCGGAACTGAAGACTCGGACACGGTGACTCTTCCTCTTTCGTCGTATCGAACTGGCGACTCCGTCAGCTGTCACCCGGCGGGCGGCTGGATCAGCTGCCGCCGAAGACCTTGAGGACTGCCCAACCCAGGGCACTGTCGAGCCCGTACACGATCGCCACCATGATCAGAACGAATATCAGAACGACCGTGGTGTAGGTGATGAGATCCTTGCGTGTCGGCCAGATGACCTTGCGGAGCTCGTTGACGACCTGCCGATAGAAAAGGGCAGGCGAAGTGCGCGTCTTCTTCTCGCCACTCGGCTTGTCTGCGGTCTCGCCGCGCGTGTCGATCGCCACAGTCCTCACCTGAAATCTGTCGTATCCAACGCAGTTTTGCGGCGCGCTTACACGCCCATTATTGCGCGGACCGCACTCGCAGGGCACGAGGGACTCGAACCCCCAACCGCCGGTTTTGGAGACCGGTGCGCTACCAATTGCGCCAGTGCCCTATGTCGCTAGACCAGACTACCCTGATCGACCCACTGCCTGGACCGAACCGCTCGCCGACATGCTGTGCGGAAGGACCGATCGAAAGCATACGGGGGATTGCCGGGTACGTCGAACCGAATCCCGATCGCCCAGGTCACCGAGCACATGGGACCATGGACCCATGTCCACCCGACCCCGCGTCTCCGCGAGAATCTCCGCTATTTCCGAGTCCGCCACGCTCGCCGTGGACGCCAAGGCCAAGGCGATGAAGGCGGCAGGGCGGCCCGTCATCGGCTTCGGCGCGGGCGAGCCCGACTTCCCGACGCCCGAGTACATCGTCGAGGCGGCGGTCCAGGCCGCCCGCGAGCCGCGCTTCCACAAGTACACGCCGGCGGGCGGCCTGCCCGAGCTCAAGCAGGCCATCGCCGACAAGACCCGGCGCGACTCCGGCTACGCGGTCGAGGCGTCGCAGGTGCTGGTCACCAACGGCGGCAAGCAGGCGGTCTACGAGGCGTTCGCGACGCTGCTCGACCCGGGCGACGAGGTCCTGGTCGTGGCGCCCTACTGGACCACCTATCCCGAGGCGATCAAGCTGGCCGGCGGCGTGCAGGTCGACGTGGTGACCGACGAGTCCACCGGCTACCTGGCGAGCGTCGAGCAACTGGAGGCCGCGCGCACCGAGCGGACGAAGGTCCTGCTGTTCGTCTCGCCGTGCAACCCGACGGGCTCCGTCTACTCCCGCGAGCAGACGGAGGCGATCGGCCGCTGGGCGGCCGAGCACGGCCTGTGGGTCGTCACGGACGAGATCTACGAGCACCTCGTGTACGGCGGCGCCGAGTTCACCAGCATCGCCACGGCCGTGCCCGAGCTGGGCGACCGGGTCGTGATCCTCAACGGCGTGGCCAAGACCTACGCGATGACCGGCTGGCGCGTGGGCTGGCTGATCGGCCCCTCCGACGTCGTCAAGGCGGCCACCAACCTGCAGTCCCACGCCACCTCCAACGTCGCCAACGTGTCCCAGATGGCCGCGCTGGCCGCCGTTTCCGGCGACCTGTCGGCGGTGGCGGAGATGCGCACGGCGTTCGACCGGCGCCGCCAGACGATGGTCCGGATGCTCAACGAGATCCCGGGCGTGTTCTGCCCGGAACCGAAGGGGGCGTTCTACGCGTACCCATCGGTCAAGGAGCTGATCGGCAAGGAGCTGCGCGGCCGGCGGCCTCAGTCGTCCGGCGAGCTGGCCGAGCTGATCCTGGAGGAGGCCGAGGTGGCGGTGGTGCCGGGCGAGGCGTTCGGCACGCCGGGCTACTTCCGCCTGTCGTACGCGCTGGGCGACGACGACCTGGTCGAGGGCGTCAGCCGCGTGGCCAAGCTGCTGTCAGAGGCGCACTAGTCGTTCAGGGTGCCTGGTCCAGGGCGACGCCGGCGGCGACGTGCCTGATCTGGGCGGCCAGGCCGGGCGTCGCGGCGATGTAGACCGCGGTGCCCGGCCGCTCCAGCCACATGAAGTTGCGCACGCCGGTGCGCGTGTTCCAGCGCAGCGCCGGCATGCCCTTGTACGCCGTCAGCGACGACCTGGCGACCAGCGTGACGAACTCCTCGGCGGTCCGCGCCCCGCACACGACGCCGACGTACATCTGCTCGTCCTCGCGCCGCCAGATCAGGCCCTTGACCTCCAGCGGCCGGGTGAGCGATCCCAGGCGGCCGAACGAGCCCGCCCTGGTCAGCCCCTCGGGCATGACGGGCAGCCCCACCTTGGTCTGGCCGCAGGACAGCGAGACGCCGCTGCGCGGGACGTGCGCGGACGTCGGCGGCGAGGCGATCGCCTCGGGCGCGGGCACGTCGTCCGCGCCGCACCCGCTCAGCGCGAACATGAGGAGCACCGCTGCCAGACGCCGCATCGACCCCCCAAGAAACGCACGGAAAAGGCTCTTAGTCTCCTACAGGACCCTTGACTGAGGCAGCAATTGCCACCAGTTCGCCACCGAGGGAATCGCTGACCCGGATCCACGCCCCCGTGCCCGAGCGTTCCATCCAGATGATCATCCGGCCGCCGTCCGGATGCCTGCCGACCACCGCGGGCCTGCCGCGTACGGTGACGGGCCGGGCGTCGAGCAGGGCGGTCTTCCTGGTGTAGCTCACCCAGTCGGCGGCGGGCTCGACCTGGGCCTCCACGAACCGCTGGGCCGAGCCGAACCTGGCCCACGACCCCTTCGGCTTGACGCGTCCCCCGCCGCTGCGCTCCAGCCCCGCGGGGAGGTAGGTGAGCCAGAGATCGTCGGCGACCACCGCGAGGGTGGCCTCGGCGACGGAGGCCCCGACCATGACAGGGCTCTCCACAGGGGCCGGGCGCGGGCGCCCGAACCCCGAGGAGAAGAGCGCGTAGATGATCAGAGTTGTCATCGCGAAGGCCAGTGCCGTGAGCGCCGCGCGCCCTCCCTGCCCGATGCCGGCAGGCCCCTCAGGGATCATGCAAGGTTGATCCCCCGTCAGGCCTCGTCCGTACCGCGGGTTCAGCCGGTCGCGCGGATGCCTTCCGCGATCTTCTTGGCCTCGGCCGGGCCGTCCGCGTCCTTGACGTAGTCGGGGCTGAGGCACACCTCGACCGCGAGCCCGTCGCGCAGCTTCCAGGCGATCGTGAGCGTGCCCTCCGAGCCGTCCGACACGATCTCGCCGCCCTCGCCGAGCGTCGCCAGTCGCGCCTTCCTGCCGCCGATGTCCACGGTCTCGGCGCCGGCCTCGGGGAAGCGGGCGAGGACGCTCTGGGCGGCCTCTCCCTCGAACACGATCACCTGTACGGAGTAGTGCCCCGGCTCATTGCCCGGCTTGTCGAAGGTGGTGGTGTAGCTGTGCTTGCCGAACCCGTCCTTGCCCGACCACTTGCCCCATTCGAGCCCTTCCGGCAGGTAATCGAGGCGGATGCCGCCGAACTCCCGCCCGTCCCCCAGATCGCCCAGGTCCTGCGGCATCGTGACCGGCGGCGGCTCCAGGGTGAGCTCGACATGGCTGCCGGGCGCGACCTGCTCCCCGGCCGCGGGCTTCTGCGCGATCACCCGGTTGTTCCGCACCTCCTCCGCCGCCGGGTCGGCCAGCAGGCCGGCCGCGCGCAGGAGGGGCACCGCCTCGGCGACGGGCTTGCCCGTCACGTCCGGCACGGTCACGTCGTCGCGCACCACGGCCCGGTCCTGACCGGTCGCGGCCTGCCCGCCGGCGGGTTCCCCGGAGTTCAGCGCCACGGGCACGGCCACCGCCACGGCCGCTGTGACGAGCGCCGCGCCCGCCACGCGGAAGCGGAGCACGCGGGAGCGGTTGCGGCGCCGTACGGACCTGCCCAGGTCCGGCGGGGCCTGCACGTCGGCGACCTGTGCCGCCATGGCGTCCGCGAGGTCGTCCTCGATCCTCATCTGGTCACTTCCTTTGCGACAGTCATGTTTTCGCGGATCCTGGCGAGCCCTCGCGCCGCCTGGCTCTTCACGGTGCCGACCGAGCAGCCGAGCAGAGCCGCGGTGTTCCCTTCCGACTGGTCCTCCCAGTAGCGCAGGACGAGCACGGCCCGCATCTTGGGCGGCAGCCTGCGCAGCTCCCTGATGAGCGCGTGGCGCAGGTCGAGGTCGGGAGAGTCGGCGGCGGTCTCCGGCGGCCGGGCGAAGGTGATCTCCTGCACGATCTTGCGCCGCCGCGCCTTGCTGATCGCCGCGTTCACGACGACCTTGCGCGCGTACGCCTCCGGGTTGTCGCGCCTGATCCGCGGCCAGTGCCGGTAGACCTTCTCCAGCGCGTGCTGCACCAGGTCCTCGGCGTCGTGCTCGGTCGCTCCGCAGACCAGGATCGCGGTGCGCAGCAGCGAGGTGCTCCGTGCGGCCAGGAACTCGTCGAAGGCCGCTTCATCGTCATCTGTCATGAGCGAAGGTCCCCTTTCGCCCTCCCCAACGCGCGAAGCGGTCCCGGGGTTGAGTGGCAAGATATGCAGATGGCAAGGCCCCTGAACACGCTGCCCAAGGCACATCTACACCTGCATTTCACCGGATCGATGCGGCATTCCACGCTTATCGAGCTGGCCAGGGAGCAGGGGCTGCACCTGCCCGACGCGCTGGAGGAGGACTGGCCGCCCAAGTTGCGGGCCACCGACGAGCGCGGGTGGTTCAGGTTCCAGCGGCTGTACGACATCGCCAGGTCCGTGCTGACCCGTCCCGAGCACGTCTACCGGCTGCTGCGCGAGACGGCCGAGGACGAGGCGGCGGCCGGGTCGCGGTGGCTGGAGATCCAGGTGGACCCGTCGGGGTACGCCCAGCGGTTCGGCGGGCTGACGGCGACGCTGGAGCTGACGCTGGACGCGGCGCGCCTGGCGGCCGAGCACGCGGGGATCGGCATCGCGGTGGTCGTGGCGGCCAACAGGACCCGCCACCCGCTCGACGCGAACACGCTGGCCCGGCTCGCCACCCAGTACGCCGGCAAGGGCGTGGTGGGGTTCGGGCTGTCCAACGACGAGCGCCGGGGCGAGGCGAGGGACTTCGAGCGGGCGTTCAGGATCGCCAAGCGGGGCGGGCTGCTGTCCGTGCCGCACGGGGGCGAGCTGCTGGGCCCGCGCAGCGTGTCGCAGTGCGTGGACGACCTGGACGCGGACCGGGTCGGGCACGGGGTGCGGGCGGCGGAGGACGAGCGGCTGATGCACCGGCTGGCCGACCGGCAGATCTGCTGCGAGATCTGCCCCACCTCCAACGTGGGCTTGGGCGTGGCCGAGCGGGCCGCCGACGTGCCGCTGCGGCGGCTGTTCGACGCGGGCGTGCCGATCGCCCTGGGGTCCGACGACCCGCTGCTGTTCGGCGCGCGGCTGCTGAGGCAGTACGAGCTGGCCAGGGACGTCTACGGCTTCAGCGACGCGGAGCTGGCCGAGCTGGCCCGCCAGTCCCTGCGGTCCTCCGCGGCCCCGGAGCCGGTGCGCAAGGAGCTGCTCGCGGGCGTGGACGAGTGGCTGACGAGCTCACCCGAGTGACGCGGCGATGCGGACGGCCTCCTCCTTGGTCTTGACGCCCTCCAGGCGGTAGTTCAGCGCGTCCTGCTGCCAGATCAGGGTGGGGCCCGCCTGGCGCAGCGGGATCTCGGTGCCGTCCTGGCGGCTGAGGTAGCCGAGGGGGTGCGCCCCCGGGATCCACCAGGCCTGGTAGGGCCCGACCTTGGTGTAGTCGGGCCAGGGCGGGCCGAGCTTCTTGAAGAGCACCGGGTCCAGGCCGCCGTCGAACTGGTCGAGCCGGACGCCGCCCGGCCAGAACATCGACACGACCCGGCCCCTGTCGGACACCGTGGTGCGCTCGGGCTCCCCCAGCGCCTTCGGCGTCCTGACCTGGAACTTCACCTCGGCCTTGAGGCCGTCCTGGTCCACGGTGTGCTCGTACGGCAGGGGCGTGGCGCTGGTGACTGCCCTGGGCGGCGCGTCGCCGATCCGGAGCTCGATCCCGGCGAACCGCAGGATCCGTACCACCGCCGCCCGCCCCTGAGGGGTCGCGGCCGTGATCGCGATGACGACGAGGACAACGGCCGTGACGACCTTCCACCTCGCGCGCCGGCGGCGCGGCACCGGGGAGTGCGGCCGGACGGGGCCGCTGACGGGACCGTGCGCAGGATCGGGCACCTCACCCTGAGAAGCCTCCAGGCGGGCGCGTACGGCCGCGGCGACGTCGGAGGGCGGCGGACTGGGGACGTCGAGGAGGTCGCCGAGCGCCAGGAGTTCGGCCTCCAGGTCGTCGAAAGGCTCACGCGAGTTCATTGCCCACCTCCTCCCTCAGCCGGGCCAGCCCCCGATGCGTGCTGGACTTGACGGTGCCCACGGGCCAGTCGAGCACCTGCGCCGTCTCCGCCTCGGTCAGCTGTAAGAAGTACCGGCAGACGACGGCCTGGCGTTCCCGCTCGGGCAGCCGGCGCACCGCCTCCAGCAGGCGCGAGCGCCGGTCGCCGGCCACCGCGGTGCCCTCGGGGTCGTCGGGCGCGGCCACGGACGCCGTGGCGCTCAACCGTAAGGCCAGCTCGGAGCGGCGCCCACGCGACCGGGTCAGGTTGTGGGTCTCGTTGGCCACGATCCGCAGCAGCCACGGGCGGAACGGCGAGTCCCTGCGGAAACTCGGCAGATGCCGGAACGCCTTGACGAACGCCTCCTGCACCACGTCCTCGGCCTCGTCCCCCGCACCCAGCATGAAAGCGGTACGGTGGGCGAGCGCGCTGTAGCGGGCGACCAGCACCTCATAGGCGGCTTGGTCACCGGCGAGCGAGCGCTCGATCGCCTCGTCGTCGTCCATGGCGAGTCAGATTCCACCCCATCAGAGGTGCCCCGGGGAAGGGTCTTTCGCGTATCGGGTGAACGTCACCAGTGATCGGGGCATTAGACTCGGGCAATCCATGAGCCCCCGAGAAGGAACGGGACTATGTCTTCTGGGTATGACCGTGTAGTGCAACCGGCGGCCGGTGACGAGGCCCTGGAGAACCACCTGGGTGGGGACGAGGCCAAGAACTATCGGCAGTACGAGCTGGACATGGTCGCCCCGCATGTCGGCCGTTCGATGCTGGAGATCGGCTCTGGCCTCGGCCACTTCGCCGAGCAGTTCCTGCCGCGGCTCGACAGGCTGGTCGTGAGCGACTTCGACCCCTACTGCGTCGAGCAGCTGGAAAAGCGGTTCGCGGGCCGCGACGACATCGACGTCCTGCAGTTCGGGCTGCCGACCGACATCCCGCTCGAGGACAAGGTCGACACCGTCGTCATGATGAACGTCCTGGAGCACATCGAGGAAGACGCCGAGGCGCTGCGCTCGCTGGCCCGGGTCACGCTGCCGGGCGGGCGGATCATCATCTGGGTGCCCGGCTACATGCAGCTCTACGGAGACTTCGACCGCAAGGTCGGCCACGTCCAGCGCTACACGCCCAAGACGCTCGGCGCGACGGTCGCCAAGGCCGGCCTGGACATCGAGGTGCTCAAGCCGATCAACTTCCTGGGCGGCATCGCCTGGTGGGCCGCCGTGCGCCGGGGCGGCGTCGGCTACCCCGACCCGCGCCTGGTCAAGATCTACGACCGTACGGTGGTCCCGACGACCCGCTTCATCGAGCGGTTCATCAGGCCACCGTTCGGCCAGACGGTCTTCTGCGTGGCACGGGTGCCCCAGCCCAAGGCGTAGGCGCTACTTGATCGACCCGGCCGTGAGGCCGCCGACGACCTTACGCTCGATCAGCGCGAAGAGGACGATCACGGGGATGGTGGCGATCACCGACCCGGCGAACAGGTTCTGCCAGTCCACCTGGTACTGACCGATGAACGAGTTGAGCGCCACCGTCAGCGGCTGGTTCTCCGGCGTCGTGGTCAGGGTCAGGGCGACCACGAACTCGTTCCACGCGGCGATGAAGGTGAAGATCAGCGCCGTGATGACGCCGGGCATGGCCAGCGGCAGCGTGATCCTGAACAGCGCCCCGAAGCGCCCGTTCCCGTCGATGAACGCCGCCTCCTCCAGCTCGCGCGGGATCGAGGCGAAGTACGCGTTCAGGATCCACACCGCGAACGCCAGGTTGAACCCGCCGTTCACGAGGATCAGCGACCAGATCGAGTCCACCAGCCCGAACTGGAAGAACTCGCGGTAGATGCCGACCAGCATGGCCGTGGGCTGGAACATCTGGGTGATCAGCACGAGGATCAGGAACGCCGTGCGCCCCCTGAAGTTGTGCCGGGCCGAGTAGTACGCGGCCGGCAGCGCCACCAGGAGCACCAGCACGGTCGAGCCGCCGGCGACCTTGAGCGTCACCCACAGGTTGCCGGCCAGGCCGCTGGTCCAGAAGTTGGCGAGGTTCGACCACACCCACTCCTTCGGCCAGAACGACACCTCGCGCAGCGACTCCTGCGAGCGCAGCGAGGTGAGCAGCATCACCACGTACGGGAACAGGAAGACGAACGCGATCACGTACGCGGCGGCCGCGACGAGCACGGTCTTGAGCCTCGGCATCCTGCGCCGCGCCGCCGGCCTGACGTGGTGGCGCGGGCGGGTGGCCTGCGACGGCAGGGTCTTGATCGCCATCACGCCACCTCCTTGTTCCAGCGGGAGACCTTGAGGAAGATCGCGGTCAGGATGATCACCATGCCGAAGTTGACGACGGACATGGCCGCCGACTCGCCGATGTTCGAGCCCTTGAGGATGAACATGAGGATCGTCGAGGTGGCCGTGGAGTAGCCGGGCTGGCCATGCGTCATGGCCCAGATGATCGGGAAGCTGTTGAAGACGTTCATGACGTTGATGAGCGCCGCAACGGTGAGCGCGGGGCGCAGCAGCGGCAGCGTGATCGACCAGTACGTCCGGAACCGGGTGGCTCCGTCCATCTTGGCCGCCTCATAGACGTCAGCGGGGATCGTCGCCAGCCCGGCCAGCAGCGCGTAAGTGGTGAACGGCACCGACACGAAGACGGCCACGAACACCAGCCACGGCATCGCGGTGGAGGCGTCGCCGAGCTGGTCGGCCGAGGCCCCGCCCATCGCGTCGATCAGCCCCAGCTTCAGCCGGATCTGGTTGATCACGCCGACCTCGGGGTCGAGCATCCACTTGAAGATGATCGCCGTCATCAGCACCGACGCGGCCCACGGCGCGATCAGCGCCCACCGGGCCGCCTTGCGCAGCGGGAAGCGCTGGTTGAACAGCTGGGCGAGGGCCAGCGAGATCAGCACGGTGAGCGCGACGACCGCGACCACCCAGATCACGCTGCGGACCATGATGTCGGCGAAGTCCTTCTCGCCGAACAGCTTCTCGTAGTTCGCGAAGCCGTTGCCCCCCTGGACCACCCCGAAGCGGCTGATCTTGAGGAACGACGACCTGATCATCTCGATCACGGGCCAGAGCACGACCAGCGCGATCAGCACCACGGCGGGCCCGACCCACGCGAGGGGCTCCAGGGCGCGCAACCTTCTCATGAGCAACCTTCCAAGACGGTGCGGCCGGCACCGGTGAGAGCGCCGGCCGCACGGGCCCCCGACGTATCAGCCGGCCGCTTCGGCGGTCTTCTGCAGCTCACCGAGGACCTTGGCCGGGTCGTCCTTGACGGCCCCGCCGATGGTCTGCTTGATCGCCGGGTTCACCTCGGCCCACTTGGGGTCCTGGAAGGGGTAGAAGCTGGCGTTGGGCAGCGCGTCGAGGAACGGCTTGAGCTTCTCGTCACTCGACAGCTTCTGGATGCCGCCGTTGGTGACGGGCAGCAGCTTGTACGTGTCGGAGATCTTCTGGGCGGCGCTGCCGGTGTAGAAGAAGTCGAAGAACTTCTTGATCTCGGCGGCGTGGCCGTTCTTGTTGAACGCCATGATCCAGTCCATGACGCCGAGCGTGGTGTCGAGCGGGCCGCTCTTGCCGGGGATCGGCGCGACGCCGTAGTTCTTCAGCCCGGCCGCGTCGAAGATCGGGATGGACATGGGGCCGCCGTTCACCATGCCGACCTTGCCCGCGCCGAAGTCCTCCCAGACCGTCTTACGATCCTTGGTGCCCGGGTTGGGGGTGGTCAGACCGGCGTCGACCAGGCCCTTCATGTACGTGAACGTCTCGACGTTCTGCGGCGAGTTGATCGCCCACTTGCCGGAGGCGTCCTTGTAGCCGCCGCCGTTGCCCAGCATCCACAGGAACGACTCGCCCTGGGCCTCCTCCTGGCCGAGCGGCAGGCCGAACGGCTGCGTGACGCCGGCCTTCTTCAGCTTCTCGGCGTCGGCCTTCAGCTCGTCCCACGTCTTCGGCGGCTCTGTGATGCCGGCCTTCTGGAACAGGTCCTTGTTGTAGAACAGCGCCCGCGCGGAGGAGACGAACGGGATGCCGTACGCGGTGCCGTCGACCTTGCCGAACTCGGCGAACTTCTGCAGCATGTCGCCCGAGACGTTCGGCGACAGCACCTCGTCCACCTTGTAGAGCAGCCCGTCCTTGACGAAGCCGGAGTAGTCGCCGGTCTGCAGGATGTCGGGCACCTGGCCGTTCTGGACCATGGTGGCGACCTGCTTGTCGATGTCGTTCCAGTTGATGACCTGGACGTCGACCTTGATGTTCGGGTTGGCGGCCTGGAACTCGTCCACGACGCCCTTCCAGAACGTCTCGCCCGAGTTCGGCTTGCCGGGGCCGTCGCCGTAGTCGGCGGCGACCATCTTCAGGGTGACCTGCCCGCCGCCCGACGCCTGTGTGTTGCCTCCGCCACCGCCGGAACCGCCGGAGCCGCAGCTGGACAGGACCAGCATCGTGGCAAGGCCGAGAGCGGCGCCGCCCACAAGCTTCATGTTCACTGGAGATACCGCCTTCTCGTCGGACGGGCGCTGGTCCGTACCAGCCAACGGACCCCGTCCTGGGGGATGGGGCACGCGAGCGTACAGCTCGACGCGTTTGCGCCAGCGTAAGCCTGGATTAGCGAGCCGGTCTATACCGGCTCGTATCAGTTTGAAAACGCTGAGGCCAGGAAAACCTCACAACCGGTCTAGACCGGGCGTCAGAGGATCTTTCTCCGGACGCTCTCCCCACCCTGCGGCGTGCCGATCCACGGCCCCTCGATGGAGGGGTCGAGGATGCCTTCCTCGACGAACCCGTAGCGGCCGTCGAGCACGTAGCCGGCCAGGCGCACGTCGCCCGCGTCGCTGTTGTCCCAGAGCCGGTCGAACAGCGCGTCCACGCGGCGTCGTGCCTGGTGGCAGAAGGTGTCGGCGAGCTCGTACGGCCGGCGCCCCAGGTCCCTGGAGTCCTCCTCCGCCTTGACGCACACGGCGGTCATGGCGAACAGCTCGGCCCCGATGTCCACCAGCCTGCCGAGGAACGACTGCTTGTGCTCCAGCCGGCCCTGCCAGCGCGACATGCCGTAGAAGGTGGACCGGGCCAGCTTGCGGCTGGTCCGCTCCACGAAGCGCAGGTGCGCGGCCAGCGGGCCGAAGTCGCCGTACGACGCGGGCAGATTGCCGGTGCCGGCCACCAGCGTGGGCAGCCACCTGGCGTAGAAGCGGCTGGCCCGGCGCAGGGCCTGGGCGCGTTCCTGGCGGGAGGCCTCCGGGTTGATCAGCTCCCCGGCGGCCGACAGGTGCGCGTCCACCGCCTCCCGGGTGATCATCAGGCGCATGATCTCCGAGGAGCCCTCGAAGATGCGGTTGATGCGGGAGTCGCGCAGCATCTGCTCGGCGGGCACGCCGCGCTCGCCGCGCGCCACGAGCGACTCGGCCGTCTCGTAGCCGCGGCCGCCCCTGATCTGGACCAGTTCGTCGAGCGCCTGGTACGACAGCTCCGACGCGTACAGCTTGGCCAGGGCCGCCTCGATCCTGATGTCGTTGCGCTGGTCGTCGGCCAGGCGGCTGGTGAGCTCGCAGAGGGCTTCGAGCGCGTACGCGCTCGCCGCGATGAACGCGATCTTCGTGGCCACGGCCTCGTGCTGCCCGACCTTGTGCCCCCACTGCACGCGCTCGTTGCCCCACTCGCGGGCGATCTTGAGTGCCCATTTGGCGTTGCCCGCGCAGGTGGCCGGCAGCGACAGGCGGCCGGTGTTCAGCGTGGTCAGGGCGATCTTCAACCCCTGCCCCTCGCGCCCGATCAGGTTCTTGGCCGGCACCCTGACCTGGGAGAACTCGGTGACCCCGTTCTCGATGCCGCGCAGCCCCATGAAGCCGTTGCGCCGCTTGACCGTGATGCCGGGAGAGTCGGCCTCGACCACGAACGCGCTGATCTTCTTGCCGGTCCTGGCCATGACCACCAGGAGATCGGCGACGACGCCGTTCGTCGTCCACAGCTTGACGCCGTCGAGCACGTAGTCGTCGCCGTCGCGGACGGCGGTGGTGGACAGGCGGGCCGGGTCGGAGCCGACGTCGGGCTCGGTCAGCAGGAACGCGGAGATCTCGCCCGCCGCGCACCTCGGCAGGAACTCCCGCTTCTGCTCCTCGGTGCCGAACAGCTTGAGCGGCTGCGGCACCCCGATCGACTGGTGCGCCGACAGCAGCGTGGCCAGCGCCGGGCAGTACGAGCCGACGAGTATGAGGGTGCGGCAGTAGTACAGGTAGGGCAGCCCGAGCCCGCCGTACTCCTCGCCGATCGTGATGCCGAAGGCCCCGAGCGCCGCGAGCCCCTTGACCACCTCGTCGGGCACCTGCGCGGTCCGCTCGATGAGGGCGGGATCGACGTGGGCGTCGAGGTAGCGCCGCACCGCCCTGACGAACTCCTCACCTCGCTTGGCCGCCTCGTCGGACAGCGTCGGCACGGGGTACACGAGATCCAGCCGGTAGTCGCCGAGGAAGAGCTGCTTGGCGAAGCTGGGCCGCGTCCACTCCTTCTCGCGGGCCTGCTCGCCGACCTCTCTGGATTCCGCGTACTTGGCGTGCTCGGTCATGGCACCTCCCGACGATGCGCCGTCCTGTGCTAGGAGTACTGCCCGCCTGACGACGCCATGCGCCGTTTATAACTTGATTTTGTACGAACGGCGAGCGTTCGCTTTCAGGACCCCGATCGCCACCAGGGCGAGCACGGCGGGCACCACGAGGTAGCCGCCGCAGAACGCCAGCGCCACGAGCGACAGCCCGGCACCGACCACGGCCGTGTTCCGGTGCCGCCCGGCGGGCAGCATCCGCACGGCCGCCGCCACGCCCGCCGCCGTGACCGCGGCCAGGCAGGCCGAGGTCGCCCGCATGAGGAGGTCCAGGTCCACCGCCCACACCAGCACGGGCACGCTGAGCACGGCGAGCAGCCCCAGGCTCCGGTACGGCGTCTCGCCCGGCGCCCCGCCCTTGGCGAACCAGCCCGGCAGCGCCCCGTCCCTGGCCATGGCCGCGCCCAGCCGGGAGGCCCCGGCGAGGTAGGTGTTGACCGCGCCGAAGGTCAGCAGCACCGCCACCACCCCGGTGACCGGCCGCGCTGCCGGGCCGATGCCGGTCTCCAGCATGGCGGTGAGCGGCACGCCGGTCATGTCGGGGCCGAGCACGCCGACGGAGGTGACCGACACGCCCACGTACAGGATGCCGACCACGACGAGCGTCACCGCGGTGGCCCGGATCAGGCCGTTCCCCTTGCCGGCGAACTCGGCCGACAGGTGGCTGGCCGCCTCCCAGCCGACGAAGGCGAACAGGAGCACGCCGGCCGCGTCCGCCACGCCCGCGGCACCGTGTGGGGCGAAGGGGGCGAAGTTGCCCGGGTCGGCGTGCGGCGCGGCGGTGATCACGGCCGTGGCCAGGAGCGCCACGAGCAGGACGACGAAGCCGATCTGCAGCCGTCCCGAGGTGCGTAGCCCGGCGAGGTTGGCGGCGAAGGCGGCTCCCAGGATCAGGCAGGCGGCCAGGGTGGCGTCCATGCCCAGCGTGGCCTCGACGTACTGGCCGCCGACCAGCGCGCCGGCGACGGTGCCGATGGGGACGGCGCCGTAGAACCACCAGCCGACCACGGCGGAGGCGTGCCGGCCGAACGCGAGTCCGGCGAAGCTCGCCACTCCCCCGCCGTCGGGGTATCTGGCGCCGAGCGCGGCGAAGGTCAGCGCGACGGGGATGCTCAGCGCGAGCAGCCCGGCCCAGGCCAGCACGGACGCGGGCCCCGCGGCGGCGGCGGCGAGGTGCGGCAGCACCAGCATCCCCGGCCCCAGGACCGCCCCCACCAGCAGGGCCGTGCCGTGTCCGGCACCTATGCGATGTTCTGACATGCAGCCGAAGTTAGTGCACTCATTCGGCCATAACCTCTGCCAGCCGAACGAATGGCCGGAACTGCGTGGGACCATCCACTCATGGACGAACTTGATTCGGAAATCGTGCGGCTGCTCCAAACGGATGCGCGGCAGTCCAACCGGGAGCTGGCCCGGCAGCTCGGCGTGGCGCCCTCGACCTGTCTGGAGCGGGTCAGGTCGCTCACCCGGCGCGGCGTGATCCGCGGCTACCACGCCGACATCGACCCGGCCGCGCTCAACCGGAGCGTGCAGGCCATGGTCTCGGTCCAGGTACGGCCGCTGAGCCGGGCGGTGATCAACGCGTTCAAGTCGTCGGCGGCGGCGATGCCTGAGGTGCTCAGCGTGTTCGTGCTGGCGGGCGGGGACGACTTCCTCCTGCACGTTGCGGTGCAGGACCTGGACCACCTGCACTCGTTCCTGCTCGACCGGCTGAGCAAGCGCAAGGAGATCGTCGGCTTCCGCACGTCGGTGATCTTCCAGCAGGTGCACAACACCGTCCCGGAGCGCCTGACCTGACTTTCGTCAGGGGTGGTTCTGGACGGTCGGCCGATCCGGAGGGCGGGGGCGACTTCCTAAATTTCTCCTCGTGATTGCAGTGAAGTCCCTTCTGGTCGGCCTCTCGACGGCGCTGACCCTCGCCCCCGCCCCGCAGCCGACGCCCCAGACCATCGACGCCTACCTGCGCCAGGCCATGGAGTCCACCGGACTGCCCGGCATGTCCGTGGTCGTGACGCACGACGGCGAGGTCGTGCACGCGGCCGGCTACGGCCACGACTCCGAGGGGCGTCCCGTGACCGCGAACACCCCGATGCGCGTGGCCTCGGTCAGCAAGTCGTTCACCGCGATGGCCGTGATGACGCTCGTGGAGCGCGGCAGGATCAAGCTGGACGAGCCGGTGGCGGCGCAGCTGCCGGGGTTCAGGATGGCGGACCCGCGGGCGGCCGCCATCACCGTACGGCAGCTGCTGAACCAGACCTCCGGCCTGTCGGACACCACGGTCGACATCGCCGCGGTGGAGGGCGCCACCTCGCTCGCCGACTACACCTCCCGGCTGTCCGGCTCCGAGCTCCGCGCCGACCCCGGCACCCGGTGGGAGTACTGCAACGTCAACTACGACCTGGCCTCCCGGCTGGTCGAGGTGGCCTCCGGGCAGCCGTTCGGCGACTACCTGCGCGAGCGGGTGTTCGGCCCGCTGGGCATGAAGTCCAGCGCCGTCAGCGACCAGGTCGTCAGGCCGGCCGACGGCTACAACTCGATCTTCGGTGCCTGGCTCCCGCGTCCGGAGCTGTCCGACTTCCTCAACGACAGCGGCTCGGGCGGGGTCATCACCACGGCCGCCGACATGGGCAAGTGGCTGATCGCGCAGTCGGGCGACGGGCGCCCGCTGGTCAAGCGGGAGACCCTGGACGTCATGCACACGCCCGGCAAGATCCGCGACTACGGCATGGGCTGGGGCGTCGAGCGGGAGACCGGGCAGCTCGTGCACTCGGGCAACCTGTTCACGTACAACGCCGTCGAGGCCGTCTCCCCCAGGACCGGCTACGGCTTCGCCGTCATGGCGAACGGGGCGGCGCTGACCGACGACACCTACACCGTCATGGAGGGGCTGACCGCCCTCAGCGAGGGCCGCGCCCCCGAGGTGCCCGGAGGCGACCGGCAGCTGTTCGAGCTGGTGCTGGGCGTGCTCGCGATGGCCGCGGCGGGCCTCGGCGTCATGGGAGTGCTGCGCTCCCGGCGCTGGGCCGCCCGGCGCGCGGGCCGGCGGGCCCAGTGGTGGGCGTGGTGGCGGCTGGTGCCCGCGCTGATCCCCGTGGCCGTGCTGGCGGCGTACCCGGACCTGATCTCGTTCCTCATGAACGGGCGGGCGGTGACGTGGGCCCAGCTCACCTACTTCGCCGCGCCCCTGTCGATCATGCTGCTGGTGGCGGCGCTGTCGGGGGCGGCGGTGGCGGTGGCCCGGCTGATGGCCGCCCGGCGTTAATTCGGTTGCACGGGATTACGGCCGGCCCGTACTGTCATGGACATGCGCCTTTACCTGTGATTCACCGCTGCTCAGCAGCGAGATCGCCCGTCATCCGTTCCAGACGCGGCAGCTGAGCTTGCCGACCGGCCTCCATGAGCCGCGTCGTGAGTCTGTGTAAAGGAGCTTCCTTATGCGAGTCCGTTCATCCAGGAAAAAGAACCTTCCCGGACTGCCCGTGACGCGGCCGATGCCCAAGATGCCGCAACGGCCGATCATGCCGCCCCGGCGCATCCCGCCGAAGGGTCGCTGAGACAACTACCAGGATGGGTAGTTAGGCGAGCGCCGCCTCCACCGTACGCCAGGAGGCGGCGCTCGCGCCTTTCATGCCTTCAGAGGCGCTCGATGATGGTGACGTTGGCCTGGCCGCCGCCCTCGCACATCGTCTGCAGCCCGTACCGGCCGCCCGTGCGCTCGAGCTCGTGCAGGAGCTTGGTCATCAGGATCGCGCCCGTGCCGCCGAGCGGGTGACCGAGCGCGATGGCGCCGCCGTTCGGGTTGACCTTGGCCGGGTCGGCGCCGAGCTCGTGCGTCCAGGCCAGCGGCACCGGCGCGAACGCCTCGTTGATCTCCACCACGTCGATGTCGTCGATCGACATGCCGGCCTTCTCCAGTGCCCGCCGCGTGGCGGGGATCGGCGCGGTCAGCATGTAGACCGGGTCGTCGCCCATGAGGGCGAGCTGGTGGATGCGGGCCCGCGGCGTCAGGCCGTGGTCCCTGACCGCCTGCTCGGAGGCGATCAGGAGCGCGCCGGAGCCGTCGGAGATCTGCGAGGAGGTGGCGGCGGTGATCTGGCCGCCCTCCTTCAGCGTCTTGAGCGTGGCCATCTTCTCCAGGGTCGTGTCGGCCCGCGGCCCCTCGTCGTCCTCGACGCCGTTGACGGGCGCGATCTGCTCCTTGAAGTAGCCGTTCGCGATGGCCTTGGCGGCGCGCTGGTGGGACTCGAGCGCGAACCGCTCCAGCGTCTCCCGCGTGTAGCCCCACTTCTCGCACATCAGCTCCGCGCCGCGGAACTGCGAGATCTCCTGCTTGCCGTACCGTTCGACCCACTTCTCTCCGAACGGGAAGGGCATGCCCTTCTCCAGCGCGGCCGTGATCGACGAGCCCATCGGCACGATGCTCATCGACTCCACGCCGCCGGCCACGACCAGGTCCTGGGTGCCGGACATCACGCCCTGGGCGGCGAAGTGGATCGACTGCTGCGAGGAGCCGCACTGCCGGTCGATCGTGACGCCGGCGGTGGTCTCCGGCAGGCCTGCCGACAGCCAGGCGTTTCGCGCGATGTCCATGCTCTGGGGGCCGAACTGCATGACGCACCCCATGATGACGTCCTCGACCGCCGCGGGGTCGACGCCCGTGCGGTCGATCAGCGCCTTCAGCGTGTGCGCGGCCAGGTCAGTGGGGTGGACGGTGGAAAGGCCGCCCTTCTTCTTGCCGACGGGGGTGCGGACCGCCCCGACGATGTACGCCTCTGCCACAGTGCCTCCTGGAAACCGAGCATTATTCGGTTACTAGGGGCAGACTACAACAGAACGACGTTCTACTCACGCGTGGGCGGGACCAGGTCCTCCGCCGTGTCCACCCGGAACCGCCAGCGGTCCACGACCAGCCCGTTCAGCGCCTCGGCCAGCTCCAGGGCAAGTGCGCCGAGCTTGGCCGGCTCGTCGCCGCGCAACTCGATCGCGGTCAGCTCGACGGCGAAGGGCAGCAGCTCCTGTACGGCGGGCGGCTGCCCCTTCTGCGGGACGAGCACGGCCCGGATGTCACCGGCCGTGAACGCGAACTCGTCCTCCTCGTCCTGCTCCAGCAGCGGCGCCAGCTCCTCGGCGGTCGGCCGCGCCGGGAGGATGACGGCCGGCCCGCTCTCCTCCTCGTCGGCGGGGTCGGTCACCTCGCCCCGGCACACCGCGAGCCCCTTGAGGCGGAAGGCCAGGCCCTCGGCGAGATAGCGGTCGAAGTAGTTCAGCGGCAGCGGCCCTTCGGCGGCCACCCTGACCGCCCACACCTTCTCCAGCTCACCACCGGTCAGCTCGGGCTCGGCCTCCACGGGCGCGTGCACCCGCACGTCGGTGGCCACGATGTCGTCGCCGTCCTTCTTCGCGCCGGGGTCGGCGAGCTGCACGATGCGCAGCAGCTCGGCCGGATCCGGCTTGGCGGGCAGGGCCGCCGTCGGGCCGGTACGCAGTCTCCGCTTGGCCATCCAGCCCATAGCCCGCCTCCGCGCTTGTCAGCTTCGATAGGAGCTCGTCATCGTCGCGTAGACGATGACGTTGTCGTCGTAGTGGCCGATCGTGCGATCGTAGTTCCCACCGCAGGTGATCAGGTGAAGCTGAGCGTTCTCCTGAGGCCCGTAGACGCGCTGGGTCGGGAACGTCTTCTTGCTCGCCTGCTCGATGCCGCCCACGGTGAACACCGCGGTCGTCCTGTCCTGGCGCTGGATCTCGATGGTGTCGCCGTTCCTGAGCTCGGGGAGCCTGCTGAACACGGCGCTGCGCGTCCTGGTGTCCTTGTGCCCCAGGATCACGGCCGGCCCGGCCTCACCCGGCGTGGACATGTTCCGGTACCACCCGGCCAGGTTGGGGTTCTCGGACGGAGGCACCTCGATCGTCCCGTCCTTCTTCAGCCCGACGGACGTGATCGGCGCGTTGATCCCGAGCCTCTTGATCACGATCCGCTTGGGCGTGGACGGCAGCATGGGCGGGGCGGGGTTGATCTGCGGCAGCGGCGGCGGCACGTCGGGGGCCGCCTGGAAGAGTGCCTGCTCCGGCTGTCCGGTGGCCTTCCCGTCCGGCTGCGCCTGCAGCTTCAGGGTCTCGCGGTTGTTGCTCGCGAGGCCGTACTCCTGGGGGGAGTTCAACACGATCAGCAGCCCGGCCACGACGGTGACGACGCCGGCGATGGCCGCCCCGATGAGCACGGTCCTGAGCGCCGTGCTCCCCCTGTCCGCGGGCGGCGGCATCTGCCCGCCGCCGCCGTACGGATAGTGCCCCGACATGCCCGTCAGCCCCTGGTGGCGTTACGCCGCCGCATGACGAGCCCGCCGACGGCCGCGGCGCCCACCAGCGCGGTGCCGGTCAGGATGAACATCCGCCCGTCGGGCCCCGCCTCACCGCCACCACCGGTGTCGGCCCCAGCCTTGGGGGTCTTCGACTTCTTGGTGGAGCTGGAGGGGGTGACGGTCACCGTCGCGGTGCTGGTCTTGGTGGGCTTGGGGCTGGAGGTGGTGTTGGTCGGGGTGGAGGAGGTCGTCGGGCTGCTGGTGGAGGAGCCCACCGTGAAGGTGTACGCCTTGAGGCCGGTCGTGGGGGCCAGGCACTTGATCGTAGGCGAGGACGCCGAGGTGCCGAAGGCCAGGTCGCCGGCGGTCAGGGAGACCGTGCCCGTGGTGGTGGGCTTGATCTTGACCGTGACGCTGGTGGGGAGCGTGATGTTCTGGCCGATGGTGACGGTGCTCAGCGCCGCTTCCCCGGTGGCGGTGGAGGGGGCTCCGGCGCCGCTCGCCTTGATGGTGACGAACATCTTGGGGCTGGTGGTGGGGAAGCCGGTGGGCGCCTTCAGCGTGCCGCCGGTGGACTGGATGGTGCCGGTCCAGGTGATCGAGGCGTCGGCGTTGGCGGTGGCGCTGGTGGGCGGCGTCATGACGACCTTGATGTCGACGTCGGCCGGATAGTCGGCGTCGCCGCCACTGCTGGCGAGGTCGCAGTCATACTCGACGACGTCATCGGTCCCGCCACCGCCACCGGTCCCGATCGTGACGTCCAGGGCCTCGGTCGACGTCGTCGTGCACGTCGTCGTAGTGGTGCTGGGCGAGGCGAGACTCAGCACCAACTGGCTGGGCTTCACGCTGACCTTGCCCGTCGTGCCGGTCGGCACGGAGACCTTGTAGACCACGTCCTTGGCCGACACCGTGGTGCTGGTGGTGACATTGGCGCCGGTCTTGACGCCAGGGTCCTGGATCGAGCCGGGCGTCGGCGTCAATGTGGCGTTGACCTGCAAGGTCGTAGCCGTCGTCGGCGCGGTCGCAAGCGTCAACTCCGGGATCTTCACCGTCAGGTCGAAGGTCGTGCCTGCGGTCACCGAGTCGGGAGCGCTCAGCCCGACGCTGATGGTCCCAGAGGTGCTGCCGAGCATCGACCCCGTGCACGTGTAGCTGAACTGCTTCGTCACAGCGGCTAACGCGGCCGTCGGCGTGGAGACCACGAAGATGGAGCCGACGAAGATCGCGAGCGTCCCCGTCAATCCCAATGCGGACGTCTTATGGGCGAGGCGGTGCCACGCCTGGGACATAAGCACGGGTCCATCTCCGTTCAAGGCAAGTTTCAACAGTCGTGCCAGAATTCCAGCCGTTGGTCACGGTTAGGTTGAGATCCTACGAACTGTCCCTGTCAAGTTCCCGTAAACCGCCAAAACCCTAGCCTTTCTTCTTGGACAACGTCGCGTACACCACGATGTTGTCCGTGTAACTGTGCGCCGTCTTGTTGAAGACCCCGCCGCACGTGATGAGCCGCAACTGCGCGTTGCTCGTGTTCCCGTACACCCGGGACGTCGGGAACGTCGACTTGCTCGCCTGCTCGATCCCGCTCACCGTGAACCGCGTGACCTTGCCGTCCGCCCGGTACACGTAGATCTGGTCGCCCTTGGCCAGCTCGCGGAGGCGGTCGAAGACGGCGGGGCCCTTGCGGGTGCTCACGTGGCCGTTGATGATCGAGGGGCCGAGCTCGCCGGGGATCGGGGAGCCCTTGTACCAGCCCGTCTGGTTGGGCTTGGTCAGGGGCGGGGTGCCCAGTTTGCCCTTGCTGTCCACGGTGACGGCCCCGATGGGCGCGTTCACCTTGATCTTGGGGATCTTGATGCGGGTCGGCCTCGACTGGGTGGACTTGGCCTTGGCCGAGGGGATCGGGGACACGACCGGGACCGCCGGGAGCGGGGGCGGCGCGTCCAGGCGAGCCGGGGTCAGGGGGACGCCCTTGCCGCCGGGGCCCACGGTGGGCGGGAGGACGAACGCGCCCGCGTTCGCCACCTCCACCTGCGTCGGCGTGTCCTGCGCGGCCGCCAGCGTGCCCGAGGGGTCTTCCGTGGTGGGCCACAGCGAGAGCATGCTCACCATGACCAGGCCGACGCCGCCCAGCGAGCCGGCGATCAGCAGTCCGGGCAGCGCCCGCTGCATTGGTGTCTGCTCGCTCATCAGTGCGCTCCTCCCGCGTGCGCGGCCCTGCGCCGGCGCAGCAGCAATCCGCCGCCCGCGCCGCCGATCACCAGCGCGGCCATCAGCCCGTACGGTCTGTCCTCGCGATCCGGCGCCTCACCGCTGTCCACGCCGCCCTTGGGGGTGTTGGGGACCTGCGCCCGGTAGTACTTGGTCGCGGTCGGCCCGGTGGCCTTGGGCGTGGCCGAGCTGGTGCCGGTGGCACTGGGGACCACGATCACCCGCCCGAGGCCGATGTCGGTGGTCCGGTTGTTCGGGGTGGTGTGGGTCCCGGTGGGCGTCGGGTTGGTCGGGTTGGTCGTCGGACTGTTGGTGGGGCTGTTGGTGGGGGTGTTGGTCGGCGTCTGCGTGACGGTGGGGCCTGACTTGTCCCGTACGGTCACCACGACCGACACCGGCGAGCTGGCCAGCTGGCACTTCGCGCTGTGGTAGCCGGTGGGGATCTTGGACGTGTTGGTGGTCACGCGGAAGGCGTCCAGCCAGGCCGGCTTGTTCGCGGCGTTCACGATCTTGATCTTGTGCTCGCCGTACTTCAGCGGCGCGGACGTCCACAGCGTCTGGCCACCGTCGAGGTCGTCGTTGACCGGCACGTCGTCGTCGGAACGGGAGGGGTCGACCGTGGCCCGCTTGGTGCCGTCGATGTAGATGTCGACCGGCCCCGCGTCCTTGTCGGTCGGCCCGATGTACTCCACGCCGGTCCCGATGAAGGTCAGCTCGGCGGAGGCGTTGATCTGGTCGGTCTGGTGCAGGTCGTTGTGCACGTGGTTCTCGGAGCCGGGACGGTCGTCCAGCGAGACCCAGCCACTGCTGTAGACGATCCCCATGTCAGAGGGGTTGTCGGCGTCGTCGCCGTCGTTGACGACCACGCTGCCGTCCGGCGGGGTGAAGTCCAGCTCGATGTCCTTGGGCGTGACCGTGATGGTGCCCGGCTTGTCGGTCAGGCCGGGGTCGTTCATGGTCTCGGGGAGGGACAGGTAGCCGTCGGGGCGCAGCGGACCCTCGGGGTCGGCGCTGCCCTTGGGCTGCAGGATGCCCTGCCAGCTGCTGGTGAGCTGCACGTTGCCGGTGGCGTGCACCTGGCCGCCTTCGGGGAAGTAGCCGGGCGACTGCAGCCGGCCGTCGTTGGCGTAGTGGAGCTTCCAGGTGAAGTTGAGCGGGTCTCCCACCACCAGGTCCGTGGCGAAGGTGAGGTTGGTGGTCAGGCGGACGGGACCGTTCCTGACGATGCTGTTGGCGCCGGACGCCACGCAGTCGTACTCAACGACGAGGTCGGCCGGCGCGGCGGCGGCCGGCGTGCCCGGCAACACCACGATTCCTAAAGCCGCCACCGATCCGACCGATCCGGCGATCAACGCTTTGCGCCACCGACTCACGGGAGACTCCGATCAGTCACAAATAGACCGAGGGTAGATCTTAGAGTCGAAAACACCCGTAACACATGCCGATTGCGGCAACGTCCAGCACTTGTGATGAAGCCGTGTCCACAGGTATCCGCCGCACAGGGAAAGAGGGTATACCTGCGAGTAACAGAACTCTATTCGGGAGGACCTGATGCGGCGAGACCTCTTCGACGAGGAGCACCTGCTCTTCCGCGAGACCGTGCGCGAGTTCATGGCCCGCGAGGTCGTGCCGCACCACGCCCAGTGGGAGAAGGACGGCATCGTCCCGCGCGAGGTCTGGAAGAAAGCCGGGGAGCTCGGGATGTTCGGGTTCTCGGTGCCCGAGGAGTACGGCGGGGCGGGGGTCACGGACTTCCGCTACAACACCGTGATCGTCGAGGAGATCATCCGGATCGGCGCCTCCGGGCTCGGATTCTCTCTGCACAACGATGTCATGGCGCCGTACCTCGTGGATCTGACGGACGACGAGCAGAAGCAGCGGTGGCTGCCCGGATTCGCGAGCGGCGAGCTGATCAGCGCGATCGCGATGAGCGAGCCGGGGGCCGGCAGCGACCTGCAGGGGATCAGGACCACGGCCATCCGCGAGGGCGACCACTACCTGGTGAACGGGCAGAAGACGTTCATCACGAACGGCATCAACGCCGACCTGGTCGTCGTCGTGGCCAAGACCGACCCCGAGGCCGGCGCCAGGGGGACCACGCTGATCGTGGTCGAGCGCGGCATGGAGGGGTTCGAGCGGGGGCGCAATCTCGAGAAGATCGGGATGAAGGCCCAGGACACGGCCGAACTGTTCTTCGAGAACGTACGCGTGCCCGTCGCCAACCGCCTGGGCCCGCGCGACGGCGAGGGCTTCTTCCAGCTCATGCACAACCTCCCGCAGGAGCGCCTGTCGATCGCCGTGGGGGCCGTGGCCGCGGCGGAGGCCGTGCTGGAGGAGACCATCGAGTACTGCAAGACCCGGCAGGCCTTCGGGCGGAGCATCGGCTCGTTCCAGAACACCCGATTCGTGCTGGCGGAGCTGGCCACCGAGACCGAGATCGCCCGCCACTACGTGGACAAGTGCATCCTCGCGCTCAACGCCGGGCAGCTCGACGCGGTGGACGCGGCCAAGGCCAAGTGGTGGACCACCGAACTGCAGACCAAGGTCATCGACCGCTGCCTCCAGCTCCACGGCGGGTACGGCTACATGATGGAGTACCCGGTCGCCAAGGCGTGGCTCGACAGCCGGGTGCAGACGATCTACGGCGGCACCACCGAGATCATGAAGGAGATCATCGGCCGGTCCTTCGGATTCTGACCGCACAGACTGCACAGGACCGCGCGGGAAGGCGGTCCGCACCGCATACTGGACACCATGGACGGCGGCCTGATCCTCCTGGCTTTCCTGGCGTTGCTGTTCGCCTGGGGCCTCAACCGCGTGCGCCGGTCGATCCGCCTGGGGCCGGTGGGCTACGGCGGCGTGATGATCGTGTTCATCATCGTCATGCTGCTCCTCTGGGGCCAGACCAAGGTCTAACCGGACATTCCCTCGACGAAGCGGGTGAGCAGCCGGGCGAACTCCGCCCGGTCCTCCTCCGGCCACTCCTCCATGGCCGCCGCGAACGCCGCCTGCCTGGCCCGATGGGCCTGCTCCAGCGCCGCCTGCCCGGCCTCGGTCAGCACCAGCCACGCCTTGCGCCCGTCGGCCTGATCGGCCTCCCGCCTGACGAGGCCCGCCGTCACGGCCGCCGCCACCAGCCGGCTCGCCCTCGGCTGGTCGACGCTGAGCGCCTGCGCGACCGTGGACACGGTGACGGACCCGCCGCCGCCCTCGATCACGTCGAGCACCTCGAACTCCGGCCCTACAGCGCCCTGCTGCCGCGCGAGCACACGCCTGCTCTGCCGCCGCCTGATCGCGACCATCGCTCGCTCGATCGCGGCAATTTCATTGTTTTTGTACATATGGTTGCTATTATACATGCATGAAGAAACTTATCGGCCACTGGCTGAAGCATCTCGACAACCTGCTGGAGAACGCCCTGGAGGAGGCTCTCCAGGGCACCACCCGCCGAGAGTGGCAAGTGCTCAACGCGGCGGCCCACGACAGCACCGCCCCCATGCCGTTCACCGGAGTGGACGAGGCCGTGGAGCGGCTCATCGCCAGGGGGTGGCTGGCGGACGGCAAGCTCACCGACGAGGGCAGGGCGGCGCACGCGCGGATCGCCGAGCAAGTCGGCCGCTTCAGGCAGAAGGCGACAGAGGGCGTGAGCCCACAGGAATATCAGGTCACCATCGACGTGCTCCGCCGCATGTCCGCAAATCTCACGAAATAGCGCTGGATTCCAGGATGACGCGGGCGACGAGATCGGGGTCGTCGCTCATCGGCACGTGACCGCATCCCTTCAACAGCTTGACCCGCTGCCCCGACCAGCGGGCCGCGCGCACGGCCTGGCGGCGGAGCAGGAGCCGGTCGTGCTCGCCCCACGCGATCGTGATGGGCGACTTCGGCGGCGCGGGCGGCATCAGCCCGGCGAACGACTCCAGGGTCTCCTCGAAGCCGCTCGCCCAGGCCAGCGCCTGCGTGGCCGCGACCTGCGCGGTGACGGAGAGCCTGGAGGGGTGGGCGACCAGGATGCCGGTCGAGACGGCCCGCAGGAGCGGGTTCTCGGCCGCCTTGGCGGCGTGCCTTGAGGGGATCGACCGGGCCGAGGCCCGCAGGGCGCGCAGCATGGACTGGCAGTAGAGCAGCTCGGGCCGGGACCAGAAGCCGGCCGGCGACAGCGCGGTGGCCGTGCGTACGACGCCGCGCGAGGCCAGCTCCAGCGCGATGTAGCCGCCGAGCGAGTTGCCCGCCACGTGCGGCTCGCGCACGCCGAGCGTCGCGCAGAACGACTCGACCGCGTCGGCCAGCGACTCCGCGGTGTACGTGATGCCCTCGGGCAGCCCCGGGGATCTGCCGAAGCCGGGCAGGTCGAGTGCGATCACCGTACGGGAGGCGGCCAGGCGGTCCAGCACCGGCAGCCACCCCTGCCAGTGATGGCCGATCCCGTGGATGAGGATCAGCGGCGCGCCGGTGCCCCGTCGTTCGAAGGCCAGCTCCATACGGCCAGCTAACCACTCACCTGCCGCGAGTGGGAATCTCGAACCAGACGGCTTTGCCTTCCCTGGTAGGACGCGATCCCCAGCGTCTGGCCAGCTGGTCGACGAGGTAGAGGCCGCGCCCGCCCTCGTCGTTCTCCCCCGCGCTGCGGATGCGCGGCAGGCGCAGGTCCTGGTCGAAGACCTCGACCCAGACCGACTCCTCGCCCCTGCGCAGCCTCAGCGTGAACTCCTTGTCGCCGACCACTTCGTCCTCGAAGCCCGGCATGTCCCAGGACTCGTCGAACGGCAGCGGCGGCCCCTCCACGACCAGCTCCCTGCGGGGCACGGTGGCGGTGGCGGCGTGGAGCACGACGTTGGTCACGACCTCGGAGACGAGCAGGCAGGCCAGCTCGGCCCGCTCCTCGGGCACGTTCCAGCTCGAGAACGCCTCCGACGCCATGCGGCGCGCCTCGCCCACCATGATCGGCTGAGCGGGGAACGTACGCTCCTCGACGTCGAGGTCGACGTCGCTGGAGCGGACGACCAGGATCGCCATGTCGTCGTCGATCTCGCCGGGCACGGCCACCGTGGCGGCGTCGGCGATGCGCTCGACCTCGGCGCCGGACATCTTGGCGAGCTTTTCGCAGAGCACGCCGAGCGTCTCTTCCTCGCTCGGCACCTGGCCGTCGCGGCCCGGGCGGCGATCGACGAGACCGTCGGTGTAGAGCAGCAGCGCCGCGCCGGGCGGCAGCGTGCGCGTCTCCTCCTTGTAGACCAGGTCGGCGTGCAGGCCCTTGGCGTGGACGCCGAGCGGCTGGCCGACCTCCTCGATGTCGAGCTCCACGCACTGGCCGTCGACCAGCAGCAGCGGCGGCGCGTGGCCCGCGTTGGCGAAGGACAGCTGGCGCGACCAGGCGTCGTAGACGAGGTACTGGCAGGTCACGATGGGCGGGATGCTGACCTCGGCGCCGTTGTCGTCGTGCTCGGGGGTGGCGATGATGCGGGTCCACTCGTCGAGCCTGGCCAGGATGTCGGCCGGCGACTTGTCGTCCTGCGCGAAGGCCCGCAGCGCGGCCCTGAGCTGGCCCATGATGGCCGCCGCCTTGGCGCCCCGGCCCTCGACGTCGCCGATCACGATGCCGACCCGGCCCGCCGACAGCGGGATCACGTCGTACCAGTCGCCGCCGACCTGGGTCTGGATGCCCTGGCCGTGGGAGGCGAGCGGGGCCGCAGGGTAGTAGCGCACCGCGATCTGCAGGCCGTCGAGCTGCGGCAGCGCCCGGGGCAGCAGGTATTTCTGGAACGACTCCGCCGTGTGGCGCTCCTCCTCGAACAGCAGCGCGTTGTCGATGGCGAGCGCGACCCGGGTGGCGATGGCGCCCACGAAGTCGCGGTCGAAGGCGTCGTAGTGAGGGCTGCGCCGGTCGGTGAGGTTGGACAGGCCCAGATACATCAGCCCGAGCGTCTCGCCGCGCACCAGCAGGGGGGCGACGATGGCGGAGGTCATGCCGATCTCGCCGCACAGGCGGGCGCTGCCCTCGCTGGTGGCCGGGTAGCTGCTGGTGGCGAAGCTCTCGACCAGGATCGTCTCCTGGCGGCGCAGCGCCGTGTCGGCGTAGTGGCCGGAGGGGTAGCGGATCTCCGCGCCCACCGGCTTCCAGGTGCCCGTCGGCGGCGTCCAGCCCTGGACGTGCTGGGAGACCCGGCGGACGAGCCGGTCGCCCTCCATCAGCTCGATGAAGCAGTGGTCGGCGAACTGGGGGACCAGCATCTCGGCGACCCGCTTGAGCGTCTCCTCGACGTAGAGCGAGCCCGCCAGCCGCTCGCCGATGCGCTCCAGCAGGCCGAAGCGGTCTTTCTCCCGCTCGTTGCTGCGCAGCGCCTCGCGGGCCATGATGACGATGCCCGTCACCGAGCCCGAGGTGTGGCGCAGCGGCACGGCCTGGGCGCGTACGTAGACGATGGTCCCGTCGCCGCGCCTGACGTCGAACGTGCCCTCCCACACGCCGCCCTTGAGCACGTGCTTGGCCAGCTCGATCGCCAGCGGGTGGTCCTTCTCCATGATCCCGAGGGACAGGACGGACGCGTCGCGCGAAGGTGACTGGCCCTGACGGCCGAAGAGCTTCTCGGCGAAGGGGTTCCAATAGAGGAGATTGCTGAAACGGTCGGTGACGATCACCGCCATCTCAGCGTGATCGAGCACAGATCCGGCACCAAGGTGATCAGCCGTTTCTTGTGACAGATCCCCCCATCGATTCATCCGGAGACCACTCCTTGGGGTGGCATGCACGCAAAGCGGACCACGGGCGCTCCTGCAACAGTCTTGGCCAGGGGGGAGTGGAGGGCCTCCCAGGAGGGATTCAACCAAGCCGCTGCGCGCGCGTCAGCGCTTGGAGACAAAAACGTGCGCGGCGACATCGCGCGGAAGCTCCGCGGGAGTGTCGTTCGCGTCACCGTCACCTGTCACCCGCACACCGTCGTCGCTCGCCGCGAGCGTCACCTCGCGTCCGGGTTGTATCCCAACTTGCTTGAGTTTAAGCATCACAGCAGGATCGCTTTGCACTTGTTCGCTAATTCGACGCACGACGACAGGTGTGTCCCTCGGCCCCGCCAGGTCTGACATCGATGTCAGCACCCCGGCGCCGCCCTCGGGAGGCTCCTTGGCGCCCAGCTCAGCGAGCCCCGGGATGGGGTTTCCGTGCGGGCAGACGGTCGGGTTGTCGAGCAGCGTCACCAGGCGGGACTCCACCGACTCCGACATGACGTGCTCCCAGCGGCACGCCTCGATGTGCACCTCTTCCCAGGGAAGGCCGATCACCTGGGTGAGGAGGCACTCGGCCAGCCGGTGCTTGCGCATGACCCGCGTGGCCAGCGTGCGGCCCAGATCGGTCATGGACAGGTGGCGATCGCCCTCGACGCGGACGAGGCCGTCACGCTCCATGCGGGCGACGGTCTGGCTCACGGTGGGGCCGCTCTGCTGCAGACGCTCCGCGATGCGGGCACGAAGGGGGACGATGCCCTCCTCCTCGAGCTCGTAAATCGTGCGGAGGTACATCTCCGTGGTGTCGATCAGGCCGTGTGCGGTCAAGGCAGTCCTCCCAATCAGATATTACGCCGGTCGTGGCGGGGACTGGGCCCGTCCGCAGCGGGCACAGAAGTCACAGGAACCCTATTGGGAGAACGACCGACGATGGTTAAGGACGGAAACAAAGGAGCGGCCGAGTTCCTTCCCGACCAGCTCGATCTCGACTCGCTGCGGCGCGCGGCCGCCTGCTGTCAGGGCTGCGGGCTCTACAGGAACGCCACTCAGACCGTTTTCGGCGAGGGTCCGCAGCGGGCCCGGTTCATGCTCGTGGGAGAGGAGCCCGGCGACCAGGAGGACCGGCAGGGGCACCCGTTCGTAGGCCCGGCCGGGCGCATTCTGGACAAAGGATTGGAAGAAGCGGGGATCGAGCGGGAGGACGTTTACGTCACGAACGCTGTCAAGCATTTCTCCTTCATCCTTCGCGGCAAGCGGCGGATCCACCAGAAGCCGACGGCCGCCGAGGTCAACGCGTGCCATCCGTGGCTCGACGCGGAGCTGTCCCTCGTGCGGCCGGCGGTGATCGTGATGCTCGGGGCGACGGCGGCCAGGGCGCTGCTCGGGAGGGAGTTCCGCGTGACGCACCACCGGGGCGAGCCGGTGCCGCTCGGCGACGCGCTCGCCGTGGCCACCGTGCACCCGTCCGCCGTGCTGCGCGCGCCCGACAGGGACCAGGCGTACGCGGGCTTCCTGGCCGACCTGAAGGTGGCCGCCCAAGTCGTCTGACCTCTGACCTTTATCGAGCCCGGTAATTGCGGAAGGCGGCCACGGACAGGCCGACGACCAGCACCGTGACGGCGCAGGCGATGCCGCCACCCACCCAGGCCCCGCTCACCCCCAGCGCCGTCGCCGTCGCGCCGGCCCGCAGGTCGCCCAGTCGCGGCCCGCCCGCCACGACCACCATGAACGCCCCCTGCAGCCGCCCCCGCATCTCGTCGGGCGCGTACAGCTGCAGGATGGACTGCCGCCACACCGACGAGATCACGTCCGCCACCCCGCCCACGGCCATGAACGCCACCACCAGCCAGAGCTCGCTCGCCAGCCCGGCGGCGGCCACGGCCAGGCCCCAGACGGCGATCACGACGACGAGCGCGACCCCCTGCCGCGAGATCCGCCCCACCCAGCCGGAGAACAGCGCCCCGGCCACCGAGCCGATGGCCATGGCGGAGCTCATCCAGCCGAGCGCGATCATCGAGCCGCCGAACTTGTCGGCGGTCAGCTCCGGGAAGAGCGCGCGCGGCAGGGCGAACACCATCGCGATGATGTCCACCACGAACGACATCAGCAGCACCGGGCTCCTGACGATGAAGCTGAGCCCCTCCAGCACCGCCCGGGCACCCGGACGTCGCACTTCGCCCAACGGGGGCAGTGAGGGCAGTCTGAGGGCCGCGTAGAGGCTCGCGGTGAAGAGCAGGGCGTCCATCGCGTACGCCGCCGCGAACCCGCCGGAGCCCAGCACGACCGCGCCGATCATCGGGCCCGCGACCGCGCCCATGCTGTAGACGAGCGAGTTGAGCGCGTTCGCGGCGGGCACCAGCTCCTTGTCCAGGATCCTGGGGATGATCGCGCCCCTGGTCGGGCTGGTGATCGCGAAGCCGGTGGCGTTCAGGGCGACCGCGGCGAAGATCAGGTAGACGTTCCCCAGGCCGAGCAGCGCCTGCCCGAGGATGAGGAGCGTCGCCGTCCACGCGATGAGCGAGCCGACGATGAGCAGCTTGCGCCGGTCCACGGCGTCGGCGACCGCCCCTCCCCACAGGCCGAAGACGATCAGCGGGATCAGGTTGGCCATCCCCAGCAGGCCCACGTAGAACGAGGAGTGGGTGAGCTCCCAGACCTGCTGGCCGACGGCCACGACGGTCGCTCCGACACCGACGTGAGAGACGGCCTGGCCGAGCCAGAGCCGCCGGTACTCGGGCGCGCCGAGCGGCCGGGTGTCTACCAGATGACGCTTGACCAGCTCCGCGATCGCCACTCCATGAACACTAAGGTGCCAGTCTTTCCAGGGCCCAACCGGGTCGTGTCCGCCGATAACGGAGCCTGTCGTGCATCCGGTCGAGTTGTCCCTGCCAGAACTCCATCTCGATCGGATAGACCCGGAAACCTCCCCAGAAGTCGGGCACCGGCGGACTCTCCGGCCAGCGTTCGGCCAGCTCCGCGTAGCGCTCGTCCAGTTCCTCCCTGGACCGCACGACGGCCGACTGCCGCGACGCCCAGGCGCCGATGCGCGAGCCGTACGGGCGGGAGTTGTAGTACTCGGCCGACTCCTCCTGGGAGATCCGCGTCACAGTGCCCTCGATGCGTACCTGGCGGCGGATCGGATGCCAGGGGAACAGCAGTGACGCCCGGGGGTTCTCGGCCAGGTCGCGGCCCTTGCGCGACTCGTAGTTGGTGTAGAAGACGAAGCCGCGTTCGTCGTAGCCCTTCAGCAGGACCGTCCTGGCACTCGGGCGGCCGCCCGACGAGGCGGTGGCCAGGATCATGGCGTTGGGTTCCGGCAGGCCGGACTCGAGCGCGTCCTGGAGCCAGAAGGTGAATTGCTCCATGGGGTCGGACGCGAGGTCGGATTCGAGCAGCGGCCGGCCCTCGTACGTTCGGCGTAGCCCTGCCAGCACGGGCGGGCGCGGGGTGGCATCCACGAGACGGTATTCTTGCGCGCTTGTGTGGTAGATCCCATGCAACCCCCCTCACCAGCGGGTTTGGCCTTACGGCGGGTCCCGAGACCGAGCACGACCTGGGAAGGGGTTAAATTGACCCGCCGGTATCTCGACATCAAGGCATTGCCCAAACATGGCAAGGGAAAGGGAGGCGGCCGCGCATGTCCGACTTCAAACCCGGGCTCGAAGGCGTCGTAGCTTTCGAGACTGAGATCGCGGAACCGGACAAAGAAGGGGGCGCCCTTCGATACCGGGGCGTCGACATTGAGGAACTGGTCGGCCGTGTCCCGTTCGGGGCTGTTTGGGGCCTGCTGGTCGACAACAAGTTCCAGCCGGGCCTGCCCCCGGCGGAGCCGTACCCCATCCCTGTCCACTCCGGTGACATCCGCGTAGACGTGCAGAGCGCGCTGGCCATGCTGGCTCCGGCCTACGGCTTCAAGCCTCTGCTCGACATCAGTGACGAGGAGGCCCGCGACCAGCTCGCCCGCGCCTCCGTCATGGCTCTCTCCTTCGTCGCGCAGTCCGCGCGCGGCCTCGGCCTGCCCATGGTGCCGCAGAGCCGGGTCGACGAGGCCAAGACCATCGTCGAACGTTTCATGATCCGCTGGCGCGGTGAGCCTGATCCCAAGCACGTCAAGGCCATCGACGCTTACTGGACCTCCGCGGCCGAGCACGGCATGAACGCCTCCACGTTCACCGCCCGCGTCATCGCCTCCACCGGGGCCGACGTGGCTGCCGCGCTCTCCGGCGCCGTCGGCGCGATGTCAGGCCCGCTGCACGGTGGCGCCCCGGCCCGCGTCCTGCACATGATCGAGGGCGTCGAGCAGCTCGGCGACGCCAAGAAGTACGTCCAGAGCGAGCTCGACAAGGGCAACCGGCTCATGGGCTTCGGGCACCGCGTCTACCGCGCCGAGGACCCGCGCGCCCGCGTGCTGCGCCGTACCGCCAAGGAGCTCGACGCCCCCCGCTACGAGGTCGCCGCGGCGCTGGAGCAGGCCGCACTGGACGAGCTGCACGCCCGCAAGCCCGACCGGGTGCTGGCCACCAACGTGGAGTACTGGGCAGCCGTGGTGCTGGACTTCGCCGAGGTGCCGTCCCACATGTTCACCTCGATGTTCACCTGCGCCCGCACGGCCGGCTGGGCCGCGCACATCCTGGAGCAGAAGCTCACGGGCCGCCTCGTGCGCCCGAGCGCCAACTACGTCGGCCCCGCCTCGCGTCCCCTGAGCGACGTGCCCGGCGCCGCCGAGGTCACCGGCAAGAACTGACGGGATCGGCCCCGGCGCGTCAGCCGAACGAGCATTTCACCTCGAGTTCGGCGGTGTCCGGGGCCTTTTCGTCGACCGCGCAGCTCCCCCGCGGCACCAGGGCGTTCCCGGAGGAACCCGCGACGGGGTCCATGGAGAACAGCCAGAGCCCGCGAGGGAGCGCGGCGTGTGACTCCGCGTCCTCCGAGAAGTAGAACTTCCCGCTCGCGCCCTGGATGAGGCCGCCCACGCCGAGCCCGCGCAGGTTGTACGCGACGCTCTCGGCGATGTTGACCGACTCGTCGACGTCCGAGGCCTTGATCTTGTTGATCGCCGACGTGACGGCCAGCAGCGCGTCGTAGCCCATCCACGCGTGCACGCGCGACACGCCCGTCGCCTTGACGCTCGCGATCCAGTTCTCGATCTCCGTCTGGGTGCGGTTGCCGCCCTGCCCCTGTCGCACGTCGTTGAGCGCGACGAACGAGATCGCCGGCTTGTTGGTGAAGTCGTCCTTGACCAGGAGCTGCGCCAGTTTCTCTGTGACGTCGTCGCCCGCCAGGACCTGCACCTTGTCCGCGCACTGGTGCTCGCGCGTGTCGGCGACGGTGTTCAGGTAGGTGGCCCGGCCGGTGTAGAGCAGCACCTCCGCACCGTCCTGGCAGGCCAGGTCGACCTTGCTGGCCAGCTCGTCCTGGTTGGCGAACAGGTACTGCTTGGCCGACCCGTACGGCCCCTTGGCCAGCCCGTCCGCGAGGTCCTTGCTGTAGAGCTCGTGGTCCTCCGCGTCCCGCTCGACCAGGACGGCGACCCGCTGCGGAGCGACCGGCTTGCCTCCGGGGAGCCCGTGCGCCAGCCACAGCTCGAACGCCCGCGCCTGCGCGGAGTTGGGAGCCGCCATGCGGAAGAAGTACGGCGAGGGACGGCCGTGGTAGACCAGCGGCGTCAGGTCGGCCGAATTCGTGGTGCTGAGCATCGGGATGTGCGCGTCGCTGAGCACCCGGATGGCGTCCTGCGTCTCGGTCCTGCTCCACGCGAGCCCGATCACGCCGCCCACGTCCGGATCGCCGGCCGCGCGCTGCCTGATCATCCTGGCGGCGAACTCGGCGTGCCGGAAGTACTGCCCGCTGTTGGCCAGCTCCACCTTGATCTGCCAGCTGCCTAACCGGTTGTAGGCCCCCTGGCGGGCCGCGATGCCGGACAGTTCGCCGGCCGAGCCGCCCGTCTGGTCGTCGCCCGGGTGCGACGTGGTGAGCACGCCGAGATAGAAGACCGTGATGACCCGCTGCCTCGTGTCGATGGCCTCGTTCTGCTGCTTGATCCGCTCGAGGATGGGCACGAGGGCCGGGTCGGGGGCGATCTCGGCGAGGTCGTCGCTCAGGCCGACGCACTGTTGCTCGGCCCACATCATGCCGGGGCCGCAGCCGAACCAGTTGCTGCCGTAGACGTACAGCGGCGGGGCGAGCAGCAGCGCCAGCATCGCGAGCCAGTAGCCGACGGCACGGGCCTTGACCCCCCTCAGCCGCGGCTTGTAGGTGTCCGCCAGCACCAGCTTGTCGCCGGCGAGCCGCAGCCGCGGCTCCGGCCCGCGCAGCGCCACGCGCGAGCGCCAGTCCTCGACGTCCTCGGCGAGGGTCCGCGGATCCCGGCCGGCCGGCGGCGGCACCGGCTGGCCCGCGTCCTCGACGATCACCAGCAGCGGCGGCACGATGTCCGTCTCGTACAGGACCTCATCGAGGACCTGCAGGAACCGCGCGTGGAATGGATCACCCGCGTCGAGCACCAGCAGGGCGTACAGTCCGCGACCCCAGCTCGGCCACGGGATCCGCGGCCACTTGCGGTACGCCTGGCGCAGGTCCTCCAGCATCGCGTAGACCAGCAGCTTCTCGATCTCCGGCTCTGACGCGTTCATCAGCCGCAGCGCGTACTTGGGGCGGCTCTCGCCGGCGGTGCGCCGCAGCTTCTTGTAGTGGTGGCGGCGGAACCACCGTGAGAAGGCCGTGCCGCGGATGAAGCGCACCGCCTGTAACGCGATGGCGCCGACGCCCAGCAGCAACGCGAGCAGGCCGGGCGCCAGCGGGATCAGGTCGGTGATCCCGGCGTCCAGCCACCAGGCGACCACGGTGGCGACCGGCACGAAGAAGACCGCGGCCCGCACGAGGAAATCGCCGGCCGCCCACCGCTTGCGGCTGTCGGCCTGCAGGCTGGGACGCACCCCGAACTTGGCGGCGTACCGACGCTTGAGCTCCTTCTCCGCGGAGGGCGAGTCAGGGGGTGGCGGCCACTTGTCCTTCGGCCACTCCCCGGGCTCGTCGTGCTGGGCCCGGGTCCACAACACGAACTCCGTCAGCGGGAAGCGCGGCGCGGGCAGCAGGGTGTTGCCGACCGTGTTGCCGCCGAGGGCGCCGTTGGCCCCGGCCAGCGTGTCCACGAGCCCGACCAGCGATTTGCTCGCGCCTTTCTCCGGCCTCGCGTACGGCAGGCGTCCCTGAAAAGGCTTCGCCAGCTGCTCGGCCGCACCGGCCCGCGCTCCGGTGACGACCAGCACGGGCAGCGGGAGGTCCCGCCAGAAGGGCCGCCGCAGCAGACCCTCCACCACCTCTTGCGAATCCTGTTCAGGGGGCATGGCGCCACCGCCGCTCTCGCGTCACGAACATGGCAGGTCCCGGGTCCCCCCATTCTGCGTTATTGGCGATCTTTTGGTTGTGGGGTTCTTCTCAGATTCCCGCCCCGGCCCCTTGTCAGGCTCGCGGGATCAGTACCCTGGTCAGGTGGCTGACATTGTGATTCCCGCTGACATCAAGCCCGCCGACGGCCGATTCGGCTGCGGGCCCTCGAAGGTACGCACCGAGCAACTGGCCGCGCTCGCCGCCTCCGGCGCGAGCCTCATGGGCACCTCCCACCGCCAGAAGCCGGTCAAGAACCTGGTCGGCCGCGTACGCTCCGGGCTCGCCGACCTGTTCTCGCTGCCCGAGGGCTACCAGGTCGTGCTGGGCAACGGCGGCACCACCGCGTTCTGGGACATCGCCGCCTTCGGGCTGATCCGCGACAGGTCGCAGCACCTGTCGTTCGGCGAGTTCTCCTCGAAGTTCGCGGCGGTCACCAAGAAGGCCCCGTGGCTGGGCGAGCCGAGCGTCATCAAGTCCGAGGTCGGCACGCACCCCACGGCCGTGGCCGAGGAGGGTGTGGACGCCTACGCGCTCACCCACAACGAGACCTCGACCGGCGTCGCCATGCCCATCGAGCGCGTGGGCTCCGACGACTCGCTGGTGCTCGTGGACGCCACCTCCGGCGCCGGCGGCCTGCCCGTCGACATCGCCGAGACCGACGTCTACTACTTCGCCCCGCAGAAGAGCTTCGCCTCCGATGGCGGCCTGTGGATCGCGATCATGTCGCCGCGGGCGCTGGCCAGGGTCGAGGAGATCGCCGGGACCGGCCGTTACGTGCCGGAGTTCTTCAGCCTGCCGGTCGCGATCGACAACTCCGCGAAGGACCAGACCTACAACACGCCGGCCGTGGCCACGCTGTTCCTGCTGGCCGACCAGCTCGACTGGATGAACTCCAACGGTGGCCTGGCCTGGACCACCGCCCGCACGGGCGAGTCCAGCCAGCGCCTCTACACGTGGGCGGAGAAGTCGGCGTTCGCCACGCCGTTCGCCGCTCCGGAGTTCCGCTCGCAGGTCGTCGGCACGATCGACTTCGCCGAGTCCGTCGACGCCGCCGCCGTGGCCAAGGTGCTGCGCGCCAACGGCATCGTCGACACCGAGCCGTACCGCAAGCTGGGCCGCAACCAGCTGCGCGTCGCGATGTTCCCGGCCATCGACCCGGCCGACATCGAGGCGCTGACGGTCTGCGTCGACTACGTGGTCGAGCGCCTCTGACGGCGTGACAGCTCTTCCATGAGGGCGAGCGCGTCCTCCTCCTCGACGCTCTGCGCGAACCTGGCCAGCACCGGCAACCTGTCGTCGCTGGCCGAGAGCGCTTCGAGCATGAGGTCGGTGACGTGCTCGTCCCTCGACTTGACCGCGGCGTAGCGGAACGCGTTGCGGTACGGCGTACGTTCGAGCAGTCCCTTCTTCACCAGCCGCTCGGCCACGGTCTGAACCGTCGTGTACGCCAGTTCGCGCTCCTCGTTGAGCCTGACGAGGAGCTCCCTGACGCGCATCGATTTCCCGGCATCCCACAGGACGTCCATGATCGCGCGTTCCAGGGACCCCAGGTTCGCCAACTGACCAATCCTCCGGCTCGATTAGTAGGAAACATTGTTGCCCGAAAAAGTCAGATCCGGCCAGGGGATCTCGCGGCCGAAGAGCCTCGGTTATCTGATGTTCGCCAGCCGCTGGCTCCAGGTTCCGCTCTATCTGGGCCTCATCGTGGCCCAGGCGGTGTACGTCTGGCAGTTCGCGCTGGAGCTCTGGCACCTGATCGAGACGGTGTTCCTGCACACCGCGCCGGCCACCTCCGCGACCCCGTCGTCCGAGGTCGTGGTCATGCTCACGGTCCTGGCGCTCATCGACGTGGTGATGATCTCCAACCTGCTGATCATGGTGATCATCGGCGGCTACGAGACCTTCGTCTCGCGCATCAACCTCAACGACCATCCCGACGAGCCCGAGTGGCTCTCCCACGTCAACGCGAACGTGCTGAAGGTCAAGCTGGCCACGGCCATCATCGGCATCTCGTCGGTGCACCTGCTGCAGACGTTCATCAGGGCCCAGTCGACGCCCAACGACAAGATCATGTGGCAGACGATCATGCACCTGGCCTTCGTGGCCTCGGCCATCGGCCTCGCCTACATCGACCGCCTGCTGTCCTCCTCCCCGGCGGAGCACACGCGGTCACATCTCTGACGCTCAGTACGCCGGGATCTCGCGCTTGCGCCGCAGCACCCACCCGGCCACCACGCCGCCGATGAGCCCGAACAGGTGGCCCTGCCAGGAGATGCCCTGCTGGTTGGGCAGCAGGCCTGCCAGGATCCCCCAGTACGCGAAGCCCACGCCGATGGCGATGACGATGTCGAACAGCCTGCGGTCGAACAGGCCGCGGGCCAGGATGAAACCGAAGTAGCCGAAGATCAGGCCGCTGGCGCCGACCGTGTAGACGTTGGGGCTGGTCAGCCAGGTGCCGAGGCCGCCGATGAGGATGATCAGCACGCTGGCCCACAGGAACTTGCGCAGGTCGCGCAGGCCGGCCAGGAAGCCCAGGACCAGCAGCGGGAGCGAGTTGGCCATGAGATGGCCGAAGCCGCCGTGCAGGAACGGGGCGAACAGGATGCCGATCAGGCCGTCGGGCTCCCAGCCGATGATGCCGAACTCGCGGTCGAGCCTGCCGTTCAGCACGAAGTCGACGCCCTCGACCACCCACATCACGGCCAGCATGGCGACCACGACGGCGAGCGCGCTCAGCGCACCGGACAGGAGCGCCCCGGCGCCACGCTTGGCCGACTCGAACCTGTGACCCGAATAGTCGCTCATGCGCTCTCCCGGTACGTTGCCTTCTCTTTCTTTACCGTAGCCAGGAACACTTATGCACGCGCTAAAAGCCGCCGCTTACAGAACCCGAGAACACCGGCGAGAAGCGGGCTGAGGCCCCTCGAAGGAGTCGCGGGCAGGGCAGCGGGCGGCCGCACCCTGAGCGCCACGACGGCACGGCAGCGCCATGCACGGCGGCCTGGCCCCCGGAGGCGCCACCCCCGCAGCACCGCACGCCAAGCATCCGCGAGCTCCGGGCTGAGGACCCTCGGGGGGAAGAGGCGCGAGGCCATAGGCCGTCAGCCGGGGGCGGCTCGGGCGGGAGGGCGGTTGTGGGGGGCTCTCCCGCCCGTAAGGGGCCTGGTGCTGGACCGGTTACTCGCCCGTCCAGCGGGGGGCGCGCTTTTCGGCGAAGGCGGCCGCGCCCTCCATGGCGTCCTTCGAGCCGAACACCGGCCCGACGATCGCCCCCTGCTTGGCGAACATCTCCTCCAGCGACCAGTCCTGCGACTCGATGATCACCTTCTTGGTGGCGGCGAGCGCCAGCGGCGCGTTGGCGGCGATCTTGCGGGCCAGCTCCAGCGCCCCCTCCAACGCCTCCCCCGGCGGGGTGATCCGGTTGACGAGCCCGAGCTCGTACAGCCGCGCCGCCGGATAGTGGTCGCCGGTCAGGGCGATCTCCATGGCCACGTGGTACGGGATCCGGCGCGGCAGCCGCATGACGCCGCCCGCGCCCGCCACCAGCCCGCGCTTGGGCTCCGGCAGCCCGAACTTGGCCTCCGCCGACGCCACGATGACGTCGCACGACAGCGCCAGCTCGAACCCGCCCGCGAGCGCGTACCCCTCCACGGCGGCCACCAGCGGCTTCTTCGGCGGCGACTCGGCGAGGCCGCCGAAGCCGCGCCCCTCGACCACCGGGAAGTCGCCGGACAGGAACCCCTTGAGGTCCATGCCCGCGGAGAAGGTGCCGCCGGCACCGGTCAGGACATAGGCGGAAATGTCGGAGCGGGCGTCGAGCGCGTCCAGCGCCTCGGCGATCCCCCGCGCCACCGCCCCGTTCACGGCATTCCGCGCTTTAGGGCGATTTATCGTGATTACGGCGACGTTCTCGGATTCCTCGACGAGCACTTCGTCAGACAACGAGACCTCACTTGGGCTGGAAGCGGATGCCGCCGTCGAAGCGGATGACCTCGGCGTTCATGTAGTCGTTCTCGACCAGCGAGCGCACCAGGTGCGCGAACTCGTCGGCCCGCCCCATGCGCTTGGGGAACACCACGGGCGCCACCAGCTTGGCCTTGAACTCGTCGGAGTTGGGCGAGAAGCCGTAGATGGGCGTGTCGATGATCCCGGGGCAGATCGTGTTGACCCGCACGCCGATCGCGGCCAGGTCGCGTGCGGCGGGCACCGTCATGCCCACGATGCCGCCCTTGGAGGCCGAGTACGCCAGCTGCCCCGTCTGGCCCTCCAGCGCCGCCACGGAGGCCGTGTTGATCACCACGCCCCGCTGCCCGTCCGCGTCGGCCGGCTCCGTCTTGGCGATCGCCGCGGCGCCGATGCGCATGAGGTTGAACGTGCCGATCAGGTTGACCTCGATGACCTTGCGGTACGTGGCCGGGTTGTGCGGGCTGCCGTCACGGTTGACCGTGCGCTCGGCCCAGCCGATGCCGGCGCTGTTGACCACCACGCGCAGCGGCTTGCCGGTCGCGACGGCGGCGTCCACGGCCGCCTGCACCTGCTCGTCGTCCGACACGTCGGTCTTGACGAACACCCCGCCGATCTCGTCGGCGACGGTCTTGCCGCGCTCCTCGTTGAGGTCGGCGACGACGACCGTGGCGCCCGCGCGGGCCAGCTCGCGGGCCGTGGCCTCGCCGAGGCCGCTGGCGCCGCCGGAGATGATTGCTGCAGATCCGTTCACGTCCATATCCCGGACCCTAACCCGCCGACCGAATGAAGTTCTACTCGGGGGGCGTCAAATCTCGCCCACAGCGCTGTCGACGTCGGAATAGACCTTGATGCGCCGGTCGAGCCCCGTCGTACGGAGAATGCGCGCCACGGGCGCCTGGGGCGCCGCCAGGGACACGCCGCCGCCCTCGCCCGTCGCCAGCCGCCAGGCCTCGATCAGCACCGACAGGCCGCTGGAGTCCATGAACGACAGCTGCTGCAGGTCTAGCACCAGCCTGGCGCTGTCCTGCTTGATCGCGTCACGCACCTCGTCGCGCAGGAACGGTGCGGTGAACAGGTCGAGCTCTCCCTCAACGGCCACCACCACGGCATCGCCAAGGGCGTGTCGCGCAAGCCGCAGCTTCATTTGGCCCCTCCTCGATGAGCCACTGTACTTCGACATCCCCGGGTCCCGGGCATGCACAAACTATGAAGAGGCGGGCGCGAGGCGGATAAATGCCCTCACACCGCAGGGATCGCAAATCCGTATGGAAGCTCCAAGCGGTGCTCGGCCAGGAGTTCCGTGTCCGAGAGCAGGTCACGCGTGGGGCCGTCGGCGGCGATCACGCCGCCGGAAAGGATCAGCGAACGTTCACACAATTCCAGCGCGTACGGGAGGTCGTGCGTGACCATGAGCACCGTCACGTCGAGCGAGCGCAGGATCTCGGCCAGCTCCCTGCGGGCGGCCGGGTCGAGGTTGGACGAGGGCTCGTCGAGCACCAGGATCTCCGGCGCCATGGCCAGCACGGTCGCCACCGCCACCCGGCGCCGCTGCCCGAACGACAGGTGGTGCGGCGGCCGGTCGATGGCCTCCAGCATGCCGACCCGCTCCAGCGCGTCCTTGACCACGCGGTCGAGGTCCTCGCCCCGCAGGCCCGCGTTGGCCGGCCCGAAGGCGACGTCGTCCCTGACCGTGGGCATGAAGAGCTGGTCGTCCGGGTCCTGGAAGACCAGGCCGACGCGCTGCCTGACCTCCTTGAGCGTGTCCTTGCGCACCGGCGTGCCGGCCACGGTGACACTTCCGTGGCCCGGGGTGAGGATGCCGTTGAGATGCATGACGAGGGTGGTCTTGCCGGCGCCGTTCGGGCCGAGCAGGGCCACGCGCTCGCCGCGGCCGATCGACAGGTCCACGCCGAACAGCGCCTGCGTGCCGTCGGGATAGGCGTAGGCGAGCTGCCTGACGTCGAGAGAGTTCACCACGAGAGTCCCCATATTGCGAGGGCCACGGCCGGCAGAGCCAGAGCGATGCCCCATTGGCGTACAGATGCCGAAATATCTTGGATCATCGGCATCTGGCCGGTGTATCCCCTGCTGAGCATGGCCAGATGCACGCGCTCGCCCCGCTCGTACGAACGGATGAACAGCGCCCCGGCGGAGCGGGCGATCACCGGGATGTGCCGCAGATCACGCGCCTCGAACCCGCGCGACTCCCTGGCCACCCGCATCCGCCGCATCTCGTCCACGATCACGTCCATGTACCTCAGCATGAACATGGCGATCTGCACCAGCAGGGCCGGCAGCCGCAGCCGCTGGGCGCCGATCAGGATCACCCGCGGCTCGGTGGTGGCCGCGAGCAGGATGGAGGCGATCACGCCGAGCGTGGCCTTGGCGAGGATGTTCCAGGCGGCCCAGAGGCCGGGGACGCTCAGCGAGACCCCCAGGACCGTGGTCCGCTCCCCCAGCCCGATGACCGGGATGAGGAAGGCGAACAGCACGAAGGGCACCTCGATCACCATCCGCCGCAGCACGTGCGTCAGCGGCACCCGCGCGGCCACCGCCACAGCCCCCAGCAGCGCCGCGTAGACCGCGAACGCCCAGAACCGCTCCCTCGGCGTGGCCACCACGACGATCGCGAAGGCGAAGACGGCCAGCAGCTTGCACTGCGGCGGCAGCCGGTGCACGACCGAGTCGCCCGGCAGGTAGAGCTGGTGATGGTGCCCCGCGCCCACGCGTCACACCTTGGCCGCGTCGCGGCCGCGGGCGGCGTACGCCACGCCCCCGGCGATGAGCAGCACGAGCCCGACGCCGATGATCCCGGCCACGCCGACGGGGATGCCGCCCACCTCGCCGTAGTCGGCCAGCCCCCACGTCACCAGATGGTCGGTCGCCTGGCCGAGGAAGCCCTTGTTCTCGGCGACCGCCTCCAGCCCGTCGGGCGAGGACGAGGCGAAGAACGACACGACCCCGGCCAGGACCAGCGTCAGGCCGATCCCCCCGAGCAGGAACGGCTTGAGCCTGCCGGGGGCGGCGGCCGGCTCCTGCCCGCCCACGGTGGTGGTCGTGCCCTCGGCGCCGCGCAGGACCAGGGGCCTGGTCAGGCCGCGGGCGCCGTACACGAGGTCGGGCCGCACGGCGAGGACCGCGCTGACGGTCACGGCCGTGATCAGCGCCTCGCCGATCCCGATCAGGACGTGCACGCCTCCCATGGCCGCCGCCACCGCGCCCACCTCGATCGGCGCGGTCCCCCCGATCCAGAACAGCAGCGTGAACGCCAGCGCGGAGGCGGGCACGGACACCACCGCCGCCAGGAACGCCGCCACCGCCACACGCCCCCTGGACAGCCCCGTCACCAGCCGGAAGATCCCCCAGCCGACCACCACGGTGACGATGCCCATGATCGTGATGTTGATGCCGAGCGCGGTCAGCCCGCCGTCGGCGAAGAACACGCCCTGCACGAGGAGCACCACGGCCATGCACAGCACGCCCGTGTACGGCCCGACGAGTATCGCGGCCAGCGCACCGCCCAGCAGGTGGCCGCTGGTGCCGGCGGCGACGGGGAAGTTGAGCATCTGGACGGCGAAGATGAAGGCCGCGACGAGCCCGGCCATGGGAGCGGTCCGGTCGTCGAGCTCGCGCCGCGCCCCGCGCAGGCAGACGCTGACCCCGGCTGCCGCGACGACCCCGGCCGATATGGATGTCGCCGCATTGAAGAAGCCATCTGGTACGTGCACGGCACCCCTCCTGCAAGAGCAAACGGTCCTACTTTAGGACATCGTCTTGCACCTGCATATGGATGGCATTAGCGCATGATTCTCCGGATGATCATCCTCGCCGTGAGCCGCCGCACCACGGTGCTCAGCCGTCCCTTCCCCGACGTCGCGTACGGCCGCACGCTCCTGAGCACGGCCGCGCCCCACCACCGGCGCGGCGCCGCCACCGTCTCGGCGTCGGTCTCGATCCTGAACCGCGCGGGCGGCCCGCCCAGATCCAGCTCCAGGTACGCGTCCCAGGTGCCGGGCGGCAGCCAGCCCACCCCCAGCCTGGCCGCGAAACCGCCGCCGGGCAGCGCCACGGCGCGCTCGGCCCGCTCGCGGCCGCTGCGCCGCTCGCGCCAGACGACCCGCTTGACCGCCGAGGCCGCGGGGGCGGCGCCCGCGACGCAGACCTCGCCGTCGACGATCAGCCGGTGCCCCAGCGCCCACCTCGTCCTGATGAGCCGCACCGAGCCGGGCACCCCGACCACGTGGCCGCCGACGTCGATGCTGAGGTTGCCGTTGTCCCTGGTGAAGTACGGCAGGGCCACGACGGCGCCCATCAGCCGGGGCGGCGGGCGGTTGACGCCGCTGTCGCGTTCGGCCCCGAGCCTGCCGAGCCGCACCACGCCTTCGACCTCGACCGCCACCCGCAGGTCCCAGATCCCCGAGCCGAACGCGGACACGTCCACCCGCGCGGTGAACTCGCTCCCCTTGCGCTCGGCCGGGACGACCACCTCGGCGGCCGGGTCGTGCCGGGCGCGCAGCACCAGGGCCAGGCCGTCGTCCCCGCCGATGCCGTCGAGCCCGGCCGATCCCGTCACCACGAGGCTGTCGCCGTCCCAGGACAGCCCGGTCAGCCTGCGCCGCACGGCGGCGCTCTCGATGCGGGCCAGGCGCACGAGGCGCTCGATGTCGTCGAGTGCGGCCACCCGCTGCCTGTCGACGCTGTTGAGCAGCTCGTGCACGCCGGGGGTGTACCACTCCTCGCACAGGGCTGCCACCTCCCGCGCGATGTCCTTGCGCCGCACGTCGTCGCTCTCCAGGAACACCTGCCCGAGCTGCGCGAACACGTCCAGCCTGAAGTGCCGGCGCAGCAGGTGGTCGCGGAGCGGGCCGGGCTCGACGTGCCCGGCCATGAGCCGGATCGGCGCCCTGATCATGGCCAGCCAGGCGAGCGGGTCCCTGCTGCCGCGCTGCTGCATAATGCTGGTGCCGTCGGGTCTGGACACCAGGTGATAGCAGTCGTAGTCGGCCACCACGGAGACGGCCCCGGCGTGGCAGTAGGCGTGCACGGTGAAGAGGATGTCCTCGCCCACGAGCATGCCCTCGCCGAACCTGATGCGGTGGCGTTCGAGCAGTTCCCTCCTGAACAGCTTGAAGCAGCACAGGCTGTTGTAGACGTTGCCGTCGCCGATGGTCACCCGGTCGGCGCTCTGCTGGAACATCGACACCGGCGCCCGCCTGCCGTGGCCCACGATCTTGCCGAGGACGATGTCGGAGCCGTTCCTGTCGGCCATGGCGACCATGCGCTCCAGCGCCTCGGGGCCGAGATAGTCGTCGGCGTCGCAGAAGAACACATACCGGCCCGAGGCGTGCTCGATGCCGACGTTGCGCGGCCGGCCCGCGCCGCCGCTGCTGTCGATGTGGACGACCTTGACGCTGGCCTTGTGATAGGCGGCGTAGAGGTCGAGGAGCTCGGCGCTGCCGTCCGTGGAGCCGTCGTCGACGACGACGATCTCCTTCTTGACGCGCTGCACGAGCACGGAGGTGAGACATCTGTCGAGGTAGGCCCGGCAGTTGTGTGCGGGGATGACGACGCTGACATCGACCGCGTCGTCACCGTTCCCCGTTGCAGACATCGCCACCACCGCCACCACTTCAGAGAGTCACGTTGCGCTGCCGTCTGGCTTCAGTATGTGACGAGCCCCGGCCCAGCGAGGGCCGATCGTATGTCTTCACCCCCTGCTTTTGCAGCCAACGGAGATATACGGCATTCCACTAATAGGCCCTGGCAGTACCACATTTATCCTCGACCGAATGAGTTTCAGGGATGAGGTTTTCCTACCGAGGAATAGAAACCTCTCCGCCAGGATCATTCAGCCAACCCCGGGCCTTGCCCAGTGATCCTCTCGTGGGCCTTGCGCGTCTACAGTTAGGCAACCTTGACCGGGAGGTGGCGGGAAATGGCATCGGATCTCCGCAGGCGGGCGTCGGACGACTCGCCCGTGCACTCTGCTGAGTTCATCGTCTCCGCGGCTCGCTTGGAAGAGCTGCATCAGTGCTCCGCCGTGCTCCGCCGTACGAGGTTGCGGGCCGAGGAGATCGTGGACGAGGCACGGACCTTGCTGGCGGAGGCCGAACAACGCGGCGACACCGACCGCGTCCTGGAGTTGCGCGCCCAGCTGGAACAGGCGCGCGGGCTGTACGGCAAGGTGCTGAACGCGTACGTGACGATCTGCCGCAAGATCGCCGAGGAGCGTCAGGCCATCCTGCAGGAGCAGATGGGGTTGTCAGGTGCGGCCTGACGGTGTTAGCGTCAGGGCATGCCTGACGACTGGAAGGACAAGCTCCGCTGCTCTTTCTGCCACAAGAAGAGCGCGGAGGTGCACAAGATGATTGCCGGTCCCGGTGTGCACATTTGTGACCAATGCGTCGATCTGTGCAATGAAATCCTCGCGCAGGAGCGCCTCGCCACCTCTACCGAGCCCCGCCTCCCGATGTGGGAGTCCATGACAGTGGAGCAAATACTCGAGCATCTTCCGAAAATCGCCGCCGTGCAGGCACAAGTGGACGACAACCTGCGCGACTGGGTGGCACACCTTCGCGGCAGGGACGTCAGCTGGGAACGCATCGGCGCCTCGCTCGGCATGACGCGGCAATCCGCGTGGGAACGGTTCAGAAGCGAGACATAAAATGTGAACCCTTGTGACATGTGGGGCGTCTTATGGTCAGGGAGGCCCGACATGCGCGTCCTAGACGGACTCACGGCGCCCGATCTGGAGGAGCTCCAGCTGGAGCTGATCCTGATCCTGGCGTTGCACGAAGAGGCAGAGCGAGGGAGCGCCGCCGCCTGGAGGAGCGGCGGGAGCGCAGCGACCAGAGCGGAGGAAGGCGGCGGCATCCAGGGCGACCGAGCCCGCCTCACGAAGTGAGGCCATGAGCACGCTGGCTGCCCAGTGAAACGGGCTCCAGCTCCCCGGCCGCATCCGGGGAGCTGGAGCAGGGGGATCGGATCCTCCGTAAGATTGCTGGCCATGCTGCGCTGCGCCGTGCTTGACGACTACCAGGGAGTGGCTCTCGGCCTGGCCGACTGGTCGAGGGTGCGGGTGACCAGCTTCCGCGACCACTTCACCACCCAGGACGACCTCGTCGCCGCCCTCCACGACCACGAGATCGTGGTAATCATGCGGGAGCGCACGCCGTTCCCCGCCGAAGTGTTCGACCGGCTGCCCAACCTGCGGCTGCTCATCACCTCGGGCATGCGCAACGCGTCCGTCGACCTGGCCGCCGCGCGGGCGCGCGGCGTCACGGTCTGCGGCACGGCCAGCGGCTCGACCGCGCCGGTGGAGCTGACCTGGGCGCTGATCCTCGGCCTCGCCCGCCACCTGGTCCCGGAGGCGACGGCCCTGCGCGCGGACGGACCCTGGCAGAGCACCGTCGGCACGGACCTCCATGGCCGCACGCTCGGGCTGCTGGGGCTCGGCAAGATCGGGTCCCGGATGGCGACGATCGGCCGGGCGTTCGGCATGGACGTCGTGGCGTGGAGCCGGCACCTGACCGAGGAGCGCACGGACGCCCTCGGCGTGCGGCTCGCCCCCGGGAAGGACGCGCTGCTGTCCGAGTCCGACGTCGTCTCCGTCCATCTGGTGCTGAGCGACCGCACGCGGGGGCTGATCGGGGAGCGGGAGCTGTCGCTGATGCGGCCGACCTCCTACCTGGTCAACACGTCGCGGGCGGCGATCGTCGACCAGGAGGCGCTGGTGGCGGCCCTGCGGGCGGGGCGCATCGCGGGAGCGGGGCTGGACGTGTTCGAGATGGAGCCGCTGCCCGCCGGTCACGCGTTCCGCACGCTGCCCAACGTGCTTGCCACGCCGCACCTGGGATACGTGACGGAGCTCAACTACGGCACGTACTTCCGCGAGGCCGTCGAGGACATCGACGCCTTCCTCGCCGGCGCCCCGATCAGGACCCTCTAGCCCCGTCAGTCGGCCCGGCTCCTGGCGCGGAAGGCGGCCGTCTTGACGCGGTTCTGGCAGGCCGTGGAGCAGAACCTCCGGGTGCCGTTGCGCGAGACGTCCACGTAGACCCGGTCGCAGTGCGGCGCCGTGCAGACCCCGAGGCGGTCGCCGAACTCGCTGCCCAGCACGATCGCGAGCCCGGTGGCGCAGCTCGCCGCCCACTCGCCCGCCAATGTGCCGCCCGGGCCGTGGAAGTGCAGGTGCCAGGGCTCGCCGTCGTGCCGCTCCAGCATCGGCCTGGCGTGGCTCTCCACCAGCAGCGCGTTGACCTCGGTGGCCGCGGCGTCGATGTCGCCGGCGGCCACGGCGGTGAAGACCGTCCGCAGGCGGGCGGCCACCTCCGCCAGCTCGGCGCCCTCCGCGTCGGTGACCTCTCGGTGATCCGAATAGACCGTACGCAGGCTCTCGGTGGCGGCGGCCCCGGCGCGGCCCGGCGCCGGATAAGCGCGTCCCCGCTGCTCACCGGGGGTCAGCGCGTTGACGAGCGCCACCGTGGTCCTGACCACGCCATCCGTGTGACTGTTGTAATCCAATTGACCGGTTACACCTTCATGTTCTAGCTTGTAACTGTCCAAAGCTTAAACGACAGTCACAAGGAGACGTACATGCTCACCCACGATGCCGCATTGGAGTGGATCGCGCGCTGGGACCGGCAGCAGGAGGGCTACCTTCCCGACCGCGAGGAGCGCTTCACCGCCCTGATCGACGCCATGGAGGCGCTGGACCGGCCGGACCCGGTGGTGATCGACCTGGGCTGCGGCCCCGGATCCCTGTCGGCCCGGCTGCTCGACCGGCTGCCCAAGGCGAAGGTGATCTCGGTTGACGCCGACCCGCTGCTGCTCGGGCTCGGGCGGGCCGCGTACCCGCAGCTGACGTTCGTCTCGGCGGACCTGCGTACCGGCGGGTGGACGGAACTGCTCGGGCTGGACGGACCCGCCGACGCCGCGATCAGCACGACGGCGCTGCACTGGATCTCCGCCGCCGACCTCAAGGGCATGTACGGCGAGGTGGCGAGCGTGCTGCGGCCCGGCGGGCTGCTGCTCAACGGCGACCACATGGACACCGACGACGCCACCCCCGCCCTCGCCCGCCTTGAGCGCGCCGTCCACGACAGGGAGACACAGCGGGCGTTCGGCGCGAACCCGCCGGAGGACTGGCGGGCCTGGTGGGACGCGGTCGAGGCGGACCCCGCCTTCGCCGAGCTCAACGAGGCGCGCCGCACCACGGCCGGGGCCTCGCACCACGGCTCGGAGTCGCACCTGCTGTCGCATCACGTCGAGGCGCTCCAGGAGGCCGGCTTCACGGAGGTCGGCACGCTCTGGCAGCGGGGGAACAACCGCCTGCTGTGCGCCGTAAGAGGCTGACCCCTGTACGACTAACCAAGCGCTTGCTACGCTCCGCCCATGATGTCCACGGTTGTCTGGGGCACGGGCAACGTCGGCCGCGCGGCCATCCGTGCGGTCGAGGCCCATCCGGGGCTGAAGCTCACAGCCGTACTCGTCCACGATCCGGACAAGGTCGGCAAGGACGCCGGCGATCTCGCCGGGCTCGGCCACGAGCTCGGGGTCGCCGCCACCGACGACGTCGACGGGGTGCTCGGCGCAAGCCCGCGCGCGGTGGTCTACGCGGCCTCCGGCGACCTCCGTCCCCAGGAGGCCCTCGCCGACGTGACGAGGGCGATCCGAGCCGGAGCCGTCGTCGTCACCCCCTCCCTCTACGCGCTCTACGACCAGCGCAACGCCCCGCCAGAGCTGCGCGAGCCGGTGCTGGCCGCCATCGGCGAGGGCGGCGGCTCCCTGTTCGTGTCGGGGATCGACCCCGGCTGGGGCAACGACGTGCTGCCGTTGCTGATCAGCGGGCTCGGCTCCACCATCGACGCGATCCGCTGCCAGGAGATCTTCGACTACTCCACGTACGACCAGCCCGACTCCGTCCGGTACCTGGTCGGCATGGGCCAGCCGATGGACTACGAGCCGCCGATGATCGCGCCGACCGTCCCGACCATGGTGTGGGGCGGCCAGGTACGCCTGATGGCCAGGGCGCTCGGCGTCGAGCTCGACGAGATCCGCGAGACCCGGGACCGGCGCGCGCTCGACGCCACGGTGGGCGAGTTCGAGGCGGGGACGCAGGGCGCGGTGCGGTTCGAGGTGCAGGGCATCGTCGAGGGCGAGCCGCGCATCGTCGTCGAGCACGTCACCCGCATCCACCCGTCCTGCGCGCCCGACTGGCCGACGCCTCCGAACGGCGTGGGCGCGCACCGAGTGATCATCGAAGGCCGGCCGCGCATCGAGGTCACGGTCGAGGCCACGGACGAGGGCGGCAACCTGTCCGCCGGAGGGAACGCCACCGCGGTCGCCCGGCTGGTGGGCGCCATCGACTGGCTCGCGGACGCCGGACCCGGCCTGTACGACGCGCTCGACGTCCCGCTGCGACCCGGCAAACTCGGAGGAAAACGACCGTGAACATCGACATTCCCGCAGGCCAGGACCCGATCGCGTACGTGTGGGGCGAGATGGTCCCCGGCATCGGGATCGCCGCCTCGAAGTTCTCGATGTCGGTGTACACCCACACGACCCTCGGACTGCGCGAGTTCGAGGCCGCGCGGCTGCGGATCGCGCAGATCAACGGGTGCGCCTTCTGCCTCGACTGGCGTACGGAGCGGGACGGGCAGAAGGTCGAGGACACGTTCGCCGACGCGGTCACGGAGTGGCGCACGACCGACGCGTTCGACGACCGCACCCGCCTGGCGGCCGAGTACGCCGAGCGGTACGCCCTGGACCACCACGGCCTGGACGAGGAGTTCTGGGCCCGGATGACGGCGCACTACAGCCAGCTCGAGATCGTGGAGCTGAGCATGTGCCTCGGCTCGTGGCTGGCGTTCGGCCGCCTCAACCACGTACTGGGCCTCGACACCGCATGCACGCTGACCGGCGGCTCATCGCCAACCCCCCGAAGATGAGAACCACGAAGTGAGGGACCGCATGCGCAGCACCGGAAAGTCCCCGACCCCCGACATCTCCCGCCGTGGCTTCCTCATCGGAACCGGGTCCCTCCTGGGCGCGGCGGCCCTCGCCGGCCCGGCCGCCGCCGCTGCCGGTCCGATCGCTGACGGGGCCCGCGTGCCGGCCCTGGTCATCGGCACCGGGTACGGCGGCTCCGTGGCCGCCCTGCGCCTGGCCCAGGCGGGCGTCGACGTGCACATGATCGAGATGGGCATGGCCTGGGACACCCCCGGCTCCGACGGCAAGATCTTCTGCAACACGCTCCAGCCGGACAACCGCTCCTACTGGCTCCGCACCCGGACGAAAGCCCCGCTCAACTACTTCCTCGGCTTCCCCATCGACCGGGACATCACCCGCTACACCGGCGTGCTGGACGCCGAGGAGTTCAGCGGCATCACGGTCTACCAGGGCCGCGGCGTCGGCGGCGGCTCGCTGGTGAACGGCGGCATGGCCGTCACCCCCAAGCGCGAGAACTTCGCCGCCGTCCTCCCCTCGGTGAACCCCGCCGAGATGTACGACACCTTCTACCCCCGCGCGAACGCCGGCCTCGGCGTCGGCACGGTGGACCCCGCCTGGTTCGACTCCACCGACTGCTACCAGTACGCCCGCGTGGGCCGCAAGCACGCCCAGCGCTCCGGCTTCCCGTTCACCTTCGTACCGGACGTCTACGACTGGGACTACATGGAGCAGGAGGCCGCCGGCACGGTCACCAAGTCGGCCCTGGCCGGCGAGATCCTCTACGGCAACAACTACGGCAAGAAATCCCTGCAGAAGACGTACCTCGCCCGGGCCGCCGCCACCGGCAGGGTCACCGTCTCCCCCTTGCACCGGGTGACCTCGGTCACCCCCGCGTCCGGCGGCGCGTACACCGTGACCATCGAGCAGCTGAACACCAACGGCGACACCACGGCCACCAAGACCGTGACCGCGGACCGGGTGTTCTTCGCGGCCGGCAGCGTGGGCACCAGCAAGTTACTGGTCAAGCTGAAGGCCACCGGCGCGCTGCCCAACCTGAACGGCGAGATCGGCAAGGGCTGGGGCGACAACGGCAACGTCATGTGCGGCCGCGCCAACCACCTCTGGGACCCGACCGGATCCCTCCAGTCGTCCATCCCGTGCTGCGGCATCGACAACTGGGCCGCGGGCGGCGCCTTCGCGGAAATCGCCCCGCTGCCCACCGGGATCGAGACCTTCGCGTCGTTCTATCTCTCCATCACCAAGAACCCGAACCGGGCCCAGTTCACCTGGAACGCCGCGACGGGAAAGGTGGACCTGAACTGGCAGACGGCCTGGAAACAGCCGTCCATCGACATGGCGAAGACGATTTTCGACAAAATCAACTCGAAGGAAGGGACGATTTATCGTACCGATTTGTTCGGCATCTACAAGATCTGGGGCGACCATCTGACGTACCACCCGCTCGGGGGCGCCGTCCTCAACAAGGCAACCGACAATTACGGGCGCCTGACTGCCTATCCCGGCCTGTACGTCATCGACGGGGCGCTGATCCCGGGCAACACCAGCGTCAACCCGTTCGTCACCATCACGGCTCTCGCCGAGCGGAACATCGAGAAAATCATCGCCACTGATCTGTGAAAAGATTTGAGGCCCGCACCTCTGCGGGCCTCAAATCTGGGCGTCGTGTCATCGCTTGGATCAAGCATGACGTCAGTTGCACGCGATCGTCAAGCAAACCCCATGCCACGGTATGGAAACCGCAGCCTTTTACGATGATATTTTCCCTTATATCGCCGCCCCGGGCGCCTATGGTGGAATGAAAGCCACAGAGGAGGCTGCGATGAGAGAGCACTTCGTCTGGGTGACGACGCGCCGCATCAGGCCGGGAGCGTTGGAGGAGTTCGAACGGGCATGGCGCCCGGACCCGTACCCGGAGGGCCTGCGCCACGCGTACGCGTACTGGTCCGAGGACGGGCAGGAGATCACCGGGGTATCGTTCTGGGACTCCAAGGAGGCGTGCGACTCCTGGCGGAGCTCCGAGGCCGAGAACCGGCGCCGCGAGATCATGAGCCCTTACGTCCTCGACGAGCGGGAAGGCTTCTACCAGGGCCGCGAACTCGGCGTCCCCGTACGGTGAACCAGCGGCCCGCCACCCGGCGGGCCGTCACTAGACTCGGCCCGTGTCGAGACGACAGGAGATCGCCGACGCGGTGATCGGGCTCCTCGCCGCGGAAGGCATGCGCGGCTTGACCCATCGAGCCGTCGACCGGGCGGCCGACCTGCCGGAAGGCTCGACCTCCTACTACTTCAGGACCCGGCAGGCGCTGCTCCAGGCGACGGTCGAGCGGCTCGCCGACCACACCGCCGCAGACCTGGCCGCGTTGCAGGAGCGGGCGGAGTCGTCCATGACCGGCCCCATGATCGGACACCACGGCCTGGTCGAGGCCGCGGCCTGGCTGCTCGGGCAGTGGCTCACCACCAGCCGCGACCGCCAGCTCGCCCGCTACGAGCTGTCCCTGGAGGCCACGAGGCGACCCGAGCTGCGCGAGGCGCTCCTGGCCGGCGGCGCCCGCGTGCGGGCCCTGATCACCCGCCTGCTGGTCGACTCCGGCGTGCCCGACGCGGACCTGTGGGCCCGCGATCTCATCGCGTACGGCGACGGCCTGCTCCTCGACCACCTGCTCAGTGATCCGGGCGAGCTGCCCGACCTGCGCCCCAAGATCCGCGCGCTGCTCGCCACCGTCGGCGAGGGCTGACCTCAGGACCGCTGCCCCTGCGCCGTTGGCGCGAGGAGGCGCCCATCCAGCCCATGCGCTACCCGGACGGCCACGACGGCTGGCTGGTGACCGGCTACGCGGCGGCCCGGGCAGTGCTGGCCGACCCCCGGTTCAGCAGCCGCCTGGAGAACCTGCGCTGGCCCGTCGCCTGGGAGGGGATCGATCCGGCGAGCTTCGTCCAGCCGCCCGGCTTCTTCATGCAGCTGGACCCGCCCGACCACACCCGCTTCCGCCGCCGGCTCACCGCCCAGTTCACCGTGCGCGGACTGAAGGCCCTGGAACCGCGGATCGACCAGATCACCACCGAGGTGCTCGACGCCATGGAAGGCGTCGGCGCGCCCGCCGACCTGGTACGCGAGTTCGCCCTGCCCGTTCCCTCCCTGGTGATCTGCGAGCTGCTCGGCGTGCCGTACGCCGATCGAGAACGCTTCCAGCACGACTCCGCCACGGCCCTGCGAGACGGATCGACCAAGGAGGAGGTCGCCGGCGCGGCGGCCTCACTGTTCGGCTGCCTGTACGAGCTGGCGGGGACGAAACAGGCGCACCCGGCGAACGACCTGCTCTCCGGCCTCGTCACCGGCGGCGAGCTGACGCTGGAGGAGATCGCCGGGGTCGGCCTGCTGCTCCTGGTGGCCGGTCACGAGACCACGGCGGCCATGCTCGGCCTGGGCGCGTACGTCCTCCTGGAGAACCCCGACCAGCTAACCGCGCTGCGCGGGAACCCGGCCCTGATGGAGGGCGCGGTCGAGGAGCGGCTGCGCTACCTGTCGGTCGCCCACCTGGGGCCGATGCGGGCCGCGTCGGAAGACGTCGAGATCGCCGGCCGGACCATCAGGAAGGGCCAGGTGGTGACGTTGTCGATCCCGGCCGCCAACCGCGACCCCGAACGGTTCCCTGATCCCGAGACCCTCGACGTCACCCGCCCCTCGCCGACCGGCCACCTGGCCTTCGGCCACGGCATCCACCAATGTCTGGGTCAGCAGCTCGCCAGGCTCGAGATGCACATCGCGTACCGGGCGCTGTTCGAGCGCTTCCCCACCCTGCGGCTGCCGGTGCCGCCGGAGGAGGTGCCCATGTGCACGGACATGACCATCTACGGCGTGCACACGCTCCCCGTCACTTGGTAACAGGGGATGGCGGTGGAGAATCGTAGGCCTCAGTGGTAAACCGCTGACACCGCATGCCACTGCGCCCCCACCGCCCTCCCGAATGCCCACTTCCGATCTTGTCCCGTACTCCGCCAATCTCCTTATTCTCGAAAGGAGTCGGACGCGTGACGAATGTCGGGCCGCAGGAACCTCATGGCGATACGCCGACGGCTACATATAAACGAACGCAAGCCCTGAATGCCCACTATGTCGGTTTCGCTGGCCGCGAGTACTACCCAGTGGTCTGCTTTCTGATATGGCTGGGCGCCACCATGGAGGAAGGCAAGGCCGCCGCTCAGGAGGCCATCGACAAGGGGCTGAAGCTACTGCTGCGGGAGCCGAGCTCCTGGGAGAGGATCGCGGACCAGTCGCGCTGGGTGCGCCAAGAGGCCGTCAGCGCATGGTTACGCATGCCGGGTAGGCATCCTCACCGCCAGGCGCTGGTCCCGCTCGCCGGCGAACTCGAGCCGGATCCACCGGACGATGAGCTGGCGGGTCTCATGGGGCTTACCGCCCACGTAATGTCCGCGATCCGGAAACTGCCGTTCGAACATCGATTGATCATGGCATTCTCGGTGTGCGGCCTGCCCGATTCCTATGCCGCCGCCGCGCTGGGGATGTCCGAGCATGAGTCCGCCGCGATCCGCGAGGAGGCCCGCACGATGCTGAAGCGAGAGCTGGCCGGCCACCGGCGAGAGCAGGTGCCCGAGTGAGTACGCACGACGCCCCGCTCAGCGACGACGATCTCGATCACCTTCTCTCCCTGGCCCACGCCGACCTGCTCACCTACGTCAGCACCACCGCCGCCCCGGTCTCCGTTTCCGCCGCCCTCCCGGCGAAGACGCCGATCTCCTCGGACCACCTTCGGCTGCGCGAGATCGCGCGCAGGCTCGTCGATACCGAGGTCCTCGCCGGGAGCCTCACGGTTACATTCGCCGCCGATCGCGCGTACGAATTCCGGCAGGCCGTGGACCGCGCGCTCGACGACGCCCGATCGGAGGACCTGCGACGGGTGCCCGATCTCCTGCGGGCACTCAATGTGGCCCTGGCCCGCGCCCTCGCGGTCGCTCTGGTGGGAGCTCCGGGCATCGACCATCGCCTGGGTGAGCTCATCGTCACCGTGGCCCGCGCGGTCGCCGACGCCGGGGACCTGGCGGGAGACCTGGCGCGAAAGGCCATCGACGCGGAGACACCGTGCCGGCTGGAGGCATGACCTCAGTCCCGCCCAGATTGTTCGCGTTATGGGCACAGCGTGGAGGTCAGCAGGGCCACGGCCGCCTTCTCTGGATCGCCCGAGTACGAGGTGATCGACAGAGCCACCTGCCGCGACCCGTCGGCCGAGCTGAACACCACCGTGAGGTAGCCCGGGGCACCCCCGCCGTGCCCCAACGCGGTGCCGCACGGCAGTGGCGCCATCTCCAGCCCCAGCCCGTACGTCCTCTTCGTCCTGCCGGGGTCCTCCATCTCCTTCAGCAGGGCGGAAGGGAGCAGCCTGCCCTGGAACAGGGCACGGTAGAACCGGTTGAGGTCCTCCGTCGTGGAGATGATCTCACCGGCCGCACCGGCGATCGTGGGATTGAACCGGGTGACATCGACCGGGACGGCCTTGCCCCCCTTGGTGACCGGCACATACGCGTGGGCGTGCGGCCCGGGCACCTCCGGCGAGGCACCCGGCAGGCGGGTGTGCCCCATGCCGAGGGGCCGCAGGATCCGCTTCCTGATCTCCGTCGCGTACGGCCTGCCGGTGACGCGCTCGATCAGCATGCCGAGCACGATGTAGTTGGTGTTGGAGTAGCCGTACCTGGCTCCGGGCGGGAATTCGCGCGGGAGTTTCCCCGCCCTGCCCACCAGCTCCTTCGCCGTCCAGGAGCGGTAGCGCTCCTTGGGGATGCCTGCCTTGTCGAACATGTCCGTCGTGTACTCGGGCAGGCCGCTGGTGTGCTGGAGCAGATGCCTGATCGTGGTGTCGGCCCCCTTGTCCACGAGCCCGGGTAACCACTGCTCCACGCTGTCGGACAGCTCCAGCTTGCCCTCGTTCACGAGTTGCAGCACCACGGTCGCCGTGAACGACTTGGTCACGCTGCCCACCCGGAACCGCCCCTCCACGGGAGCCGCCTGGGCCTTGTTCATCCTCGCCCGGCCGCTGGTGCCGCGCCAGGTCCTGTTCCCGTCGCGTACCTCGGCGATCACCCCGACCGCGCCGGCATCGACGATCCTGTCCAGCATCGTCTGCAGATCCGCCCGATCACGAGGGCCCGCCGTTCCGACGGCGGCCCCGGCGGGCACCGCCGCCACCGCCGTGATCAGACCCGCCGCGACGGCCACGCCGACGCACTTCTTCCCGTTCACCTTGCCCTCCTCCCGGAGCCCGCCTCTCGGCCTCCGCCACATCAAGATCAGCCATGGCGGGGCAGTACGGCATCGGAGGAGGCACCCACGGAAACCCTGATATCAGCCGATGGTCTCCCCCCTGGGAAGTAGGCCGATCGGCCACCCGCCTCAGCGGCTGGCCGCGTCCGGGGGCGGTTGCTCGGCGGGGAACAGGATCGCGCTGAGCAGGTACGGCGCGGGAGTGTTGGCGACCTGGTCCCGCAGCACCGTGAGCAGGTCGGTGAGCATCTCGGCGAGCACCGCGTACCCGCTGCTCGCCGTCCACTTCGAGAAACCCGCCCGCGGCCAGCAGGGCGACCTGCCTCGGGGCACTTCCTCCAGGCCGAGCAGCCCCGGCTGATCGCGGACCGGACACGACAGTTGAGTGCTCGAAAAATGGATGGACACGGCTGTTAGCGTCCCAGGAATGAGTGCAGTTGACATTGACCGCTTTGTCGCCGACGGGTTCGTGAAGCTGGAGGAGGCGTCCCCGCGCGAGGTCGGCGACGCCGCCCGGGCGTTGCTGTGGCGGCAGACCGGCCTGTCACCGCAGGAACCGGCCACCTGGAAGGAACCGGTGGTGTGGGCCGCGGACCTCACGGGTGAGGGCGCGCTCGGGGAGCTCATCCGGAGCCCCCGGCTCGCCGAGGCACTCGACGAGCTCTGCGGGGCCGGTGGCTGGGTGCCGCGTGGTTCGCTCGGCAATGTGCCGATCCGATTCCCGCACCTCCCGCCCGCCGACGACAGAGGCTGGCACGTCGACGCCAGCATCGCCCAGCCGGACGGCCGCTATCTGTGCGGCGGGCATCCGGAGACGTTGCTGCTGCTGATCCTGTTGTCGGATGTCGGCCCCGACGACGCGCCGACCCGCATCCGGGTCGGTTCACACCGGGACGCGGCCGCGGCGTTGGCGGGGCGCGTGCTGGACCCGTTCGAGGCCGGTCCGGTGGTGGACGCGGCCAGTTCGCACCGCCCGCTCGCCTATGCGACGGGCCGGCCGGGCGACATCTACCTGGTCCACCCCCTCACCGTCCACGCCGCCGACGAACATCGGGGCGACGAGCCGAGGTTCATGGCCCAGGCGCCCGTCTTCCTGACCGAACCGGTGACGCCGGAGGGGGGCAACGCACTGTCTCAGGCCATCTCGTGAGGCGCGTACCCTCCCGAGGTCAGCACGCGCCGCGTGCCCCTCGACCGCCAGGCGGTCACCACCGACTCCGCAAGTGCGGCCGAGACGCCCTGACTGGTGTCCACTTCGTAGTCGTACGCACCGAACGTGTGGATGCCGTCGACCTCGACGTGCCCCCGTCCCTCCCCGATGCGTCGGTCCCCGCGCTCGCGTTCTCTCCGGTCGATCTCCGCTAGGTCGCAGTGCACCCCGACAAGGAACACGTCGAAATCCGCCAACAGCTGTGACAGCTCTTCGCGCCAGGTCGGGAATTCGATGATGTGCTCCACGATCAGGTCGTTGCCCGCTCCCGCCAGGGCGGGCAGGCATCGGTGAAAGCCTTTGAAGAAGCGCGGCCGCATCTCGGGCCACCACGAGAAGGGACCCTCGTGGTCACGCCGCTCCGGGAGCATGCCGCTCGCCACGAATTGGTCGGAAGAGACATACAGAAACGGCTCATCGAGTGAGCGCCGCAGCGCCTTGGCCAGGGTCGATTTCCCGGAACTGGAGGCCCCGGTGAGGATGATGACGCGTCCGGGGCCTCGATCCGGTGGGGTGGGTTCCATGCTCACACGATGGCAGAGCCGGCGAACGCGTTCGGCCGGGTCAGCTTCCGCTACGACTCGCGGGGCTTGTGGGCCAGGAAGAAGGCTTGCCTGCCTGAGCGCGGCCTCTCGCTCTCATCAGGCTCGCGGATCAGTTGGGCGTCCACGACAAGCCCGGCATCGCCCAGCAGTTCGGCGATGTGCTCCGGGGGCATCCAGTAGACATCGAGCGAGATCTCGTGGCCGTAGCCCCTGGGCAGGTGGCGACGCTCATCACCGACCTTGAACGCGATCAGGAAACGGCCGCCCGGGGCCAGCACCCGATGAACCTCGGCGAACACCGTCGGCAACACCTCCGGCGGGGTGTGGACGGTCGAGTACCACGCGACGGCACCACCCACAGCCTCGTCCGCCAGGTCCAAAGCGGTCATCGACCCCTCCTCGAACCGCAGATCCGGATAGCTCCGGCGCGCGACCGCGATCATCTTCGGCGACAGGTCGATGCCGAAAGCGTTCACCCCGAGAGCCCGCAGATGGGCGGTGACGCGGCCTGGACCGCAGCCGAGGTCGGCGACCTCCCCGGCGTCCGGCGCCTGCGCATATTCGGCGAACGCCGCCAGCATGGCGCGATCAAGCGGCTTGGTATCGAGTTCGTCCCGGAGAAGCTCGGCGTAGTCGACAGCGACGGTGTCGTAGGCCACTTGGGTGGCATGCAGGTAGGCGGACTCAGTCATGGCCAAGGACGATAACCCCGTCGGCAGCAGCCAGCCAGCCGACGCGGGCTCGCTCCGCGCCGGCAGCACTGCAAGCGCTCCCCTCCACTGGAGGGAACCCGTAGCACCTCACGAATGGCCGACTATTCTCCAGCGCATGAAAGCGCTTGCCGCTCCGGCTCTCTTCGGCGCAACAGGCGAGCTTGGCCCCTTACGTTGCGGCGCATCGCTGAACGACCTCGTCGAGACCCTAGGCTCGCCCTGGGACATCGGCCCACTGTCGTTGGCATGCCGAACGGAATGACTCGCTCGAACGACTTGAGCTGCGGACCGAACCAGTGGGTGTCAACTTCGTGTTCCGGACAGCTGACGAACCTCTCCTGGAACAAGCCGGCGTCTGGATCGATGCGCATCCCTGCACTCCTCCGCCGCATGGGCTTCCCGACGACGGCTTGGGCACGTGAGGCAGGCGGCGGCCATCTTGGGATACATCCGGCCGAAGAGCGGCCGCCGTCTGCTCGTCTTCACGGTGCTCACGGCGGTCACGGCGGTCACGGCGGTCACCAGGTCACCGGCAGAGCGGTCAGCCCGCCGGTCAGCGTGCGCTTGTCGAAGGTCAGCTCCTCCACCGGGCAGCCCAGCTTGAGGGTGGGGAAGCGGGCTGCGAGCTGGGAGAAGACCACCTGCAGCTCGATGCGGGCCAGCGGCGCGCCGACGCAGTAGCGGGCGCCGTACCCGAACGACAGGTGCGGCACGGCGGGCCGGTGGAGGTCGAACCGGTCGGGGTCGGCGAAGAGGGCCGGGTCGTGGTTGGCGGCGCCGGTGTCCAGCAGCACCAGATCCCCGGCCCGGACGTGCACGCCGGCGATGTCCAGGTCGGTGCGGGCGTAGCGGGGGATCCCGCCGCCGCCCAGACGGGGAGCGCGCAGGATCTCCTCCACCGCGGCGTCGACCCTGGACGGATCGTCCACCAGGGCTTGCCACTGGTCCGGGTTGGCGAGCAGCCACATCGCGCCCGTGCCGATCGCGGTGACCGTGGTCTCGTGTCCGGCGAACAGCAGGAACATGCCCATCGCGGCGGCCTCGTCGTCGCTCACCCCATCGGTGGCGGCCAGCCGTGAGATCACGTCGGCGTCCGCATCGTCGTCGGCGCGTTTGCGGGCCACGAGTTTTTGCCCGTAGCGGAACAGCTCGGTCAGCCCCTGCTCGGAGCGGCTGCGGTCGGTGGTGTCGGCGGCGTCCTGGGTCCAGGCGCGGAACTGCTCGCGGTCGGCGTACGGGACGCCGAGCAGCTCGCAGATGACCGCGATCGGCAGCGGCAGGGCGAGCGCGGCGTGCAGGTCGGCGGGCGGTCCGGCGGCGGCCATCTCGTCCAGCAGCTGCGTGGTGAGCGTCTCCACGCGGCCACGCAGCGCGCGTATCCGCTTGGGTGAGAAGTGCGGCTGCAGCAGCGAGCGCATCCGCCGGTGGTCGGCCTGCTCGGTGTCGAAGCCGCCAAGAGGGCTGCCGAACAGCGCCGACTCCCCCGTGCGGGAGGCGCGCTCGGGCTCGGCGTGGGCGCGGCCGAGCCGGTCGTCGTCCAGCAGGGCGCGTACCTGCGCGTACTCGGTCACGAGCCAGGCGGGGTCGCCTACGGCGGTGCGGATGGCGTGAATGGGTCCCTGGGCCTGCAGCCGGCGTACCAGCGGCGGCGGCTGCAGGGGGCTGGGCTGCTCGAACGGCAGCTGGACGGGCTCGGACACGACTCCTCCACGAGGTAGACGAAAGTTTGTATACTCAAATGTATAAAAAGCTACTTGTATACTTCGAGTTCCACAAGTGGAGGAGTGCGGATGAGCAACCCCGACGCGGACAGCGACCAGGCAGAGACCGCCCCGGCCCCGCAGGCGCCGGTACGGCGGCTGCGCCGCGCCGAACGGCGCGAGCAGATCCTGGATGCGGCCACCCGCGCCTTCGCCCGCGCCGGATATGCCGCCACCGGCCTGGACGACGTCGCCACCGAAGCCGGGCTGACCCGGGCGATGCTGTATCGGCACTTCGACTCCAAGGCCGATCTGTACCGGGCAGTCCTGGACCGCGCGTGCGTACGGCTAGCCGAGGCCACCGGCGTCGACGACTTCGACGAGAACACCCTGCCCGCGATGATTCGGGCCGCCGCAGCCGATCCCGACGGATTCCGGCTGCTGTTCCACTACGCCGCCCGCGAACCCGACTTCCGCGACCTCATCGACTCCATCACCGCCGCCTCCCGCGAGATCGCCCACCGCAACCTCGCCACGCGCATCCCCGAAGGCCCCTGGCTGGGCTGGGCCGCGAACCTGATCCCCACCCTGACCATCGAAGCCGTCATCGCCTGGCTGGATGCCGGCCAGCCCGACCCCGACCAGGCCGCCGACCGCATCACCCAAGCCGTGCACGGGGTCATGGCCGCCGCTCACCCTTCCCACTGAACGCGACGCTTGTCGGTCTGCCCTGTGCGCCATGGGGCAACGACCTGGAGCGCGACGGCATAGGAGAAGTACAGGCAATGGGAGTTTGGCCAATCGTGTCGTGAGGTTCGAGGCGTATCGCGCCACTCTTACGTTGCCGTTGTCGCTCCTCGGGTCTTGCCGCCGCCATGTGCCCGCGCTGCCGGTCTCACTAAGCTCAGCGGGTCACGGCGGTCTCCCGCTCCACGCGCGACAGCTTCTCCGGATTACGCACGTGGTAGGCGCCGGTGACGTAGCCGTTCTCCACGCGCACCGCCACCACTCCGTCGATCTCCCCGTCGACCCGTACGAGCAGCCCGGGGCCGCCATTGATCTGAACCAGCTCGACCGACCGTTCTGCGTCGCGTTTCCACCAGCCGACGGCCAGCAGGCGAGCCACGTTGTCGATCCCCACGACGGGCCGCAGCAGGGCGTGCCTGACTCCGCCGCCGTCGCTCAGCGCGACGACATCCGGCGCGAGGACGTCCAGCAAGCTCTGCAACTCCCCGGTTTCGACCGCCCGCTGGAAGGCCTGGAGCGCGGCTTGGGTCTCGGCCGGGGAGGCGATGCCGCGGGGTCGGCGGGCGGCGACATGTGCCCGCGCCCGGTAGGCGATCTGGCGTACCGCGTTCGGGCTCTTGTCGACGGCTTCGGCGATCTCGTCGTAGTCCAGATCGAACACCTCGCGCAGCACGAACACTGCCCGCTCGGTCGGCTGCAGCGTCTCCAGCACCAACAGCATCGCCATCGAGACGCTTTCGGCGAGCTCGACGTCCTCGGCCACGTCGGGCGCGGTGAGCAACGGCTCGGGCAGCCACGGCCCGACGTAGGACTCCTTGCGCCGGCCGAGCACGCGTAGCCGGTCCAGCGCCTGCCGTGTGACGATCCGCACCAGGTAGGCGCGCTCCTCCCGCACGGTGCCGAGATCGACCTCCACCCATCGCAGCCAGGTCTCCTGCAGGACGTCTTCGGCGTCGGCGGCCGAGCCGAGCATCTCGTAGGCGACGGTGAACAGCAGGTTGCGGTGGGCGACGAACGCCTGGGTGGCGGAGTCCACGGAGTCGATGTGGTGGGCACGATCGAGCGGCTCGGCTGGGTCCGCACTTCGTTCGCTCCGCTCGGTCATGCCCCGCTCCTGCCTGTTCGTTCTCAGCACTGCCACACGCACAAGACGTGGGTTCCCACCGCTTTGTAACACCCCCGGTAGGTGGCCTATGTCACATGGCCGCGCTGTTACAGGGATCGGGGCGCCGTCGTCTCGTGGTCGTCAGGACGCCGCGCGAACGATCCGTACGGCACTACGACGAGTTGAGAGTGAGAAGGGAAGTCTTCCCCATGTCCACGCCCACGACGACCGACCAGCGGTCGCGCATGCCCAACCCCCTCCCCTTCCTCCCCGAGATGGCCGAAGTCAGCAAAGGTCTGCACAAAGCCCTCCAGAACGGCGCGATTCCGCAGACCACCATCCACCTGCTGCAGCTGCGCGCCGGACAGCTCCTCGGCAGCACGTACTTCACCATCAGGGAAACCGGCAACCTCCGCAGGATCGGGGAATCAGAGGAGCGCATCACCGCCGTGGCCACCTGGCACGACGCCACCTACTTCACCGACGCCGAACGGGTCGCGCTGGAGCTGGTGGAGGCGGTCCTCACCCCGAACCCGGCAGGGGAGCGCGTCCCCGATCAGCTGTACGCCAAGGCGTCCGCGCACTACGACGACCAGGCGATGTGGTCGCTCATCATGGCGATCGCCCACATCGGTTTCTTCACCCCCGCCGCTCTCATCGCCAAGCCGATCCCCGGCATGCCCCCCGGCCAGAACTACACCGACTAGGAAGGCATCGACATGAGCAAGATCGCAGTGGCCGGAGCGACCGGACGGCTGGGCAGCCACGTCGTTGACGTCCTGACCGAGCGGGGACACCAGGTCGTGCCGATGTCCCGCGCCACCGGCGTGGACATCATCACCGGTGAGGGCCTTGCCGAGGCCCTCACCGGGATCGAGGTCATCATCGACGTCGCCTCCTGGCACTCCTCCGACCAGGACGCCGCGACGGAGTTCTTCCGTACGTCGGCACGCAATCTGCACGAGGCCGGCCGGAAGGCAGGGGTCGCCCAGATCGCCATGGCGTCCATCATCGGCGCCGACAAGGCCACCGCCGGTTTCCTCGCCGCCAAGAAGGTGCACGAGGAACTCCTCCTGTCCGGCCCGATCCCCGTCCGCATTCTGCGGGCCGCGCAGTTCCACGAGTTCGTCGGTCAGCTCCTGGACTGGCAGCAGGGCGACATCGCCTACATCCCGGCCTTGCCCACCCAGCTCGTAGCCTGCCGCACCGTGGCCGAGGAAATGGTCGACCTGGTCACCGACCCCGACGCACCCGTCCAGCCCGCTCCCGGAACACCGATCCCCGAGATCGCCGGACCCCGCAAGGAGACCATGGCCGAGGCGGCCCAGCTCCTCGGCGCCCGCCGGGGCATCAAGGTCGTCGGCGTCGACGGCTCCGGCATGCCCGATGCCGAGATCGCCGCCGCGGGCGGGTTCCTGCCCAGCCCGCACGCCAAGCTCGCCGGACCCACCTTCCAGGAGTGGCTCGACACCCAGCCCTGAGCCGACCTTGCCCTTGTTCTCGGAACTCCACCACCCGGGGCTCCGAGAACAAGGGCTCCCCCGAGCCTCACCCTCGGAGACTCAGTGGCTGCCTCTTCGGACGACATCCTCAGAAAGGGGCTCACTCATGCCCGTCACCACGATCGACACAACGACCGCACTCGTCCTCATCGACCTGCAGAACCTCGTCGTCGGCCTCCCCACCACCCCCTACGCCGGCTCTGAGGTGGTGGCCCGTGCGGTCGAACTGGCAGATGCCTTTCACCACCACGGTGCCCCGGTTGTCCTGGTCCGGCTCACGGCCAGGGCGGACGGATCAGATGCTGCGCCAGGACGCACCGAGATCCCGCGCCCGCCTGGCCCTCTGCCGGCGGGCTGGGACGACATCGTCGATGATCTGACCGGCCACCCCGGCGACATCATCGTGACCAAGCGCACCTGGAGCGCCTTCTACGGCACCGACCTTGACCTGCGGCTGCGCCGCCGCGGCGTGACACAGCTTGTGCTGGCCGGGATCGCCACCAGCATCGGCGTGGAGTCCACCGCCCGCGCCGCCTACGAGCACGGCTACAACGTCACGCTGGTGGCGGACGCCATCGCCGATCGGGATGCGGAGACGCATCGCCACAGCATGGAACGGATCTTCCCGCTCCTCGGCGAGAGCGGCTCCACCGCCGAGATCATCGGCCTGTTGGCCAAGACCCGCGCCTGACGGTCCCACACGATCACCGGACGAAGGGACAGATGATGACGAAAGCGCTGGAATTGCCGCTGCACATGCGGCGGACCGGGCTTCAACCCGGTCGAGGAACTGGCCCGGGCTCGCCACAGCGAGGGTGTGCTACCGGTGAAGACGCCGTTCGGCGCGACCGCGTACGTGATCTGCCGCCATGAGGACGTTCGCCGGTGCTCGCGGATCCGGCCCGGCGCGTGCCGATGGCGTCCGGTTCCAGCTCACCGAGGTCAACGGGCAGCCGGGCGCCCTGGTGCTCGACGTCTGAGACCTGCTGGTCGGGGTGATGGGGTTGGACATCGCCGACGGGCAGATCCAGACGATCCACTCCATCGTCAACCCCGACAAACTGCAGCACTTCGACCGGGTCGGCGACCTCGGCACCCTGGTCGAGATCCGCCGCCGCACCGACGTGATCTTTCCCAACCGGCCCGCCATCATCCGCCTGATCGGTGCCGTGCTGGCCGAGCAGACCGACGAGTGGGTCGAAGCCCACCGCTACATGGGCCTCGACGTGCTGGCCAAGGCCCGCATCCGCGTGATCCCGGGCGACGCACCCTCCCCCAACCACTTACGACTTAACCCGCAGAAACAGGATCACGCGAAGATCGATTCATACACCACGTCCGTGGACGTGACCGCTCGGGCCGGCGCGACCGGACACAAGGTAGCTCTGTGTCATTTAGTGCGGGCTGTTCAGACGTCCTCTGCCCGGGTCAAGGCTCATCGCGCCGACGCGCGAGATGAACGGTGATGTCGGCGATGATCTCGACCGTTTCCGGCAGGACCTTCATGATCTGGCTGAACACCTGCTCGCGCTCCGCGTCCGGCAAGACGAGATAAGCCGAGACGGTCGAGAGATGACCGATGTAGTCGTGAGCAGTCAGCGTCAAGCGTCGTTCGATCACGGCCTGCTGGACATCGGTGAACCACTCGGACCGTTGAAGCTCCGTGCCTGGCCACTGCATCTCCGCCTCCGGAGGCGTCCCGTCCGGAGAGGGAACGCCATCACTTTCCAGGAACGGTGATCGCACCGTGCGGACCGCCTGTTCCACAGCTGGGTCGGCCAGTTCGATCGGGCCGCCGAATGAGGCGAACGCGCCGCCTGGCTCGATCAGCGAAGCCACCCGTGACCACCGACCTTCCGGGTTCGTCCAGTGCAACGCCGCAGCCGCGTAGACCAAGTCGTACCTCTCTCCCTGCCGCAGGTCCTCGAACGCGGCTTGCACGGTTCTGACGTTCGCCGGCACGTGTCTACGCATCTCGGTGAGCATGGCCCCATCGGGCTCGGTCGCCGTTACGGCGATCCCTCGTTCAGCGAACAGGCGGGTGGCCTTGCCTGTCCCAGCGCCGATCTCCAGGGCGGTCCTGACCGGCTGGGCCGCGTACGCCATCACCATGTCGAAGAGCTCCGTGGGATACCCCGGGCGGAACCGTTCGTAGGCTTCCGCCATCACTCCGAAGCTCAGTGCGCGATCAGACATGCCGAGCATGGTAGTCCCGAAAACGGTGGATATTGGGATGGGTGTCATGGGGCGAATGACGCTTCTGGCGCGCTATCTCGACATCGCATTGTGTGATCTTGTGGCGGGGGTCGATGATGGCCGCTATGCGCAGACGCGTACTGATATGGGCTGGGGTGGTCGCCATGGTGGCGGCCATGGCGGGGTTGGGCGTCTACTTCCGGCGAGTCGGCTTGGATGATGCTGACAAGCTGGCCAGTGTGATCGGCGCGTTCGTGGCTCTGGCCGGGCTGGGAACGGCGGCGTACGGGCTGGTCACCTCGCCTAAGCAACACGAGCCGCATGTGCCGGCATCAGAGCCGGACTCGCTTGCGATCGGGGGTGACACCGGCGGCATTACCTCGACCGGCGATGGCGCGATCAACGTGCACATGCGGGCGGAGGCATCCGGGCAGGGCCGCGTCTATCAGGCCGGCCGTGATCAGACCATCAACGAGTGATGGGCGCCTCGCCGGACGACGCCACGGTCGGGCAGCCACAGATCCGGATGGAAGGTACGGCATCCGAGCAGGGCCGGGTGTATCAGGCGGCCGGTGATCAGACCATCACCCAGACGGTCAACCAGATGGTGCTGCCGGATGCCGTGCTGCGGCCGGTCAGCGAGGTGGTGCTGGCTGCGGTGCACGGGCTGGGCGGCATCGGCAAGTCCACGCTGGCCGCCCGCTACGCCCGTGCCCAGGCCGCCTGTCTCAATCTGGTGGTGGATCAACGCCGACTCTGCCGCCGCGCTCCAGTCCGGGCTGGCGCACGTTGCTGCCCCACATCACCGCCGTGACCGACCACATACCTCCGGACGCCGACACGCTGGTCACCGCCCACCTGCTCAACCAGAGCGGGCTCCTCGTCAACAAGCAGGGTGCCAGCAGACACGCGATTGACTCCTTCGAGCGGGCCTGCATCGCATACAAACACGTGCTGGGCACCGATCACCCCTACACCCTGTCCTGCCGCAGCAACCTCGCCTCCGCCTACTGGTCAGTAGGGGATCTGGGCCGGGCCATCCCCCTGCTGGAGGCCACGCTCGCCGATCGGGAGCGCGTGCTGGGCAGCGACCACCCCGGCACCCTGGCCTCCCGCAGCAACCTCGCCCACGCCTACCAGGCGGCAGGAGATCTAGGCCGGGCCATCCCCCTGTATGAGGTCACGCTCGCCGACCAGGAGCGGGTGCTGGGCGTGGATCACCCTACGACGAAGGTGGTGCGGGCCAACCTGTCGGCGCTCAGGTAACCCGTCGCTCGGATGCGAGTTCCTCCGCCAACGGCTGAGCTCGCGGACCCGGACGCCTTCGCGGAGCTGGCGCAGGTCGGGGATGTGGTTGTGGAGCGTGCCCGGGCTGACATTGAGGAGCTTGGCGATCGAGGCGATCGAGTGTTCCGGGTTGGGCAGCATGTCGCGGGCCGCGCTCCGGGCGCCGCTGGCAAGTCCTCAACCCCGACGGGCGCGTGGTCGTGCACCGCGCCGCCACCCGTACCGAGGCCGTCGACCAGCTGCTCGCCGCTCCAGGCCCGCTCTTCGGCGACCCGACCGACACGATCCTTCACGATCTATGACCCCGAGCAACCGGCTCCACCAGCGCATCCAACGCCACGGGCTGACTCGTTCTGGGTGCGGCTCGGTGACGTGGTGGTTGGTCACGAGGTGGCAGGCTGGAGGAGTTCGATCTCGACGGCCCCGAGCGCTTCCCGCTCGGGGCCGTAGATGCGGCGGATGTTGGCCGGTTGCTGCTCGCGGGGGTTGTC
>NZ_JBITHZ010000052.1:0-70594 GCF_044458585.1 Nonomuraea sp. NPDC050451
GGCCCCTATCGGGACACGCCCCATCGCTCCGGCGGTAGCAAGCACCGCTCCGGACAGCAGTCGACAGATCAAACTCAAGGCACGGAGCCAGTCGGTCTTCGGGTCAAACTGCGGTCCGAGGCGGCACCCGTTGATTCTCACAGTCGGTCTTGGGCCGGCCGGGCACGTTTTTGACGTGCTTGGCGTTCAGCAGCCAGCACTCGAACCCCTCGGCTTCGAGCAGGTAGAACACCGGCTTCCAATAGTCCGACGTTGCCTCTATCGCGACCAGGGTGACGCCCTGGCAGCGCAACCGGTCGGCCAGCGTCAGCAGGGACCGCGTTGTGGTGGCGTACTCGCTCACCTCCTGCAACCTGCGGCCGGGCTTGTCCTCATGCGGGACCCGGATACACGCCATCAACGTGGTCTTGCCGATGTCCAGAGTGGCGACTCGCTGCACGAGTTCTAACGGTTCCTCGGTCTCCTGCACGCCACATCTCCAGCTTGAGTGGAAGGTGATCGACATGTGGCTGCCCACGGGAGCAGACGGGGACGGCAAGAGGCGGATTCGCGTGCTCGAAGCAACAAGGCAGAGCCCCTGAAGCAGCTCCCAGCGTCAGACTTTCACGGGCTCAACTGGCACCAGGCGCACTCGACGTCGGTGGGCAACCACCTCCGAATTTCACCGCATGCAGAGCGTCACCGAGGTGATATCAGGGACTTTTCCCGCGATGTCCAGCGGGAGTGCAGCACCAAGATTTCCACCTTCTTGGAGATGTCACCCGCGCGAGAAGCGTCAGCCAGCCGAACAACCGGATCATCAGCATATACAGCAGGCGTAGGAACATGAGTGCCGAGACAGGGGGCCAGGCCAGCTTCCATGAACCAGTTTCGGCACTGTACAGGCGCCTGCCTCGATGACTTCCCTCCTGCAGGTCAGGATACTCGCGATCGTTTGGCAGCATCCCCGTATCTGACACGTATCGAGGTCAGAGGCTTGCGGTGTAGTGATGAGGGAGGTCCCACAAGGACGGGAGGCTGGGCGTCTGCCAGGAGGGGTCGGGTTTGTAGTCGATCCATCGGCCGTCGAAGGGCGGAAGGCCCTGGGAGGCCATGCGTGTGAGTTCCTGAGCGTGTAGTCGGATTTGCTGCTCTTGCACCGCGCTGAACATGCCTTGCTCGACCACGGCGCGCAGTTCGTCCTCGTCCTTCCATGTGGATGACAGATCGGGGGAGATGAGAACGTCCAGGATCCGGTCGGCGGTGTCGATTCCGTAGACGGGGCTGGGGCCGGGCGTCTCCCAGCGGATCTGTGGCGCCTCGAGGTTTCCATACCAGCCGGAGAATTGCCCGTCTTCAGTGAAGAACCAGGAGATCGACCATTCCCGATCGGTTGGCACGAAACGGATTGCGCCGGGCCCGCGCCAGGTGCCGAGTCGTTGCACTGTAGGCACTGTGAAGCGCTCTTCTATGGAGATATCTCGTAGCTCGCCACCCTGCTGGGGACATGAGCGGATCATAGGAGAGCCGGGTGGGATCCACAGCACAAGTCCGTCGGGCGAATCCTCGATGAGGATTCCCGCGTTAACGAAACGCGCCCTTCCGCTCCTTCCATAGCGGTACAGAACGGTGGAGCCTGGTTTCCAATTGCCTATCGTGCCCATCCCTCGTCCTGGCTAACCCTGTTCCTTGCGCACCAGATAGCCTACGCCCCACGGTCGGATGACGAGTTCCATGGCGGCGTACCTGTCGAGGGGATCCGCCACGGAGGACGAGATCAACTGGGCCAGGGCGGGGTCCAGTTCGATGGCTTCCAGCGTCGGTACGGCGGTTATCGTGAAGCCGGTGCTGCGCAGCAGTTCGGCGGCGTCCCGGACCGAGTAATGGTCGGCGATCGGATTGACGTAGCGATCCATGTATCGGGCCTTCCGCTCGTCGTCCCGGGTCCAGACCGGGTCGTCGCCGACCCACTCCAGGAGATCCCGTTCTTCCGCAGCGTACAAGTTGGAATAGGCGGGGCGTAAGGTCTCCAGTATGGCGAGCAGATTATCCACGGGGCGGTTCTCGGCGCTAAAGATGGTCAGGAGTTCTCGAATCTGGGCGATCTCGACGCGACCGTGCCTCGAATAAAGCCAGATGTATCCGGCCATATCCCGACTCGTCGCCGCATAAATGTTTCTGAGGGCTGCTGCGGGATCGTTCATGTGGTGCAGGACGCCCTGGCAGAAGATGAAATCGAAGACGTTGCCACCGCCGGGCACCTCGGTCTCGAGATCGAGCATTTCGAAAGTGACATTGGGCAGGCCACTGTGCCTCTGCCGAGCCAGCTCGATGGAAGCGGTCGAGCGGTCGACGCCGAGCACTGACGCCTCGGGGAAGTGCATCGCCAGTTGGCGGGTCATGGCGCCGGTGCCGCAGCCGGCGTCGAGGATGCGGTGCGGTGAAAACGACTCGAAGAAGCGCCGGAGTTCCTTCTCATAGAGTTCGCCATGGTTGCCGTGCATCGGATAGGGATTGTCAATGTAGAAAGAGGTGGCCATTTCCTGTCTCCTTGGTCCGTCACGTCTGGGCGCGCACCTTGCGAACCCAATGAAAGATCTGCAGGCCGGCGAAGAGGAAGAGCACGAATTGTGAGCCGAAGGCCAGGGCGAAGGCCGCACCGACTGGGAGACCGTTCCGCTGGCCGAGGTCCAGTAGCCATCCGATGGAAAGGATCGTGAGCAGGGCGGCAACATAACCGCCGAGATTGGCCATTGCGGCCGCGGTCGCCACCCGCGTGGCGTCATTGGAGGTGCGGGCGACGTCCACGCCGAGCATGGTCGCGGGGCCGCACAGACCGAGCACCAGGACCAGGGCCACGACCGCGGCGCTGGGCGCTCGGCCGGGCCAGAGCAGAAGCACCACCCACATGAAGCACACCAGCGTGATCACAAGTCCGCTCAATCGGGTCCGCAGCTCGGGACGCCGTGACGCAAGCAGGCCGAACAGCGGTCCCGTGATCATGTTGGTCAGGATCAGCACGGTGAGCAGCCGGCTTGCGGAGTCGGCGCCCAGTCCCTGAGCCCGGGTTAAATACGGATATCCCCACAATGTCGAGAAGGAGACGAAGGAGAAGGCGGATGCGATGACCATCCACATCCCCAAACGGGTGCCGGGCACGAGCCACACGCTCCGCAGATCGCGGAAGAGCCCGGGCAGAACCGACGGGGACCGAGGGGCGGGGGGATCACTCGTCACCGTGAGGAGTACCACGACGGCGAGACAGATCGTCGTCGCGCCCGTGCTGAGAAAGGTTGGGGTCCAACCTATCGTGGTCAGCGCGAGCGACAGGGGGATCGTGCTGATCAAGCTGCCGGCCATGCCGATCACTGACATCAGTTGGACCTGCAGAGCCACCCGGTTCGAGGCGTTCCACGCGGTGATGAGGCGCAGGCCGCCCATGAATGTGAGAGCGTCCCCCACACCGAGGATTCCCCTGGCGAGCAAGGCCAGCGGGTAGGCATTGGCGAGCGAGAAAACGATCTGGCCGCCGCCGATGAGCACCATGGCCACCACAAGTGTTCTCCGGGGTCCGAGCCGGTCGGCGGCCAGTCCTGCCGGCAACTGCAGGATGGCGTAGGCGAGCAATTGGTAGACCGCCAGCAACGATAGAGCGCCGGGGCCGATCTGGAACCTCTGCTCGGCGAGGTCCACGGCCACGGTGAGGCTGGTGCGGTGGAACATCGCGGTGGCGTAGACCAGCGACGCCAGGCCCCACATGACCCAGCCGCGCCTGCCAGACCGGGGCGAGGTCGTGAGGGAGGGTGCCGTCATACAGCAGGACCGTGGGAGAGTTCACGATAGGGACGTATGTCCACTGCCACCATGCCCGCGCGCCGCGCCGCCTCCAAGCCGAGATCGGTGTCTTCCAGCACGACACAGGCGTGGGGAGGTGCGGCGAGTCGCTCAGCTGCGGCGAGAAAGAGATCGGGCGCCGGTTTGCCGCGCGCGACATGCTCTCGGGTGATGATCGTGTCGAAGAACCTGGCCAGACCGCCTCCGGTCAGCAGTGCGCTTGCCACCGGCCGGCTGCTCCCGGTGGCCACGGCCGCGGGTAAGCGCGGCTCCAGTCCATGCGCCCATCGTGCCAGCCCTGCCACCGGCTCGATCACGGGTGCCAGCGCAGCCTGCTCGATGACCGCGTGCTCGCCGAGTTGCTTGAACCGCTCGGCGGACATGCCGCTCGGCAGCCGTCTGTGGTCCGTGAGTAGTCTGACCCAGTCGGTGAACGCGGTCCCCTGAGGAGGACGAGGGACCCCCGTCAGATCGATGTCGTACGCTGCGAGGATCATGTCGAGTGCCGCGCGGTTGATCGACCTGGTGTCGACCAGGGTGCCGTCGAGGTCGAAGATCAGACCACCGATCTGGTCGAGGGGCAGCGGGAGTGTGATCGGCGTAGTGGTGCTCTCCATGTAGTCTCCCTACGTGTCCATGACGCCGATGAAGCGGGGCTCCGGCATCAATGTCACGCCGAAGAGTTCATGGACTTGCTGGACGATGCTCCTGGCGGCGAAGGCGATGTCCGCGGCGGTCGTGCCGTTGTGGGCGACGAGGGCAAGTGTGTGCTTACGGGAGATGCGGGCCGAACGGAAGCGCTGTCCGCGCCGGAACCCGGCCTTCTCCATCAGCCATCCCGCACTGGTGCGGACGTGACCGTCGCTTCCGGACAGCACAGGAGGCTCTTGGCCGGTCAATGCGGCCACTCGCCGTTTCAGCTCCGCCCAGGCCCTTGCGGAGAGGAGGGGGTTGAGGAAGAAGGAGCCCGCGGACCTGCTTTCGGGATCTGCCGGGTCCACCACCATCCCTTTGCGGCGCCGGATCGCCAGGATGGCCGGTACGAGGTCCGAGATCGGCACCCGCGCGCCGAGGTCGGTCCCCAGTTCGACGGCCACCTGATCGTAGGTGATCGGTGCGCTCAAGAAGCCGCGGCTCAGCCGGAAGGACACCGACATCACGGTGTGGCGATCAGGGTTCTCCTTGAACAGGCTTGACCGGTACCCGAAGAGGCACTCGGCCGGGGCGAGCTGCCGGTGCCTCCGCCTGGCCCAGTCCCAGACCTCGACCTTGGTGATGGTCTGCGCAACCTCCTGGCCGTACGCTCCCACGTTCTGGATGGGGAGCGCGCCCACGGTGCCGGGGATGCCCGCGAGGCACTCCAGGCCGGAAAACCCTTCCGACACCACGAAGTCGATCAGGCGGGCGAACGGCTCGCCGGCCGCGACGGTGACTTCGATCGTGGAGTCGTCGATGGTGCAGGCCTCCAGCCCTCGGGTCCTCATGAGCAGTACCACATGCGGGTAGCCTTGATCGGAGACGACGACGTTGCTGCCTTCGCCCAGGGTCAGTGGGGGAGCGCCGGAACTGGTCATGGCGTGGTCGATGAGGTCGTCCGGCGTACGGATCTCCAACAGCCTGTCGCATGGACCGCCGACACCGAAGGTTGTGAGTGGGCCTAAGGGCACGCCGGTGGTGGCGGACTGTCCACTCATCGTTCCGCCAGCCCCTTGATGTTGTGACGCAGGGTCGCGAGGCCCCGTCGGTCTCTCGAGTTGTACACCGCATTGGACAGCACGGTGACGTACGCCGCCTTCTCCTTGAAGACGAACACGCTGCTTCCTGTGAAGCCGTGGTGGTACATGGTGCGACCGTCGTCCGACAGTAGCCAGGCCAGGCCGCGATGTTCGTCGCCGCCGGCATGGACCCGGACGCTCTGCTCGACGTAGCGGTCGAAACTCGTGTCCGTCCAGTCGTCGGTGATCACGCGCCGGCAGAACGCGGCCAGGTCGCGTGCCGTGGTGAAGACCCCGGCATGGCCCGCAACCCCTCCCATCTGTGCGGCGTTCTCATCGTGCACGACCCCCCAGACAGGACGGGTGCCTGGGAGCCTGGTCTCCGTCGGGGCGACGGTAGGCGAGGCCGTGAGAGGACCGAAGCTAGTGTCGTTCATCGACCAGGGCTGCCAGACCCGTTCGGACATCAGCTGATCGAGCGGGCGTTTGTAGAGTCTCTTGAGGAGCAGGCCGAGCAGCACGAAACCTCTATTGATATACCGGTATGCGGTGCCCGGCGGTGTGTCCAGCGGTTCGGAGAGGATCAGCTCCACGAGGTCGCGCCCCGAGCCGACGTAACGGTCGAATCGGGTGGCCGCCATAAGGCCGCTGGTGTGCGAAAGAATCTGCCGAGTGGTCACGACTGACCCCGGCAGGGACCTTTCGCCGAAATACTCGCCGACCGGCGCGTCGAGGTGGAGGTCACCCGCAGCGACGGCCTGACCGACTCCGACCCAGGTGGCGACGATTTTCGTGAGGGACGCGATATCGAACAGCACGGTCTCGTGCGGAGGAAGGTCGACCAAGCCTGGCGCGATCACCCCGTGTGTCAGCACTCGCGTTTGCTCGACCGTGCCCACGATGGCGACGGCACCGGGTGCACCACCACTCGCGACCAATTCGTCAAGCCAGGAGGAGACGGACTCAGCCGCCAGGTCCAGCCACTTTCCTGTCATCAGTTGAATCTCTCCGCTAGAGGTCAGAGAAAGAGATGTCCGCCCCGAGATTCGCCAACTTCGGGACGAGAGAACTATATCCGCGATTCAGGTGAAAGATGCCCGATATGCGGGAGGTCCCTGTGGCGGTCAGAGCCGCCAATAGTAATGCCGTGACACAGCGGATGTCCACTCCGGTCGCGTGGGTGCCTGTTAGTGTGCGTGGGCCGCGCACCCTCAGCGTATTGCCATTCTCGCTAATATCGGCGCCGAATTCACGAAGGCCGGCGACATGGGTGGCGCGTTTCGGGTAGACCGCCTCCGTGACGGTGCTCTGCCCGTCCGCCAGCGTGAGCAACGCCGTCATCTGAGGCTGCAGGTCTGTGGGGAATCCCGGGTGCGGGGCGGTGGCGAAGTCGATGGCCCTGAGGTCATGCCTCCGGGCGACGGCGACCCCTCCCGGAACGTCCGATATCTCGATGCCGACGGCATTGACGGCATCATGGAAGGCCGACGGAAAATCCGCGAGCCGGGCGCCTTCAAGCGTGGTGCGGCCGCTGGTGGCGGCCGTGGCCATCACGAGCGTACCGGCCTCCAATCGGTCGACGGGCACCATATAGTTCGAGCTGCGCAGGCCGTCCACGCCTTGGATCTCGATGCGTCCATCAGGCTGGACAGTGATGTCGGCCCCGGCCCTGTTGAGGAAATGGATCGTGTGCATCACCTCGGGCTCAATGCTCGCGTCCGTCAGCACGGACGTTCCGCTCGCCGTCACCGCCAGGAAGAGGGCGGTGACGGTGGCTCCCAGACTGGGTCCGAAGGCGGTGTTCAACGAGGCGGAGAACGCCTCGGGGCGCCCTGCGGGCAGCGTGGCCTCCACCCGTCCGCTGTGAAGCGTGATGTCGGCGCCGGCCGAGGCCATCACCGCCAGGTGCCGATCGATGGGACGGTCGCAGAACGCGTCACCTCCCGGAAGGGGGAACGCCACCTGCCCCGCACGGACGAGCACGGCCGCGCCGAAGCAGGCGGTCGGGCGGATCCGGCCGCCGAGCCCGGCCGGGATCACCGAGCTGATCTTCCCCGCGGCCTTCGTCCTCAACGTCTGGTCGGCGTAGTCGGCGTCCGCGCCCAAGCTCCGCAACAGCTCCGCGCAGACGTGCGTGTCGATGATGTCCGGGGCGTTGGACAGCTCGACCACGTCGGGTATGAGGAGCGACGCAGCGTAGAGGTGCAGGGCGATGTTCTTGGACCCCTGCACCAGGCATCGGCCGTGCAGCGGCTGGCCGCCGCTCACCAGGAGATGGTTCATGGCGCTCACCTGATTCTCGAGTCGGCGGGCAGAACGCCGCCGATCTGGTTCCTGGGGTAGATCACGGTGCGTGGCCCGATCAGCGTGCCCGGCGACGTCGAGATCAGCGCCGGCAGCTGCGCGTGGTCACCGATCACCGCACCGAATTTCGTGTAGCCGGTCGGCACCGGGTGCCCGTCGACGTTCACCGATATCTCGTCCACCGCGGGTTCCTGGACCGGACGGTCGACTCTGAGGTTCGTGGTGACGCACGAGCTGCCGATGTTCACGTGGCTGCCGACCACCGAATCGCCGATGAACACCATGTGCGTCGCCTGTGATTCGGACATGACTATTGACCGGGTCACTTCCGTGCAATGACCGATTTTGCAGCGCGGCCCGATGATGACATTGTCCCGGATATAGGCATGCGATCGGACGACGGAGCCGGCGCAGATGAGCGTCGGCCCTTCGATGTAGGCACCGGCCTCGACAACGGCACCGCGCTCCACGATCACCTCGCCCTCCACATGCGCGGCAGGGTGCACGGCGCCGCGAATGTCGCGCCGCGCGCGCTCACCCAGCCAATCCGTCATCGCCCGCTTGATGTGCAGGACGGAAGCGCAACTCTCGAAGAGATCGGCGAACGGCAGGTGCTTGATGTCGAAGTAGTACGAGATCTGGAGCTTCTCGAATACGAGATTCTCGGTAGTGTGCTCAGTCGTTCCAGGTAAGTTCCCGCTCACGTGGCGCTCCATGAAAAAGAGGTCTGGTATGCGGCAGGTCGGACTGGTCGCGGAGGACGGCGTTCTGCTGGACGCCGTGTTGCACGAGCCGGCGGGCGAGCCCAAGGGAATGGTGGTCGCGCTGCACGGCATAACGGGGGACATGGAGGCACGAGGCAAGTTCCCGCGGCTGGCGGACATTCTCGTGGCTGCAGGCTGCGCAATGCTGAGGTTCTCCTTTCGCGGGCATGGCAGGAGCGGCGGAACGTCGGCGGACGTGACGATCGCGGGAGAGATCCTGGATCTGCGGGCGGCGCTTGCCTATGCGAGATCCCTGGGAGATCTACCTTTGTCGCTCGTCGCGACCAGCTTCGGCGCGGTGAGCGCGACACTCTCGTTGCCCGATCTCGAAGGCCGGCTGGCCGGGCTGGTGCTCTGGTGCCCGGTCCTGGATCTTCGCCACACCTTTCTCGAGCCGCAACTGCCGTGGGGGCGAGCCAACTTCGGCCCTCAGCAGCAGCGACGCATGCTCGCATCCGGCACGTTGCTGATCGACGGGAGATTCGCGATCGGACGTCCGTTGTGGGAGGAATTCGCACTCCGCCGCCCGCTCGATGAGCTGCTGAGCAGTTCGGTACCCACCCTCATCGTCCACGGCGACCAGGACAGTTATGTCTCCTACGAGGTCGCGAGGGCCGCGTCCCGAGAGCGCGTTGCGTGCGAGTTTCGGACCATCATCGGCGCGGAGCACGGTTTCGACACCCGCGAGCGCGAGGACGAGGCGATCCTCGCGACAGCGGATTGGCTGCTGGGAGGGCACCACGCCTCATGAGGCCGGTGCGTCGACCTGCTCGATCAGGAGGTTGCCCAGGGCCAGGTAACGCAGGCCCGACAGGTCGAAAACCCGTAACGCCTGGGTCGGCGACTCCACGATCGGATAGCCGTGCAGGTTGAAGGAGGTGTTGAGAACGGCGCCGATGCCAGTGCGCTGCTCGAACAGCTTGATAAGGCGGTGGTAGTGGGGATTCGCCTCCGCCGAGAGGATCTGCGGCCTGCACGTGTGATCCTGCGGATGTACGGCGGCTCTCAGCTCGTGAAACTTGTCCTCTTTCAAGGAGAATGCCTGAGCCATGTACTCACCGCCGAACTCCCGCCAGTCGGTGAGGTAGTCGTGTGCTCTCTCCCGCAGAACGGTGGGTGCGAAAGGCATCCAGAAGTCCCGCTTCTTCACCATCTGATTGATGATCAGGGTGGCATCCGGGTCGCTGGGGTTGGCCAGGATGGAGCGGTTGCCCAAAGCCCGCGCGCCGAATTCCATGCGGCCGGCGAAGCGCGCGACGATGTTCTTGTCCGCGAGCAGGGCGGCGCACTGGTCCTCGATGTCGTCGACCTCGCGCACGCGTACGTTCTTGAGGAAGGTGTGCTGGTCGACCGCCGCCGCCACGTCGGCGTTGGTGTACTCGGACCCCAGGTACAGGCCGGGAAGCGGACGGTGGCCGGCATCCGAGGGGGAAGGCGCGGTATCCGCCGCGACCCAGGCCGCGCCGAGCGAGTTGCTCTCGTCCCCTCCGGAAGGGCAGAAGAAGGCCGAGGTGACCTCGGGCAACGCGGCGATGCGCTGGTTGATCTTGACGTTCATGAAGAGGCCGCCGCCGAAGGCCAGATCTGTTATGCCCAGCGAACGAATGACGTTCGTCACCCATTGTGTGGTGACGCGCTCCGCGAACATCTGCAGGCCGGCCGTCACCGTGTCGAAGCGACGGAAGCGCAGCAGGTCGAGGAGCATCGGAGCCATCTCGGTGACCGGCGGCGTGCCCGATCGCCGCTTCCAGATCAGTGGCTCGGCGGGGTCCATCTCGAACATGGACTCGAAGAGGGCGCAGATCTCGCTTGCCGCCTTCGTCTTCTCCGCATAGGGCGCCATTCCCATGAGCTTGTATTCATGCTCAAGTGGTACAAAACCGAGCAAGTATGTCACGTAACCATAGATGGCCGCGATCGAGTCGTCCCGCTGGACGGAGGCCAAGCGCGTCAGCTTGCCGTTGCTGCCGACCGAGACCGACGCGCACAGGTCGTCTCCGTGTCCGTCGCTGGTGAGGACGAGGACCTCTCGGTCGAACGTCCCCCTGGCGAAGTAAGCGGTTGCCGCATGGCAGGTGTGGTGGTCGATGAACTGGATCCGCTCCTCGGGATATCCCGCATCCCGCAGAAACTCCGTTCTCCGGCGCTGCTGCTCCACCGCGCCGCCTCGTGACTCGAGCGCCAGTTGTTCGGCCGGCGCGGTGAATGTGCGATTGAAGACCGTCATGACGTCGGCTGTGGAGTGCAATCCGGGGTTTCGGAACTCAAGCGTGCTGAATGCGACTTGATCGATTTCCGGCAGCGACGTCCCGGTAAGTTCGAGAATGCGCTGAACTGCCGTCTCGGGAGCTCCTCCGCGATTCTTTTCCCGAGTTAATCGCTCTTCTTGAATAGCGGCGACGACCTGGCCGTCGTCGATTATGCACGCGGACGCAGAATGACCATCGTGCACACCGAGAACCTTCACACTGCTCCTTCTTCGGCTTGACAGTCACGTCAGATCGGACGAGTCCAAACCATATGTATGGCAATCCGCAATGTCAAGTGTTCTGCATTCTCGATGAATTGTCACAGAAAGCCGCGAACCGAATACGCGTGCATCCGAAATATGGCCATCTTTTCGCGCAGGTTTCGGTCGCCTCCTTTTCGGCTTCCCCCGGTCGCGCCCTCGGAGCGGTGTGAATAAACACGACGGGGTGGTTGCCGTGGGCGATCCTAAACGCCGCGATAGCGGCTGCCAAGGCCGGAGCAGCGCCGGATGAAAGACTCGCGGGTACGCGAGCCCTTGCCGCCGGCGGTGCGTTCGGCGGCTGCGCTGGTGCCGTTCGATCGGCAGGCGTGGACCGGACGTCAGGCTGTAGCGGCCGGTCAGCGGGGTACCACGTGTCGTGCTCGGGCGACGACGCCCTCTTGGAGCCGTACCCTTCATCGGCAGCGCACGGCGGCGACGCAGATGACGAGATCATTCTGGTGGGTGAGCGAAAGGTCGATCGCGCCGACTCCCGCGGCCGCTGCGATGCGGGCGGCCCCACTGTGGAGGAAAACGGAAGGGGCACCCCAGTCGTCGGCAAGGATCTCTATGTCGCGCCATTCCAGGCCCTGGCCGAATCCACGGCCCAGTACTTTGGCGACGGCCTCCTTGCCGCAGAAGCGCCCGGCGAGGTACTCGCCGAGCCGGGGCTGACGCATGTGCCGAGCTGCCTGGAGCTCCTTCGCGGAGAACAGCATCCGACGGAAACGCGGGCGCTCCGCGATGCGGTTGAACCGCGAGATGTGAAGAAGGTCGACGCCTATTCTCATGACATACCTCCAGGCATCCGTCCCTGCGGTTGCGGAAGTTCCGTGTCCCGGACGGGAGATGGCATGCGCTTCTGACCAGGTGCTCCGGCGGTGTGCGCAGGATAGTTCAGAAAGGTGCGCGCGATATGCAGCCGCTGGATGTTGCTGGTGCCGTCCATGAACTCGAACCCGGCCACGTCCCTGGTCCATTTCTCCAGCAGCGGATGCTCCAGCAATGACGCCGGCCCGAGAGCCTTCGCCGCCCATCTGGCGGTTCTCATGGCCTGCCGTGTCGCGAGCAGTTTCACGACCGAGGAACGGTGTCCTCGCTCGGTGCCGGCATCCAAGCCTGCGGCGGCCTGCCAGACGAGGTCCTGGCAAGCCTCATTGGCGGCCTGCACGTGCGACAGGCCAGGGGCTTGCGGACGATGAGCTCGTACGTGGTCGAGGATGCCCGCGGAGGTTCCCATCGCCATCGCGGCCACCTGGATCCGCATGTTGTGAAAGACCTTGATCGCAGCCCAGAGCCCTCGGCGAGTGACGGTCAGATGTTCGCCCAGCAGATCGATGACGGGCACTCCTTCGAGCCGGATCTCGGCCAGGCACGCGCCACGCAGACCGATCATGTCCAGGGATTCCGCCGTCCAGCCTGGCGCCGGTACCTCTACAAGCGCGGCTCTGATGGACAGGAGATGCGGGCCCGTCTTTCCGAAAACCACGCCGATTCGACCGCGGGCGCCGTTGCCGATGTACCGTTTGACCCCGTACAGCTGTCCGTCTTCGATGCGGGTCTCCATCGAGGTGGCGTTGCTCCCGAGGTCCGGCTCGCTCATCGCGAAGAACGTCCAGGTCCTTCCGTCGGCGATCCGCGAGTAGAAGAGGTGCCGCTGCTCTTCGGTGCCCAGCAGATCGACGATGAGTCCGGCAACGTCGGGCATCGGGCACGCGAGCAGGCTGCTCGCGTCGCCGCGCGACAGTTCGGTGACGGCTATGACCCACTCGAGCGCCGAATCCGCACGGAAGGTCCAGGAGCCGATGCGGAAAGGCTCACCATACGGGCAGGGCGTGCTCCACTGCCGGATTCGGGAGAAGACCTCCCTCCCGAGGTGAGGCTTCATGTCGTAAGGGTCCCGGTCGATTGGCGGTGCGAGATCGCGTAACTCGGCCGCGGTCTCGGCGCAGACTATGCGCCACGCTTGCAGACGTCGGTCCAGATCGATCACCGAGTCGCTCCCCAGACATTCGCGATCATGGCGGAGACATAGAGGGCGCGGGTAGGCTGATCGGTGATGTAGCCGGCGCCACCGAAGAGCATGATGATCCCTTCATCGAGCTCCGTGATCAGATCGTGGGCTTCATACGGCGCATTCAGCATGGCTCGGGCGAGCTCGATGCCGGCAACAGTGTCGGCGACGCTGCCGGTCACGAGCTGGCGCCGCAGGAGTGGTTCACCAGAGGACTGGCGGTTGCCCAGACGGTGGACGACCGCGTCGAAAGCCCGCCTTGTCGCGCCCAGCCGGGCGGCGGCGAGCCGGGAGCCGAGCTGCTGGTCAGGTGAGCCGGGAGGTGTGTCGCGAAGAAAGACGATCCCTTCTGCGGCGGCCAGCCGATGGTGCACCACCTCACCCACGGCCTGGTCGGCGGGGACCGCTGCACAACTGCCCGGCCTCGACCCGGCCAACGCCGTCCTCAGCCCTTCGGCCAGCCCCCCTTCGTAGCCACACGTCTCGCAGGCATGAGCCGCCATGACGTCTCGCCGACCTGAGTCGTGCCGGCGCATCGACTAGGCCGTCTTCCTGGCCAGGCACTTCTCAACATAATCGGTCAGTGAACCGATGGTGGCGAACACCTCGGCACTGATCTCATCGGGATCGACCTCGATTCCCACATTGTCCTCCAGGTTCATGAGCAGCTCGAGGAGGCTGGTCGAATCCAGGGCGAGGTCTTCGAACAGCCGCACATCGGGAGAGGGGCTGGCGATCTCGTGACCGAGAAGAGACTCCAGTTCGATCCGGACGGATGCCGATGCCTCACGCATAAGGACTCCTTGTCAATAGAGACCAGGTGCTCGGAGCGACGCTCCGTCGCTGGGCTTATCTCACGGTCCAGGGGTTCCTGAACACTCAGGGCTTCACCGAGACGGGGGCGGAACTGATCATTATGGAGGTCTCTGCCGGGGAATCTCGGTGACTGATCAGCTGTTCGGCGCTGTCGAGCTTCCACAGCAATCCGTCGAGGCACCGGTCCGCCGGCCACTGGTCCGGCGAGATGATGCCCCACCCGCTGAGCGCCCGCAGAAAGAAGGGGTCAGCGGCATGCCGTTCCCCGTTCACTTCTAGCTCCACCCAGGCGTGGCGAACGGGGTAGGGGCGTGCGATGTAATAGCCGGTGGCGGACCGCAGCGGGATCTCCTGCTGCCGGGCGACCGTGGCGAGATGGAGGCTCCCCAAGTGGCAGTCGGCGAGCCCGGAGTCGGTGAAAAAGGTCAAGTCGGAGCCCAGCGGCTCCGGAAGGATGTGATAAGTCATCTCTCCTGCCGCCTTGACGATTGGTTCGAATACTGACCCCAGGCACAATGGAGTGCCGGTCACGGACGCCTGCACAGAATAACTCTGGGCATTGTGTTTGGTCAGGGAACCGACCGCGAAATCTGCCAGTTTCCGCGTGTCGAAAGCGAATTGGCATTGACCTGGATGGCCGGGCTCAGGGCATCGAGCGGTAATGCGCACCGACATGACCAGCCGCCCGCGCCGATCCATCTCCTCAAGCATCCGTCCCCACGAGCGCATTCCCATCCACACGAAACTGGGTAACCGCAGATCGAGGCTGACGTTCTGGAGATCCAGGGAGTCGAACATGCGCTCGCCCGCAACGGAACGGTGTGGTAAGCCCAGGTCCAGGAGCTTCTCCAGGAGGGCGGCCCCGATCCGGTAACCCTTGGTGACCCGGTGATGATTGATCTGGAAATCACGCCATCGATCCGGTACCCGGAGCAGCTTCGCCACCGCCCGTGTGATCTCATCGTCCGCAGGGGTCATCGAAACCTCCGTTCTGTCGCCGAGACCCGCACCGCCGCACGTCTGCAATCGCCGAGGCGAAGGCGCCGGTCAGTCCAAGGGCAGGTCTCCCGCGCGGACCGAGTTCCCCTCTGCCATCGCCTGAAGTGCGGACTCCACCCCTGACAGCAATCTCGTCAACATGCTCCGGCTGAGCAGCCGGGAATTCACGCGGGCCGTGACGAAGATACGCTTCTCGTCGTCGTAGCCGATCCGGAAAGAGCAGTGACTCGGCATGTAATTCCAACTCGGCAACCATTCGAAAACCGTGTCCTCCGTGACCTGTCGATCGTGCGGCTCGAAAGCCCGCGCCTCCGTGATGAAGTTGTTGAAGAGAAAACTGGTGACCCGGTCGTGTATGGCATCGAATCCGCAATCGCGCAGGGATGCCTGTAGGGAAGAGGGGGGCCAATAGGCGCTCAGGTAGGCCCGTGGCATATCGGCGTTGATGCTCTGAACCATCTCCGCAAGTGTTCCCGCCGAGGAGCACGGTGCCGCGATGACGCCGCCCTGAGCCAAGGGACCGGCGTACTCGTCGGCCCGGTGCAGGTACCGGTTGGCGAAAACGATCTCCACGGCCGCGTGGCCGTCATGCCCAGTGACGGCGGCGACAGCCGCCGAAATCGCCGCGAGCAGCACGCTTCCCGCGATTGCTTTATGACGTGTCACCGCGGCTGGCAGGGCCTTCGCCGCTCGGTACGAAGTCATCTTAGCGTGAATGATCGGGACGTCCTCGCCTTCCAGTCGCGGAGCGCCCCACAGATGCGGGCCGGTCCGCTGAAGTGCCCTACTCCACTGATCACAGGCGCGCTGGCCCTTGGACCTCACCAGGCGCGTATTCTCCAGCTGTACCTGATCGAACGGTTGCCAATACGCCTCGCCGGGCGGAACGTGTTGCCCATCGACGAACTTCAGGAATGACGTCTCCAAAACCTTGAGCCCTTGGCGGTCGACCGCTAGGTGGGATATGTTCGGGAACACGAATCGTGGCACACCGTGATCGGTGAAAACCATGAAGGTGAATTGAGGCCCCTGCGTGTGGTCGAACACCGTGGCGAGGCTCTCCTGGACCTCGCCGTATACCGACTCGCGGGTCTCGCCTGCGATGTCCACTATCTCGACAGGCACTTTGGTCGGCTGGGTTACCTTTTGAGCAGGGCCCTCGTGAGTCTCCTGGAAGACGGTGCGAAGAGTCGCGTGCGCGCGTACGAGATCGGCCAGTGCGCCCAGAACCGTGGGCATCGTGACTCCCCCGGGTAGTCTCCATTGCAGTCCGACGTTGAGCAGGTTCGCATCCTGACCGAAGTGGACGAGGCCTTGCCACACAGAGTGCTGCCCCCAGGTCTGCGGGAACGAGTGGTCAGGCTCCTGCGGCAGCTCAGAATAGTCGATCTCCACATATTCCGTGTTCCTCTTCATGGTGCTCTCCTGTCGTTGGGGGGGGTGACCGTACTCAATCCGTGAGGACGTGGATTCGAAGCCGTATTCTGCGAGACCAGCCGCTACGCCACTAATTCGCCGGTCAGAAATTTGGTCGCGAACTGCGTCTCGGGGACCGAGTCTTATGGACAACAGGCTGCACCAACCGTGCCGACTCGGCCAAGGGGGTGCAGCCGGCGGGCCCGCGCTGCTCCGTTCGCGGCTTTGCGGGTGTTCAGGGCTGGGCGGCGCCCGCATACGACTCCCGGCAGCGTGCCGACGCATTGGCGCGGCCCCGGTCAGGCTTGCGCGGGTGAGCGCGTCGCCCAGGTTGACCAGCGCTGTTGCACTTACGTCCCGGTTTCTGGCTCGTGACATCATGCGTGCGTCCAATGGGCTTGATATGCCGCGAATCCCGGTGTAGAAGTGCACGCGATCAGCACTGCTCTCGCGTCCGCGGAGCGAGGTCCGTACTTCCGTACGACGGCCGAGCAGGGGACGAAGGGGCGCCCAGGAACCACAAGAACCTCGGTCGTGATCGACGAACTTCCGTTACCTGCGGCGTTGTCAGCAGTTAATACGGTGGGTTAGCCTCAACTGGATCAGTGCGCTGAAAGCGCTCTAGAAGGCCATGCCCGAAGATTGGCGCGGGATTGTGATACAGGTGTGCGGGGGTAGGTATGCTATTCGCAAGACAATTCTGCGGGCTGCTCATCCACACTCCGATCCCCGCGTATCCTGTGCAGGATGTCCTCCTAGCGAAGCCATCGAGCCGTGTCGGCTGCTGTGCCCGGGCGGTGTCACACATCAAGCGGACACTTCGAGTGATGGCATTCTCTCAAGCGGACTCTGAAAGGGTCGTGTGGTGCTAGGAAGCCTTGGCCGGGAGAAGATCGTCGATCCCGTGTCGGAAACAGGCCGTCTCGGCTCTCCAAGGCCATCCGTCGTAACACTTCGGCCGGGCAATGAAACCTGGCGATCGTTCAAGTTGTGGCGGCGACGTCAGACGGGATGCTCACGTGAGCCTCGAATCTGCCTTTGTTCTCCCGCCGCCAGGCTGCCGAACGAGTGTCGGTGCGGCATTGTAGGGGGCCATTGATCCATAACGCGAGACATCAGAGGTCAGCAGACTTCGTTTGAAGCGGTCTGGCCGAACTGGGCGGCGAGACGTGTGGATGCAAGGAGAGATTAGCTTGAGTCAACAAGTCGAGGGGTATTTCTCCGAAGGCGAGATCGTAGCGGCCGGGATTCATTCGCTTCCTGCACGAGGATACATCGGCGATCAGTCAGAGGTTAAATGGATACTCATCGACGAGTTAGTGCCTGGCCATTCTCCTAGGCTTGAGGGAGAAGACCCGGGGCATGTGCAGGTCCTCGCGGAGACGCAGTCGGAACTGCCTCCAATCCTCGTGCACTGGCCGAGCATGCGGGTGATCGACGGAATGCACCGGCTGGTTGCCGCCCGGCTCAAGCAAGTACGGACGATCAAGGTAAGATTCTTCGAAGGTGACGAGTGCGAGGCATTCATCGCCGCCGTGAAGGCCAACGTCACCCACGGATTACCACTCACCGTCGCGGATCGGGAAGCGGCGGCGATTCAGATCATCGAGATCCACCCTCATGCCTCCGATCGGTCGATCGCCGCGATCACCGGCCTCGGGCCGCGCAGGGTGGCCGCCCTACGCCAGCGGATGGGTACGGAAGAGGCCCGGTCGCTGGTACGCCTCGGACGCGACGGTCGGCTCCGGCCGTTGAACAGCGCCGACGGCCGCCGCATGGCCAGCGAGATCATGGCGAAGCGGCCCGACGCCTCGTTACGCGAAGTGGCGAAGCTCGCGGGCATCTCTCCGGCGACGGTGCAGGACGTGCGCAGGCGGATGGAGCGTGGAGAAGACCCCGTTCCGGCTAAGCTGCGCGCCGAACAGGAGGGACCTCGGCCACACGACGGCGCCGGGCATGAGGATTCGCCCACCGCGAGGAAGAGCCACGCGGATGCCGTGGCGCGAGATTATGACCGCGCGCCGACGCGGGACCGCGCCTCGATGCTGGACACTCTTCGGAAGGATCCGTCACTGCGCCTCAGCGTCAATGGACGTAAGGTGCTGCACTGGTTGTACGCGCACATGGCGGGCCCGAGAGGTTGGGAGGACATCGTGCACGAGATCCCCACTCATTCCGCCTTTGTCGTCGCTCAGATGGCACGTGACTGTGCCTTCGAATGGGCAGAGTTCGCGCAGCAGCTGGAACGGCGGCTGCAAACTTCCGAAGAGAGATAGGCGCGCTGCCGGCCAAGACTCACGACCTGAGCGCCGCCCGCAGCTGGGGCACCCCGCGCGCACTGGGCAAGCCGGGATCATCACTCTGGACAAGGCATACCAGGGAGCCGAAGGCCCGGTCCGCACTCCGTACAAGGGCAAGAACAAGCCCGGCCACCTGCGCGGGGCCATCGCCGTCCTGCGGAATCATCAAGTCGCGCAGGCGGCGGGAGGATGAGAAGCGTTCCGTGAACCCTTTTCATCCTGAGTAGCGGCCCTCTGCGATGAGCCGCAGGAGGAGGATGGTCTGCACGAGTGTGGTGACTCGATGCGGGCAGCAGCGCAGCTTGGTCGGCACCTTCCAGCTTTCGATGGCGCGGGTGCGGGCGCGATTGACGTCTTGCTGGCTGCGGGACAGCCGAGGCTGGTGGCGATGCCGTTGAAAAGGTGTCCTGCCCGGTAGTGTCGGCGAGGTCCACACCGGCCGGTCCGCCGGGTCGGCCGGGAGGTGCGCGTTCAACCTCGTGCTGCTTGTGCTGGTCGCTGTAGGACGGCCGCTCGTGGCCAGGCGGTCGATCGGGATGGGGGTGCCGTCCAAGATGGTGTGGGTCGGCCGGGATGCGCGCGCTGCGGTGGCGCGTATAGGGCGGCCAGCTCAGCCGGCAGATTCAGGCTTTCTCGGACCTAGCGTCAGGCGGTGGTGGTTGGCGATGGAGAAGCCGGTGGCCGGACGGGTCAGCGTGTGGTTGGACAACGGAAGGCCGGGATGCTCTTCTCCGGACGGTCTGCAGATCCGGGTGAATCAGGATGCGCAATCCCCGGCAGTGATGGCAGACGACGCCGAGCTCGCCCTTCTCCAGCGGCAACGCGCGATTCAGTGTCGAGCCGAAACAGAACGCGGCATATTCCTTGGTGAAGTACGTGGACGCCAGGCAGGCCAGTGAGATGTCCAGCGTCTTGGTCAGGCCGTCGCTGTCCACGACCTCCACCCAGGCATGCCGCTGGGCGCCGAGCCCGGCGACCAGGTAGCCTACTCGCGGGTACGCATCCTTTTTGATGTCCTTGAGGTGGCCCGCGAGTGCCATGGAGAGGCCGACACAATCACCGACATTCCAGCGGTAGGTGTAGGAAACCTCGATGGACAGTTTGGGTGGGGTGTAGTGGTAGCGATATCGCTGTAGCGCATACTGCCATACTTCCCCGATCCGGCTGTCCTGGATGGTTGCGCTCGTGCCCTGGCGTGTGATCACTCCTTGCCACTCGGCCCGGCCCGCTCCGGTGATTTTTTCGTCCCATGCGCTGCCACACAGTTCTGGTGCCTCCCACTCATCGCTGTCACACGCGGTGCCCTGTGGGCAAGTGGCGCTCATGACGACGTTGAACCGCAACGTGCGGGTCCGATCGGACGGCACGATTATGCGGCCGAGGTACTTCATCTCGAGCTCCGGCTGGGTGTTGCCCAGACCGGAGTACAAAGCCAGGTTGTACATGTCCCGGGCGTCGTAATATGTCCGGCCCTCGACTTGGATGGCGCCCGGGATGGAAGCCGGATCAAGGCCGGGGCGGCGAAGTATCTGCCGGGTACGGTGGAGATCGATCAGATCGCGATACTCCGGCGGTGTAGGGACCACGTGCCGCCATGCGTGACGCAGATCCATTTCCAACCTCTCCGGCTCATCAATGAAAGACGCTTCTGGCTGCGGTGGCCCATTTCCGCCAGACGTCATCAGCCGAGCAACACGCGGGCTCACTCTTTCAGGCCTCTTGTCCATGACGGGAGAGCAGCCATCTCTGCCCAAATATGTATCATTTCTTGCGCCGCGCCCCCGCGTGAGCGGTCTGACAACCGCCGGATCCCGTCGGGGGCCCAAGAGCCATCCATGGGCACAGCCGTGGGCGAAGAGATACCTGGTCGCGGTCGGTGATATTCGCGGACGCGGGCCGCCATAGACGATCGGGAACGGTGCCGAAACCAGGCGGACCTCCTGTCGACGCCGTTCCCGGTGAGGAGAGCCAGCCGTGGCCAAGGACCTGAGTGATGAGCTGGACCGACACATGCGCGCCCTGGTGTCGAAGCTCAAGCTCATCCCCGACGAGGCGCGCTCGTTCACGATGTCGATGGACGACGCGATCCGGGGTTACCGCTTGACCCGCGAGCTTCTGGAACGGTTGCTGGCCTACGGGCTGCCGGCCGGCAACGGGCCCGACGGGCCGCGTATGGACCATCTGGATCTGCGCAACGCGGCCTTCCGGCTCGGCTTTGGGCCGATCGCGCTGGCCGCGCGACGGTTCTGGGCGGCCAGCCTCAACCAGCCGGGCAGCCAGCCGCGAACCTATGAGATTTTCTATTACGCGACCTGCCCCACGCCTGGCCATGGCCTGGTCTGCGGCTACAGATTCCTGCTACCGGGTGGCGGGTACGCCGATTGCGAAGTACCGGCGGATGTCGGCGCCTCGTACAAGACCACGTTGTCCCTCGCCACGGAATGGCCGTTGCTCCCCCCGGAGAGCCGGCACATCCTCCAGGGCATGGAGGAACTCGAATTCATGTACCTCCCGAGGCCGCTCAAGACCGATCTCGGCTTCATCCGGCAGACCGGCCTGTCCGACTGTCTCGGTACGACCAGACTCCTGGTCCACGAGGGTCGTCGCCATGGAGTACCGGTCCGGCCGTCATTCGGATTCATCGTCGCCCCGCCGTACGTCTCCCTCCACAATTGGGCGGAGTTTCTGGTGGGGGACCGATGGGTGCCGATTGATCCGGTGCTGATCAAATTCATGGTCGACATGGAGCTGCTTGACGCGTGTGACTGGCCCGGTTTCCGCTCGCCAGGAGCGATGCTGGTGCGCGTCGGCGATGAACCGACGTGGATAGGCGCGCACGAGGGCGATCCCGTTCCCGCCGAGGTGCGAACCAGACGGCTGCGCGGGAGCTGATCCCCCATCGCGCGGCCGTTCGACCAGTGCCGCTGATTCAGTCGAACATATTACCTTCGGATGGAGCGGCGCGCTCTTTTCAACCCCGGGCGAAGTCGCATGTCGAGCCGCGTCCGCGTCTCGGACGGGGCTCTGCCATGTGCTGGCCAAACAGCGCTGAAGGCTGCTTAGGTGGCTGACGTCTCGGAATCGCTCGCCCGCGTACACGCTGAGTTTCCCCACTCCCGGAGGACCTGTCTTGGGCGAATCAGGAATGCACACCACCCCCGCTTCCTCCGCGACCGCACGCATGGCATACACCCGCGTGAAACTCCATTTGTCGCCGAAGCAGGCACTCAGCGGCCGGTTGGCGGGCAATGGGGCCGTCGAGGTCAGCGCGTCGGAGTGTCGCGTGGAATTGTCCGACGGGCGCAGCGCGCTCGACTTCGGGTCCTACGCTGTGACGATCCTGGGGCACCGGCACCCTGACGTACTGGAAGCCGTGCACCGCCAGCTCGACCTCATGCCCACAGCCACCCGGCTGCTCACCAACCCGATGACCGCTGCGGCCGCCGCGGCGCTGGCCGCCTATCTCGGCGGTGCGCTCAATCGTGTCTTTTTCGGCGCGAACGGCGCGGACGCCGTGGAGGCCGCCATCAAGCTCGCGCGTCTGGCGAGTGGACGGAACCGGATCGTGGCGGTGCAAGGGGGTTTCCACGGCAAGTCCCTCGGGGCGCTGGCGCTCACGCATCATGAGCGCTATCGCGGCGGGTTGCAGGACGTGCTGGCACCGGTGGTTCACGTCTCACCTGACGACTCGGACGCCGTGGCGAAAGAGTGCGCCGCAGGAGACGTGGCGGCGCTGGTGTTCGAGCCGTTGCAGGGCGAGAACGGCGTTCGCCCCCTGGACGGTGAGGTGATGCGCGCATGGTGTGCGGCAGCGGCCCAGCACGGGACGTTCGTAGTCGCCGACGAGATCCAGACCGGTCTTCGCCGCTGCGGCGAGCGCTCGCTCGCGATGGAGGCGGGGCTCCCTGTGGACGCCGTCCTGCTGGGGAAGTCGCTGGGAGGGGGCGTGCTGCCGTTGTCGGCCGCCGTGTGCGGCGAGCGCTTGTACGCGCCGTTGCTCGCCGATCCCACCATTCATTCGGCGACGTTCTCCGGACACCCGCTAGCGTGCGCGGCCCTGCCCGTCGCGCTCGAAGCCATCGAGGCGTTGGCCGCTCAGGGGCGGGTGCTGGCCGCCGCGATGGAACGCGGGCTCGCTCGTCTGCGGCATGAGCATGCTCACCTCGTCGAGGGGGTGCGGGGGAGGGGCCTGCTATGGGGTCTCGACCTGCCCTCCGAGGGTCTCACCGCGAAGCTGATCGTACGGCTCGCGCACGGCGGGCTTCTGGTGTCGCCGTGCATGAGCAGGCCGGCCACGCTGAGGTTGATGCCGCCGCTGGTCGCGGGCGCCGACGAGGTCGAGCAGGCATTGCAGATCCTTTCGTCGGCCCTGTCCGAACTGTCCGGGCCTACGTCAAGGAGCCGGGCCTACGTCAAGGAATCGCCCGTGTGACCCGGTGACACGCGGCTGAGGGAGGACAGGGAGTCCTGGTGCAGGAAGGGAACGGATCGACTGCCATCGAATCTCTGGTCATCACGAGATTCACCTGGGACTACGCGGCGAAGCAGCCGAGGCTGCGTGCTCTCTACGAGAAGGGGAAGGCGGCCCAATGGAATGCGGTGACCGACATCGACTGGACACCGCAGTTGCACTATGGAGCCCCGCTGGTGGACAGCCTGACGACCGGGGCGGTGCAGGCGCGCCGCCCCGACAACTGTCCCGTACCAGCGGAACTGTGGAACGACTACCGCTGGGAATACCACGCCTGGATCACCAGCCAGTTCCTTCATGGCGAGCAGGGGGCGCTCCTGGCGACCGCCCGCCTGGTGGAGACTGTCCCCGACCTCGACGACAAGTTCTACGCCGCCAGCCAGGTCACTGACGAGGCACGGCACGTCGAGGCGTTCTCCATGTACCTCGAGCGGCTCGGGCACAGCTACCCGATCAACCCGGCACTCCACGCCATGCTGTCGAACATCGTGTCCGACAGCCGTTGGGACATCATCTACCTCGGCATGCAGATCATCGTCGAAGGGCTGGCACTCGCCGTCTTCAGGATGAGCCAGGTCTCGGGGTTCGATCCGATCATCCGGCAGATCACCAGGCTGGTCGCGCGGGACGAGGCCAGGCACGTGGCGTTCGGAGTGCTGGCTCTGGAGGGCCTGTCCGACGAGCTGAGCAGCCGGGAGAAGGCCGATCGGGAGGAGTTCATCAAGGAGTCGGCACTGCTCATGTCGCGCCGGTTCCGGCTCGAAGAGGTATGGGAGCGCATGGACATCAATGTGGCGGCCGGAGTGGAGTTTGCGATGACGGATCCGGTGATGTGTGATTTCCGCCGGCTGATGTTCGCGAAAATCATCAGTAATCTGGCCAAGCTGCAACTGCTGACCGAGGGCGTGCGGGAGCACCTGGACCAGCTGTCCCTGCTGAGACGCTCGGCGGGTGCCGACCGATGACCGATCAGGGCGTGATTGCCTGGCGGCGGCTGATGCGGGACGACATCTGCCGTACCGCGCCATTGAGCGACATCGAGGATCATCTGGCGCGGCCGTCGACAACGGCGGCGCTCGACGAGGTGGAGCGGTGCGGCACGTATCCGCGTGCCGTGATCCGTGACCTCCGCGCCCGGGGCCTGGCAGAGCTGTTCATGCCGGACCGTGCCAACTGCCTGGAGCTGAACACGCTCGACGCGCTCACGGCGCGACGGAGCGGGAGCCTTGCCGTCTCCATCGGAAGCACCACCTTGGCGTTGCTGCCCGTGTACCTGTCGGGCAGCGACGAGCAGTGCGGGTTGGTGGCCCGGCGCGTGGGTGCCGGGGCGTCCGCGGCGATGCTCCTCACCGAGCTGGACCACGGCTCGAACCTGTTGCGCAACAGGGCCGCCGCACGGCGGGGCGACGGCGGTTTCACGCTCGAGGGAGAGAAACATCTCATCAACGGCGGGTCCGAGCACGACCTGCTGATGGCGTTCCTGCGTACCCGCCCAGGACCTCCAAGCGAGCAGCGGCTGGCCGGGCTTCGCGACTTCTCCCTCTTCCTGTTGGAACGCGATGCGACCGTCGAGCCGCTGCCCCGGTGGCGGACCATGCCGGTACGGGCGGCGGACATCTCCGGTGTGCGGTTCCGCGACACGTGGGCGGCGGACGACGCGGTCGTCGGCAGGCTCGGGGACGGCTTCGCCATCGTCCAGAAGAGTCTGATGCTGTCGCATGGGGGAGTTGCGGCGTTCGCGTCCGGCGCGGTCTCTGGAGCGCTTGAGTTCGCGCTGGGCCACGCGAGAACGCGAGACGTGTACGGCGGTCCCATCGTGTCGCTGGGTGCCATCGCCGAGCATCTCGTTCGCATGATGGTCCTTGATGTCGTCATCGCGGCCCTGGCCGTCAAGGCCGCATATGGGAGCAATCGTTTCGGCTCCGGGGCGGGCTATTTCGGCGCTGCCGCCAAGTACGCCTGTTGCCGGCTCGCGGAGGAGGCCGTGGGCGAGGGACGGCAGGTGCTCGGGGCGCGTGCCTTCCTCGAGTCCCTGCCCTATGCCCGGTTCGTTCGAGACGTGCCGCTGTACGGCGTGTTCGATGGCACGAGTCATGTCATGCTCGACGAGCTCAGTGCGCAGGTGATGCGCTTCGCCACCACGGCGCGCGTCCATCCGAGCATGGAAGCGCTCCGGAGTGTATACCTGGCCGAGCCGCAGCCCATCCGTGCAACCCGTCGCTCCTGGCGGCCCTACGCCCCCGCATTGGCCGGTCGGTGCGGCGACCTCGCGTCCGAGTCGGGTAGCGCGCCCGTTGAGGTGCTGGCGGGCTTGGCGGTCGCACTGGACGGAGTGACGCGGGCCGCGCGTGCCACTGGCCGCTGGGCCGCCGAGCAAGGCCTGCGTTTCGAGCTGGCGGCCGTGCTGGCCGAGATCGAGGCGCTGCTGGCGGTGTGCGAGCTGGCATCGCCCGCGTGCCGGGCATCCTTGGGGCTTCCGGACGGGGTGACGGAGACGGATGCCGCGATCCCCGGCGTCGCCGTGGAGTGGCTCGGTGGCCGGCTGGCAGACCGCCTGCGGGGCATCAGCCGCGCCGTCGGCTCACCCGAGGCCGAGAAGGCGGTTGGTGTGTTGTGCCCCTACCAGGCTCCGGGCCAGGACAAGGCCCTGCTGCGAGCGGCTGTGACGGGAACGGATTAGCCAGGGCCCGAGCCGGTCGGCCGGGGGACGGGTGTAGTGGGAGCCCGAGCCGGCCGGCAGGGACGATCGGCTACAGGAAGTGCAGGGCGGCGGCGTCGATGGCGGCCTCGACGGCGTCCATGGTCGGCAATGTTGCCTCATTCGTGCACACTTTTTCTGCGAGGTACTCGGACAGCTCGCTCACCGTGCCGACAGGAGGAGCCTCGCCCATGCTCGCCGGATCCATCGTGAAGAGATCTTCCAGATTGAAGGCGAGCTCCAGCAGACGCATCGAGTCGAACCCCAGGTCCTCAAGAAGCCGGGCGTCGAGGTGAGCGTGCTCGGAGGGCTCCGGCGCGAACATTCCGACCATCCGTTGTACGACATCGTCTACTTTCGGCCGGAGAGCCTCATGGTCGTGACACGTGCACGCGTGGGTGTCGGACATGCATGGCCTCTCTGCGATTGTCGCTCGTCATTGATGAGCTGACCATTGCGTGGCGGCAGGCGGTGAGGCGGTCGCACGGACCGACGATCCATCGAGGCGACGCGGCGCCTGCGGCCTTCAGATTAGCTCAGTCTGCTCGTCCGGCGAATGATCACACTCTTATACGCCCGCACGCGAGTGCGATGGTGGAGCCGGCGCATCCGGACGGCAACTCGGTGATGGGACACACGTTCGACATGTTCATTGACTGCCTTCACATCCCCTAGGTAGAGACGTACTGAGCCGGCACGTGGCTGGTCCGAGGGAGGACGAGAGTGGCACTGCTGACATGGCTGGAGAACCCACCCGCTGACCGTGGCTTGCGAATTCTCGACCGGGACGGCAGCACGTGGAACTTCCACTCCTACGCCGACTTGGCCCTGCAAACGAGGCGGGCGGCGAGGCGGTTACGGGCTGCAGGAGTGTCCGAGGGCGACGTGGTCGTCCTGGTCCGGCGGACCTCACCCGAGTTCATGGCCGACTTCTTCGCCGCGCTGCTGCTGGGTGCCACGCCTTCGCCTGTGGCGCAACCCTCGGTGCTGCGGGACCGGACAGCGTACCTGAATCATGTCGACCGGATCGTCCGGATGGTGTCACCGTCCGCGATCGCCACGACGGAGGATGCCGCGGCGATCATCGAGCCCGTCGTGCGTGCGCACGGATGCACCGTCGTCACCGACATCCCTGACGACATCGAGCCGCTGGACACGCACCCGGTGATACCAGAGATCGGCGTGATCCAGTTCAGTTCGGGGTCCGTCGGACCTCCTCGTGGTGTCGCGGTGCCCTTCGCCTCCCTGCAGTCGAACACGGCCGCCATGCACGCCTGGCTGGAGGTCACCGGCGCCGACTCGTATGCGAGCTGGCTGCCGCTCCACCATGACATGGGGCTGGTCGGCATGTTCCTGCTGCCGATCGAAGGTGTGTCGGACATGTGGCTGATGCAACCGCAGGAATTCGTGCGGTCGCCGTTGCGCTGGCTCCGGTGTTTCGCGGACCACGGCGCGACGGTGACCGCGATGCCCGCGTTCGGACTGGCCCACATCGTGGCGAAGGTACAGGAGGACCAGATCACCGAGCTCGATCTCAGCGGATGGCGAGTGGCCGTTGTCGGAGCCGAGCGCATTCACGCCCACGTGGTCCGCCGGTTCCTGGACCTGCTGGCGCCGTGCGGCCTGCGGCGGGAGGTCGTCGTCCCGGCGTACGGCATGGCGGAGACGACCCTCGCGGTCACGGGCAGTGCGTGCGCGGCGGACCTCAGCACCATGACCGTGGACGGGAGAACGCTGGCGCTCGGCAGCCCCGTCCGGGTCGTCACCGGCGAAGGTGCGGGCACGACGTTGGTGGCCTGTGGCGCGCCGATCCGCGGGGTGGAGATGCGGGTGGTGGACGAGGAAGGCGGCCCAGTCGCGGAGGGCATGCTCGGCGAGATCGAGGTGCGAGGTGAGTCCCTGGCGGCCGGATACGTGCGAGAGGACGGCGGCATCGAGAAGTTCGGCGGAGTGCTGAGGACCGGAGACGCCGGCTTCGTGCGAGGCGGGCAATTGTACGTCGTCGGCCGCCTCGGCGACGGGGTCAAGCGATACGGCCAGTGGCTCTTCGCCGAGGACGTTGAACAGGTGGCGATCAGGGCCTCGCCACGGCCGCGGCAGACCGTGGCGCTGGTCGGCTCCTTCGAGGGTCGCGATACGGTCGCTGTGCTGGTCGAGGGAGGCGTGGAGGCCGGCGTCGAGCACATCGGCCGCACCGTGGCCAGGCACCTGCGCGGCTTGAGGGTGATGGTATTCGTGGTGCCGCGCGGCGTTGTCATGCGGACAACGAGTGGGAAGCCGAGACGCCGGGCCATGTGGGGGCGGCTGGTGGAGGGCGCCCTGGCCACGAACCTGGTCTGGGACTCCGAGGCGCTCGCCGATGGCGCGCGTGCCTAACCCAGGAGTGCCGCCAGCGCCGCCCTGTCGATCTTGCCGTTGTGGTTGATCGGCATGTCCGGGAGGACCTCACACCGTTTCGGCACTTTGTACTGCTCTATCTGTGCGCCGAGCTGTTTGAGCACGTCGTAGGCGTCGAGCGGGCCGGACACGAACAGCACGGCGTCTTTCCTGGTCCCGTCGGGGGGAAGCAACGTCGCCTTGTCCACACCGGGAATGCGTAGGCAGGCCGTCTCGATCTCGATGCCGCTCACCCGGAAGCCGTTGGATTTGTAGATGTCGTCACGACGCCCCGAGAAATAGAGATAACCATCGACGTCCACCCGCCCGTAGTCGCCGGTTCTCAGCTCGGGGAGAAGCCCGTCCCTTCTGGGGAAACGTTCGTCGGTCAAACTGGGGCTGCGCCAGTAACCCGCCATGACGTTCCGCCCTCTGACCGTGATCTCCCCGTAGGTCTCCGGGGGCAGCCGCCGCCCTTGGTCGTCCACCGTGAATACCTCGGTGCCCGGCAGGGCGCGTCCGCACGATCCGGGACGGCGCAGGTCCTCGTCCACCGGCATGATCGTTGCGCGCTTGCACTCCGTGAGGCCGTACATGAGCTGGATGCGGAGCCCGGGCAGGAGTGATCGTAGCCTGGCCGGGACATCTTCCGGCATGGCAGCGCCGGTGTTCGTCAGCAGGCACAGCTTCGGCAGCTCACCGCCGAACCTGTCGAGCATGCGGACCAGGTTCTGGGCCATAGACGGTACGGCCGGCAACACGGTCGCGCCCGATTCCTTCAGGCCGCGTACCAGCGCGGGACCGACCTCGTACCGCCTTGCCAGGTGAACCGCGGCGCCGCTGAGGGCGGCGAGGAAGAGCTGGTACAACCCGTAGTCGAAGGAGAGCGGAAGGCAGACGAAGACGACGTCGCCCGGCTGGTAACACAGCTGGGATTGGATGGCCTGGGCGGCGAAGAGCAACTGGTCGTGGGTCGAGACCACCGCCTTGGGCAGGCTGGTGCTTCCCGAGGTGTAGATCAGGCAGACCGGGTCCACGGCCAGGGGTGCCGCCCAGGATCCATCCTTCACCGGCGCGCGAGTGGCCATGACGAGATCGTCGACTCCCACCGCGCGGGCCCCGGCCGCCCGAGCCTGGGTCATGACCGCTGGATCGTCGCCGACAAGGAGGAAGGGCGCGGCATCCGACAGGATGTGATCGAGAGCAGGGCCGCGCACCTGTTCGTGCAGGATGACGAACGGCGCCCCGAGGCGGGCGCAGCCGTACAGCAGCGGGACCGTCACGAGGGACTGGGAGAGCAGGATCGCGACCCTGTCGCCACGCCGCACCCCCTGTTCGTGCAGCCATGTGGCGGCCCTCAGCGCGGCATGATGCAGCTCTCCGTACGTCAGGCGCTGGTCGCCCAGGCCAACGGCTTTGGCATCGCCGTGAACGTGAGCGGCGTTTTCCAGTAAATCAAAAAGGCAACTCATGCGGACTTCTCCATGGAAGGCTGAACTGCGCCCCCGGCCGGGCGAATGCTCGTGCGGGTATTCCCGGTCCGCCCTACCGGACGGCCTGCTCGCTGTGATATCTCATGGTGAGGTCGATGTCCGGTGCTCGTCACAGGTCATGATGACGTGACGACGATATTTCGCTGTCTTCCGAGAACCGGTTCTTCGTGGCCTGGAGGCTGTGATGGAGATTCCTTATCACGATCTGGTGCTGGAGTTCGGGACGCCGACGTACGTGTATGACGGTTCCCGCATGACCGGGGCGCTTGCTCATGTTCGAAATGTCCTGCATTCTCGTCTGGAGGTCTTCTACTCGCTGAAGGCTAATCCAAATATCAGTGTGTTCGCGCTGCTGAACGCGAACGGCGCCCGGGCCGAGGTTTCGTCTCTCGCCGAGCTGAGAACGGTGCTCGCCGCCGGTGCGGCACCCGAGGACGTCATTTTTCTGGGCCCCGGAAAGAGTGATGACGAACTCGACGCATGTATATCGGCCAATATCTACGCCATTGTCTGTGAGGCCTTCGACGAACTCGACCGGATCGAGCGCCTGGCCGGCGAGCGCGGCGTACGGCAAAGGGTGCTCCTGCGGATCAACCCGGCCTCGTCCGCCCCGGGCGCGCGATTGGCGATGGGCGGGAAACCGAGGCAGTTCGGCATCGACGAAAAGGCGCTGCTGGCCGAGCGGCGGCTCGCCAACCGGTTCCGGCACGCCGACCTGGCCGGCGTCCAGGTTTACTGCGGCTCCAGGATCCTGGACTGGCAGGCGATCGCAGCCAACACCGGCTACGCGCTCGACCTAGCCGAGGAGGTTGCCGCCGCCACGGGAATACGCCTGGATGCCGTGGACATCGGCGGCGGGTTCGGCGTGCCGTACTTCGAAGGCGAGCACCCACTCGATCTAAACGCGCTGGCGGAGGTCATGAACCCGGCGATCGAGCGGTTCGCCCACAACCACCCTGACACCAGGATGATTCTGGAGATGGGGCGGTTCCTGGTCGCCGCCGCCGGCGTATATCTCGTCCGGGTGCGCTCGGTGAAGGAATCCCACGGGCAGAGTTTCGTGATCACCGATGGAGGAACCCACCACCATCTGTCCGCCGTGGGCATCGGCTCCATAATGAGAAGGAACTTCCCCATCAGGCTCTTGGAGGACGCGGCAGGGCCCGAGGAAGTCTGCCAGATCGCGGGCCTCCTCTGTACGCCTAACGACCTGCTCGGCAGGAATGTCATGCTGCCGAAGCCCCGCGTCGGTGACGTCCTTGGCATCTTCCAGTCGGGGGCGTACGGGCTCTCCGCGTCCCCTGGCCTGTTCATCAGCCACGGCTTCCCCGCCGAGGTGCTCGTCCACGAGGGGAAGTCTTACCTCATACGCGAGAGAGACGAGCCGGACGACCTGCTCCGCAAGCAACGTCACCACAATTTCCGGTAGGGCGGCCGGTGCCGACCAGGGGCTCGACCCCTGCGACCGTCCGCGGGACCAGGCGCGGGCCGGCTCACGGACTGTCGTTCGCCATGCTCACCGGAAGGGTTCCCTTCGGACGATCGTGGCCGGTGAGGATGTCCGCCAGCGCATCGACAGAAGGCAGGGACGCCGAGTAGGCGCAGAGGGCGGCGCCGAGGCCGGGTGACAGGTGTGTGATGTCGAAGGGCTCGGCGAGAGAGACATGAATGATCGGGACATTGAGGCTCGCGAGGGCCGACACGAGCTCGCGCTGCCCGAAGCGCTCCTCCATCCAGGCGCGTTCCGTCATTGCGACGATCAAGTCGGTAGGCTCGACGTCCCGCGTCAAGCGCTTGACGTCGTCCAGGGACGGCAGGTGATGCAGGTCGGTAGGAGCCGAGGGATGGCCGGCGGAAGTAAGTTTGTCGGCCAATCGTTTCGCGACGAGGAAGGTCGGGCTGTCGCAGGTGGCGATCACCCGCACGCGCGCGTATCGACCGGCAGGTATAGGGAGTAGTCCGGCGTCGTCTCTGATCAGCGTGACGGACTCACGCCCGATCGTCCGGGCGATCGCCTTGTGCTCGGGAACGGCCACCGCGTCCGAAACGCCTGCCACGTCCACCGGTGCGCCACCAAGAATGCGTCGCCGTGCCTTCACCCGGAGAATCCGTAATACCGATTCATGCAGACGGTCCTCGAGAATCTCGCCGGATTCGACCGCTCGAAGAACGGCATCATACGCGCGCGGAAAATTCGACGGCCGCATCAGCAGATCGGCGCCGGCCTGGAACGCCTCCACGACATGAGATTGATCCGCCGAGTCGATGGCGCCCATGTTCAGAGCGTCCGTGACGATCAGTCCTTGGTAGTTCAGTTCGCTCCGCAGCAGATCGGTGAGTATGCGTCGCGAGAGCGTCGCGGGTCGTGCATCCCGATCCAGTGCGGGAACGGATATATGGGCGGTCATGATGGCGTCGACACCGACGTGGATGATGTCGAGAAAAGGAGGGAGATCCCGCCTGCTCCAGTCATGGTCCCGCTGGATCGTGGGCAGCGACGTGTGGGAGTCGATGTCGGTCGCGCCATGCCCAGGAAAGTGCTTGGCCACCGCCGAGACATGCTGCTGCAGGCCCTCGGTGTTGGCGGCGGCGAACGCGCCGACGCGAGCCGGGTCGGTTCCGAATGAACGAGTGCCGATGACCGTGTTGTTCACGTCGGCCAGGACGTCGCACACCGGCGCGTAGATCTGGTTGATCCCTACCCGCTTGAGCTCTTTCCCGACAACGCGTCCCACAGCACGCGCATGCTGCGGGTCTTCCGTCGCCGCCAGGGCCATCGCTCCCGGGAACTGGGTGAACGCTGTTCCCAGTCGATCCACCCGGCCGTTCTCCTGGTCGATCGCGATGAAAAGCTCGGTCGGTGCCTCGCACTGGATGCCGTTCGACAGCCGGGCGATCTGAAGGGGGTCCACCAGGTTGATCGCCCACCGGTAATAGATCACTCCTCCCACGTGGTAGGTCGCTATGAGCTCTCGGGCATCTCGCACGCCGAAATCCGCCAGATTCCGCTGCGCCGCCCATGGCGAAACGTTTGTGGACGTGTGACCGTGCACGTGTGACATGAAGAGCTGTCCGACCTTTTCTCTGAGGCTGAGCTTGGCCAGCCAGGTCAGGGCTTGGTTCTCCGCGGCATTCACCTCTTGCATGTTGAGCCTTTCGCGTGAAGGTTCTGTTCCGGGGACCGCGACCGGGATCGGGGCTGCGCCAGCCGGTCGGCGCCACGAAGGCATTCCGGCCGGCGTGCGCGCTCGCCCACGACCACCGTCATTCGGCCGGACTCTGGGCCACCAGAGAGCCGATGACCGTCCACAAGCCGGCCGGTGTCGCGAACATGTTCTCCGTCAGCATGTAGTCGGGAACCGTCACCCCGAATGCCTGCTCCAGGTCGAGGAGCAGGCTGACGGCCGCCATGGAGTCCACGCCGTGGTCGGTGAGGCTGAGGTCGGGAGAGATCGGCTCGCCGGAAGGAAGGGGGGTCAAATAGGTGCGCAGCGTCTTCTCGAAGAGAGCGGGCCACGGCTGTTCGGTCATGCGAACACCCTCCTTGTCCGAACCGGGTATCTCCCACAGGGATATGGATCAACCGCACACGCCGAGGACATGTCGTCGCGTGTGCTCATGGCGCCCAGGACAGCGGGCCGGCGCCGTCGAGCAGAGTCAGCGCCCCGATGGCGGTCAGCAGCCGGTCGTTGGAGTAGTTGAGGCTCGCCGAGCGCAGATCCCTGAAGTGGCGTTCCAGAGGAACGGGCGCATCCCGCTGGTACCCGGTCATCGCCCCGCCCAGTTGCACGAGGCGGTCCACCGCCGAGAACGTCAGTTCCGAGCAGGCGACCTTCAAGGTGTCCAGGCGGATGTGCAGCGGACGGTCGTTGAACGGCGACCCTGCGAGCCGCCGCCGCAGCACTTCGTCGCGCATGCGAAGGAGATACGCCCCCGATAGTTCCAGGTCGATACGAGCGCGGGCGAGCCGGTGCCGGACCAGATCGCTGTCCGGGGAGATGCCGCGCGGGCGCTGCCCGGACCGGATCAGCGCGACTAGCCCGTCCAGCGCCTCCCGCGCGGCGCCGAGCCAGCAGGACGACCAGGCCAGATGCCCTGCTGGAATCATGCTGTCGATCGCGATCTCCCGGAATCCGCCGGGTGCTCCGATCACCTGGTGGCCTGCGGCGATGCCGGACAGCCGCATGCCGACGCTGCGCGTGGCGCGCATGCCCATCGCGTCCCAGCCCCGGACCACCTGGGCGTCGACCTGGGTACGGTCGAGGTGGACCAGGCTCATGCGATTCGACGGCGCGTCCGGGCCGGCCTTCATGGTGATCAGGAAGCCATCGGCGTACTCGCCGCCCGTCACCACCGGCGCGCTGCGCTGCACCACCAGATTCTCGTCCTCGGTGAGCAGCGCCGAATGCGCGCTCAGCAGGTGGCCACCCTTGCCCGGCTCGGTAGTGACCGAGGCGAGATAGTAGCCTTCCCGCGCTATACGAGGCAGGAGTTCCGTGCGTAGCCGTTCACCTGCGTGCCGTACGACGGCGTCGACCTGTTGGCAATGCATGGCCCAGATCATCGCGGTGGACAGGCAACCGCCGGCGAGGAGTGCCGCCACATCGACCAGGTCTCCGAGATCGCCGTCCATGCCACCGTGCTCGGCCGGAACCAGCAGCCCGAAGAGGCCGGATTCGCGCAGCGCCCGCACGCTCTCGTGCGGGAACGCGGCCTCGGCGTCCGCCTTCGCCGCGTGCTGCGCGAGTACGGGAAGGAGCTCGGTCGCGAGCGCGATGGCTTTGGTCATGTCAGCTCCGTTTCAGTGTCAGCGGCGGTGATTCGACTCGTGTGACAGCCGGAGCCGAGTCGCGGAGACGACTTTCGTTCGGTGCGGAACCATTTGAGCGGAGTTCGCCGACGGCATGGGGAACCGATCCTCGTGTCGGCGGGAGTTCCGAGCTCAACCGATGCTGAGGTTCGCGGGGAGGTCGGCGCGCTCCCTGAGAACCCGCGGTGTGGACCCCTGGACCGTGCAGAAGAACAGCGCCTCTCGCGCCCAGCGCTGGGCCGGATGGTCACGCGTCATTCCGGCGGCGCCGCAGACGCTGAGGTAGGTCAACGCAATCTCGTTCAGCAACCAAAGGGCGCTGTTCTTCAGCTTGATCTTCTCGGAGATCTCGTCGTCGGGACGCGAGTGATCCACCAGGTGATACGCCCTGCTGCGAATGTGCTCAAGCTGGCCGGCCAGGCGATTCGCTGTCTCGCGGACACGCGGCTGCTCGCTCTCCACGCCGCGATCCCGCAATGCGGCGAGGATCGCCCGGCCGATGCCGAACACGGCGGGACTGGCGTTGATCAGGCGCAGGGCGTCGGGCCGGTGCCAGGCGTCCATGTCGACGACCTCGACCACATTCGCTTCTTCCACGAAGACGCCGTCCAACCGCAGGCTCACGGTACGCGTGCCACCCATGGCCGCGAGTGGCAGGTCAGCGGACGCGCGTAGACAATCCTGCTCCTCCGCGTTCATCACCAGGAAGACCACTCTGCTTTCACGGGTATGAGCGCCGGTCACCAGGATGTGGTTGAGCCCCCACCCGCTGTACCAGTCGGTCTTTCCGGTGATTCGCCAGCCCTGCTTCTCCGGCACCGCGACAAGGGCCGGTGGCCCGGATCGCCGAAGATGTGACACGGCCGCTCCCGCGATGACCGATCCGGAGCACATCTTCCCCAGCAGTCGCCGCTTCAGGGCATCGTTCGGGGATTGCGCGACCATCCGCATCGCCGGGAAATGTTGCCCAGCGGTCAGCCAGGTCGACGCGCACGCACCGGCGAGAATCTCCATGAATTCACGCATGACCGCCGAGGGCACGTCCGCGCCTCCGAAAGCCTTCGGCCCACTCAGGCCGAAGGCGCCGATCTCGGCGAGTGCGGTGAGGTGCGACGGAGGGATTGTTCCTCGGTCGACGAGCTGGGCATTCGGTATGAGCACCTGGTCGGCGACCCGGGTGATCGCGGCGATGAAAGGATTCTCACGGTACTCTTCCGCCGGGGGCAGCGGCCACGACGTCACACCCATCTCAATCGCCTTCCTGGAATTTCTGGTCTCGCGCCGGGCGGGCTGGGGCTGCGACATCGCCCATGTAGTGCATGATTTCTTCGTGGTTGGTCGAGAGCACCGCGTTCAGGGCGCCCGTCTTGTAATAGAGGTCGATCCGCGTCCTCTTCGGTGCCGAGGACACCTCGTGCCCTGCCCGCAGTTCGGCAAGTATTGAGGGAACGTCGAATTCGAGGTCTATGCCTGCTCTGACGTAGCGGTCAATGCCATTGAGACGCACTATGGGCAGATCAGGGCCACAGGGGGTGTCAACAGAACCCGGGTTGGCCGGGCATACGGGCCGGGTGAGGAGATCATAGCGGAACACCTCGTCCAGCAGGGGTCTGTGAACGGCGGGAATCAAGGGCGTCAGCCCCGCACGCCACCATTTTTCGAGCGCTCGGGTGCCGTTCGGATCGACGAAGAGGTACGCGATGGCCGCGGCGTAGGCCGGCGCACCGCCACCATGTGCCCGCCGGGCCATGTCGCGTAAGGGCAGCACCGCCTCGTCATCGCTTCCCTCGACCCAGGTACAGATATTCTCGAGCACCTGCGACTGCGTTATGCCCGCCAGCTTCCTGAGTGGCGCCCAGATATGGCGCAGAACGGCATTCTCCGCGATGACACGAGCCCAGAAGAGGAACCGCAGCATCTGCTGATTCTCGTCGAACGTGAGGTGCCGGTGGGCCAGGACGTACTCGAAGTCGTCGCTGTCACCGCGAATCGAAATGATGCCGAGCTCTTCCTTTTTCTCACTGAACCTGGTGTTAGGCAGGAGCATGAGCGGATAGACGGCGATGCGTGATACGACTTCCGAGAGCTCGTCATAACCTTGGAGAAACGAGTCGGCGGTCTCACCCGGCAGGCCCCAGATCAGCTCCGCATAGCAGTCCAAGCCTTCTTTCTGCAACCAGGCGGCCAGGTCCTTCCACTTGTTGAGCTTCATGTTCTTGCGGTCCATCAGCCGCAGCGCCTCTGGATCGAGCGACTGGAGCGCCATGGTGAAGGAGCTTTTCAGGCCTGCGTCCTTCATCTTGCGGACGATGTCATAGAACAGGGCGGATTTGTTCTTCGCCCACGAGGTCTCGAAGGCTTTCGGGAAGCCGTACGCCTCCTTGACCTCCAGGAGATCCTCGACGAACTCCCCGTCGATGGGCAGCATGCCGAAGTTGGCGTCGCAGGCCACGATCGTATGAACGCCCAGCTTCGCGAAGAGCTCTATCTCGGCGCGGAGCCGTTCTCGGGAGAAGGCGCGGACGCGCTGACCTATCGCGCCTCCCCAATAGCAGAACGAGCACTTGTATGGGCATCCACGATTGGTTTCGAGGAGTGCCACGTCGTATCGGAACTGTCCGGCCCCGTCGATCAGGTCGATCGCGCCCGTGAGATACGGGGACGGGATGACGTCGAGCTGGTCCAGCGGAGGACGTGCGGGATTGGTGACGGCCGCACCGTCTTCTCGTCTCCAGGAGACTCCCGCGACCTTTGGCAGCGACTCGGCCCAGGTCCCGGCCGTTCTCGCCCTGAGGAGCTCTCGGAAGGTCATTTCTCCCTCCCCGTTCACGACGATGTCGACGTCCGAGCACAAGCGGAACACCCGCACCGCTTGCTGGGACACGTGCGTGCCGCCGAAAATTACCAGACCTCGGGGATTGAGCCGCTTGTAAACGGTCGCCAGCGCACTGAACGCGGAGAAGTTCCACCCGAACACCGAGAAGGCCAGGACATCGGGGATCTCCTGGCGGAAGAGCCTGAACGCCATCTCGGTATGCGTCACTTTTCCGCGAAAATTAAGAATCTCTATCTTGGTGGCCGCGCAGATGTTTTCGTCGGCCATGGCCGACGCCTTGAGGTATCCGGCTGCCAGAGGAACGGATTCGAGAGGCATGTCCCATACGCCCTGCTGCACGATGGCAACGCTCAACTTGCTGTCCGGCATCAGTCGCTCACCATATCCTTCGCGTATGCGAGTCCGGCTCCGCTCCCGGGTCTCCGCGGGAACAGCCGGTCGGCGTCCGGTCAATGGGCGGGAACCGACCTCTGAGACGGCCTGGACACGCTCTGCACGCGGGCCTGGAGAATGTGCGGCGGAGATCCGCTGGGCGACGGCATCTATTAAGCGTCACCGTTCAAGTGAGAATCGGCCGCAGTTGAACGAGTCGCCGACCACAATCAGAACTCTAAGGCTTGTTTTGTGACAGCTGCATGGTAGCCGAATTCGCCGGCGGCTGCAGATCCGCCAGTCCCGCCCTTTATACACTCGCCACGCCACTGATCGTAATCGAATACAGGGGCCGGTATTGCTCCACCGTCATCGTGTGACCTGTTCTCTCACCTACGATCTGGTCGTGTCCTGGGATGCAGAGCTGAGCGCGTTGACCGAGCGGATCGCGGGGCCGATGTTCACCCGGCCCGAGACGCGCTCAACGTTCGGTGACCTGGTCCGCGCTCTGCTGGCCGGCGTCCCGCGGAAGAACTCCTGGCAACTGGCCGATCACATCGGCCACATCAAAGCCCACCGGTTCGAGTGGCTGCTGAACGGGGCCAAATGGGACGCCGACGCGCTGCGCGATAAGGTACGCGCCTACGTGCTGGAGCATCCCGGCCGCCCCGATGGCGTGCTGATCGCCGACGACACCAGCGCGATCAAGAAGGGCGACAAGTCGGTAGCGGTGGCCCGCCAATACTGCGGACTGACCGGACAAGTCGAAAACTGCCAGGTCATGCCCATGCTCACCTAAGCCTCGGCGGCCGGGCACGCCTTCATCAACCGGCGGCTGTACCTGCCCGAGACCTGGGCAGCCGATCCGCAACGGCGCAGGCAAGCCGGAGTACCCGATGAGGTGGTCTTCGCCACCAAGCCTCACCTGGCGATCGACATGCTCACCGAGGAGATCGCGGCCGGCACTCCGTTTCGCTACCTGTGCGGCGACTCCGGTTACGGGCGCGACCCCGGCCTGCGCGCCTTCTGCCACGATCGGCAGATCGGCTACGTGCTGGCCGTCCCTGTCGACCTCCCGCTGATCGCCGTGCGCGGCGGCACCGAACCAGTCGGCCACCTGCTGGATCGCCTGCTGGCCCACGGCAACCCAGCCATCTGGGAGCGCCGCTCCTGCTGGCAGGGCGCCAAGGGCATCCGCCTGTATGACTGGACCTCCGTGCCCGTGCATCTGGCCGAGCAGCAACCCGCCCCCGGTTACGCCCACACCGTGCTCATCCGCCGCTCGGTGACCGATTCGGCCGAGATCGAGTTCTTCCTCGCCCATGCCCCGCTCAGCACGCCGATCACCGAATTGATCAAACTCGCCGGGCTGCGCTGGAAAATCGAAGAGAACAATGCTCAGAGCAAGGAGCTGCTCGGCCTGACCCAATACCAGGTCCGCAAGTGGACGCCCTGGCATCGGCACGTCACTACCGCCATGCTCGCCCTGGCCTTCCTCGCCGTCACCCAGGCCGCCTTACCCGACGACAACGACACCCCCGCCGACGAGGGAAAAGACCGCCAGCCGCCGCTACAACCACTATGAACAACGCCCCCGAACCCGTGCCCCCGCTCTCGCCGGCGGAGATCCGACGCGTCCTGGCCCGGCTGGTCATCCCCGCCGCCAACGCCATCGAACACGTCCTGACCTGGTCAGCCTTCCGCCGCCTTCACCAAGCCCGCGCCCGGCTCAGCCACTACCGCCGACGCGGAGATCCACTACTTCAAGATCTGTGAATGTAGTACCGGTCACTCAGCTCATCAGTCCTAGGTCACGGTGAGGGGGGCGCTTCGTTGCTGGCGGACTTCGACCTCCGCGACGAGCCCTGGCCTCGATCGGAACGTTTCGGCAGACCCCTTGCCATAGACCTCGAGAAGAAATTGTTCCTCGTGCCGGCTGAGAAGAACCAGGCCCGGCTGTTCGCTGAAACCGCGATGAACTTCGTCGGCGCTCAGCGGCGTATCATCGTGCGGACGCCAGTGGACGAGCAGGAGAATACCGCCCTCTATGAGGCTGTCGACGGTTCTGGAGACGAAGTCTCGATAATCGTCACGCTCAAAATAGCAGAGCGTCTCCAATACCGCGATGAGATCGAACTTCTCGTCCGGCCACTCACCTGGCAGCATCAACCTGGCAAAATCCACCTGCCCGAGCCGGTCGCCGCCGCCCTGTGCCTGCGCGTACCGCCTCCGAGCATGCCGAAGGGCCGATTCGGAGAAATCCGCGGCAAGAACCCGCTTGCATCGCCGCGCGAACTCGAGTGTGTGCACTCCGGTTGCGCAGCCGGGTTCGAAAGCGTTATCGTATCGCTGATCCGGAAGCGCCGCGAGTGTGATTCTGCGCTTCCGTTCCTCATACCATCTGGATTCGAAGAGGAACGGGTCGGAGTCTGCTTTGTAGCGCTCCTCGAAGTAATCAATACCGAACGTCAATGTGACCCCTTGTCGGGTTGGGGTAGGTGTTCCTCGGTCACTGGCACCCCGAAAGGGGCGGCATCGGATAACCAAAGACACGACACCGTGCCCAGGCCTCGCAAGAAGTTACCTGGAAGGCCGATCCTTTGGGAAGCCAGTTGGTTCTCCGGGCTCTATGGCGGACGGTTGTAGGGCGTGATGGCATGCCGTACGCTTTGCAGCCCGCCTGAAAGGCCGCCCGCGGGCGGAATAAGCCGACTTCCAGAGGGATCAACATGAGAGCTGTGGCGCTTACGTTCGACGTCGAACACCCGGATCAGCCGAATGGCGACCCGCTCATCGTGCAGGCCACCCTTGACCACCTCCGTGAGGCGGCGATACAGGCGTCCTTCTTCATCCAGGGCTCGTGGGCAGCCGCGTATCCCGAAACAGCCCGTCGTATCGCGAACGAGGGGCACCTCATCGGTCTTCACTCCCAGTGGCACACCGCCTATACCTATCTCAACGACGACGGCATGGACGCGGACCTTTCTCGCGGTCACAAGATCGTCAAGAATGTCACGGGCCGCGACCCGCTCCCTTGGTTCCGGCTGCCGTTCGGCCGTGGCGCGGACGATGCGCGTGTGCTCGCACGGCTGGCCGAGTCCGGGTTCAGAAGTGTTTACTGGAATGTTGATCCCGTGGACTGGGACTGTACGGCGACGACGGCTGAGGTCGGTCATGCCATGGCGGCCGGCACGCGGGAGGTGGACGGTCCCGCGGTGATCGTCTGCCACTCCTGGTCGCAGCTGACCATGGCGGCCTTGCCTTCGTTCATCAAAGGCGCACGAGAAGAATTTCAGCTCGTGACTCTTGATCAATTGCCGGACGACGCCATTTCTCGGCTGGGTCCCACATCGGTATGGAGCCGAGTGAGCTCACAGAGCCCATTCGTCGGCTGACCGCTCCGGCCACCGAGTCCACGTGTCCGAACGTGCGTGATCCGGGCGGCGTACAACTGCGGCAGTGCGGCAGTTGTACGGGCCGGCACGAACCTCACAGCCACGCTATCCGGCCGCGGCGCGAAGGAGCGCCACGATCTCGACGCTCGCCGCGTCCACGCAGGCGAAGTAGTCCGGCCAGCTCGCGCCCTCGGCCGGCTCGATGGCCAGGTCGTACACGGTGTGAATCCGCCCCGACGCCTTGCAGGCCAGCTCGTTGTGCCAGGCCCGGAGGTAGACGTGCGGCGTGGTCAGCGCGCTCGCCTCGACCCGGTCCAGCGCGTCGGCCAGGACCTTGGCGACGCGCTCCGCCTCCTCCTCGTCACGAGGCAGGATGCCCAGGTCGCGGGACTTCGGCGGGTGGTCGAGTCCGACGTACAGGTGGCCTTCGCAACTGCTGTAGGTGATCCAGCCGAACTCCTCGACGACCAGTCGTACGAGCGGGACGACGCCCGGCTCGATGGCCGCCCACCACTGAGCGTCGTGCGGCGACAGATCATCGGCCGTGTAGTCGGCCGGCTCGCCACTGATGTTGATGTTGCCGTACGACGAGTGTTTCAGCTGGTAGAACTCCTCCGGACGCCCGGCGGACGGATCGTCCCATCGCTGCGTGAAATCGGCGACGTCGTCCATGGTGTTGGTGTGCGGGTCGCGTCGGCGCAGGCGCAAGTGGTGGGTGCTTCGCATGATTCCCCGTTTCGGATCGGAGCGCCTCGGCAGGGCGATTTCTCTGTCGGATGCGTCGCCCTCCTGCGATTCGCCGTGGCATGTCAGCCGGCGTCACCACCGCTTCTGAGGCAGAACGGAGGAGCGTACGGCTCCACGCTGCACCAGCCGCACGAATCGTGTCCAGCGCTCAGGATTCATTTGCCGCGTCCGTATACGCTGAATCGATTTGCCGTTCTTGCACGAGCCATTGAGCCGTTGTTATGTTGCTGAGGCTTGTCACCATTAGCGTAATGAAGACCAGACAGGAGGGTTTCAGTGGAGCAGGAACACAATTTCAAGGCATTCGTCGAGGCCGTCGAGCAGGTAAAACTCGATGAGGCCAGCCTGGTGCACGAGGCGGCGCACTCCACCGCTGTTTCGTCTCGTGACTGGGGCAAGCCCGAGGAGTAACGAACCTCTGATCCGGACCGTGACCGGAGACGCAAATCTGTCTCCAGTCACTGTCTGGATTGTCGGCAGCCGAAGAGCGAAGGATCATCATGCAGCTACGCATGCCGCAATCGCAGGACAGTCTGCTGGTCGTGCTGAAGGTTGTCGGCGAGACTTGCAACATCAACTGCCATTACTGCTACGAGCGCCGCAAGCCGTACGGAGGTTCTCAATATCTGAAGACCGAGGACGTCGCCAAGTTCCTTGACAGTTGCGGCGGCCGGCCGCTCGCGATCCAGCTCCACGGAGGCGAACCGCTGCTGATGAAGAGGCCGCGCATGGCGGAGATCTTCGCGCTCCTTCGTCAGTATCCGGGCGTCGCCCGGGTCGCCATCCAGACCAACGGCATCCTCCTCAACGAGGAATGGCTGGCCTTCTTCGACGAGCAGTGGCCAGGTCTGGACATCGGCATCAGCCTCGACGGTGATCAGGAAGGCAACGCCCATCGCGTCGACTTCCACGATCGCCCGACGTATGCGAAGGTCGTCCAAGCGCTGGAGCTGTGCGAGCGACGCGGTCGTGGTGTCGGCGTCATCGCTGTGGTGACCCGGCGGATGCTTGGCCGCGCCACCGAGGTGCTCGACAACATCGCGCAGTTCGGCGCGGTGCGAGGCGTCAAGCTCGCGCCGTGTTTCGACTACAACGTCACGACCAAGGCGTACGCCACGCCGAACCGCGTCTCGCTCCAGGTTCTCAACCCCGACGGCGTCGGAATGCCGGGGTGGTCGACCAGCCCCATGGAGTACGCCGAGTTCATTCTGCAGGCTTACGACTACTGGCGGAACACGGGCCTGTACTCCAAGTTCTCGATCGAGCCTTTCGTCAGCGTCATCCGCAGCATCGCCGGCCTGCTCAACGGCTACGAGTCGTTCAGCGACCGCAAATGCCCCTTTGTCGTCACGCTCTATCCCGACGGCCGGATCGGAACCACCGATGAGATCGACCTGCCGCAATCGCTGATCGGCAGCATGGACACGCTCACGACAGTCGAGGAACTGATCGACTACCGGGCGAACCCGGCGCTTCTCCACCAGATGCAGCGACTGTTGGACAAGTGCACGGGTTGCAGCCACCAGAGCACGTGCCGTGGCGGCATGCTCTCCGAGCGCATCCCGTACGAGGGAACGGTCTATGAGAAGCAGTATTGCGACGCACGCAAGCGCATCATCGACCACGTCTCGGAAGACATCGCGCGGATCAAGGGGGAGGCGGCGCGGGCGCATGCCTGAGAGTGTGGGGCGCATCGGCTTCGGGGCGATGCGGCTCACCGGCTCCCGCGTGCTCGGGCCGCCGAAGAACCTGGAGAACGCGCGCCGGGTCCTGCGGCGTGTGATCGAACGCGAAGTGCCGGTCATCGACACCGCCGACGCCTATGGCCCCGGGTTCAACGAGTCCCTGATCGGCGAGGAGGTTCCGCCAGGTGCGGCGACGATGGTTGCGACCAAGGGCGGCTTCGTGCGTTGTGAAGACGGCGGGTGGAAGCCGAATGGCCGGCCCGAGCACCTGCGTTCCTCCTGCCTGCAGAGCCTGCGTCGGCTGCGCCGCGAAATCATCGACATCTACCAGTTGCACACGCCTGATCCGGACGTGCCTCTCGCCGAGTCGATGGGCTGCCTCGGGGAGTTGCAGCGGGAAGGGCTCATCCGAAGCATCGGCGTCAGTAACGTCGATGTGGAGCAACTCGCCGAGGCCCGGCGCGTGGCCAACGTCGAGGTCGTACAGAACCGGCTGAGTCTGTGGGACTTGAGCGCCTCACCGGTGCTGCGCATCTGCGCGCGCGAAGGCATCCGCTTCCTGGCCTATACGCCGCTCAACGACGCGGTGCCCGACGATCGCATGGCCGCGGTGGCCGACCGGATCGGGTTGCCGCCGACCCAGCTCGCGCTGGCATGGCTGCTCACTGTGGCCGACGTCGTCACGCCGATTCCGGGCACCCGCCGCCTCGACCATCTCGAGCTCAACCTCGACGCCGGGGACGTGTCGCTTCCGCCGGACGTCATCGCGGAGCTCGACCGGATCTTCGGATATCCACGATGACCGCCTCGGTCACGCCGCGGCTCAAGATCGCGGTCCGCGCGGCGGTGCGGATGGGCGACGGGCTGCTGCTCATCGCCCATCACGACCCGCACCTGCACTACAACCTGCCGGGTGGATCCGTGCGGCCGGACGAGCCGATGCTGGACACTCTGAACCGCAAGTGCGCGGAGTCGTTGGGCGACGGTGTCCAGATCGAGGACCTGCTCTTCGTGCACGAGACGCTACCGGGCGGCTCGGGCAGCGATCCGTCGGTCTTCCACAAGCTCGAGTTCGTGATGGCGGCGCGGGTCGGCGCGGCGTTCCGGCTCGATCGCGCGTCGGCGTCGATCGAGCCCGTGGCACTCGACCGGCTCGCATCGGCACCGTTACTGCCCCCGATCCAGGGGCTGCTCCTGGAGGCGTTGAAGGACGCGCCGCCGGCAGCCCATCGTCTGCTCGCGGTCGACTAGAGCGGCATTCCAGAAGTTCCGTTTGTAACCGGCAGGCAGCCAGGGGCTGGTCCAGGGTGCCGCCGCGGTCAGCAGCTGGCTCGGCGAGCGTGCGCGGAAGAAGGCGTGGATCTGTCTGAGCCTGCCGGGCCAGCTGACGGCGGTGTTGGCGATGATGCCTTGAGCGCGGCCCAAATGCGCTCCACCGGGTTGTCGTGCGGGCTGTAGCGCGCTCCGAATAGCTTCTCCATGCTGGGATGCTCGGCCAGGTAGGCGGCGACGGCTTGGCGTGATGGATGCTGTCGATGCCTCTATGGATGTCAAGTCGCATCGGGCTGGCCGGAGGAACGGGAAGAGTTTGGGCGAAGGAGAGGGTAGAGCTCGCGGGCGACGTAGCGTTTGAGGCAGCGGATGTCTCTGGGGTTTTGCCCGAGGATGCCTCGATGGGGCTGGCACCGCACAGGGCGGCGAAGGAGGCTTCGCTGTTCAGGCGTTCGGCGTTGTCTCCGGCGGCGATGAGCAGCGCGGCGGCGCAGTCCGGTCCAACACCGACGCGCTCCAGCAGCCGGGGAGTATGAGCGGCGACCGCTTCATGGAGGCGTCGTTCCAGGTTCCGGGCTTCTGCGGCCAGCTGGAGGATGCGGCCGGCCGGGAGCTGTGGCGTGATGATCGCCGCGGCGTGAGCGGGGGGCGTTCGGCAGCGGGCTCGGGCAACTCGGCGCACCTGCGGACCAGTGGTTGGAGGCCCAGCCCGGTCAGCGATTCGCGCAGCGTCGGGTCGGCATTGACCAGCACGGCCTTCCCCGCTGGTTGATCGCCTGGGTGCGGGCCTTGACCGCCGAGTCGCGAGCCAGCTTGAACATGCGCATGGCCGCCACCAGCCCGTCGCTGCTCTAGGGCACGGACTGGGCCTGGCCCGACAACACCGCCCGGGCAGCCGATTCGGCGTCAACGGCGTCGTTCTTGCCGCGGCGCTGGCGGGTCGCCTTGTTCCGGCTGATTGACCTCGATCACCTGCACAGCCCGCCTGCTGCAGGAAACGGGCCAGCGCCGCACCATACGAACCGGTGCACTCCACCCCGGCGCGGACGACGTTGCCGAACTGTCGAGCCCAGGCCAGCAGCGTCCGATAGCCCGCGGCGGTGGCTGCAATGGAGTGGCTGCCCAGCAGCACGGCGGCGACGTGGACGTCCTTATGGGTATCGACGCCCAGCAGCACCTACGGGAGGTTGGATGCCAGGGGCTTGGATACCTCGGGTGGGGCGTGCTGGGCACGGGTTGTCTGCTCCTGATTCGGTTCGGTGTTGATGACCGGCGCCGGACCGGGCAGGGCGGTCACAACTGTGACGGTGCCTTCTCGGCCAAGGCCCCAATCGGGACACGCTTTCCAGACCGGCGCCACATACCGCCCCAGGCCGGGCCGACAGATCGACAGCAAGACACGCGATCGGCCAGTTGTCGCACGGGTCAAACCCGGTCTGAGGCAGCACACCCATGAGTCTCACAGTTATCGCAGAACGGGCGCCCTTCTTGACGAACCCTGTCTCATCCACGATCAGCACACCGCCGGGGTCGAGCCGCTCGACAGCGAACGAGCGCACGTCATCACGCACGGCCTCGGCGTCCCAGCGGGCCGGTACGCAGCAGCCGCTGCAGCGCCTGCGGGCCGTTGGCGGCGGCGTGTTCGGCCAGGTTCCAGCAGTTCTTGCGGTCGATGTCGGCCAGCAGACCGCGCACGTACGCACTGGCGGCGCGGCGGGGCTCGACGCGGCCGAACGGCCGGGGATCCGGGCCATCAGCTCGTTGAAGATGACCATCCAGCCGTCAGGGTCTACGCTGTGGTCCGCGGCCACCGCACGATCTTTGGTTGTCTTCACAAACTCCGATGATCACGCGGTGGCCGTCGCCATGTGGCCCAAACGCCTCAAGATCGCGAAGTGTCACTGGAGTACTAGATGGACGACCACCTGCCCGGCATCGCACGCTTGCCGGACATCGCGGTGCGAGGCCGGCGAGTCCTGGTCCGCACAGACTTCAACACACCTCTGGTGGCCGGGCGGGTGCTGGATGACCAGCGCATCCTCGCCGGCATCCCGACGCTCCGCTGGTTGCGCGCACAGGGTGCGAGCGTCACCGTCGCCACCCATCTCGGCAACCCGTCCGGGCCACAGCCCGAGTTGGACACGGGGGTGCTACGCCCGATCGTCGACCGCCTCATCGACGGGGTCGAACTGCTGCCCAACCTCCGGTTCGATCCCCGGGAGGAGGCCAACGACCCCGCGTTCGCCGCAGAACTGGCCGACCGCCACGACCTGTATGTCAACGACGCGTTCTCCGTCGCGCACCGCCGGCACGCGTCCGTCGTCGGTGTCCCGGCGATCCTGCCCTCGGCCGCGGGTTTCGCGCTCGTCGACGAGGTGACGTCGCTCAGCCGGTTCCGCACTCTGGCCTCTGGCCCCCGCGTCCTCCTGATCGGCGGTGCCAAGATCGCCGACAAGCTGACGCTGGCCCGCATGCTGGCAGGACAGTTCGACGAGATGCTGGTCGGCGGGCTGACGGCCGTCGCGCTGCGCGCCGCGCATCGTGGCGACGAGATCCGGCTTCCACCGGCCGACCTCGGCGCCGTACGGGCCTTTGCCGACAGCGACGTACCGGTACGCCTGCCGACCGACTTCGTCCACGACGCGGACGGGCGGATCGCCGACATCGGGCCCTCGACCGTCGCCACGTTCGGCGCCGTGCTCGAATCGGCCGGCTCGGTGCTGTGGAGCGGGCCCGTCGGGCGGTTCGAGATCGATGAGTTCGCGTCAGGGACGCGGGAGGTCGCCCTCGCGATCGGTCGATCATCCGGCCGTTCCGTCGCCGGGGGAGGGCACACCGCGGCCGCGTTGCGCACCCTGGGGCTGACCGATCGGCTCGACCACGTTTCGACGGCGGGAGGCGCGCTGCTGGCCTTTATGCGAGACGGCGATCTGCCGGCGTTACGCGCACTGCGGCGGAGTGCCTGAGGCGCCGGTCGCGACGGGATGTGCGGACCGTCGGCTGCCCGAAGCGGCGCGACTGTCCGTGCACGGAGCGCCGTACGGTGGGCCGGTCAGGCGGACGGTCACGCACTCGGCGGGATCTGGAGGCCCTCGGCGACGTGACGTCGACTCGTGTCGAACAGCCGGACCAGGAACGGCTGCGACCAGGCTTCGGCCGGGCGTTTCAGGCCGCCGTACTCATCGAGGTAGACCAGGTCGGTGGGGCGGAGCGCGGCCAGGATGTGAGGCGGGACCACGCCAGGGAAGACGAGATCCGTGTGGTGAAGCGTGTAGTAGATCTCGCGCTCCGTACGGTACTGCGAGACCAGCGCGGCGAAGCGGTCCCAGTCGTCCTGGCCTCTGGAGGCCCGGACGATCGCGGCGATGTCGACGAACTTCTGCAGCCGGAGGTCCTTGCCCCGGCGGATGTGGTACGGGCTGACCGCCTCCTCGTACAGGTGGACCGCGAGATTGTGCAGCCAGTCGGGCCAGTCGAGCACGAAGCTCGGCTCGCCGTGCAGGACGGTGGGCACGGCCCGGGCGAGCACCTCCGCGGTGTCTCCCGGCCGGGCGGCGGCCGAGTGCAGCGTGCTGGTCACCGCGTCGACGATGTACTGGTCGACCCCGGCGAACCCGGCCGCCCGCACGAACGGAAGCTCGTTCACCAGGTGAACCTTCCAGTAGATCGTGGTGCTGCGGCTGAACGGCTCGATCCTCGCTCGCGTCCGGTCCAACCGGCCCTGCTGAAAACCGACGGACGTGAGGCAGTCCGCGAACCGGGGCAGGTCGCTCTCAGCCACCATGATGTCGAGGTCGTTGGTGACGCGCAGCGACGAATCGCCGTACAGGCGCTCGCCGATCGCCGGACCCTTGCGCACCACGTACGGCACGCCCGCCTCGGTCAGGGCACGGAGAACCGGTGCGTACCCGGCACGCAGCACCGCGTTGCGCTCGCCGTTGGCCCGGGGGACACCAGCGAACAGCCACCAGTACGGAAGCAGCCGGTGCCCGTCGCTCTCGTCGAAGGCCAGGTCGTAGCGCGCCAGGTTGCCGGCGGCCAGCGGAAGCACCCGATGCCGGCCGGCCGCGTCGATGAACAGCCCCCAGTCGATGTCCGTGGACTTGGCGAGCAACTCGCGGACGGCGGCCCGGTCCTCGGCATCGAGATCGATACGGGACAACAGCATGAGGAGCCGATACTCGGCACGGAGGTTGACGGCGGCCGTCTCCATCACGCCACGCTCTTCGGCGCGACCGGTGTATGCGCGGGAATGAGCGGATCGTACTCAGGTAGCTTGGCCAGTGCTTCGAGCAGCTTGCCGGCGACCGGGGGGAGGATCGGTGCGTCGGCGACCGCAGCGAGGTCGAGCCAGGCGATGCCGTCCTCCTCGCCCTTGGTGTCCGGGAGACGCGGCTCGCAGCCGTCCGCGAGCCGGGCCAGGAAGTTGAACTGAACCTTCTGGTACTCCGCAGGGTCGTCGGCGCCCTCCGGCGGGATGTACTCGAAGACGTACAGCAGGCGGTCGACTTCCACGTCGGCGCAGCATTCCTCCCGAAGCTTGCGGACGACCGCCTGCTCCAGTGACTCGCCGTTGCGCAGCCGGCCCCCGGGCAGGTTGTAGTGCAGGAACGGCTCCTCGTAGACGGTGACCAGGAGTTTGCCGTCGCGGATGACCGCCGCTTTGGCACTGACACTGATCGACTGACCGTTGATCACTGTTTAACCACCAGCTTCCGCAGTATGTCGGTGATGATCATGTCCACGTCCATCCAGCCGGGCTCGCCGACGAGGCTGTTCAGCAGTGTGCTGTCCGGCACCCGGTGGGTCACGTCGCGGCGCCCGGCGAACACAGAGCCGTAGTCGGCGTGGACGATGGCTGAGTCGCTTCCCACCTTGGCGATCACGCGGTGCGCCAGATCGAGGATCGCGGTCTCCGCCGTCGATCCGACGTTGACCACGTTCCTGCCCGGCGTCCAGGCCTCCCGCGTGGCCATCAGGTCGAACACAGCCCGGGTAAAGGTGTTCACCTCGCTGAAGCACCGGCGCTGGCGGCCATCGCCGTACACCACGAGCGGTTCGCCTTCGAGCGCGCGCTGAAGGAAGGTCGGCATGACCATTCCGTACGCCGAGCTCTGGCCGTCGCCGACCACGTTGAACGGTCGCACGGTCAGAGTGCGCCGACCGGCCATGGCGGCCTCGCGGCCGAACCGCTCCATCTCCCACTTGCCGGTGGCGTAGCCGTCCTTGCCGCCATCGTAGGCGTGGGGCACCGACCGTGGGATCGCGACCGCCTCGCGCATGGGCACGGCCGCCTCGTTGAGGCCGTAGACGGCAGAGGACGAGAACAGCACCAGGTCGACGTGTTCGCCGGTTGCCTCGATGACGTTCCTTGTCCCGATGGTGGCCACGTCGAAGGACAGTTGCCGGTGCGCGGTGGCGAGTCGCATGCCGACGACGCCGGCCATGTGCACCACGGTAGTGGCACCCTCGCAGGCGGAGCGGACCGCGGCCGCGTCGCGCACGTCGCCTTCGCGTAGTTCCACCCCGGCGGGCAGGGCGGCGTGGTCGCCAGTCGACAGATCGTCGAGCACGCGAACCGGCCGGCCTCTCTCGGTCAGGTGCCGAACGAGATGTCGGCCCAGGAAGCCGGCGCCACCGGTGACCAGGACGAGTTCGTCGGGACAGCCGCTCACTGGACGATGAACCGATACATGAGGCTGAACCGTGGCGGTGCGTCGGGCGAGATGGCCACGCTGTGGAACGAGCGCGGGCCGCGCACCATGGCTATCGCCGTGTTTGCCTGGTACGGCACCGCCTCCACCGTCTCGAACAGGTCCCACGCGTCGTAGTAGCGGGTGTGGTCGTACTCGGAGTCGGGCAGGGGAGTGAAGGCCGGATCCCGGTGCCGCAGGATGCGCGTGCCCGAATCGCTTCGCGGGGATGCCCCGGGCAAGTACAGGATGCACGTCATGATCTTGTCGGCCCCATCGGTGTGCGGGCCGATGACGGAGCCACCGAGGTCGCGGTAGAGCCGGACGCCGATCTTCAGCGACTCGGCGCGCAGACCCCGCGGCAACCAGTCGCGGAAGGCCGTCAGGTAGCTCTCCACGGTGGCCGGCTTCTTCAGCTCTTCGGCAACGGCGACCCAGGCCCGGAACCGCGGCGATGGATCGGCCGGCGTACGCTCGTCGAGTTTCAACCGCCAGGACGAGCGGAACGGGTTGCGGCTCAATAGCGAATCCGGGCTACGGAGTCGTTCGTATTCCGCGTCGTCGGGGAGGAGCGCGTGGAGCTCCGCTACCATGTCGTCCGGGAATATATCGCTGAGAACCGCGTACGTGAATGGATCTGTGTGGACTGACGCTGTCTCGATCGCCTTGGCCATGGAACTCGCGACTAAGGCCGGCGGCACATGGGTTTGCACTCGATCAGCCTTTCTTTCGAGATCTCAATCGGGCCTACATCGTACAAGCCTGGTTCGGCCTTTCTCAAACCGTCATTGACTGGCGAGTTGTCCTCGCCTAGGTTCGGAATGGCATTACGTTTGGGCGGCAAACCGGCGTGCGCCCGATAACGGCGAAGAATTGCGAACGGGGAGATCGTTGGCGGAGTCCGTTTCGAATACTGCTATTGCCTATCCACGATTTCGCTTCCGGACCGCGCTGCCGGCGTGGCGGAAGACATTCGGTGAACGTCGCCGGTTACTTGTCCTGTTGTTCCAAGGGCGGCCGAGTGGCTTGGCCGGATTGTTCGGCTCGTACCTGGCCAACGCGGTCGCGAGTCCCCTGGTCGCGTTGGCCGCGGGCTGGCTCGTCCGCGAGGCGTCCCGGGTGCTGGCCGGCGAAACGGATGGCTCCGCGGTCATCCTGCCGCTGTTCGCGCTGATTGTCATGTTCGTGATGGAGGAGCTGTCCGACTCGGTGGCGAGCCTCGCTGCCGCCAACATGGCCGGCAGGATCGACGGCCTGGTCCGCCGCAGGGTGCGGGCCATCGTGTTGTCGCCGCGCGGGATCGCGCACCTGGAGGACCCCGGATACCAGGACGACGTGCAGCGGGCATCGGACATCGGCAGCACCCGCGGTCGCACTGGCTCACCTGGCCTCGCCGCGGTCGGCCAGGCCATCATCACCTTCCGGATGGTCGGCGCGATGTTCGGTGCCGGGCTCATCTGCACCTTCAACGTGCCGCTCGGCATCGGCCTGTTCGTGCTGTGCCTGATCAGCCGATCCATCGTGCGGCGCCAGTGGACCTACCTGTCACTGGTGGACCAGTCCCGCAGCGCCGAGGGGCGCCGGGTCCAATACTTGTCCGACGCCATGAGCGATGGCGCCTTCGCCAAAGAGGTGCGCATGTTCGGCATCGGCGGATGGCTGGCCGAGCGGCGCCAACGGGTGATGGCCGCGTGGCTCGACTCCTACGCGCGTCCGCGTTCTGCGGTGATGCGCCGCCAGCGTCTGATCATCGCCATCGCGTTCATCTGCGCCGGTCTCGCGCTGGGCGTGCCCGGCCTGGCCGCCGCGCGTGGCGAGATATCCCAGGACACGCTGACCACGTGCCTGATGGCAGCGTGGTCGCTGTTCCTGATCAGCGGTATGGGCCGGGAAGCCTTCGACATCGAGTTCGGGATCGGCGCCGTCAACGCCCTGAACCGCTTGGAGACCGACCGGGCTCCGGTCGCGGCTTCCGGCCGCGATCTGGCATTCACCGGCACGCCCGCGATCCGCTTCGAGAACGTGACGTTCAGCTACCCGAACGCGACGCGGCCGACTCTCGATGATCTGTGCCTGACGATCGAGCCGGGGGAGAGGGTGGCCCTCGTGGGCCGCAACGGCGCGGGCAAGACCACACTCACCAAGCTGCTGGCAGGGCTCTACAAGCCGACCTCGGGCCGGATCACGATCGACGGGGTCGACCTTGCAGAGCTGGACATCGACCAGTGGCGCCGGCGGATGACCGTAGTGTTCCAGGACTTCGTACGGTACCCGGGCTCGGCCGCCGACAACGTGGCGTTGTCTGCTCCGGAGGCACTGGACGACGTGACCGGCATCCGGGCGGCGATCCGCGACGCCGCGGCCGAGGATCTGATCGAGCAACTGCCGGACGGCCTCGACACGATGATGTGGCGTGGTGGCTCGGACGGGCGGGAGGCATCGGGCGGCCAGTGGCAGAAACTGGCCATCGCCCGTGCGTTGTTCGCCAACGCTCACGGCCGCAGCGTCCTGGTGTTCGACGAGCCGACCGCGCATCTGGACGTGGAGGTCGAGACGGAGTTCTTCAGCCGGGTGACGGCCGTGGTCCGGGATGCCTCCGTGCTGCTCATCTCGCACCGGATGTCGACCATCCGCGACGCCGACCGGATCGTCGTGCTGGCGGACGGCCGGATCGTGGAGTCGGGGAGCCACGATTCGCTGCTGGCCGCCGGTGGTGAGTACGCCGAGATGTTCGCCCTGCAGGCGGCCCGCTTCGAGACGGTCGAGGTGACGACGTGAGCCGCCGCCTGCGGACCGTCGCCGACATCATGGCACTGACCGTGCGCGTGGACCCGAAGGGCTCGGCCATCGTGTTCGCCTGGATCGTCGTGCAGGCGATCGGCGTCGCGGCGCTGGCCCTGAGCCAGAAGCAGGTGGTGGACCACGCCGGCCTCTCGCCCAGCTGGGGCCTGCTGGTGGTGGTGGCGATGGGCGGGGCCGCGTACGCAGTCAAGGCGGCCGGTGGCCGCGTCCAGTACAACCTGCGCGTCGGCGTGGCAGAGAAGGTCGACCTCCGGCTCTCCCAGGAGATCCTTCAGCGGACCAGCGCGGTTCCGACGATCACGCACCTTGAGCAACCCGGTTACCTCGACCGCCTGCGCATCCTGCGGAAAGGCACGTTCACCCTGGCCTCGTCGTGCTGGTCGGTAGCCGAAACCTGCTCGACCACCGTCAGCCTGGCGCTGAGCATCTGGCTGCTGGCCAGCGTCCAGCCCATGCTCGGCCTGCTGGCACTGCTCGGCGTACCACCGCTGATCTTCGCGCGGAAAGGGCAGAACCTCTTCCGCGGCGCGGTCAACGCCACGGCCGAGCTGAGCCGGCACGAGGAGGCTCTGCACTACCTGTGTGTCGACCCGAGGCCGGCCAAGGAGATCCGAGTCTCGGGCAGCGCAGCGGAGATCGATCGGCGGGCCGACGAGAGGTGGAACGAGGTGATCCGGATCCAGACGCTGGCCCGGCTGAAGGGCACGCTGTGGATGCTTCTCGGCTGGGTTTGCTACGGGGCCGGCTTCGCGGTCGCCGTGTGGCTCATCGCCCAGGCCGCGGCCGAGGGGTCGGCCTCCCTCGGCGACGTGGTACTCGTGGTCGTGCTGGCCAGCCGGCTGCGCAACCAGCTCTCCAGCACTGTGCTCAGCGCCAACGACGTCGCGGCGGCCGGCAACATCGTCGACCAGTACCAGTGGCTCCGGGCCTACTCCGATCAGTTCGTCGACGAGGGCGCCGCCCCGCCGGACCGCCTGACCAAGGGGATCAGCCTGGATCGGGTGACGTTCGCGTATCCGGGCACTGACCGGTACGTGATCGAGAACCTGAGCCTGGACATGCCGGCCGGGGCGATGATCGGCCTGGTCGGGGTGAACGGTGCCGGCAAGAGCACGCTGGTCAAGCTGCTCACAGGCCTGTATCGGCCGACCTCCGGCGAAGTCACGGTGGACGGCCGGCCGCTGCTTGAGATCCGTCCCGCCGCCTGGCAGGCCCGGCTGTCCGGCTCCCACCAGGATTTCGTGAAGTTCGAGTTCACGGTCCGCGAGACGGTGGGAGTCGGGGACACCAGGCGGATCGACGACGCCGGCCACATCGGCCGGGCGGTGGACGCGGCGGCCGCGCGGAGCATCGTCGACGGGCTGCCAGACGGACTCGAAACGCAGCTCGGGCCGGCGTTCGGCGGCGTCGACCTGTCGCACGGTCAGTGGCAGAAGCTGGCCCTGGCTCGCGGGATGATGCGTGAGGACCCGCTGCTGCTGGTGCTGGACGAGCCGACGGCCGCGCTCGATCCGCACGCCGAGCACGCCATGTTCGAACAGTTCACCGCGTTGGCCCGCGAGGCCGGCGCGCGCCACGGCACCATCGCAGTGCTGGTGTCGCACCGCTTCTCGACGTTGCACATGGTCGATCACATCGTCGTGCTCGAGGAAGGCGCGATCAGTGAGCAGGGCACGCACCAGGAGCTGATGGCAGCGAACGGCCGATACGCGCGGCTGTACCGGGCGCAGGCCATGTCCTACCGCTGACAAGGGTGCCGACCGACCCCCGGCCCGCAGGGCGGGGGCATCGAGGCACTCATTCCACGGACAGCGCGATGTCGAGCTGGCTCAGCACCATGTTGCGGGTGTCGCCATCGGGCATCATGGCGATGGCCGACTCGACACTCGCGCGGTGCCTGTCGATGATGCGCTTCTCGGCGGAGATCCGGCGCACATGCCGATCGGCCACGTCCCGGCTCTCGCCGGCCGCAGACAAGTACCGCACCACGGTCGAGAACGCGAACGCGGCGTGGATGATCCCCTTGGGCGGCCGGTCGGCGTCCTTCCACGGAGAGTAGATGAGAGGCCCGGCCGGGACGTTGATGCCCTGAGCGTCGAAGCACTCGTTGAGCCACGTGTGCGCGGCCTCGTGCACCATCGACTCGCCGACCTCGACCGGGTCGGACGACCATTCGATCCCCATGGTGGCGGGCAGGAAGCTCAAGGTGAAGCTCACCGGAGAGGCGTACTCGGCACGGGCTCCCAGATCGATGATCACGCCCGTGGCTCGCTCGATCAGCGGACCGAACCCGGCCGCCCGGACCGCCTTCAGAGCACCGGCGAGATCGAAGCCGGCCTGGTCTGTCGCGGTGGCCGATGGCGGCACCACGTGAACCGGGTCACTCATGCCCGTCATGGAGAACGAGGAACAATCAGCCGCCGTCACGGTGCGGATGCGATCGGCCGGCACGGTGCCGGCCTCGTCGAGCAGGCGACCCGCCGCCTTGACCAGGTCGGAGCGCTCGTCCTTCGCGGCTGCCTGCAGTGTCAGCAGCATGTGGTGGAGCAGCGCATACCGGGGCGCGGCAGCGGGCTCGGCGATGTCCGGCGCGTCACCCAGGAGTGGGCGGGCGGCGGTGAGGATGCGGTCAGCGGTCGCCACCCGGTGGTCGGCGACCGTCGGCCACATGCGGAGCATTTCCGCGCAGGCCAGGTCGGTCGGACTCTCGGTACCCATGGCCGGATTGTAAGGTACCGAACAGCGGCACCGCCGTCCTATGATCGCGTGAATGAGTCCACGGAGAGTGCTCGTGATCGCCCCGCACCCCGACGACGAAGTGCTGGGAGCGGGGGCGACGATGTGCAAACTGGCCGAGGCGGGGGCCGAGGTCTCGGTGGTCATCGTGTCGCGAGCGCAGCCTCCGCGCTTCCCGGCGGAACTCGGCCGGGCCGGCGTCGACGAGGCGCGCAAGGCACATGATCTGCTGGGCGTGGCGAACACGACGGTGCTCGATTTCCCGATTGCCGAGCTCGACCAGGTATCCCACGCCGACATGAACGCCCAGCTCCTGGACGTGTTCAGCGAACGCCGTCCCGACGTGGTGTTCCTGCCGTTCGGCCACGACCTGTTCCTGGACCATCAGCGGGTGTCGTTGTCCGCGCTGGTGTGCGCCCGGCCGATCGGAGCGGCGCCACCAGCCGGTGTCTACGGCTACGAGACCTTGTCGCAGTCGAACTGGAACGCGCCGTGGACGCCGCGTTTCAGCCCGACCGCGTTCGTCGACGTCGCGGCGGAGCTCGATCGCAAGGTGGCCGCGATGGAATGCTTCGCGTCCCAGATCCGGCCGTTCCCGCACGAGCGGTCCTCCGAGGCCATCCGCGCGCTGGCCACGCTGCGCGGGGCCCAGTTCGGCTGCCACGCGGCCGAGGCTTTCGTCACGATCAGGCAGCGGATGCTCGGGTGAGCGGGGAGGTCGAGGACGTCGGCGTCGTGGTGCTCGGCGGCGGCGTGGCAGGCCTGACCGTGGGGGCGGAGCTCGGCCGGCACAGCATGGTGCTGGAGCGGGAAGCCCGGCCAGGTGGCCTGGTCCGGACCGAGAACTTCGACGGCTACTGGTTCGACCACGTGCTCCATCTGCTGCACCTGCCGGACAGGGAGATCGAGCAGGTGGTCCGGGCGTTGCTCGGCGACGTTCTGGAACGGTGCCCGCCGCGGGCGCTGATCGACATCGCCGGCCACGCCGTCCGGTACCCGTTCCAGCTCAACCTCGGTGATCTGCCGCCCGAATTACGCGACCGGTGTCTCGCCGACTTCGCCGCGCTGGGCGCTGAGGCGCCCGTCCGCCACTACGGCGAACAGCTGCTCGCCATGTTCGGCGCGTCCATGTGCGAGCTCTTCTACTTCCCGTACAACCGGAAGCAGTGGCGACGGCCGCTCGACGAGCTGGCCACCACCGGATTCCAATGGAACCTGCAGCGCCCCAGCCTCGACGAGATCGTCCGGGGCTCCGTGAAGACCGGCCCGCGGACCGAACCGTATAACAAGAACGGCTGGTACCCACGCCCTCTCGCGGACGCGCCGGTCCGAGGCATGGAAGTGCTGAGCCGGGCACTGGCCGCCAGGGTCGGCCATCTGCGGACGGGACACACCGTGACGGAGGTGGACACGGCGGCCCGTACGGTCCGGGCACGGCACGCCGGTGGCGTCAGCACTGTCCGGTACCGGGCATGCGTATCCACCCTGCCGCTTCCGGTCGTCGTCGAGCTGGTCCCGCAGATCCCGGCCGGTCTCCGAGCCGCCTGCCGGCGGCTTCCATCGACCCGGGTACGGTCGGTCGCCCTGTCGGTCCGCGGCCGCCGACCGGCGCACCGCACGTTGTGGCACTACTATCCGGACCCGGCGACGCCGTTCACCCGGCTCGTGTACATGCACAACTTCGACCCGGCGAGCGCGCCGGAGAACGGATGGGGCCTGCTGGCCGAAGTCCCCGAACGCGCCGATGAGGCACCGGCCGACGACTCCGCCCTGACGGCGGAGGTCGCGGCGGCGGCCCGCCGGGTCGGCGCGCTGGCCCCGGCGGACGAGATCATCGACTCGAACGTCATCACGGCCGATCCCGCCTACGTGGTGTTCACTGAGGAGGCCCGGTGCACAGTGGCCTCCGCGCGGGCCGCGCTGGACCGGGCAGGTGTCGTCGTGCTCGGACGGTACGGGCGGTGGGAGTATTCGTCGATCGCGCAGGTCATGACCGACGCGCGCGTCCTTTCTCGTGAACTCCGCCGATCCTTGGAGGATTGATCATGTCGCCTGAGTCCGTGGAAGCCGTGCTGGTGATCGTCGGCCAGGACGGGGCCGTGTTGTGCGACGTGGCCGGTGGTGGTCCGGTGCTGCCGCGGATGCGGTTCAACGGCAGGTGGCCGCCGATGGACAGCGAGCTGACCGATCGAGTCCGTCGGGAGCTCGGGGTGACGACCGTGGTGTTGGAGCCGTTGGACTTCACGACCGTGGTGCTGCATGCGCATGGGTCGAGGCTGGTCTCCGCCGATGGGTTCGCGTGGCTCGGCCCGGAGGCGGTGAGTGGACAGAGCGTGGTGCTGGACAGGTGGGTGGCGAGGTCCCGGTCACCGGCTTCGGACTGGTTTCGGCCTGGCTGGTTCGAGCGGGCCGAGTGCTACATCGACGGGGAGCTCAAGGCGGCCGGCCGCGTGCGGCTCTCCCCGAGCCGCCAGGTCAAGCACTGGAGCATGTCCGCCGTGCTGTGTACACCGACTGACCAGGGCGACCTCTATCTGAAGGCGGTGCTGCCGAGGTTGGCTCGTGAGCCGGACATCACTCGGTATCTGGCGTCCTTGGGGGTCGCGCCGTTCGCTGTCATCACGGCGGTGTCGCCGGGTGACCGCTGGTGGCTGGCTGAGGACTTCGGTGGTGTTGACGGCTGGGCGGTGTCCGTGGAGCGGCGTCGCGCGTGCCTGGCCCAGCTGGTTATGGTGCAGAAGGAGACCATTGACCGTGGCGAGGAGCTGATCGCCGCGGGGTGTATGCCGCTCACCCCGGCTGCGCTGGCCGACGGAGTGCGGTCGATCATGGCGCGTGACGACATCTGGCGGGCGCCCAGGCTTGCGAAGAATCTGGGCCGAGCGTTGAGCGGTGAAGAGGCCGATCGGCTGGAGGCATTGACGCCGTATCTGGTCGAATGCGCCGAGCGTTTGGAGGAGGCGGGCATCCCGGAGACGGTCGTGCACCGCGATTTCCACCCGGGCAACGTGGCCGTGTGTGGCGACGAGATCCTGCTGCACGACTGGAGTTTCGCCACCGTGACGAATCCGTTGTTCGATCTGGCCTCATGGTTGCATGACGTGTCAGAGCCGGATGCCGCGTCCTATCTCGACGCTTGTTTCGCCGCCTGGGCCGACACCGTTGATCCAGAGCGGATGCGGGACGCGTGGCGGGTGGCCAAGCCGCTTGCCGCGATGGTGGAGATGATGAAGCTGATCGAGCTGGCCGACATCGTGGGTCCGGACCACGACTTCAACTGGCTGCCGATGACCTACGGCTGGAGCCGGCGGCTGTTGAACGCGGCCGCCGACCCCGGCCTGGCCATCAATGGCTGGCGGAAGTAGCTCAACGGCCGCACTCGAGGACCACTCGGGGCCCGGCGCGGAAGGTGCGCCGGATGATGAGCCCGATCTGTGCGAGGAGATCGGACCACTGGTCGTAGGTGCGCTCCTTGCCGCCCCAGACAACGAGCATGTGCATGTCGAGCGCGCCCGATCGGGACGCTGCGCCGTCGTGGCCGGGAACGCCCTCGACCACCAGAAGACGCGTCTCGTCCCCGATGTGCGGGGCGATCACCTTCAGGAGCTCCAGGGCGCGTTGGTCGGGCCAGTCGTGTGCCACGTTGACCAGGGTGTAGACGTCACCGCCCGCGGGCACGCCGGCGAAGAAGTCGCCGCCCTCGACAACGCACCGGTCGGCCACCCCGTCCAACACCTCGGCGGCGTCGGCCACCACACTGGGCTGGTCGTACAAGTGGCCGGTCATGCTGGGATGCCGCACCAGCAGCTCCCGCAGCAGGCCGCCGTTGCCGCCGCCGACGTCCACGACCCGCTCAGAGCCGGTCCACGGGTAGCTCTCCGCCAGTGCCCGGCCGATCCGTCGGCTGGCGCTGCGCATCCGCGCGTTGAACCGCCTGCCCTCCTCGGCGTGCTCGTCGAAGTAGCTCCACCGGTCCGTCCCGTAGACGTGTTCAAAAGCCGACAGTCCGGTCCGGAGGCTGTACATGACCTCGCTCCACGCCCGGATGTCGCACTCGTGCAGCGAGGCGGTCTCCCGGGCCGAACACGGATGGTCCGAGCGCAACAGCGCCGACATGGGCGTGTGAGCGAACGTGTCGTCCGGCCCGGCGGCGAAGATGCCCTGGCCGGCCAGCACCTGCAGTGCCCGCCGCAGCGCGTCCTCGTCGGCGCCGACCGCCGCCGCGATGGCCCGGACCGGCAGCGGCCCATCCGCCAGCCGGTCGGCGACCCCTAGGTCCGAAACAGCCCGCAGGGTCAGCGGCGTGACATAGTCGGCTTTTTCCCACAGGGCGGCCAAGTTCCGTTCGGTCTCCGCTGCCTCGCCGATACTGGTCATTCGGCCTCCTCCTCGAAATTCTCTAGGTCGCTACGAAATTCTTCCTTATTCTGTGCGTTGTGCGCTGCAGTGCCGACAGCCCACTTCCTCTGTTAGCGTACGTGGGTGGCGACCTATCTTGGCATTTCGGAAGGACATTTCGACCCCGCGGTCGCGATCGTGCGCGATGGTGTGCTTCTCGCATTTGTGGAGGAGGAACGCCTGTTACGGTACAAGCACGCGCCTGGCCTTTACCCGGTGCGCGCGCTGAAATGGGCGCTGGACGAGGCCGGCGTAAAACTGGACGAGATCGACGCGGTGGCGGTGCCCTGGGACATCGACGCCTTCGGCGATGGCCGGATCGCCGACTTCTACGCAGGCTTGGCCGCCCGCCACGACCAGGGCGAGGCGACCCGGCGGTGGCAGGCGACCAAGTTGCGAGACTTCTCGGCGGACGCCACGGAGGGCCGCCACCACCAGGTTTGGCGGCGATATTTCGGCATCTCCGCTCCGCCACCGATTCGCGGTGTGGCCCACCATTACGCCCATGTGGTGCAGGCCGGTCTCCAATCGCCGTACGAAGAGAGCATCGTATTGACGATCGATGGGAGCGGAGACACCGAATGCACCGTGATATGGCTGCGCCGCGGATCGGAGCTCGAACAGCTTCATCAGATCACCATGCCCGACTCGCTGGGCTGGTTCTACGCGGCGATCACCGAGTTTCTCGGCTTCCACGCCTACGGCGAGGAATACAAAGTGATGGGGCTGGCCGCTTATGGCACCGCACGGCCTGATCTGAACGAGCGGGTCAGCCGGATGCTGTCCAGGACGGATGGCCGTCCGGAATACCGCCTGGACCCGGCGTACATCCACAATGGCCGGCACTCGACGTCCGGGCGATTCACCGACCAGCTGACCGAGCTGTTCGGAAGGGACCCCCGGCAGCCGGACGCACCCATGACCCAATGGCACATGGATCTCGCCTACACCGCCCAGCGGTCGTTGGAGGACACTGTGTGTCGGCTGGTCGGCTGGGCGATCGAGAAGACCGGCGTCATCAACGTGAGCCTGGGCGGCGGGGTGGCGCACAACGTGAAGCTGAGCCTCGCACTGTCCGATCGCACCAGAGCCGAGCGGGTGTTCGCCCATCCACTGTGCGGCGATTCCGGAGCCGCTGCTGGGGCGGCGCTGGCCCTGTCACGTGCTGACGGATACGACCCGGAGCCGCTGACCACGGTCGCGCTCGGGCCGCACTGGTCGGATGAGGAGGTCGAGCGCGAGCTCGGCCGGTTCGGCTGCCGGTATCGGATACCCGCCGACCTGCCGGGCGAGGTCGCCGGGGCCCTGGCCGACGGGGCGGTGGTCGGCTGGGCGCAGGGACGGTTGGAGGCGGGACACCGCGCCCTCGGCCAGCGCAGCATTCTGGCCGATCCCCGCCGGGTCGAGGCGCGCGATCGGGTCAACTCCGCGATCAAGATGCGGGAGAACTGGCGACCGTTCTGCCCGGCGATGCCGGCCGGCGACGCCCATCGATACCTGGTCGGGGACAGCGACTACCGATTCATGACGGCGACCTGCCGCGCCACTGATGCGCTGAGCAGGCTGGCGCCGGCGGTGGTGCACGTGGACGGGACCGTCCGGCCACAGGTGGTCGACCGCGAGCTTCAGGGGTTGTTTCACGAGTTGCTCACGCGGTTCGGCGAGCGCACTGGTGTTCCGGTGCTGCTGAACACGTCCTTCAACCTCGCCGGCGAGCCGATCGTGTCCAGCGTGGCCGACGCGGTCCGCACGTTCTGGTCGAGCGGGCTGGACCTGTTGGTCGTCGGCCGATGCGTGGTAGACAAGCGGGACATGGCCGGATGACTTGCCGGAGCCGCCGAGGAGATCCCGCGTGGCGCCGGTCGCGTGGAGCGACCATCTCGGTGCGGTGACCGCCGGCACGTCGTGCGAGGTGCCGTCTGGCAATCATCCATCATTCTCTTCTGATTCGGCGAAACGCTCGCGGACGAGTCGCAGCGCCTCATCACACACGGCGGCCAGGGGCCGACTGCAGTCGATCCGCGCCGAGGGGGCGAGCGGCGCGGCGCTGTCGAAGATGACGTTCTGGAACAACTCGTAGTTGCGGCGGAGCTTGTCGAGCCGTTCCCACGGGTGGATGTCGTCGGGCCGCCGACTGGCCGCCAGCCGGCGCAGGCTGACCTCGGGCGGTGCGTCGAGGAACAGCACGAGGTCGGGGCGGCGTATCGGTGCGGCGAGGTAGCGCGGATAGCTGACCTCGACCGGGATCCCCCATGTCGTCGACGCGTAGACGACATCGCTGTGCACGTACCTGTCGCACACGACGCTCCGGTGAACCAGGTGCGGCCCGAGCAGCCGGTCGGTCAGCGCGGTCTTCTCGTCAAGGTAGGCCTGGAGGATCTCTTCGGGTGGGTGTGGCCAGCCGAGGAAGCGCGCTTCCACGATGACCCGCGTCGACTCAGCCGCCATCCAGGAGGCGCCCTGGATGGACAACACCTCATGACCACTGTCCATCAGGTGCCGGAAGAGATGTTTGCGGACGGTGGTCTTGCCGCTGCCGTCCACCCCCTCCAGCACCACAAAGAGGTTATGACTGCCCGATGCCATATCCGCTCGCATACTTGTCGTACTGGGTGGCCCCGGGCACCGACACGTTGACGAACTCGAACATGGTGAGTTCGATGACGCCACGCAGCCCTTCAAACACGATGCGGTGGGACAGCAGACGTGACTCGGCCTCGTCGAGGCATGCTTCAGTCCAGTTCCGGTCAGAGCCAGAAAGCGTGGCTGCCCGTGCCGCACGCAGCACACGTGCAGTGATCGCGTCAGCCAGCAGTTCCGCCGCGACCCGGTTGGCCGCTTCTTCCGCGCGTTGCGCGTCGCTGGCCAGTTCAGCGTAAAAGGAGTGCAGCAGCTGGAAGGCGGCGGCCACGGCCAGCTGGGCGGCCAGGTCCACCGCGTTGACCGGCCACCGCACCACGCCGCACCCGTTGTCGGCGTGCCAGCCGACGGCGGCCGGTACCGGATCCGGATACAGCACCACCACGTCGAGGGCGGCTGATCTCAGCGGCCCGAGGCCGGCCAAGACCAAGATCTCCTCGGCTGACGCCAGCTCGGGCAGCGCTGGATTCGGATCCACCTTGGCGAAGTCCGGCAACATCAGCTCACCCGAGCGGGCGCACCAGTCGATCACCGGGGACGCGACCACGGAGCGATGCCGGAACGCGCCGAGCGCGTCCACGGCCGCGGCAAGGCTCCGGCTCGATCGGCCGGGATGCAGTGCCTGTAACAGCAGCCCTCGCCGGTACGGGCCGTTGATCACCAACGGCCGCCCGAGCAGCTCAGCCGCCCGGGTCTCACGCTCCACCAGGCGGCCGTGCAGCCGCTTGTGCCCGACCAGGAACCACCGGTGGACGTTCATGCCGTCGGCCAGTGCCTGCCAGCCGTCGGCGAGCGTCGGTTTCTGGTACCGTTCCGGCTCCATCGACGGGGCCTACACGGAGGGAGAGATCCCGGACAGCGCGGCTCGGGCCCGGTCCGCGATGCGGCTGGTCGGCTGGCGCCGGGATACTCGGCCGGCCTTGATGTCGGCGATGAACTCGACCGTGTGCTGATGCTCAGGTAGCTGGTCGAGCGCGAGCTGGTGCCGGCTCGGGTGGAAGGCTCGCTCGCGGACCGACAGCGGCCAGCGCCGGATGGGCTCGTCGGTGTCGACAGACTCCGGCAGCGCGTAGAGGTCACCGAACGGTGCCACGGCGTCGATCACCACTCGCAGCGGTGACCAGTTGGCCGGCAGGCTGCCGCGGAGCTGCTCGTGCACCCACAGCCCGAGCGCGGTCTCGGCCTCCAGACCGACATCAACCGCGGTCTCCCAGAGGCGGAGCGGATCCACGCCGCCCGCTGCTTCCCAGATCACCTCGATGTCGATCGCGCGTACGAGCTGCAAGTCCGACTCCCACAGCGCGTAGTTCCAGCTGGAGGCGTGTTCGTGCGCATTGAGCAGCAGCTCGATGATGTGCAGTTCGGGCGTGGGCAGGAGGCATTCGACGGTGCCGACCTTTCCCGTCGACACATGACACTCCCACCCCTTGGGCATCTCCCAGACGTGCATCGAGGTGAGACCGGCGCCGGTGAACGAGGGCCCGATGTCTCGCTGCATGTCGTAGGCCATGTCCGAGCGGCGGTCGTATCCGGACTCGCGGAGCAGGTTGAGTAGCATGTCGAGCTTGTCAGCCGCGATGATCAGGTCGAAATCGCCCATCACCCGATGCTCTTTGGACTGGTACATCGTGCCGAGCAGGGCGCCCTTGACCACCAGGCACTGTGCGATCAGCTTGGGGTCACGCTCGGCGAGCTCGACGAGTCCGGCGTAGTGCGCCTCCCAGACGGCCTCTGACAGGCCACCGCTGCGCGACAACACGGTCTGGAGGAACGGCGGAAACATGGAGCGCCACCCGAGCACATCGGCGGCGTCGTAGGCGAGCGCGCCCACATGGTGCGAATAGAGGTGGAACAAGAACGTCTCGTCGAAGCACGCGGGCGGGGTCGGGCTCAGCTCGTGCCAGCGACGGGCGGTTTCGGCTGAGTCGGCGTGGATAGCAAGGACCAGATCGCGCACGTCTGTAGCCATCGTACAGTCCCCTTGGTCGGCGATACGAAGGTGTCTTGATCTCGGCGGCATCGACACCATAGCCATGGACTACTTGACCGTGCAGCCCCCGGCGACGAACGATTCATGCCCTAGCGAATACGCGAGTACGATGACGGGGTTATCTTGGCTGTCGAAAAATCCATCGCACATCGACTGCGCGCCAGCCTGAACGACCGTGGCCAGACCCGGCCGCTGCGGGCCATCGGCGCGCCCAACGCGATCGCCGCTCGCGCGGCCGCCGATGCAGGCTGTGATGCCCTTTGGGTCAGCGGCTTGGAAGTATCCACCGCGGCCGGCCTGCCGGACGCGAACCTGGTGTCGGTTCGGGATCTCACCGGTGTGGTCGCCGCACTGGACGCGGTGTCGGATCGGCCGATCATCGTCGATGTGGACAATGCGGCGGGCTCCTTCGACGGCGCCCGCCGGTACGCCCGTGAGCTCTGGCGATCGGGCGCGGCCGCGCTGTGCATCGAGGACAGCGCCTACCCGAAGTGCAACAGCTTCAGCAGCGGTCGCCGGCAGGGGCTGGCTGATCTCACTCTGATCTGCGACCAGATCCGTGAGATCCGCCAGACCGTCGGCGACGACCTCGTGTTGATAGGGCGGACGGAGGGCCTGATCTGCGACGCCGGATTCCCCGAGACCCTCAAGCGCGCCGAATGTATGGTCGACGCGGGCGCCGACGCGGTGCTCGTGCACTCGAAGGACACCACTGGTACCGAGGCGCTGCGCGTCGCGGCCGAGTGGGCGCTCGACACGCCCCTGGTCACGGTACCGACCGCGTTCCTGCATCTGGGCTGGGCAGGGCTCGGAGCCGCCGGCTTCCGGCTCTGCATCTACGCCAACCACCTCACCCGCTCGGCCGCCTGGGCGATGCGGCGCACCGCGATCGACTTGATGTCCAACGGGCAGATCAGTCGCCCCGAGGAGCTCTTGTCAGTCAACGACCTGCTGCGAATGACCGATCCCAGCAATGGCGCCGACCTATGAACGGCAATCGCCGGCCGGTGGTTCTGGTCCTGCAGGGTGCCGCCGACGCGATTCGGGCACCCTCCGCTCATCATGATGTGGTGATCGCGGACGATCTCGAGGGGGTACCGTCCGAGACCGCTGACCGAGTGGTCGCCATCGTGATGCGCTCCGGGGTACGACTGGGGTCGGCCGAACTCGATCGGATGCCCGCGCTGGCTCGCGTCGTCCGGGCAGGATCCGGTACCGACAACGTTGACCTCGAGCAGTTGTCCCGGCGCGGTGTCGTGTTCCACCGCAACGCCGAGGCCAGCGTCGAGGCTGTCGGTGAGTGGGCGTTGATGGCCACCTTGGTGCTGGTCCGACGCGCGGCCGCCGGCCTCATCGGCATCCAGCACGGACAACACCTCAAGGCGTCGGGAATGGGCCGTCCGCTGGCCGACCATCGGCTGGCCATCTGGGGCCACGGGCCGGTGGGCGCGGCGGTGTGGAAGGTGATGGCGCCGTTCGTCGCGGATGTTCGGTTCGCCGCGTGGCCGTCGTTGCCGGATGGCGTGCCACGTCAGCTACCCGACGAGCTCAACCGCTGGGCCGACATCCACGTCGCAGCGTTGCCACACCGCGCAGGAACGGCGGCCGCCTTTGGGCCGGACTGGCTGGCTACGGTGGCTGATCGCCGGCCGCACCTGGTCTGCGTGGGCCGGCTGGAAACGCTCGACTTGTCGGCCGTGCTGGCCGCACTGGCCGACGACCGGCTGGCCGGCCTCGCGATCGATCCGGTGGAGCACTCGGACGTGCCGACGTTGCGCGACGCGATGAGTGAGCCGGTGAACCTGTTCGTGTCGCCGCATCTCGGCGCGCAGCGCCTCGACGTGCGGATGAAGCTGGATGCCTGGGTCACAGAACGCCTCGCCGACCTGCCGCACCTACCGGCCGTCGGTCAGTAAGCCGTGCAGCCGGCCGATCTGCTTGCCCAGCCGCCAGGCGAACTCGGCGCGCGGCTCCGGGCGCGCCGACAGCGCGAGTGCCCGAATGACTTTCAGCCACTGCCGGAGGTGGCGGCTCCAAGGTGTCCAGGGAACGCCGAAGGCGGCATACCGCCGACGCAGCCGGATACCGTCCCGGCCGTTCGCGATGCCCTGGCGGAACAGACTTGTCAACGTGTTGCGCAGACGAACGTACTCAATCGCCCCCGGTACAACATGGAGCGGCTCCCCGGTGGTGAGCTGCACTCTCCAGCACAGGTCCGCGTCATGGAGCCACGGGATCGTCTCGTCGAACCCGCCGACGGCGAGGAAAACCTCCTTGCGCACGCCCAGGCAGCCGCCGCCGGCGTGCGGCAGAAACTTGAACATATGTTGCGTCTCCGTCGTGCGTGGGCGGGGATTGCTCGTCAAGATGGCCGGGGAATTGAGCCGTTCGAAATCGAGTGCGGCGCAGACAAGGCCGTGATGGCGTAGCGCTACGGCCATCCGCTGCAGGTATGTCTCGTTCACGCTGTCGTCGGCGTCCAGGAAAAGCAGGTGCTCAGCCGCCGCCATGCGGGCGCCTGCGTTCCGGGCCGCCGCGGCGCCGCGCCGCGTTACGTCGCGCACGATGCGCAGCGCCGGTAGAAGAGACTCGTATCGGCGGATCACCTCAATTGTGTCGTCAGTCGACCCGTCGTCCGCGATCACCAGTTCCCAGTCCACTTCGCACTCCTGGGCGACGAGCGCGGACAGTTGACTGTCGATCACCTTGGCCGCGTTGCGGCAGGGGATGATCACCGATATCTCCGGTTGCGTCCCTTGCGGTCGAACACTCTCCATCATGAACTGAAGCTATATCGCCGCAGGAGTTTCCCGCATTCCCGGTTGCGGGTCCGGCATTTCAAGGTTGCCTTACCAGAAGTGGTACGTCAAAGGGAAGAATGGCGTGCACGTGGGCATCAAGCTGATCCGCTCCACCGTCAGGCAGGCTCGAGGGAAAGGCAATAGTTCTTGGTCGAATTCGGCGACGCCCACAGCCGCAGGTGGACAGCTCGAGCGAAGTGAGTTTCGGGGACAGCTTGTCTTGCGCAAGGCCCATCCCGACCGGTGATGGCCTACCCGGCTTGCTCGATAGCGCCCGCGCCCGCCACCTGCAGGGAGCGGACAACTATCGCGCCGTTCGTCTCGGGATGGCCAGCAGCAAAGACGCGCCGCTGCTTCAGGAATTACGACTGCGCAACTGCGAAAACGACGCAGTTGTACAGTCGTCAGGGGACTGGAACGGCAACGGTGGCCGGGCGATGTTCCTGGAAACTGAGCCGCCGTACATCCACCGAGCTAGGAGGAGTGGATGAGCGGAGACAAGAGGGCGAGCGGGACTGGTGCGGTCGATGCTCATTGTAGTGATCGGTGTACTCGGTCAACACCGACCGAGATGGTCGCGTCCTCGGAGCGGTGTAAAAGGCTCAACGAGGTAGGTGCCGTGAGTTGATCTTAGGCGGCCTGGGTGGCAAGTGCCAAGGCGCTGGCTTCAGGGGTCGACGGGTGAAGCTGAGCAGGTGGCTGGAGCAGGGCGCGGCGCAGGTCGTGCAGGGTGCGCAGGCCCTTGCTGGTGGTGGTGAATCCGCGCCAGCCGCGGGCGGCGCGGTCCAGCACGGCCCAGACCAGCGACACGCATGAGGTTTCGCCGGGGAAGCGGCCGATGACCTTGACCCGGCGGCGGGTCTCGCCGAAGGTCCGCTCGATGAAGTTGGAGTGGCGGATGCGCTTGTGGTGCTCGGTCGGGAAGCGCAGGTAGGTGGTCAGCGACGCCCGGTCGGTCAGCAGGCTCTTGACCGCGGCCGGGTAGCGTCCGCCCCAGGTATCGGCGAAGGCGTCGATGCGCCGCTGAACCCACTCCACCAACTCCTGGCCTGGAGTGATGTCCTCGCGCAAGCCGCTGGTGTCGAAGATGTCCCAGAAGGCGGCTTTGACCTCGCCCTGATCGCCGGCCCCGACCTTCGACAGCACGTTACGAGATTTGTGGATCACACAGCGCTGGCGCAGCGAGCGGGGAAAGACCTGCTCAGCGGCGCTGATGAGGCCTGGTGCGCCATCGGAGACGATCAGCAGAGGTGGGTGCAGGCCCCGGCCTGCCAGGTCGGTCAGGAAGTCGTGCCATGCATCGGTCGACTCGGCTCCGGCGGCGGCCAGGCCAATGAAGATCGGCTTGCCGTCAACCGTGATGCCCCAGGCGGCCAGGACCGGCTCGGCGCGCTGCCCGTCGTGCATCTTGAAGTGCGAGGCGTCCAGGAACAGGTGGTCCAGCTCGATGGTCGACAGGTCGCGGCGGCACCAGGCGTCGTACTCGGCCACGATGGCCTGGCAGATGGTGGAGACGGTTGACTTGGACAGCGCTGCCTCTGGCCCGAGTGCGTCGGCCAGGGCGCCTTCGACATCGCGCACCGATAGGCCGCGGACGAAGGAGGCGATGACCAGGGTCTCCAGCGCGTGGGTACGGGTGACGCCGGTGCCGAACAGGCGGGAGGCGAAGGCCTCGGTGGTGCCGCGTAGCTTGGGGCGGGCGATGGTGACCGCTCCGGTGGTGGTCTTGATGGTGGTGGGGCAGTGGCCGTTGCGGTGGCCGGCCCGAATCACGGCCTGTTCATCGTCGGCTGCGATGGTGGCGGCGCGTTGGTAGCGGGCGCGGCCCAGGAAGGCGTCTACCTCAGCTTCGACGGCGGTCTGGATGATCAGGCGGGCACCGAGGCGGGCAACTTCCTCGATGACCTCGACCAGGTCACGGTTCCTGGGCGAACAGGGCGTCGATCTCGGCGCGGATGGCCTGGATGGGCGGTAGTGTGCGTGCCACGAGCGTAGGTCCTTGCGTAGTGCGAACTTTGGTCGGTTCAGCACGGCAACCTACGCTCGTTCACTTTTACACCGCATCTCGGACGCGACCGACCGAGAGATGTCGTTCATCGTAGATCAGCATGCGGTCGGTGCACTCAGCCCGCACGGTGCGCACCCACCGCTCGGTGTAGCAGTTGGCCCACGGCGTGCGCGGCGGGTCTGCACCACCGTCATACCCTCGCTGGCGAAACCTCGTCGAAAACAGCAGTGAACTTGGTGTCCCGGTCGCGGATGAGAAAGCGGAAGGAATTGATCCGGTTGCCGAGGCCCCGGTGGTCTGGAATAGGAATTGCCTTGGAGAGCCGAACGCAATGATCACGTAAGGCGTGTACGTGCCCGGTGCGTGCTCGCGCACCCTGACACATCCCGTCATGACTCGACACCGCCGGACACGCAAAGTGCGCTCAGGTGGCACGGATAATCATCAAACGGCACGGCTCGGCACTGACTTCTAATCCGACGGTCGCAGGTTCGAATCCTGCAGGGCGCGCTTTGATCATGGTCTGACTTGCGGTTATGCGGGATCGGATGCGTTGTAGGATATTCGTCTAGCGGTTGCGTCCTCCGTGCGTGCTCGCGCGCACCAACCCCGCACACACCATGATCCATTCACCATCTCCAGCTGCTGCGGCAAGAGCAGCGGCCCCGCCTCGCCGCGAGCAGGCGGCGAATGCGGGGCCGGATGCTTAATCCGACTGTTC
>NZ_JBITHZ010000053.1:0-67086 GCF_044458585.1 Nonomuraea sp. NPDC050451
AGCTACGAGGCCGGACTCTACCTCCGAGGCTCGATCATGTGGTTAAGACTCCTCACCTCAACCACATGATCCGAACTCTAAACAGCTCCTAGCCGCCCCCTGGAGGTTAGGCAAGGTCGTCCTGTACGACCCTGCTGGTTAACTCGCGCGATGTCGGCTGGTTCGTGATCTGATGACTTCTGTCCTTGATCACGCCTGTGGGAGCAGCCGTCGTCTTCGTCCTGGCTGCGCGATGGATGGCGATAGCGGGGTGCGGAGAGTGGTCGCTGCGCTGTACCCGTCACCTTGACGAGCCGCAGTCAGGGCGACTACCGCAGGGGTACCGAGGCCGCAATGGAGGTGCTGACTCCAGTGATCGTCGTGCTCTCCGGCGACGACCGGCGGACCCCCATCAAGCTGATCATCGACTGCGTCGACGAGGAAACCGATCCCGACCGGCAGCGTCCGCAGCCGTGCTCAGAGAACTTTTGATTTGAGTAGATTGCGGCTTATGTCCTAGTAGGTGCCTCGCCAGGTTGGGGTGGTCTCGTCCGTTATGCGCTTGGTGAGGTTGTTGATCGATGCGAAGTGGATCATGGCCGGGGAGCTGGAGGGGAGGGTTTCATAATCGCGGGTTAAGCGGCGATAGAGCATGAGCCAGCCCAGGCTGCGTTCGACGACCCAACGGCGTTTGACGACGTGGAATCCGCGGGTCTCGGGCTTTCTGGCTACGACTTCGACGTCGATGCCTAATGTGGCGCCGTGCTCGATTACGGCGTTTCTGAAGCCGGAGTCGACCCAGGTTTTCGTTATCGTAGGGTAGGCGGTTTTGGTTTGGTCGATCAGTCGTATTCCGATGACGTTGTCGGACAGGCCTGCGGCGGCGACGGTCACGGCGAGGATGATGCCTAGGGTGTCGGTGACGATGCCTCGCTTGCGGCCGACGATCTTCCTTACGGGGTCGGTGCCTTGGCTGGTGAGGGGCACGTTGGTGGAGGTCTTCACGCTCTGGGTGTCGATCACGCAGGCGGTCGGTTCAGCCTTCCGGCCTTCCTTGACGCGGGCCAGACCGGTCAGCTCGTAGTTGAGCTGGGCGAAGATTCCTTCGTCGCGCCAGGCTGCGTAGTAGGTGTAGACGGTGTTGTAGGACGGGAAGTCGTGCGGCAGGTATTTCCAGGCGATTCCTGTCCTGTTGACGTACAGGATCGCGTTGAAGACGTCCCGTAGCTCGACCGAGGCTGGTTGGCCGGCGGTCGAGCCTTGGCCTGCCACCAGGCGGTCAAGGTGGGCTCGATTAACGCCCAGCGGGCATCGGAGATGTCGCTCGGGTACGACTTCTGCTCATTCATGGCAGACTTTTGACCCGTACTGTGTGGTCAGCGGCGGTTCTTCACGATTAGGGAGTTTCTGTTTCATCTCTAGACCAGACAGAATCCAAGGTGTATATGCTCGCCACACAGGCGCTCCCGTGATCGCGCCGGCAGCTATGAATGCTCCACTAGAGGACAAATCGGACTGAAGCCTCTAGCCACAAAGTCGGCGCATCGCCACAAAATATAGAGAAACGCCCACTTGGTGGGCGTTTAGTCCTGTCTGATCCCGGGTTTAGTTGTCGCGCCATGTGGGGGTGTTCTCACTGGTGAGGCGGCGGGCCATGAGGTCGATCATGGCAATGTGGATCACGGCTTCGGAACGAAGGGTACGTCAACCGGGTCATTCATCTGGAAGGGGCCTACGCCGGCCCGGTCGGGACCGCCCGCCGCGCTCGCCTGGGCCGCCGTCGGCACGGACGCCGGCTGGGTGTGTCCCACCCCTCGCCGCCGACCGGTTCCTGACCCGGCACGCGCCGGTGCACAGCTTCGAGTCTGCCGACCCCGGCGTGCCCGACTACCTCGGCATCTTCCCAAGGGATACCCGCCCGGCGCCTACCACGGCTCGGAACTCCCGCTGCTCTTCGACATCGCGCGCACCTCCATCACCCTCACCTCGGCGCTGCGGGGCTGTCGGCGAGGATGATCCGCCACTGGAGCGCCTTCGCCGCCACCGGCGACCCCCAGCCCTCCTCGCCGCGCTTCCCGGCCACCCGGACGCTGAACTCGGCTTCCCGCGCAGAGCTCCCGGACCGACCTGGCCACCGAACACCGCTGCGCCTTCCGGGGCGACTCCTGATGCGGGGGAACACCTATTAAGCGCAGGTGGCATCCGCGATCAGGTAATGACCGCTGGTGAGAATTACCGCCTCGGCTCTGGTCGGGTAGAACGGCAGGGTGGTCCGGTCGCCGGTCCACTGGACTCCACCGGCATCATAATCGGTCACATAAATCTCGCCTCGCCTTATCTTAAATGGCTTGAGGTGGCGAGAATCTCCCATGTGCCCATAGTCGTACGTCATCAGAAACCGTTCGCAAGGGCCGTTTACCCGGTTCGCAAGGCTCGTTCCTGAGGCTTCGTCCCTGCCTGGCCCTTCAGTCCTGGACACCCGGATCTCCCAGTATCCATCCGCGTCCGCGAGCGGCGATGGGGGCCATTCGCAGTGCATGAATCGGGAAGGCGCGTCCGAGTCGTACTCGATGTGATTCGCCTTGGGCATGCCGTGCACCGACTCGCACGCGCTGATCCGATCGGCAGCTTCTTGCCGAGCTGCCGCGATGGCCGATGCGGAGTTGTCCGTCTTCGACGGTTGAGGGGTGTTCGTAGGGGTGTCAGGCTGATTCGGCGCGGACGAGAACACACTAAATATGATCGGCACCAACGTCGCGTACAGGGCCAGGACGAGCGCGGCTCTCGCGGCGACTTTCCCCCAGTCAATTACTCCGTTCACCCTCGAATGGCGTTCCAGCGCCACGAACGCCATGATCGCCACGAGTGTCACCAAGCCGAGGATTCCCCATCTCAGCATGGCGGAGCCGCAGGGTCAGGGCCGCGAAGAGGGCGCCATTCCCCCCATTCCGCATCGACGGTGACAGTACTGTCCAGATCGTACTGAAGCGTTCTCATGCTTGATCCATTGTTCATCGCCGTCAAGGACTGCGACTGTACATTTAAGGGATCGCACGAAGCCGCGCAAATGTTACATACCACCCAGAGATCAACCCAGCTACTTTCACCTCAGGGCACACCACGGCCTCCATCAAACTCGGCGCGGTTCGAGGGCCGGGTTCGTCACGCCGTGTGCATACGCCGGGAACGCGGCCGCGTGTCCGGACGGAGGGCTCGGGCGCACAGCGTGAGCGCTTCCGCGAGTATCGTGCGGTCCGGGTCGTCGATCTCGGCGAGCATGACGGCTTCGATGCTGTCGAGGGAACGGTCGCATCGCCGGAGGGTGCTCAAACCTTTCGGGGTAAGGCGGGTGCGCAGAGCGCGGCCGCCACGGGGATGCGGGTCGCGGCGGATCAGGCCGCGTTGTTCGAGATCGCGGATGACCAGGTTCATCGCCTGCGGGGTGACGAAAGCGATGCGGGCCAGGTCGGCCGAGGACGGGGCGTCGCGCAGGCGCAGCTCGCTGAGCGCCATGTATTCGGTGGTTGTCATGCCGTGCCGGGCGAGCGCTTCATCCAGGCAGGCGCGGATGCGGCGTTCCAGCCGGAACACCAGGTAGCTCACACGGGGCGGCGGTGCGTCCGGCACAGCGGCCGCGGGGACACCCGGATCGGTCACCAGGAGACGATATCGCGCCCCGTCAGAACGGGGGTCCAATGTAAGTTTCCCACACCCATATCAAGGACCTTGATAGCAAGTTACTTGATAACCAGGGAAAACGGCTCTCTGCCAGGTGAACTGGCGGGCATGCGCACCAAACGTGCATTGACGGTGGATCGTGGCCCTTCTATTTTCCAGCGACCGACGTCAATACGCGGCGGACCGATCCGCGGCGCGCCGCGGATATGGAGAGGAGGAGCGCGAATGAAACGATTGACCACGGTGCTGGCTAGTGCCTGCGCCGCGGCGCTCTTTGCCGTCATGACCGTGGTACTCGGATCGCCGGCCGTCGCCGCCACCCTGGTGGAGGTGACCACCTTCGGCAACAACCCGGGCAACATGCGGATGCACGTCTATGTGCCGGACTCACACCCGCCCTCGCCGGCGATCGTGGTGGCGATGCATGGCTGCGGCGGCTCCGGTCCCGGCTTCTACCAGGGCAGTGAGTTCGCCTCGCTGGCGGATCGGTACGGCTTCATCGTCATCTACCCGACCGCCACCCAGTCGGCAGGGTTCGGCAACTGCTTCGACACCTGGTCGGACGCGGCCAAGCAGCGCGGCGGCGGCAGCGATCCGGTCTCGATCACCTCAATGATCGACTATGTCGAGCGGAACTATCAGGGAGACCCGAACCGGGTCTACGCCACTGGAAGCTCGTCCGGCGGCATGATGACCCAGCACATGCTCGCCGTCTACCCGGACGTGTTCAAGGCAGGGGCCTCCTTCATGGGTGTGCCCTTCAACTGCTTCGCCGGCGCCTCCGACTACCCGCCCGGAAGCAGCAGGTGCACCGGCGGGAGCATGGACCGAACACCCCAGCAGTGGGGCGATGCGGTCCGCCAGGCGTACCCGGGATATTCCGGCCCCCGCCCGCGCATGCAGCTGTGGCACGGCACCAGCGACACCCTCGTGCCCTACTCGCTGCTGCGAGAGTCGATCGAGCAGTGGACCAATGTGTTCGGGCTGAGCCAGACCCCGACCAGCACCGACACCCCGCAGGCAAACTGGACCCGCAGCCGGTACGCCAATCTGTCCGGCACCGTGCAGGTGGAGGCGTACAGCATCCAGGGCGCCGGGCATGCTCTTCCGCAGAGCGGTATGGCCCTCTACGCCATCGAGTTCTTCGGCTTGACCACCAGTCCGACCGACACCACGCCGCCGACCACGCCAGGCACCCCGGTCGCGTCCAACGTGACCGCCGCCAGTGCCACGCTGAGCTGGACCGCGTCCACCGACCAGGGCGGCTCCGGCTTGGCCGGCTACAACGTCTACCGGGAGCAGGGCGCCACCGACCCGCAGCTCGGCCAGTCCACCACCACCTCGATCACCCTGACCGGGCTGAGCGCCAACACCCAATACCAGGTGTACGTACGGGCGCGTGACGGCGCGGGCAACCTGTCGGGCTACTCCGCGCCGGCCACCTTCACCACGGCCGCCACCGGCGGCGACACCACGCCGCCGACCGCCCCGGCCGGGCTCGCCGCCTCGGGCACCACCACAACCGGCACCAGCCTGACCTGGACGGCCTCCACTGACGACACGGGTGTGACCGGCTATGAGATCCTGCGCGCTCCCGGCGCGACGGGCGGCACGTTCACCCAGGTCGGCACCTCGGCCACGACCTCGTTCACCGACACGGGCCTGACTGCGAACACCACCTACCGCTACCAGGTCCGGGCGCGCGATGCCGCTGGCAATGTCTCACCGGTCTCCAACACCGTCCAGATCACCACTCAGGGAGGCACGACCGGTGCCTGCTCGGCCACCCCGACCGTGCAGTCCCAGTGGGGGAACGGGTATGTGATCCAGCCGCTGACCATCACCAACGCCAGCACCTCGACGATCACCAGCTGGACCGTCACCTTCACCCTGCCGGTCGGGCACACCCTGACCGGCTCGTGGAACGCCACCGTCACCAGCAGCGGCCAGACCGTCACGGCCAGAAGTGCCGGCCACAACGGCACGCTCGCGCCGGGAGCCAGCACCACCAGCTTCGGCTTCCAAGCGAGCAGGCCCAACGGCAACACCGCCCTGCCGTCCGGCTACACCTGCGCCTGACCATCAGCGCGCTTCCCTGATCACGGCCCCGTCATTGACCGGTGGGACCGGGCCGTGGTCAAGGGATCCGCGCCGGCGGGAGAACCGGCTGCGTACCGCCATCGTGCTGTCGCAGGGCCGGGCGACCGAAATCCCGCGCGAGCCGGCTCGATCGCTCGATCACGAACACTCGCGCGACACCATGGGTTATGGGACGAAAGCCCCCGCGGCGTTCACCACTCTTGGGTGCGGCATCCCGCCCCTCCGCCCGCACCACCAGAGCCCTCGTAGCTCGACCGCGGCGACAACGCCGCAGTCGACAGTGACGCGCACCCTGGCGAGGGCCCAGCGCGGACGCTGGACCGTTTCCTCTACTCCTGGGCCCAGAGTAGGGAAGACCCGAGCTCAGCCGAGATCGGACACGCGTTCACGCTGCTGGGCCTGGATCCCGACGACGGCACGTGCGTGAAGGGACCGTGGTCCCAGCGGGTCGAGCTGACCTGTCGCCGCACGGCCTCCACACGGCGATCCCGCGCGCAGCTCGCCGCACCGTGACATCCCCTCTTCATGGCCTACGCTGACACAATGGCCGACATGATCGGATGGGACCCGAAAGCGGACCTCCACCGTTACCTCAGGACCGCCCGCGAGTCCCTCCTGTGGAAACTCGACGGCCTGTCCGAGTACGACATCCGCCGCCCCCATACCCCGACCGGCACCAACCTCCTCGGCCTGGTCAAACACCTGGCCAGCGTCGAGTTCGGCTACTTCGGCGACACTTTCGGCCGCTCGTCCGGCGAGCCGATGCCCTGGTTCGAGGATGGCGCCGAGCCGAACGCCGACATGTGGGCGACCCCGGACGAGTCCCGCGAGCAGATGATCGCCCTCTACCACCGTGCCTGGGCCCACGCGGACGCCACGATCGAGGAGCTGCCCCTGGACGCGACCGGCCACGTCGCCTGGTGGCCGGCCGACAGCAACACGGTCTCCCTGCACCGCATCCTCGTCCACGTGATCGCCGAAACCAACCGCCACGCCGGGCACGCCGACATCGTCCGCGAGCTGATCGACGGCGCCGCCGGCCGCCACAGCCACGACCGCCTGCCGAACGCCGATGATGACTCATGGTGGACGGACTACCGCGAACGCCTCGAACAAGCCGCCCGGAAGGCCACCGAGAACCAGCCTCACGGCGCATGACAGCGGCCGAGCGCAGGGACCAGCTCTCGCACTGCCGCGCGACACGGTAAGCGAGCAGGTCACAACGAACGGCCGCGATCCTCGTGGTGGGGTCTTCGGCGAGCACTCAAGCTTTGGCCGCCTGGCAAGCGAGCCACCGCTCTCGGGTGATCGCGTACTCGACCTCACCCAGATCGCTGCCGGGGAGCGGCTCGTCCCACTCCATGTGGAACGTACGGACATGCTCCATGCCGAGTGCGGTCATGGTCGCGCGGGAGGCGGTGTTGACCGCCATGGTCTCGGCGAAGACGCGGCGCAGTCGGAGATCTTCGAACCCGTGCCGAATGAGCTCGCGGGCTCCCTCGCTGGCCAATCCCTGGCGCCAGTAGCGACGCAGGAGCCGGTAGCCAAGCTCGGCCTGCCCTTCGACCGGCCCTTGATCGATGCGCTCCGGCGGCTCCAGGATCCACCAGCCGACGAACTGCCCGTCGACGAACCCGGCCCAGAAACCCAGTCCCGCAACGCGACCCGCGACCGCGAGCCGCTGCCCATGGAGAACCTCGACCTCCTCACGGCTACGAGCACGGCCGTTGCCGAGGTACCGCATGACCTCGGGGTCAGCGTCGAGCTCGATCTCGTGTTCAAGGTGTTCGTCGGACAGCGGAACAAGCTCGATGCGGTCGGTGCGCAGTTTCGCCTGAGACATGGGCTGCATTCTCGCGCACGAGCCACTTGCCGGTCATTCGAGTATCGACCAGCGCTCTGCCCGTCCGCGCCGTGCCTGCCAACCTGTGAGGGCTTCGCGTGGCGCACGCGAGTTCCTAGGCGGTGCTGCGGCGTCAGGTCGTCCGGCCGAAGCAGGACCGGGCCGATCGAGCGTCCTCGCCACACTGGCGCGACTCCTGCCGCCAGGCTCGCGGGCTCATCTCGCTGCCTGGACATCCCCAACTCCAGCACCACCGACGGCACCGCCGTCCAACTGTGGGACTGCAACGGCCAGACCAACCAGCAGTGGACGCAGACCTCAGCAGGAGAGCCGAAGGTCTACGGCAGTGCCTGGACGCCGCGGGCACCGGGAACGGCGCCAAGATCCAGCTCTACAGCCGCTGGGGCGGGAGCAATCAGAAGTGGGACTACAAACGTGGGCACCTCAACCACTCGGCGACGAAACTTAATTAAGATCAATTAGGATCCCACCTACGCCGACAGCACAGCCGTAGGCGGCAGCGTGTTGCCTGCGAGCGGCGACCCGGCAGCACCGGGCGCAAGGTGATCACCCGCGCCTCGACTCCAGGTCAGCAACTTAACTCGCGATCTGTCGCAAATTACCCTATTGCCGACGCGTAACTTCTATGAAACTTTCACATGCACGAGCAGTACCGTGCGATCTCGCTGGAGGCAAAACTCCAGGCGGAAAGGCGTCCGGAGGGCGACGCCCAGGTCGGTGAGGGCGCCCCTCGTTGACGCCGGGCCTGACCGTCGGATGTACTCCGCGACAACGCGCTCAAACGGAGTAGGCCACACAGCTCTCTGCAGGAATCGGGTGTCAGCGCCAACAGGTTGCCCCTCTGCGATTCAGTAACGGAGCCCTGGATGTCCCCTCTTATTACCCGCGACGGCACGGGAACCATGACCGCCACGGTTCCGCCCACGAGCGAGTTGTTAGCGCTAACACCTCGTCTGAGAGCGACCTGTTCGAGGGCCTGACCCGGTGCACACGTGACCGGCGGACGCCGGTCACCGCCCCCCACCTCCAAGGAGCTCCGCATGTCCTTGAGCCGTCGTCAGCTCTTCCAAGCCACAGGCGCGACCGCCGCGCTCACGGTCGCCGGCCAGATAGCGGGCCCATCCCCCGCTCTGGCCGCGGTCCCCTGGGCCAGATCCGACATCGGCGTCTCGGCCTACGAGTTCGACCTCGGCCAGGTCCGGCTGACCTCCGGCCGTTGGCTGGACAACCAGAACCGCACCCTGAGCTACCTGCGCTTCGTCGATGTCGACCGGCTGCTGTACGTCTTCCGGGCCAACCACCGGCTGTCCACCAACGGCGCGGCGGCCAACGGCGGCTGGGACGCGCCCAGCTTCCCGTTCCGGTCCCACATGCAGGGCCACTTCTTGACAGCGTGGGCGCAGGCCTACGCCGTGCTCGGCGACACGACCTGCCGGGACAAGGCCGCCTACCTGGTCGCCGAACTGGCCAAATGCCAGGCCAACAACGGCGCCGCCGGATTCACCAGCGGCTACCTGTCCGGTTTCCCCGAGTCCGACATCACAGCCGTGGAGAACCGCACCCTGACCAATGGCAACGTGCCCTACTACTGCATCCACAAGACCCTGGCCGGACTGCTGGACGTCTGGCGGCTGATCGGCAACACCCAGGCCAGGACCGTGCTGCTGGCCCTGGCCGGGTGGGTGGACACCCGCACGTCGCGGCTCACCTCAAGCCGGCTGCAGGCCATGCTCGGCACCGAGTTCGGCGGTATGAACGCCGTGCTCACGGACCTGTACCAGATGACCGGTGACTCCCGCTGGCTGACCACGGCCCAGCGGTTCGACCACGCGGCCGTCTTCGACCCGCTGGCCTCAGGCCAGGACCGGCTCAACGGGTTGCACGCCAACACGCAGGTGCCCAAGTGGATCGGGGCGGCCCGCGAGTACAAGGCGACGGGCACCACCCGCTATCGCGACATCGCCGCCAACGCCTGGTCCATCACCGTCGGCGCGCACACGTATGCGAACGGCTCCAACAGCCAGGCCGAGCACTTCCGCGCCCCCAACGCGATCGCCGCTCACCTGACGAGGGACACCGGCGAGGCGTGCAACACCTACAACATGCTCAAGCTGACCCGTGAGCTGTGGCTGCTGTCGCCGGCCCGGGCCGACTACTTCGACTACTACGAGAACGCCTTGCTCAACCATCTGATCGGGCAGCAGAACCCGGCAGACGCACACGGGCACGTCACCTACTTCACCCCGCTCAACCCCGGGGGACGGCGGGGTGTCGGCCCGGCCTGGGGCGGCGGCACCTGGAGCACGGACTACAACTCCTTCTGGTGCTGCCAGGGCACCGGCATCGAGACCAACACCAAGCTGATGGACTCGATCTACTTCCACAACGGCACCACCCTGTTCGTGAACCTGTTCGCGCCCTCCACCCTCAACTGGAGCCAGCGCGGCATCACGGTCACCCAGACAACCGCCTACCCCGTCGGCGACACCACGTCGCTGCAGGTCACCGGCAACGTGAGCGGATCGTGGGCGATGCGCGTCCGCATCCCGGCCTGGGCCCAGGGCGCGACGATCAGCGTCAACGGAGTCCAGCAGGACATCGCCACCACGCCGGGCGCCTACGCCGACCTCAGCCGGTCGTGGGCGGCGGGCGACACCGTGACCGTGCGGCTGCCCATGCGCGTGGTCATGAAGGCCGCCAACGACAACCCCGACGCGCAAGCCGTCACCTACGGCCCGATCGTGTTGTCGGGCGATTACGGTAACACCAGCCTGTCGTCGGCCCCGGCACTGAGCCCCTCATCGATCACCCGCAGCAGCACCTCCTCCCTGACCTTCACGGCCACGGCCAACGGGGCGTCGGTGCGGCTGAGGCCGTTCTACGACGCTCACGACCACAACTACGTCGTCTACTGGAACACCGGCGGCCAGAGCGGAGCCGGCGCGGCGAGCTTCCGGCTGATCAACGCGGCCAGCGGGCTGGCCCTCGGCATCCAGAACATGTCCACCGCCGACGGCGGCCTCGCCCTCCAGTGGACCGACAACGGCACCGCCGACCACGACTGGATACCGGTCGTCGACGGCAGTGCCCTGCGCTTCCGCAACGTGCACAGCGGCAAGGTGCTCGGCGTCGAGAACATGTCGACCGCCGACAACGCCCGGGTGCTCCAGTGGGGTGACACCGGCACCGCCGACCACCGCTGGACCATCACCGACGTCGGCGACGGCTCCGTCAAACTCCGCAACGTCCACAGCTCCAAACTGCTCGGCATCCAGAACGGCTCCAGCACCAACGGCGCCCAGGTGGTCCAGGACTCCGACAACGGCAGCGCGGACAACCAGTGGCGATTCATGCCGAACGGCGCGCGGCGTATCCAGAACGTGGGCACCGGGATGGTGCTCGGCGTCACCGACATGTCCACGGCCGACGGCGCGCTCGTCGTCCAGTGGGGCGACACCGGCACCGCCGACCACCTGTGGACGGCGATCGCCGACACCGGCGGCTACCTGCGGCTGCGCAACTCGGCCAGCCAGAAGGTGCTGGGCGTGGAGAACAGCGGCACCGCTTCCGGGTCACGCGTCGTGCAGTGGGCCGACAACGGCACCGCCGACCACCGCTGGCGGCTGCGCCACGGGTCGGGCGCCGCCTTCCGCATCCAGTGCGCCAACGGCGGCCGGGTCCTCGGCCCCGTCGGGACGTCCCAGGGCGCGCAGGTCGTGCTCGCCGACGACAACGGCTCGAACAACAACCTCTGGAGGTTCCTGTGAGGCGCGTGCTCGCGGTGCTCTCGTGCCTGCTTCTCGTGGGCGTGTCACTCACGCCCCAGGCGTCAGCAGCGACAGTCGACACCAACGCCTGGTACGTCCTGGTCAACCGCAACAGCGGCAAGGCCCTGGACGTCTACAACCTCTCCACCGCCGACGGCGGCCGCATCACCCAATGGACCCGCAACAACGGCAACCAGCAGCAATGGCAGTTCGTCGACTCCGGCGGCGGCTACTACCGCGTCAAATCCCGCCACTCCGGCAAGGTCCTCGACGTCTACAACTTCTCCACCGCCAACGGCGGCGCCATCGTGCAATGGGCCGACGGCAACGGCACCAACCAGCAATGGCGGCTGGCCGACAGCCCGGACGGCTACGTGAGGCTCATCTCCCGCCACAGCAACAAGGCACTGGAAGTCCAGGGCGCCTCCACCACCGACGGCGCCAACATCGTCCAGTACGACGACTGGGGCGGCAACAACCAGCAATGGCAACTCGTCCCGGTCGGCAACGACCCGGCTCCGGGCGGCGACTACACCAACCCGGTCGTCTGGCAGGACTTCGCCGACGGCGACATCATCCGGGTCGGCGACGCCTACTACTACTCGGCCTCGACGATGCACTACTCGCCGGGCGCGCCGATCCTGCGCTCCTACAACCTCGTCGACTGGGAGTACGCCGGACATTCGGTCCCGAGGCTCGACTTCAACTCGGCCGCCTACGACCTCAACGGCGGCCGGGCGTACGTGAAGGGCATCTGGGCCTCGACCCTGAACTACCGGCCCGGAAACAGCACCTACTACTGGATCGGCTGCGTCGAGTTCAACCGGACCTACGTCTACACCGCCTCAGCCGTCGACGGCACGTGGACCAAGCGCTCGCAGATCAACAACTGCTACTACGACGCCGGGCTGCTGATCGACACCAACGACACCATGTACGTCGCCTATGGCAACGGCACCATCAGCGTGGCCCAGCTCTCCCCCGACGGACTCAGCCAGGTGCGCGCCCAGCAGGTGTTCCAGACCCCGAGCAACGTCGGCACCCTGGAAGGCTCCCGCTTCTACAAGCGCAACGGCTACTACTACATCTGGCTGACCCGCCCCGCCAACGGCCAGTACGTGCTCCGCTCCACCTCGCCGTGGGGTCCGTACGAGATGCGGCAGGTCCTGCTCAACATGCCCGGCCCCATCTCCGGCGGCGGCGTCCCCCACCAAGGCGGGCTCGTCCAGACCCAGAACGGCGCCTGGTACTACATGTCGTTCGTCGATGCCTATCCCGGCGGCCGGGTCCCGGCGCTCGCGCCGATCACCTGGACCAATGACTGGCCGACCGTGCAGACCGTCAACGGCGGCTGGGGCGTCAACTACCCGAAGCCGAACATCCAGACCAGCCGGACCGTGGCGCCCATGATCGGCCCCGACACCTTCACCTCAGGCAGCCTCGGCCACCGCTGGGAGTGGAACCACAACCCCGACACCAGCCGCTTCTCCACCGGCAACGGCCTGCGCCTGCAGACCGCGACCGTCACAGGCGACCTCTACAACGCCCGCAACACCCTGACCCACCGCATCCAGGGCCCGTCGTCGACGGCGACGATCGAGCTCGACTACTCGCAGATGGCCAACGGCGACCGCGCGGGGCTGGCCATGCTGCGCGACCAGTCCGCCTGGATCGGCGTCAAACGCGACAACGGCGTCAACCGGGTCGTGATGACCAACGGGCTGACCATGAACAGTTCGTGGCAGACCACCGGCACCGGCACCGAGGCGGCGAGCGCGAACATCTCGGGTGGCCGGATCTGGTTGCGGGTCAACGCGGACATCCGGCCGGGGTCCGGCAGGCAGGCCCGCTTCTCCTACAGCGCCGACGGCAGCAACTTCGTGAGCCTCGGCCCGGCCTTCACGTTGAACAACGCCTGGCAGTTCTTCATGGGCTACCGCTTCGGGATCTTCAACTACGCCACCCAGTCCCTCGGCGGAGCGGTGACCGTGCGCCGCTTCGACCTCACCACCCCCTGAGACGACACGTCGGCACAGGAAGGCAACCACCAGGAATGGCAACTCATCCAAGTCGGATAAATCGGAGCAAATCGTGAAGCACAGAGCCCTGTCCGTCCTCGCGACGGTGGTCACCTTACTGGCGAGCCTGTTCGTCGCCAATCAGTCCGCCAACGCGGCCACCGTCGACACCAACGCCTGGTACGTCCTGGTCAACCGCAACAGCGGCAAGGCCCTGGACGTCTACAACCTCTCCACCGCCGACGGCGGCCGCATCACCCAATGGACCCGCAACAACGGCAACCAGCAGCAATGGCAGTTCGTCGACTCCGGCGGCGGCTACTACCGCGTCAAATCCCGCCACTCCGGCAAGGTCCTCGACGTCTACAACTTCTCCACCGCCAACGGCGGCGCCATCGTGCAATGGGCCGACGGCAACGGCACCAACCAGCAATGGCGGCTGGCCGACAGCCCGGACGGCTACGTGAGGCTCATCTCCCGCCACAGCAACAAGGCACTGGAAGTCCAGGGCGCCTCCACCACCGACGGCGCCAACATCGTCCAGTACGACGACTGGGGCGGCACCAACCAGCAGTGGCAACTCGTCCGGGTCGATGGCGGCGGCAACCCCGGCCAGTGCGATCTACCGTCGACATACCGCTGGACCTCAACAGGCCCGCTGGCAACCCCGAAGTCGGGCTGGGTCTCCCTCAAGGACTTCACCGTCGCCCCGTACAACGGCAGGCACCTCGTCTACGCCACGACGCACGACACAGGGACCAGGTGGGGTTCGATGAACTTCAGCCTCTTCACCAACTGGTCCGACATGGCCTCGGCCAGCCAGAACACGATGTCGTCCTCCACAGTCGCGCCCACGCTCTTCTACTTCGCCCCCAAGAACATCTGGGTGCTCGCCTACCAGTGGGGCGGCACCGCCTTCTCCTACAGGACCTCCAGCGACCCCACCAACCCGAACGGCTGGTCATCACAGCAGACACTCTTCTCCGGAAGCATCTCCGACTCCGGAACAGGCCCCATCGACCAGACACTCATCGGCGACAGCACGAACATGTACCTGTTCTTCGCCGGCGACAACGGCAAGATCTACCGGGCCAGCATGCCCATCGGAAACTTCCCGGGCAGTTTCGGCAGCACATCGACCGTGGTCATGAGCGACACGAGGAACAACCTGTTCGAAGCCGTCCAGGTCTACAAGCTCCAAGGCCAGAACCGGTACCTCATGCTCGTCGAGGCGATCGGCGCGCAAGGACGCTACTTCCGCTCGTTCACCGCCACCAGTCTGAGCGGTTCGTGGACACCCCAGGCAGCGACCGAGAGCAACCCCTTCGCCGGCAAGGCCAACAGCGGCGCCACCTGGACCAACGACATCAGCCACGGCGAACTGGTCCGCGCCGGCGCCGATCAGACCATGACCGTTGATCCCTGCAACCTGCAGTTGCTCTACCAGGGACGCAACCCCAACTCCAGCGGCGACTACGGCCTCCTGCCCTACCGGCCCGGTGTGCTGACACTGCAGCGCTGATGGCGTGACACGGCTCCGGCTCGGAGCCGGCGGGGCAGGGCCGCCTGCTCGCGCCCTTCGGTGAGACGGCTGGGAACACCGTTTCCGGGCGGCCCGGCGATCCGGGCCGCCCCTCCGTCAACGGCAGGAGCGGGCGGCCCACGGCACGACCACGACACCGGCCTGCCGTGCATGGGTGCGGACACTCACTGTCGCCTCGGCGCTGCCGGCCTCCCCGAACTCGGTGGCTAAACTGCCGCCATGCCCACGGAGTCGTCTGCTCTCACCATCGCTCAGCTCGCCGAGCTGGCCGGAGTTTCCACCGCGACGGTCTCCAAGGTCGTGAACGGCCGTTCCGCGGTGTCGTCCGAAACCCGCGCCGCCGTGGAGGAGCTCATCCGCCGGCACGGCTACCGCCGCCAGCGCCGCCGCTCCATGCCGACGGCCCAGGTGGAGCTCGTCTTCCATGCTCTCGAGGGCGACTATCCCGTCGAGATCACCAAAGGCGTGGCGGAGGTCGCGCGTGAGCACGACCTCATGGTGGGGATATCGGACCTGCGCCGTGACCACACGTCCGGAGACGCCTGGCTGGAGGGTGTGCTGCGGCGCCGCCCGAGCGGTGTGATCGCGGTGTTCTCCGGCCTGACCGAGACCCAGCACGAACAACTCGCCCGCCGCGAGATCCCGCTGGTCCTGCTGGATCCGGCCGACACTCCCGCGCGGAACATCCCATCGGTCGGCGCCGGCAACTGGACCGGCGGGCTCACGGCCACCCGCCACCTTCTGGAGCTCGGACATCGCCGCATCGCCATCATCGCGGGGCCCGACTCCGCGCTGTCCAGCCGGGCCCGTATCGACGGCTACCGCACCGCCCTCGACATGGCCGGCGTGCCTGTCGACCCGGAGCTGATCGGCCGGGGGGACTTCTTCATCGAGGGCGGCCTGGCCGAAGCGCACCGTCTGCTGCGCCTACCCGACCGGCCAACGGCGATCTTCGCCACGAACGACGGCCAGGCCATCGGCGTCTACCACGCGGCCCATCAGCTCGGCCTGCGCATCCCGGACGATCTCAGCGTGATCGGCTTCGACGACATGCCGTCGGTGCGGTGGACCATTCCACCGCTGACCACCATCCGCCAGCCCCTCACCGAGATGGCCGCCGCGGCAACCTCGATGCTGCTGACCCTGGCCCATGGCGAGCAACTGCCGCAGAGCCGCGTCGAGCTGGCCACCGAACTCGTCGTACGCGAGAGCACCGGGCCTCCCAGTATCCCGCCCGCCTGAGCCGAAGCGCGGCATACACGGGTCGACGGGCCGCGTTCATGATCCCGGACGTCGGCATCGCGATGCTCTCCTCCAGCGGTACCACCGCACGGGACCCTTCGTGGTGCCGACCTGGCCGACGCTTCTGTCCGGCAATGACGCCCGCGCCGTCCAGACCGCTGGAGCCGCCGCAGAAGGGCCGGCTCCAGGGTCCGGACGTCACAGGGCGTTCAGACGCGGGTCCACTTCTGGTTGTTCTGGCCGTTGCAGGCCCAGATCTGCACCTTGGTGCCGTTGGCGGTGCCGGCGCCGCTGACGTCCAGGCACTTGTTCGCTCCGACGGCGGTGATGCTGCCATCGGCGTTGAACCGCCATTTCTGGTTGTTCCGCCCGTTGCAGTCCCAGACGATCAAGGCGGTGCCGTCCGCCGTCCCGCCCCCGTTGACGTCCAGGCACTTGTTGCCGTACACCCGCAGCTCGCCTGCGGCGGTCGACGTCCACTGCTGGCCGGGCTGCCCATTGCAGTCCCAGATCTGCACCTGTGTGCCGTTCGTCTGCGAGGCGCCGTTGAGGCACCGGTTCGATCCCACACCCCGCAGCGCGCTGGTGCTGCCCGGGGGCGAGCCGTCGCCCTGCCCGACGCCCTTGCCGTTGACGGTGAACGAGTCCACGTCGAACGAGTTCGCGGACGGCGACTTGAAGACGACGTAGACATTGCGGGTGCCACCGGGGTCGGTGACCTGCACCGCGGGCAGGGACACGTAGGTGTTCCATCCCCCGGTCGCCGGCACGGGGCTGGAGGCGATGAGGGCTCCCGTCGCCGAGTCGGCGTGCAACTCGATGGACGCCCCGGTGTTGGACGGCGCCGAGACGCGGAAGGACACCGTGTCGATCCCGGACAGGTTGATCGGGCCGAAGGAGATCCAGTCGTTGTTGGAGATGTCGCCGATGCGCCTGCCGCCTTCGGCTCCGGGCTCGTCGACGATCCGGATTCCGGACGAGCCGGTGAAGTGCTCGGCCTGCTTGTGCTTGGGCTGCAGGGTGATGCCGGCGCTGCCCTTCAGGCCGCCCTTGTCGGTGTAGTCGGCGGACAGGGCGTAGTAGACGTTGGCGGCCTCGTCATGGCCGGACGCGGTGGTCGTGACCGTTCCGGAGCAACCGGTGTACTGGCCGGTGTCGTGGGCGTGCTGGTCATGGCCGAGCGCGGTGATCACGTTGACCTTGGTGCAGTCGACGGCGCCGTCCTCGGGGTCGGTGACGTTCACCGTGTAGGCCACCTGGTCGCCGAAGTCGATGAACCCGCCGTCGGGCGGAGCCGAGAATACGACCTTGGGACGGGTGTTGCCGACGGCGATGGACAGCGTGACGCTGGCCGTCTTCCCGCCGGAGTCCCGTACGGTCAGCTTGGCCGTGTACGTCCCGTTGGCGTTGTAGGTGTGGGACGGGTTGGCGCCGGTGGAGGTCCCGCCGTCGCCGAAGTCCCACACGTAGGTGATCGCGTCGCCGTCGGGGTCGGACGAGCCGGCCGAGGAGAACGCCACCGTCAGCGGCGCCGCACCCGAGTCGGGGCTGGCGCTCGCCTTGGCCAGGGGCGCGCGGTTTCCGGCCACGTAGTCGACCCGGTAGACGCTGTCATCCGTGTTCGCGTGACCGAACCCGTTGCCCCAGTCGGCCATGTACAGGGCGCCGTCCGGACCGAACTTCATGTCGATCGGCGCATGCGGGGCGAGCTGTGCCACAAAGGGGTTGATCTTCAGGAGGTTGCCCGAGGAGTCCAGCCGGAGCTCCTTGACGAAGTTGCGGCTCCATTCGTAGAGGAACGGCGTGCCGTCGAAATACTCGGGGAACTTGCGGTCAGAGGTGGAGGCCGGGTCGTAACGGTAGAACGGGCCGCCCATGGGGGCCGCACCACCGCAGCAGTCAATCTCCGGGAACTCGGCCGAGGCGTGGTAGTTGTACCAGACGGTCGCGGGCTTGGCCGCGGGCAGATTGGTCAGCCCGGTGTTGTTGGGCGAGTCGTTGACCGGTGCCGAGCAGTTGAACTTCGCGCCGGAGGTGTTGGTGGCGAAGTTGTAGTCGTTGAACGGGATGTTGTTGCCGACGCAGTACGGCCAGCCGTAGAAGCCCGGCTGCTTGATCAGGTTCCACTCGACGGTCCCCTCGGGACCGCGGCTGGGGTTCGCGGCGCCGGCGTCGGGGCCGTAGTCACCCACCGAGATCCAGCCCGTCACCTTGTCGACCGAGAAGCGGAACGCGTTGCGGAAGCCCATCGCGTAGATCTCCGGCCGCGTCTTGGCGGTGCCGGGCGCGAACAGGTTGCCGGACGGAACCGTGTAGGTGCCGTCGGCCTCGGGGTGGATGCGCAGGATCTTGCCGCGCAGGTCGTTGGTGTTGGCCGCGGACCGCTGGGCGTCGTAATGCTCCCGGCCCGGCCGCTCGTCGATCGGGGCGTAGCCGCTGGACCCGTTGGGATTGGTGTCGTCACCCGGGCCGATGTACAGGTTCCCGCCCGGCCCGAACGCGAGGTAGCCGCCGGTGTGGCCGGGCTCGTCGACGTTGCGGTACGCCGGAACCTCGATGATCTTCTTCTCGCTCGCCAGGTCGAGGCTGGTGCCGTTGAAGGTGAACCTCGACACCCGGTTCACCTCACCGGCGTTGGACGGCGAGTAGTTGACGTAGATCCAGCCGTTGGTGGCGAAGTTCGGATCCAGCGCCAGCCCGATGCCGCCGTCCTCGCCGCCGTCGTACACCGACAGGGTGGCGATGACGCGCGTGCCTCCGCCGTTGGCGGGGATCAGGTTCACCTTGCCCGAGCGCGAAATGTAGAAGACCCTGCCGTCGCCGGCCACGTCCAGTTCCATCGGCTGGTCCGGTGCGCCGTCGAGGGTCACCTTCTGGAACCGGGCCGCGACGGTGCCGCCGCAGTCGCCCGGCGCCGCGCCCGCCGCCCACTTCACCCCACCCAGCAGGTGCTGTTTGAACGACGACTCCGAATAGGAGGACGCCTGGTGGCCCATCGCGGTGGCCCACACCCGGCCGCCCTCCGGGTTGTGACACCAGGAGATCGGGTGGTCGGCGCCCATCTTGTTCGGCCCCGCGTCATAGGTGGTCTCGTCCGCGGTCACCAGCACGTGCACCGAGCCGCGCAGGTTCTTGTCGAAGTTGTACCACTCCTCTGTGCGCACCCAGCGATCCGGCAGCCCCTTGGTGGAGGGGTGAACCTTGTCGGCCACCTTGGCGGTGCCCTGCAGGATCGATGAATGCGCGGTCATGTGCGCGCCGGCCAGGGCAACCTGGTCCCACCAGGGGAACTGCGCCTCGATGTTCATGTCGGTGGCGTTGTGGATCGCGACGACGCCGTGGCCGCCGCGCACGTACGCCTGGAAGGCCTGACGCTGGGCGTCGTTGTCCCAGACCATGCCGCTGGTCTGGAACATGATCACCGCGTCGTAGGTGTTCAGGGTCGCGGTCGTGAAGACGGCGGAGTCCTCGCTCTGGTCGAGCTGGAAGTTGTTGTCGGTCGCCATCTGCTGGAACATCGCGACACCGGCGGGGATGGAGTCGTGCCGGTAGGCGCCGCTCGCGGTCTTGGTGAACAGCAGCACCTTGAACTGCGGAGCGGCCGCGTGCGCCACCAGCGGCACCGCGGACAGCCACAGCCCTAATAAGGCTGCGGCGAGGGCGTGAAGCAGGCGTGATGTTCGCATGAAGGATCTCCTGGGGGGTTACCGGCTACGGTCGGAGTTGAAGGGTGGGAAGCCATGCGTCGTCCCGGCCGATGCCGGTCGTCTTCAGCAGTGGCCCACCCATCGATCCGGGCGGTCGGGGCCTGACCATGCGACTGGTGTCGAATCGATTCGCAACGAAAATAGGTCGGTCAAACACGGGTGTCAAGCATGCTTATCCGGCTAGTCCAAGACCATCTTTCTGCTTCTACTGGGCCAGGGCTCGCTGCCCTTTGCGGATATCCCCAGATGCAGACAGTGTGGCCGGTACCACGCTGTCTCATCGGCGCTAAATAAGTATGAAACTTTCACCTTGATCACAGGGTGCACAGGTAGGCGAGGCCGTCCACGGCGAGCGCGTCCTGGCTTCGCGCGAGGGGCCGCCAGATGGAGGCCGCGGTGGCGATGGTCTGGTTGTGCGCGGTGAACGACTCGATGACGAGCGGCCCGTCATAGCCGACGTCGCGCAGGGCCCCGGCGAAGCCGGGCCAGTCGAAGCGGTCGGCCCCCGGCGTGCCGCGATCGGTGCCGCACACCTGCACGTGCGCGATCCGGTCCGCCGCGACCCGCACCGCCTGGGCGGGGTCTTTCTCCTCGATGTTCATGTGGTAGGTGTCGAGCGCGAGGTGGCAGTCCTCGGGCAGCGCGTCGAGGGCCTGCTCGACGGTGTTGACGAGGCTGGTCTCGTACCGGTTGAGCGGCTCGACCGCGAGCTTCACCCCGCGCTCGCCCGCATAGTCCAGGACGGGCCGCAGGTTCTCACGCAACTCGGCGCAGGCGGCGCGGCGCTCTTCGGGTGACAACCGCCAGGTGCGGCCGACGGAGGCGTACGCCGGCCCCCCGATCACCGGGGAGCCGACGGCCACCGCCACGTCGACGCAGTGCCGCAGATAGTCCTGGGTATCGCGGACGGTCTCCGAGGAGGCGGCCACGAGTTCCCGGCCTGGCGGCATGACGAGCACCACGGAGGCGGCCAGCCCGTGCTCGGCCAGCACCGCCGCGGCCTTGCCCGGGTTCCAGTCACCGGGCTGCTCGACCGGCAGCTCGATGACGTCGAAGCCCCACCCCGCGATGCGGGGCGCGAGCCGCGCCAGGTCGTCGTCGGTCAGCGGGGAGACCCAGACCCAGGTGTTCACTCCGATGGAGAACATGGCGTCCCTCTTCGTCGTCGAATGGGCGGAGGGAAATGGTCAGCTCTTCTTCCCGCCCCAGGCCTCCGGGAACCCGGGCAGGTCCTCACAACCGCACAGCGCGTAGTGCAGCGGCGGCATGTTCGGCTTCAGGTAGGTCGACAGGTTCTCCGAGGTGACCTTCGGCTGCGGCAGGTTCCACATCTTGGGCACCTCCTCGCCCTTGAGGATCTTCAGCGCGGCGATGACCGGCGTGCGCCACTGGTAGGTCGGGTACGTGGGCGCGACAGCGGTGAGGCCCGCATCCTTCCACTTCTGCAGGAAGTCCTGCTGGTCCTCACCGTTGATCGGCGGCACCGGCAGGCCCGCGTCCTCGAACGCCTCGATCGCCGCCACCGCCGTGGCTCCCGCGTCCATCCAGACACCATCGATCTTGCCGTACCGCTGGAGGTAGTCACTGACGATGCTCTTGGTCTTGGCGGCGTCGCCGTCGGTGAACTCCACCCCCACGACCTGGACCTTGCTCTTGTCGAACACCACCTTGGCCGCCGACCAGCGGGTCTCCAGCACGTCCACACCGGGCAGGATGCGCAGCGCCAGCACCTTCCCGCCCGCCGGCACCTTCTCGACCAGGAACTCGGCGGCGTCGGCGCCGAAGGCGTAGCCGCCGATCGGCTTGATGAACGTCACCGGGCAGTCCGTCTGCACACCCCGGTCGAACACGATGACGGGCACCTTCCCGCAGGCGGCCGTCACGGCGGGGGTGAGCGTGGCCGTCGTGTTCGGCGAGACGATCAGCGCGTCGCACCCCTTGGCCTGCAGCTCGGCGATGTCGGAGATCTGCTTGTCGTCCTTGCCCTCGGCATCCAGCGCGGTGAACTTGGAGATTTCCTTGTGCAGGCCGGCCTCTGCCTGCATCGTCTTCCACCCGACCTGCCGCCAGGGGTTGTTGACCGCCGCGTTGGAGAAGCACAGGTGGTACGGCCCGTCCTTCTTGTACTTGGCCGTGTCCGTCATCTTCGGGGCGATGGCCTGCTCCCACGGCTTGTCGGAGGGACCCTCCGGGGTCTGGGTGCGCATGGCCAGCTGGGCGTCGAAGTCCGCCTGCACGAAGAACTTCGACTGCGCGCCCGTGCCCGAACCCTGAGCGCTCGTGGCGGGCGCCACGGACCGGGTGGTGGACGCCGGCTTGTCGGTGGTGCAGCCGGCGAGGGCGAGCGCGGCGAACGCGGCGACTGCGGCCTTATGACGCGGCATGTGCGTCTCCTCTTCGGGGGGTGAACTTCCGGGGAAGTCGGATGGCTCCCGCCGCGACCGCGGCGATGATGATGAGGCCCTGCACGGTGAACTCCAGCGCTCCCGAGATTCCGTACAGGTTGAGCAGCGTGAACAGGGCCTCCAGCGTGAAGGCCCCGGCCATGGCGGCGAGCACGGAACCGCGGCCGCCGCCGAGCGCCACGCCGCCGAGGACGACCGCGGTGATGGCCGAGAACTCCAGTCCCTGGCCCGCCTGGGCCGAGACGCCGGCGAATCCGCCGAGCAGGATCGCCGCGACCGCGGCGGCCAGGCCGGAGAGCATGAAGGCGAAGGTCTTGGCCCGGTGGACCCGGACCCCGGACAGGGCCGCGGCGCGTTCGTTGTCCCCGGTGGCGATGAGGGTCTTGCCGAAGTCCGCGCGCATGAGCCAGATCGCCGCCGAGCCCACGGCGATGAGGATCAGCACCGACCACGGCACCGGTCCGAGGCTTGCGCGGCCGAAGGCCCGGAACCCCTCCGACAACGCGCCGCGCGGCGCGCCGCCGGTCCACAGGAAGACCGCTCCGGACAGGATGAGCAGCATGCCGAGCGTCACGATGAACGACGGCACCCGCAATGTGGTGGTGACCACGCCGTTGACCAGTCCGACGAGCAACCCGATGACGATCAGCAGGGCGATGACCGGCCAGGTCGCCATTTCCTCGCCGTCGACGAGCCGCGCGGCGATCACCACTTCGGCCGTCACGAGCGAGCCGACCGACAGGTCGAACTCGCCGGAGACGATGACGAAATACTGTCCCGCGGCCAGGATCACCAGCGGCGCGGCCCGCTTGAGGAACGCCAGGAACCCGGCGGGCTCCAGGAAGAAGGGGTTGGCGACCGCGATCGCGGCCAGCAGCACCAGGAGCACCGCGAGGATGGGAAGTGTCCTTTTCACGTCGACCGTCCCTTGATGCGCCGGGCGTAGACGGCCACCGCGATGACGATGACCACGCCGCGGACCACGTCCTTGACGAAGGAGTTGACCTCGAGCTGGTTGAAGATGGTGTCCAGGACGGCCAGCAGCAGGACCCCGCCCACGGTTCCGGCGACGCCGCCCTTGCCGCCGGCCAGCGCGGTCCCACCGAGGACGACCGCGGCGATGGACTCCAGGTCGTAGCCGCCGTCGGTGCCGACCGTGGGCGCACCGGCGCCGAGCCGGCCGGCCAGCAGCAGGCCCGCGACGCCGGCGCAGGCGGAGCAGAGCACGTGCGTGAGCACGACGACCCTACCGGTGCGGATCCCGGACAGGCGGGCGACCTCCTCGTTCCCGCCGACCGCGTAGATCCGGTAGCCCAGCCGGGTCCTGCTCAGCAGGAACCAGGCCACGACGGCCACGCCCGCCCAGAGCAGGGCGGAGATGGGGATCGGCCCGAGGCGGGAGTATCCGAGGAGCTGGAACGACTCGGGCACCTTGCCCGCCGGGCCGTCGTACAGGTGGTCGACGATGCCCTTGATGATGAGGGCGACGCCGAGCGTGGCGATGAAGGCGTGGACCTGGAGTCTGGTGATGACCAGCCCATTGATCAGCCCCACCAGCGCGCTGACGGCCAGCACCGCGGCGACCGCCGGCAGGATGTTGCCGTCCTGGCCCGCCATGATCTCCGCCGCGATCAGCGAGGTCAGGCTGATCAGGTACGCCACGGACAGGTCGAGCGAGCCGGCCAGGATCGCCAGCGTCTGCCCGATCGCCACGATGCCGAGGGCCGCCGAACGCTGCTGGATCCCGACGACGCTCTCCATGGTCAGGAACTGGCCGCCGTCGAGTGCGACGAGGACCCAGCCGACTGCGATCAGGCCGAACAGTGCGAGGAACACCACGTGCGTGGGCTCACGTAACCGGGCCGCCAGGCCGCCTCGTGCCTCGCTGCCGAGGGCGGGACGGCGACTGCGTGACAGAGTGTCCATTCAGGCCACCTCTCCCGCGGCCAGGCGCATGACGGCCTCCTCCGAGGGGCCGGCCGGCAGCGTGCCCGCGATGCGGCCGTCTCGCAGGACGACGACGCGGTCGCTCATGCCGATGAGCTCGGGCAGCTCGGAAGAGATCATCATGATGGCCATGCCGTCGTTCGCGAGTTCGCGCATCAGGTCGTGGATGGCGGCCTTGGCGCCGACGTCGACGCCCCGGGTCGGTTCGTCGAACAGCAGCACCCGTGGCGCCATGGTCATCCATTTGGCGAGCACGACCTTCTGCTGGTTGCCTCCGGACAGGTAGCGGACCTCCTGTTCCTGCCGTGGAGGCACGAGCCGGACCCGTTCGAGCAGGTCGCGGACGCCGTTGCGGCCTTTACCACCCACTGCGCGGGCGACGAGCAGGGCGTTGTCGCGCACGGACTGGCGCAGCGCGAGCCCTTCGGCCTTGCGATCCTCGGTCACCAGCCCGATGCCCATGGCCACGCCTTCCCGGACCGAGCGCGGGCGGGACGGGGTCATCTCGCCGCCGGTGAACGGCTCCGCGCCGAAGATCGCTTTGGCCAGTTCCGACCGACCGGACCCCTGCAGGCCCGCGATGCCGACGATCTCCCCGGCACGCAGTTCCAGATCGATGTCGCGGAGCTTGTGGTTGCCCGCTCCGCGCAGGCTGAGCCGGACCTCTCCAGCGCCGGTCGAGCGGGGCGGGAAGTACGTGCCAAGATCTCTGCCGACCATCAGGCGGATCAGCTCATCCGAGGACACCTCGCCGATCGGGAGCGTGGTGACGCGCGAGCCGTCCTTGAGTACCGTGACCCGGTCGGCGAGGTCGAACACCTCGCGCAGGCGGTGGGAGATGTACACGACGGCGACGCCGCGTTCCCGCAGCCGCCCGATCAGCCGGTGGAGCAGCTCGACCTCGTGCTCGGCGAGCGCCGCGCTGGGCTCGTCCATGACGACGAGCCGGGCGTTCACCGACAACGCCTTGACGATCTCGACGATCTGCTGCTGGGCCACCGACAGGCGCTTGACGGCGTCGCGGGGGCCGAAGAGGTCCTCGCCGAGCTCGTCGAGGAGCCGCGCTGTCGCCTGCTCCATGGCGGCCCGGTCGACCAGGCCCCGCCTGACGGGCTCGCGCCCGAGGAAGACGTTCTCGGCGACGGTGCGCTCGGGCAGCAGGTTGAACTCCTGGTAGATGATCGCGATGCCGGAGCGCTGCGCCTCGATCGGGTGGCCGAAGCGGACGGGCCGGCCGTCGATCTCGATCGTGCCCTCGTCCGGCGCATGCACTCCGCAAATGATCTTCATCAGGGTGGATTTGCCTGCGCCGTTCTCGCCGACGACGGCGTGGACCTCGCCGGCCGTCACGTCCAGGTCCACTGCGGACAGCGCCCGCACGCCCAGGAAGCTCTTGCCGATGCCGCGCATGCTCAGCATCCCGCCCACCTCCCCGTCTCCCACGCCATGAGGGTGAGCCTGGGGCCGTCGGCAAGGTTCGGGCTTATGTCCCTCATGCTGCGGGATGCTAAGCGGGCTTATATCGATGGTCAAGCAAAAGTTGTCACCGGCGCGACATAATTGCGCGGAGATCGCGGTAGACGCCGGACGCTCCTGCGCGAGGGGACGGTGCTCGAGGAGCCCGAGGCGGTGGACCAGGCGGTGACGGCCACAAGCGGCGGATGATAAGACGACTATTAGCCTACTTATAGTTGACCATCGGCAAAAATAGCTCTTACCATCACGGAGACTTACATACCGGATGCCTTCCGCATGCGGGGGTAGTCCCGACACGATGGAGCTTTCATGGGCAAGCTCGGTGTGTGGCTTATCGGGGCACGAGGATCCGTGGCGACCACTGCCATCGTGGGCGCCTCGGCCATCAGGGCGGGGGCCGCGACCCCGCAAGGATGCGTGAGCGAGTCCCCCGGCTTTCCCGGGCACCTGGTTCCGCTGACCGACCTGGCCTTCGGCGGCCATGACATCACCGAGACCTCCTTGCGCAAGCGCGCCGAGCAGCTGGCCAGAGCAGGGGTCATATCCCCGGACCTCCCGGAGCTGCTCGCGTCCGATCTGGACGCCGCCGACGCCGAGATCCGGCCGGGCCACGTCCCCGGCGACGGCGGCCGGGCCGAGACCCGGCTGATCGACGACATCGCCGGCTTCCGGGCCCGGCACGGGTTGGCCCGGGTGGTCGTCGTCAACGTGTCGTCGACCGAGCCCCCGGTGGATTCGCGCCCGGAGTTCGAGAGGCTGGCCGATCTCGAGGAGCGGCTCGCCGCGGAGGACGACGTGCTGCCGCCGAGTTCGCTGTACGCCTATGCGGCGTTCCACGCCGGGTGCGGCTATGTGGAGTTCACGCCCTCCACCGGGCCGGCCCTGCCCGCCCTGGCGGAACTGGCCGCCCGGCGGCGCGTGCCGTACGCGGGACGCGACGGCAAGACCGGCGAGACCCTGGTCAAAAGCGCTCTGGCGCCCATGTTCGCCGACCGGGCACTGCGGGTCCGCACCTGGTCCGGGCTCAACCTGCTCGGCGGCGGCGACGGGGCGGCACTCGCCGATCCGGCCGCCAGGTCCAGCAAGCAGCTCTCCAAGGACCAGGTCGTCGCGAAGGTCCTGGGAGGACCCGTCGAGGGTGAGACGCACATCGACTACGTCCCGGATCTCGGAGAGTGGAAGACCGCCTGGGACCACGTGAGCTTCGAAGGCTTTCTCGGCGTGCGGATGACGCTGCAGTTCACCTGGCAGGGCTGCGATTCGGCGCTGGCCGCTCCGCTCGTCCTGGACCTGGCCCGGCTGGTCGCCCGTGCGCACGAGAAGGGGCGGTACGGCGTCCTGCCCGAGCTCGCCTACTTCTTCAAGAGCCCCCTGGGGACGGACGAGCACGCGCTGGCCGTCCAGTACGCCCGGCTGCGCGCCTTCGCCGAGGAACTGTCATGAGGGCGCTGCTCGAACTGGTCCGCGCACCGGCCGCACTGTCGGTGCCGGGGGACACCATGGCGGGGGCCGCCGCCGCGGGACGGCGTCCGGCGCCCGGCCTGGCCCTGGCGTCGGTGCTCATGTACTGGTCGGGGATGGCACTCAACGACTGGGCCGACCGTGAGGCGGACGCCGTCGAACGTTCTGAGCGTCCGATCCCGTCAGGCCGGGTCCGCCCCGGCACCGCGCTCGGGCTCGCGGCCGCCCTGACCGGCGCGGGTCTGGCCACCGCCGCCCTCGCCGGGGGCCGTCGCGGTCTCGCCGTAGCCGGCCTGCTGGCCGGCGCGGTGTGGGCCTACGACCTGGGCCTCAAACGGACGGCGGCGGGACCGGCGTCGATGGCGGCCTGTCGCGTCCTCGACGTGCTTCTCGGCGCGGGTGAGCAGGCCAGGGCCGCCGTGCCGGCGGCGCTGGCGATAGGCGCGCACACCTACGGGATCAGCGTCCTGGGCCGGGCCGAGGTCGCGGGGGCGGCACGCGGGACCGCCGAGCGCGCGCTCGTGGCGAGCATCGCGGCGGCCGGGCTCGCGGCCGCCTCCTGCGTGCGCGACCGAGCCGCCGCCCGGGCCGGAGCGGGCGTCCTCATCGCCGGCTATCTCGCCTTCACCCTCCCGGTCCAGGCCGGGTTGCGGGCCCGTCCCGACCCCGAGAACGTACGGCAGGCCGTCCGCCTCAGCATCCTCGGCCTGATACCGCTCCAGGCGGCGGCGGTCGCCGGTGGCGGGCGGTTCGCGACGGCGGGCGCGCTGCTGTGTTCGCTGCCCCTGGGAAGGTGGCTCTCGTCCCGGCTGGCGACATCGTGAAGTGGGCCTACTGCACCAACGGCTTCGCCGACCACCGGCTTCCCGAGGCGCTTGCGATCCTGGCCGACCTCGGGTACGCCGGTGCGGCGATCACACTCGACCACGGTCATCTCGACCCCTACTCCCCCGGCCTGGCCGCGGAGGTGTCGCGGATCGCCGGGCTCCTCGAACGCCACGGCCTCCAGGCCGTGGTCGAGACGGGCGGGCGTTACACCCTCGATCCCCTGCGCAAACACCATCCGACCCTCATCAGTGACGACGCCGAGCGCAGAGTGGAGTTCCTGACCACCGCGATGCGGGTCGCCGCCGATCTGGGCGCTCCCGTGGTGCACCTGTGGAGCGGCGTCCGGCCCGACGGCATGCCGGAGGCGGAGGCGTACACGCGGCTGGCCCGCCAGTGCGCACGGCTGCTCGACGAGGCCGACGAGGTTGGCGTCACGCTGGGCTTCGAACCCGAACCCGGGATGCTCGTCGCCGGCCTGGACGGCTTCGAGCGGCTGCGCGCGATGCTCGGCGCCCATGCCCGGTTCGGTCTCACCCTCGACATCGGGCACTGCCACTGCGTGGAGCCGGAAGACCTGGGCACCTGCGTCCGCCGGGCGCTGCCGTACACCGTGCACGTGCAGATCGAGGACATGCGCCGGGGAGTCCACGAGCACCTGGAATTCGGCGAGGGTGAGATCGACTTCGTGCCGGTGCTCGCCGCCCTGCACGGCTACTCGGGTCTGGTGGCCGTGGAGCTGGCCCGGCACAGCCACGCGGCCCCGCAGGTCGCCCGCCGCTCGATCGACTTCTTGAGGAGGGCACATGAAGGAGCCGGCGCAGGAGTGGCTGGCACAGGCCGTCCGGCAGGTCGAGGCTGACCCGTACGCGATCCACCGGCTCTTCCCGCAGGCCGAACGGCGGGGCGGCGCCGGCGCCCGGCCCGCGCTGCTCGGCGCGCTGCACGGCGACCACGCGATGATCTGCGGCCTGTACGAGGCCGGCGACAGCGGCGAGCGGCTGGCGATCCTGACCGTCCTGCATGAGCTCGATTCGGAAGGCACGGCGGTCGGGCTGGTGGAGGACGCGCTGCGCACCAATGACGCGCGGCTGGTCGCCGCGGCCCTCGGCCCGTACGGCTCGGCGTGGCTGGACGACCACTCCTTCCGTCAAGGGGTGCTCAAGTGCGTCTTCATGTCGATCCCGCTGGCGGCGGTCGCCGAGCTGGACCGCCGCTTCGACGCCGAACTGGCCCGGATGCTGTCGGACTACGCGGCGGAGCTGCGGGCGGCCGGCCGGCCCGTCCCGAGCGACGTCCTGGAGAGGATCTGAATGCGCATCTTCGACCCCCACATCCACATGACCTCCCGGACCACCGACGACTACCAGCGCATGCACGCCGCGGGGGTCCGGGCCGTCGTCGAACCCGCCTTCTGGCTGGGGCAGCCCCGTACCAACGTGGGCAGCTTCCTGGACTACTTCGACGCGCTGCTCGGCTGGGAGCCGTACCGCGCCGCGCAGTACGGCATCCACCACCACTGCGCGCTCGCGCTCAACCCGAAGGAGGCGAACGATCCGCGGTGCGCGGGGGTGCTGGCCGAGTTGCCGCGATACCTGCTGAAGGACTCCGTCGTCGCGGTCGGCGAGGTCGGCTACGACTCGATGACGGTGGAGGAAGAACGGGCCTTCGAGGCCCAGCTCGCCCTCGCGCAGGAGAATGATCTTCCGGTACTCGTGCACACTCCGCATCGGGACAAGGCCGCGGGCACCCGCCGGACCCTCCACGTGGTACGGGACGCCGGGATACCCCCCGAGCGGGTGCTCATCGACCACCTCAACGAGATGACCATCGGCATGGTCGCGGACTCGGGCTGCTGGATGGGGTTCTCGATCTACCCCGACACCAAGATGGACCCGGACCGGATGGTGGCCCTGCTCGAGGAGTACGGCACGGACAGGATGCTGGTGAACTCGGCCGCCGACTGGGGGCGGAGCGACCCGCTCAAGACGCGCGAGGTAGCCGATGTCATGCTCGCGGCCGGCTTCGGCGAGGACGACGTGGACCAGGTGCTGTGGCGTAATCCGGTCGCCTTCTACGGGCAGAGCGGGCGCCTCGATCTCGAGACCGGCTCGCAAGCCGGCCCCGACCACGCCGGCAACACGATCAGGCGGGGGTGACCATGCGGCTGCGCCATCCGGACGGCTCGACGGTGCACCTGTCCTACTGCACCAACGTCCACGCCGCCGAGGATCTCCCCGGCATCCACGGTCAGCTGTCCGGCGTCGCCGCGCGGGTCAGGCGCCTGCTCGGCGTCGAACGGCTCGGGCTCGGGCTGTGGCTGTCCCATCACGCCGCAGCGGACCTCCTCGCCCGGCCCGGGGAGCTCGCCGGGCTGCGCGAGCGGCTGACCGCGCTCGGGCTGGAGGTCGTGACCCTCAACGGGTTCCCCTACCGCGGTTTCCACGACGAGATCGTGAAGTACCGCGTCTACACCCCTGACTGGGCCGACGCGGAGCGGCTGAGCTACACGCTCGGGCTCGCCGAGATCCTCGCCGCACTGCTTCCGGACGGCGTCACCGAGGGCACGATCTCGACCCTCCCCCTCGCCTGGCGGACCGGGTGGACGAAAGAGAAAGCGGCGGCTGTCATGGCCAATCTCGACGCGGTCGCACAGGGCCTGCGCGCGCTGACCGGCCGTACCGGCAGGGTGATCCGGCTGGGCTTCGAGCCGGAGCCCGGTTGCATCGTCGAGACGACGTCTCAGGCGACCGCCCTGCTGAGCGACCTGGATCACGACCACCTCGGCCTCTGCCTGGACGCCTGCCACATGGCCGTGGGTTTCGAGGAGCCCGAGGCGGGCGCCCGCACCGGGCTGCCCATCGTGAAGCTCCAGGCGTCGTGCGCCCTGGTGGCCCCGCCGGGGGCACAACGGGCGCTGGCCGCGTTCGACGAGGCCCGCTTCCTTCACCAGACGCGCTCCGCCACCGGATACACCGACGACCTGGGCGAGGCCCTGGCCGGCGGCCTGCCCGCGGACGAGAGCTGGCGCGTGCACTTCCACGTCCCGCTGCACGATGCGCCGCCCCCTCCGCTCGCCACCAGCGCCCCCTACCTGCGTGACCTGCTGAACGTGCTCCTCGGCGGAGAACGGCCGCTGACCAGGCACGTCGAGGTGGAGACCTACACGTGGAACGTGCTTCCCCGCGCGCCGGCCGACGTCGCGGAAGGCATCGCCGCCGAGCTCGACTGGATGCGGGGGCAGCTCACCGCCCTCGGGCTGAAGGAGACGTGATGGCACCGCTGATCGTGATCAATGTCGTCGGGCTCACCCCGCGCCTGCTCGCGCACATGCCGAACGTCGCGAAGACGGGCGCGGCGGCCGCGCTGCGGCCCGTGCTCCCGGCCGTCACCTGCTCGATGCAGGCCACCCTGCTGACCGGTTCGATGCCCCGCGACCACGGCATCGTCGGCAACGGATGGTACTTCCGGGACCTCGGCGAGGTGCTGCTGTGGCGCCAGCACAACGCGCTCATCCAGGGCGACCAGCTGTGGACCGCCGCATCCGGCCTGCGCACCGCCAACGTCTGCTGGTGGTACGCGATGGGTGCGCCGACCGACCTGCTCGTCACCCCGCGCCCCGTCTACCACGCCGACGGCCGCAAGTCGCCCGACTGCTACACCCGCCCGCCCTCACTCCACGACGACCTCGAAGCCGCCCTGGGCCCGTTCCCCCTGTTCACCTACTGGGGCCCCAACGCGGGGATCGCCTCCTCCGCATGGATCATCGCCGCGGCCCGCCGCATCCTGGCCCGCGAAAGGCCGGATCTGCTGCTGGTCTACGTACCCCACCTCGACTACGACCTCCAGCGGTACGGCCCGGCCGGCCCCGAGGCCATCGCAGCGGCCCGCGCCGTCGACGCCGCTCTGGCTCCGCTCCTCGCCGAGGACGCCCAGGTGGTCGTGCTCTCGGAATACGGCATCACCCCGGTGTCCCGTCCGGTGGACGTCAACCGGGCGCTGCGCACCGCGGGTCTCCTGGAGGTCCACACCCAGGCCGGGATGGAGTACCTCGACCCGTGGACGTCCCGGGCCTTCGCCGTCGCCGACCACCAGGTGGCCCACGTTTACGTGCGCGACCCCGCCGACCTCGACCGCGCCCGAGCCGTCATCGCCGAGTTGCCTGGCGTGGACGAGGTGCTCGACCAGGCGGGGAAGGCGAAGTACGGGCTCGACCACGAACGCGCCGGCGAGCTCGTCGCCGTTGCGGAGCCGGACGCCTGGTTCACCTACTACTACTGGCTCTCCGACGACCGGGCCCCGGATTTCGCCAGGCTCGTGGACATCCACCGCAAACCCGGCTACGACCCCGCCGAGCTGTTCATGGACCCGAGTGATCCGTTCGTCAAGCTCCGTGCGGCGGCGGCGCTGGCCAGGAAGAAGCTGGGCTTCCGCTACACGATGCGGGTGGTGCCGCTCGACCCGGCGCCGGTGCGGGGCAGTCACGGCCGGCTGCCCGATCTCCCCGACGAGGGCCCGCTGATCATCGGCCCCTTCGACCGTGACTCCTACGAGGCAACCGAGGTCAAGGCGCTCCTGGCCGGCCTGGCCCGGCGAAGCCGCTGAGCGCGCGCCCTCGCCGGGATGTGGACGGGTAGGCCTCAGACGCGGGTCCAGCGCTGGTTGGTTCCTCCGGTGCAGGTCCAGATGCGCGCCTTGGTGCCGTTGGCGGTGCCGCCGACGTCCAGGCACTTGTTCGCCCCCACCGCCGTGATCGTGCCGTCGGCGTTGAGGCGCCACTTCTGGTTGCCCTGTCCGTTGCAGTCCCAGATGATCACGCTGGTGCCGTCCGCCGTCCCGGCCCCGCTCACGTCCAGGCACTTGCCGCCGTAGACCCGCAGCTCACCGGAATCGGTGGAGGTCCACTTCTGGTTGGGCTGCCCGTTGCAGTCCCAGATCTGCGCCTGCGCGCCGTTGGCCTGCGAGGCTCCGCTGACGTCCAGGCACCGCCCGGACCCCGCACCCCGCAGCGCGCTCGTGCCGCCCGGTGTGCTGGTCGTCTCCTTGATGCGGATGTTGCGGAATGACACCACGTCGCCGGGCCCGTGGTTCTGGATGCCGAGGTAGCCCTGCTGGAGCGAGCGGACCGGATCGGTGTTGGTGAAATCATTGATTTTGGCGCCGTTCAGGAACACCTGCAGCCGCTCACCCTCCACCAGCAGCTCATAGGTGTTCCACTGACCTGGCGGGTTCAGCGCCGCGTCGCGGGCGGCGATGTCGGCGGTCTTGAACCCGTAGATCGCCCCGGTGGTCTTGTCCGGGGTGTCGGTCGCGTCGATCTGCACCTCATATCCGGTGTTGAGCGCCGCGTCCGGGTCGCCGGTGGCCGGGAAACCGACGATGACGCCGGAGTTGGAGTCGCCGGTCATCTTCCAGTCGATCTTGACGGAGTAGGAGCGCAGCTCCTTGGCGTTGTACCACAGCATGCCCATGCCGCCTTGGGAGGTCAGCGTGGCGTCGCTGTTGGCGAACGATCCCGGCCCGGCCTGCGACCAGCCCGTCGTCGAGCCGTTGTACAACGTCGTGTACCCGGTCTCCGGGCGGCAGTCGGCGTTGGTGGCCTTGGCCGTGTACCGGATTCCGCCGAGCAGCAGCGTGCGGAAGTTCGGATCGGCGTACGACTCCTTGGTGTGCCCCAGGCCGGTGTAGAAGGCGCGGCCGGAGGACTGGGGGTGGCACCAGGTGATCGGGTGATCGCCCATGCCGCCGCCGCTGTAGCTGCCCTCGTCCAGGCTCTGCAGCACCCGGACGTTCGGCCGGGGGTTGGTGCGGTAGTTGTACCACTCGTCGGTGCGTGACCAGGTCGTCCCCAGGTGACCGGTCGCGGCGTGCGCCCGGTCCTCGTTCCGTACGGTGGCCTGCTGGATCGCCGGGTGGTTGTTGAACCAGGCCCCCATCAGCTGCCCGTAGTACGGCCAGCTGTACTCGGTGTCCGCGGCCGAATGCACCCCGACGTAGCCGCCCCCGCCGTCCACGTACGTCTGGAAGGCGGCCTGCTGGTTGTCGTTCAGCACGTCACCGGTGGTGCTGAGGAACACCACCGCCTTGTACTGGGCCAGGTTGGCCGTGCTGAAGGCGTTCGAGTCCTCGGTGGCGTCGACGGCGAAGTCGTTGGCGGCCCCCAGGTCGCGGATGGCCTGGATCCCGTTGGGGATCGAGTCGTGCCGGAACCCGGCCGTCTTGGAGAACACCAGCACCTTGAAGGCGGCGGCCTGGGCGGGGATGGCGGGGATCACCGTCGCGGCGACGGTGATCGCCGCCACCGTCACTGAGAGGCGCCGCAGCACGGATGTCTTTCGGTCGCTCCCCGCGATGCGCCCGAGCGCGGCGGGGGTGAGATGTCGCAGCATGGGTGTCCTTTCAGACGCGGGTCCAGCGCTGGTTGGTTCCTCCGGTGCAGGTCCAGATGCGCATCTTGGTGCCGTTGGCGGTGCCGGAGCCGGTGACGTCCAGGCACTTGTTCGCGCCGACCGCGGTGATGGTGCCGTCGGCGTTGAGGCGCCACTTCTGGTTGTTCTGCCCGTTGCAGTCCCAGATGATCACGGCGGTGCCGTCCGCCGTCCCGGCCCCGCTCACATCCAGGCACTTGCCGCCGTAGGCCCGCAGCTCTCCCGCGGCGGTCGACGTCCACTGCTGGTTGGACTGCCCGTTGCAGTCCCAGATCTGCGCCTGCGCGCCGTTGGCCTGCGAGCCGCCGCTGACGTCCAGGCACCGCCCCGACCCCACACCCTTGAACGCGCTCATGCTCCCCGAGGGCGGGGTGCCGGTGTCGAAAGTGAAGGCGTCCACGTCGAACAGGTAACCCTGTCCGGTCGGGCCGCGGAAGACCAGATAGAGCGTCGTCGTGCCGGCTGGGGCGCCGCTGAGGTTGGCCGAGACGTCGGTGAAGGTGTCCCAGCTTCCGGTGCTCGCCACGTTCACCGTTCCCAGCAGTGTGCCCGTCGCGGAGCCCGCGCGCACCTCGATCCGGCCGCCCGCGCCCGCCGAGGACACCCGGGCGGTGATCCTCGTCGCGTTGCCCAGGTTGTACGGCTGGAAGGAGATCCAGTCGCCGTCGTCGGTGAAGCCGACCGTTTTGCCGCCTTCCGCCGTGGCGTGGTCGGCCGTCTGGATGCCCTGCTGGGCGCCGAAGTGCTCGGCCTGCCGGTGCCGCGGCTGGAGCGTACGGTCGCTGGTGGAGGTCAGACCGCCCTTGTCGGTGTAGGAGGCCTCGAAGACGCCGTAGATGTTGGCCGCGGTGTCATGCTCACCGTCGGCCGGCAGCGCGATGGAGCCAGAGCAGCCGGTCTTGGAGGTGATCTTGTGGCGGTGGCTGTCGTGGCCGAGGAAGTAGGCGACGGTGACCCCGGCGCAGTCGATCGTGCCGTCCTCCGGGTCGCTGACGGTGACCTGGAAGGGCACGGTGTCACCGAAGGAGAACAGCTGCCCGTCGGCAGGGGTGGTGAGGACGACCGTCGGCGCGGTGTTGCCGACGTTCACGATCACGTTCGCCGTGCCGGCGAGCCCCTGCGGGTCCCGGACCGTGAGCGTCGCCGTGTAGGCGCCGTTCGTGCTGTAGGTCTTGCTCGGATTCGCCGCCGTGGAGGTGGTGCCGTCGCCGAAGTTCCACGAGTACGTCAGCGCGCCGCCCTCCGGGTCGGAGCTGCCCGCCGAGGAGAAGTTCACCGTCAGCGGAGCCGGTCCCGACGTCTTGTCGGCGGACGCCTTGGCGATCGGATTGCGGTTGGCGCTGCCGATGTACTCGATGCGGTACAGCGCCTGGTTGTTGTTCCCGTCGCCGTAGTCGAGGACGTACAGGGCCCCGTCAGGACCGAAGGCCATGTCCATCACCTGCGTCCCCGACCAGGGGAACGCCGAGATCTCCCCGTAGGCGCCGTCCGCCTTGACCTCGATCGCCTTGATCCAGCGCCGGCCGTACTCACCGGCGAAATACCGCCCGTCGAGCGCCTGGGGGAACTTGACGGCCGAGTTCAGGTCAGGGTCGTAACGGTAGACCGGGCCGCCCATCGGCGACTCCGACCCGGAGCCGAACTCCGGCGGGCTTCCGGCGTCCCCCGCGTACCTGATCCACGCCGGCTTCGCCGCGGGCAGCGTGGTCAGGCCGGTGTTACGGAAGGAGTTGTTGGTCGGGCCGCCCGCGCAGTTGTACTTCGGGCCGGTGCTGTTGGTGGCGAAGTTCCATTCGTTGTAGGTCTCGCTGGTGGTGTTCGTGCCCGTGCAGTACGGCCATCCGTAGTTGCCCGGGCCGGTGATGCGGTCGAACTCCACCTGCCCGCTCGGCCCTCTGCTGGAGTTGGTCACCCCCGCGTCCGGCCCGTAGTCGCCGAGGTAGACGACGCCGGTCGCCTTGTCCACGCTCATCCGGAACGGGTTGCGGAAGCCCATCGCGTAGATCTCCGGCCGGGTCCTCGCCGTCCCGGGAGGGAACAGGTTGCCGCTGGGAATGGTGTAGGTGCCGTCGGGCTGCGGTTTGATGCGCAGGAGCTTGCCACGCAGGTCGTTGGTGTTGCCGGCCGAGCGCTGGGCGTCGAACTGCGGGTTGCGGTCGGTCCGCTCGTCCAGCGGGGAGTAGCCGCTCGACTCGAAGGGGTTGCTGTCGTCGCCGGTGGTCAGATAGAGGTTTCCGGCGGCGTCGAAGTCGATGTCCCCGCCGACGTGACAGCACTGGCCGCGGTCGTTCTGGACCCGCAGGACCACCTTCTCGCCGGCCAGGTCGAGCGTGTCGTCCGGCTTGAGGGTGAACCGGGACAGGTGCAGCTCGCCCTTCCACTGGTCGAACTGCGCCTGCGTGCCGTTGCTCGGCGCATCACCGTTCGGCGTGCTCAGCCGCGGCGAGTAGTAGAGCCATAAGTACCGGTTGGACGCGAAGTCGGGGTCCACCGCCACACCCTGCAGGCCCTCCTCGTCGTGACTGTAGACGTTGAGCCTGCCGGCCACCTTCGTGTTGCCGTTGACATCGGTGATGCGCACCGTGCCGTCGCGTGCCGTGTGCACCACCGACCGGTTCGGCATCACGGCCAGCGACATCGCCTCACCCAGCTCGGCGCCTCCCGACGCGAGAGACACCTGCTGGTAGTCGGACGCCGGGATGGCGAGGGCGTTCGCCGGGGAGGCGTCGAGCGCGAGTGCTCCGGGAGTGATCAGCGCCATCGTGGTCAGCAAGGTGAGCCACGGACGTCGGGACATGAGCGTTCCTCTACTATCGAACCGATTCGAGCGAAGGGGAGGCCCCGCTTCCCGTCCCCGAGAGCGGGACGCCGAGGGCGCGTCGCCGGACGGTGTCAGGCGCGGGCCCACTTCTGGTTGGTGGCGCCGGTGCAGGTCCAGATCTGCACCTTGGTGCCGTTGGCGGTGCCGTATCCGGACACGTCCAGGCACTTGTTCGCGCCGACCGCGGTGACGGTGCCGTCGGCGTTGAGGCGCCACTTCTGGTTGTTCTGGCCGTTGCAGTCCCAGATGATCACGGCGGTGCCGTCGGCGGTCCCGGCCCCGTTCACGTCCAGGCACTTGCCGCCGTAGACCCGCAGCTCACCCGCGGCGGTCGACGTCCACTGCTGGTTGGACCGGCCGTTGCAGTCCCAGATCTGCGTCTGCGCGCCGTTGGCCTGCGAGCCGCCGCTGACGTCCAGGCACCGGTTCGAGCCGGCGCCTTTGAGCGCACTCGTGCTTCCCGAAGGCTGGCCCTGGGGGCCGGCGGACGCCATCACGGCCTGGGCGCCCGCCGGCCAGGCGCCGTTGGAGACGGTGACATTGTTGTTCACCACGTTGCCACGGTCGCCGTTGGTCACGTTGGTGCTGCCGTTGGTCGACCAGTTGCCGGTGACGGTGAAGTTGCCCATGTTCTCGCCGCCCCAGTAGTTGGCGGTGGCCCAGGTGCCGGTGTTCGAGAGCACGTTGCCGGTGACGGTGTAGTACTTGGAGCCCTCGTCGAAGTAGATCCCGAACCAGCCGTTGGTCCGCAGGCAGTGGTTGCCGCTGATCACCGCGTTCGGGTTCCACGACAGCGTGTAGATACAGCCGCCGTCGGTCATCTGCTGCATGACGTCGTGCACGTAGTTGCCGACGAGCTTGTTGCCGGAGGCGGTGGTGGGAGTGGTGTAGCGCGGCTGGTAGTTGTACAGGCCGCGGTTGGCGTAGTTGTTGCTGCCACCGGGCTCGTTGGCGCCCCAGCCGTACCCGATCGACATGCCGGTGTACGGCAGGTTGTAGACCTCGTTGTGGGACACGTCGGTGTTGGTGACGTAGGTGGTCAGGACCGAGACGATGCCCCGGTAGTCCAGGCCGAGATCGTGGATGCGGTTGTTGCTGACGGTGATGTTCCGGTTGACCATCCGCTGGTCACTGGGGTGGTGCGCGTCGGCGCGCACGCCGCCGACCACGATGCCGCCCGCCGAGCTCTGGGCGATCTCGGACCGGGTGACCGTGATGTCGCCGGCGCCCAGGCCGACCCCGCTGGCGTGCGCGTTGGCGTCGTTGCCGATGCCCACGGCCGTCTGGCCGAGGTTGACGAACCGGGAGTCGGTGAAGGTGACGTTGTTGGCCGCGGACACCTGCACGGCTGCCGGCATCTGCTGCCAGTTCGGCCGCGCGGCCTCGAACTGCTGGCACCCCTCCTGGCAGGAGGTCAGCCTGTCGGCGGGCCAGTTCCAGTTACCGGCGATGTAGGCGCCGGTCTGCTGGTCCGCGTAGCCCTGGTTGCTGCTGGGTCCGAGCCAGGTCGTGCCGGTGAACGTGATCCCGCTGAAGGTGATGTGGTGCGCGGGCGCCTCGTAGGTGCCTCCGACGTTCACCAGGGACTGGAGAATCGGCAGCTCGACGCTGATATTGCTCATGTTCTGCCCGGCAGCCGGGATGTAGTACAGGACGCCGGTCCCGGGGTTGACGTACCACTCCCCCGGCGCGTCCAGGAACTCGTAGGCGTTCTCCAGGTACAGCGGACCCGCCCGGTGTGGCTGCGTGAAGGTGTCGTAGCCGAAGGTGTTGTTGTTCCAGCCGGGCTGCTGCATCGTAATGACGTTCCCGCTGATGCTCTGCACCGTCACGTAGCGGTCCGTGAACGAGCCCACGCTCTCCATCTCGACCCGGTTCTGGTTGGCCAGGTTGTTCAGATAGCTCAGGGCGCTGTTGCCGAACCTCAGACCGGTGGTGGTGGCGGTGAAGTCTGACCGGTTCACGGTGGTACGCGCCCGCGTGGCGACGGCGCCGTTGACGTACAGCTGCCGGGTGTCGATCCCGGTGCCGACGTCGGCGCGCCAGATGTTCTTCCCGGAATCGGCCACGGCCCATCCGGTGACCGCCTTCGCTCCGCTGATGACGGGATGGGCGCCCGTCGCGGCCTGCCATTTGACGGTGTAGCCGTTGTTCCCGGAATCGGCGGCGGTCAGCCGGAGCGGCGCGGAGAGCCGGTACACCCCGTCGGCCAGTTCCACGGCGATGTCACCGGACATCGCGCCGTTCAGCGAACGTACCGCCGCCTGCGCCGCGGACAGCGAGCACGGCTGGGTGGACGTGCACGTGGTGCCGGTGCCGGTGGGTGACGCGTACAGGGTCGTGGTGGCCGCGACGGCCGGGGTGGCGGGGGCGACGAGGGCGAACGTCGCGGCCAGCGCCGCGACGATGCCGATCAGGAACGGTCTCAGCGCCGTGACGGGCGAAGATGACTGCACAGTGGTTCCTTTGGGGGGTACGGGTGTGGCCAGGTCACGCCCTGCTGCTCAGGCAGGTGACGCCCTTCTGAGGGTCTTCGCTTCTAATTACGTTGTGAGTATTGATACCCGTCAAGACCTTAAGCCCGCTTATTTCACCATTTGCACACGGCAGATCCGGCCATAGTTAGCCGTTTTGCGCCATTTACCAGCGGAAATTCCTGAACTTCGTACGCTCGCGCCGATCGTCTTCGTATGAACCGTTCAGATGTGTCGTACTCATAGGCCAGCGTCTGAAACCTGGGAGGGAGCCCTCATCAGTCATACTTTGCAGGGACGGCGAGGAGGAAGCACGGTGACCGACACCCCGCGCGAGAGCGGATACCGGCCGGGCTACGAGGTGGCGGCCGAGCAGGTACTGGAATTGATCGTCCGGCTCGGCCTGCGTCCGGGTGACCGCATGCCGACCGAGAACGAGCTGGCCCGGCAGCTGGGCACCAGCCGCACGGTGGTACGCGAGGCGGTGAAGATACTCTCCGCGCTCGGCCGGGTACGCGCCCAGAAGGGTCGCGGCCTGTACGTGGCCGACGACGAGGGGATGTTCGGCACCGGGCGCTGGGCCTCCTTCTTCCTCCCGACCGACCTCGACCACGTCTACATGCTGTTCGAGTTCCGCCGGGCGCAGGAGATGGAGACCAGCAGGCTGGCCGCCCGCCGCGCCACCCCCGCGGAGCTGAGGGCCATCGAGGAGGCGGCCGGCCTGTGCCGCCACGGCTTCGAGACCGGACAGGAAGAGCTGTTCAACGAGGGCGACGACACCTTTCACGCCGCCATCGCCACGGCCTCGCACAACATGTTCCTCCAGGTGGCGGTGCGGGAGGCCCGCAGGCTGCAGGCGCAGTCCAACCTCATCGGGCTGAGCGGCTCGGTGGGCGGGCACGCCGCCAAGGCCGTCGAGGAGCACGACGCCATCTACCGGGCCATCCGCGCCGGCGACCCGGAAGCGGCCGCCCAGGCCGCGGCCACGCACATCGACAACACCCTCGACGACTACCGGAGAGAGATCCAGCAGCGCCTCTTCTCCTCCCACTGATCCGGCCCTCCGAACCGGTTCGCCCAGCCGAGCCGGCGGCGGATGAACGTTTCATCGAGCCCGGCCACGAGCGTCGCCGATGAGTGCCCCCGGGCAGGGCCTCCGGCAGGCAGCCGGGCAGGACAGAGCCTTGACAGGCGGTCCGCCCGTCGTATGTGCTTCGCTGTACACCGCTGCCTCCCCCTCCTCACTGAGCTCAGCACGTTGGCGAATCGATTCGCATCCGGCCTCCGAGCGCGGCTGTCTCCGTCTCGCCCTACCTCCAAGGAGTACGACATGCAGCCTTCATCCGTTCCCTTACCGGGCTCCCGGGCGGCCGTCGTCGCGGCTGTGGTGGCGGCGCTGGCGATGCTCCTGGCCACCGCCCTGACCTGGTCGGCACCGGCCTCGGCGGCGACCACGCCGCTGGTGGGCGTGGGGTCGGGGCGGTGCCTGGACGTCAGCGGCGCCTCGCAGACGAACGGCGCGCAGACGCAGATCTGGGACTGCAACGGCCAGGCCAGCCAGCAGTGGACCGCCACCAGCGCCGGTGAGCTGCGGGTGCACGGCACCAAGTGCCTGGACGTTTACGGCGCCGGCACCGCCGACGGCACCAGCGTGATCATCTGGGACTGCAACGGGCAGAACAACCAGAAGTGGCGCCTCAACGCCGACGGCACCATCACCGCGGTCGGCGCGAACAAGTGCCTGGACGTGTCCGCGTACGGCACCGCCAACGGCACCAAAGTGCAGATCTGGGCGTGCCACGGCGGCACCAACCAGAAATGGACCACCGGAGCCGAGCCCACCCCGACGCCGACCCCGCCGCCACCCGGCGCGCGCCCGTGCGACATCTACGCCTCCGGCGGCACGCCGTGCGTGGCCGCGCACAGCACGACCCGGGCGCTCTACGGCTCGTACAACGGCAACCTGTACCAGGTCAGGCGCTCCTCCGACAGCACGACCAGGAACATCGGCGTGCTGACCGCGGGCGGTGTCGCCGACGCCGCGGCCCAGGACTCGTTCTGCGCCGGCACCACGTGCGTCATGACCGTCGTGTACGACCAGTCCGGGCGGGGCAACGACCTGTGGTACCAGGGATCCAGCGTGGTCCCCGGCTCCCCTCAGAGCAGGCCCGCGATCGCCACCACCGAGTCGCTCACCGTCCGCGGCGGCAAGGCGTACTCGCTCTACATCAATCCCGGCAACAGCTACTGGCGGGACGGCCACCTGACCGGCGTGCCCACCGGCAGCGCACCCGAGGGCATGTACATGGTCACCAGCGGCACCCACGTCAACGGCGGCTGCTGCTTCGACTACGGCAACAGCGAGACGACCAGGAAGGCCGACGCCGCCGGCGCCATGGACGCCATCAACTTCAGCACCCAGTGCTGGTTCGGCGGCTGCCAGGGAAGCGGCCCCTGGGTCCAGGCCGACCTCGAATGGGGGCTCTACCCCGGCGGCAGCCAGTCCTGGAACCCCAACCAGCGGGCCTTCCCCCACAAGTTCGTCACCGCCACGCTGAAGAACAACGGCACCAGCCGGTTCGCCATCAAGGGGAGCAACGCGCAGTCCGGCAGCCTGTACACCCTGTACGACGGGCCGCTCCCCAACGGCTACAGCCCGATGAAGAAGCAAGGGGCCATCATCCTGGGCAGCGGCGGCGACTGCTGCAAGCCCGACGGCGGCGCCAACCTCAGCGCCGGAACCTTCTACGAAGGAGCCATGGTCGCCGGTTATCCCACCGACGCCACCGAGAACGCCGTCCAGGCCGACATCATCGCCGCCGGCTACCGCTGACCCGGTCTCACGGACCTCTGGCGAACCCGGACGCCGGCGAGGGGCTCATGACGCTAGGCCTGATGGAAGCCGCCGGTGACCGCCAGCAGCCGTCGCCCGGCGTGTTCCGGCCGGATGTTGGGGCCCTGCGCGGCCCTGGCGTCCGGCCGGCGGGTGAACGCGTTGATCGCGTACTCGTCGATCGTGATGCCGAGGCCCGGCGAGTCGCCGAGGATGAACGCGCCGTCCTCGACGTACAGGTCGAGCGACAGTCCGAGCGGCGGGCGCAGGTCCTGCAACTCGCTGGCCAGGTGGTTGGGCACCGACGTCGCGGCGTGCAGCAGCGCGACCGGCGTGGCGCCGATCGGGCTGACCGGCAGGTCATGGGCGTGCGCCAGCGCGGAGACCCGGAGGAAGTGGGACACCCCCCAGACCACGGCCGTCTGGACGATGTCGACGGCCCCCGCGGCCAGCAGCGGACGGAACTGCTCGAGCCCGGTGAGGTTCTCGCCCGTGGCGACGGAGGCGCGGATCCCGCGACCGACCACGGCCAGGCCTTCGGCGTCCCACCGCCGGACCGGCTCTTCGATCCACGTGAGATCGAGGCTGCGTTCGAGCTCGCCGACGTGACGGACCGCCTGCTTGCGGGTCCAGGCCTCGTTCACGTCGAGCATCAGGCCCGGCCGCGATCCGTGCCCGGCCTCGGTCAGGACGTCCCGTACCAGGGTCAGGCGGTGCCGGTCGCGTTCGATGTCGAGGCCGCCCTTGATCTTGGCCGCGCGCAGACCGTGCTGGGCGTAGACCTGGTAGACCGAGACGAGTTCGTCGTCGGTCAGACCGATGTCGAGGCCTGAGGCATAGGCGGGCACCCGCCGGTCGCGCCCGCCCAGCAGCCGCCAGAGCGGCTCACCGGCCAACTGTGCCTTGATGTCCCACAGGGCGGTGTCGAGTGCGCCGATCGTGCCGAACACGGCGCCGGCGTGGCCCGCCTTGAAGGTCTGCCGCAGCATGCGGTCGTAGAGCGCCGTCACGCCGCGCGGATCCTCGCCCTCGATCGCGGCGAAGACGGACTCGATCTCCACGTGCGGCCCGAGGCCGATGCCGGTGATCCCCTCGTCGGTGTCCACCATGACGAGCGGCACCGGGACGACTCCGTCGGCGAAGACGCCGTTGGCGTCACCGACGGGACGGCCCCATTGCTGGACCGTGGTCGTGGTCCGATATCCCGTGATCCGCATGTCAGCCCTTCGTGGAACCGGCCGTGACGCCGTCGGCGATCTGGCGCTGGAGGAACAGATAGATCATCAGTACGGGTACGGCGGCGATCAGGACTCCCGAGGCGAAGGTGGGGATGTCGTCGGAATACTGTCCGCGCAGCGCGTTGACGCCGATCATGAGGGTGCGATGCTCGGGCGACGGCATCATGAGCAGGGGGATGAGCACGTCGTTCCAGCAGAACAGGGCGTCGAGAATACCGACCGACAGCAGCGCGGGAACGCCCAGCGGGAGCATGATCCGCCGGTACACCCCGTACACCGTGTTCCCGTCGATCCTGGCCGCGTCGACGATCTCCGCCGGAATGGTCCTGTAATGGCTCGTCATCAGGAAGACGGTGAACGGGAGGAACTGCGCGACGTAGGCCAGGATCAGTCCCGGGTAGGTGTCGATGAGCCCGCTGTCGGCCATGACCCTGGTGAGCGGGACCATGATCACCTGGAACGGGATGAAGAGCCCCGCGAGACAGCCCAGGAAGATCACCGAAGATCCGCGAAACCGCAGCTGACTCAGCGCGAAGCCCGCCATCGACCCCAACAGCAGCAGCAGGGCCACGGCGAATGCCACGACGATGAACGAGTTGACGAAGTATCGCGCCATTCCGGCGCCGGCCCACGCCTCGGCGAGGTTGTCCCAGCGCAGGGAGCCCGCCGGGGAGAACCGGTCGAGGACGTAGTCGCGGCGGGTCTTCATCGCGACGTTGGCGGTGAACACGAGAGGATAGATCGTCGCCAGCGCGAGGACGGCCATGGGGATAGCGGCCACCCACCTGGCCAGACGCCTGCCGGGCATCAGTCCTGCCTCCCCGCGCGGCGCAGCAGTGTGATCTGCAGGAGCCCCACCACGAGCATGACGACGAAGAGGACCGTCGAGGCGGCCGAGGCGAGCGCCGGCTGGTTCATCTGTCCCTGCTGGTGCCAGATGTAGAACTCCGGCAGATAGGTCGCCCCCTCCGGGCCTCCGCCGGTCATGACGAAGAGCAGGCCGAACATGGACGTCAGCATCCCGATCATCGTGGTCACGAAGACGAACTGAATGGTGCGGGTCAGGCTCGGGATGATCACGTGCCAGATGATCTGGCGGAGCGACGCGCCGTCCACCCGGGCGGCGTCCAGCAGCGAGGCGTCCAGGGTGCTGAATCCGGCGAGGAACACCACCAGGGCCATCCCGAACGTCGCCCAGATGTGCACGCCGACGACCGTGAACATGGCGATGCCCGGATCGCCGAGCCAGTCAACCGGGCCGACGCCGACCGTCCCGAGGACGGCGTTCAACGGGCCGTCGTACCCGAGCATCAGGTTGAAGATCGCACCGACGATGACCGGCGAGAGCACGGCCGGGAAGAAATAGACGCTGCGGTAGACCCGGTGACCCGGCACGCGCAGATAGATGAAGGTCGCGAGCAGGCCCGGAATCGCCACCGCCACGGGAAGCAGCAGCACCAGCAGCCCGACGTTGCGCAGCGAGGTGTGGAACAGCGGGTCGCCGGCCAGCTCCAGGTAGTTGCTCAGGCCGACAGGGCTTCCGTTGAGCTCGCCATCACCCGTGAAGGAGAAGTTGACCCCCAGGACCAGCGGCCACAGCCGCAGGACCACGATGATCAGTACGGCCGGGGCCACCAGGACATAGGGCGCGAGGCGCTCCGCGCGCCCCCTACGGGCGTCCCGGCGGCGTCCCCGGTGCGTGACGGCCGCTGCGCCGGCCCGCCCGGAGCCGGCCGGGCGGACCAACGGCGACGGACTTCCGAGAGGCACGCGGTCAGCCCGCCCGGTCGGAGGCAGCCAGCTGCTCCACAGCCTTGTCCACGGTGGTCGAACCGCTCAGGAGCTGCTGGGACAGTCTTCCCATCAGGTCCAGGGTCTTGGAGGACAGCGCCACGTGCAGGGCGGGCCTGCCGGTCTTGATCTCGGACGCGATCGTGGCGACGGCCGGGCCGGCCTGCGAGAAGTCAATCGTCGTGTCGGACGCGATCGCGCCGGCCTTCGAGTAGAACGCCGTCAAGGCCTCGGTCGAGGTCAGGGATCGCACCAGATCGGCGGCCAGCGCGGGGGCCTTCGTCCACTTGGCGACCGCGTAGCCGATGCCGCCGTCGTACGGGAGGCTGGGGGTGGCTCCACCGGTGACGACGGGGGCCCGCATGACGCCGATCTTGTCGGGCGGCAGGAACTCGCCGAAATCCTTCCAGTGCCCGATGTCCGACATCAGCCCGATGATGTGCGCGGCCTTCCCGGTCTCGAAGACCCTGAAGATGTCGGTGAACATCGCGGTGGAGTTGGCGCCGTCGTTGTTCAGCCCTTTGTCGCCGGCCTCCTTCCACAGCTCGAAGATCCGCCTCACGTGAGGAGAGGTCCAGTCGCGCTTCCCGGCGATCCAGCCGTCGTACTCCTGAGGCGTCAGGACGCCGGACCCGAGGCCCGACAGGAAGAACTGGATTCCGGCGCCCTCCTTGTTGCCGAGCGCGAAGCAGGTGGCCCCGGTCGCCTTCTTGACGGCGGCGCAGCCGCTGACGAACTCGTTCCATGTCTTGGGCGGGTTGGCCGGGTCGAGGCCGGCCTTCTCGTAGAGCGTCTTGTTGTAGTAGATCGGGTGCCCCTGCAGGGTCACCGGCGCGGCGTAGATCTTGCCGTCCTTACTGAAGGCGTCCCAGCCCGCCAGCCGGCTCTTGTCCTCGGTCACGTACTGGTCCAGCGGAAGGAGCGCGTCGACCCGGTCGCGGATCTGCCCTCCCCCGTTGAAGAGCATGACGTCGGGCCCCTTGCTGGACTGGATCGCCGTGCCGAGCAGGGTGTAGTACTGGTCGAACGGCTGGGCGACGAACTCGACGGTGACCCCCGGATGCCGCTTGGCGAAGTCGGCCCTGGCCTTGTCGATGTAGGCGGCGGCGGCCGGTTCACCGGACTTCCAGTCCCAGACCACGAGCTTCTGCTGCTTCTGCGTCGAGTCTCCGGAGGGTGACGGGGTCCGGGCCGCGCTCCCGCAACCGGCCAGGACCAGTGCCGCGACCATCAAGGCCGACCACAACACTCGCTGCTTCATTGCTGCCCGCTTTCCGAGAGGACCGCTGGACCAGGCGCAAACATAATTCGTATGACGTATAACGTCAATAGGGCTCACGTATACTGACGCGGTGGCGCCGCCACGTGCCAGGCCACCGGAGGGGTGTATGACGGCATCGCAGGAAACGCCTGGCAGCGTCCCGGCGCCACCGGCCTGGGTACGACGTCCTGCCAGTCTCGCCAGAGCGGTGACAGCCGAGCTGGTGGAGCGCATCGTTCGCGGCGTGCACCCGCCGGGGACATCGCTGCCCCCCGAACCCGCGCTCTGCGAAGCCTTCTCCGTGAGCCGCACGGTCGTGCGGGAAGCGGTGAAGATCCTGCAGGAAAAGGGGCTGGTACAGGTCCGCCAGGGCGCCGGCACCATGGTGACCCCGCCGTCGATGTGGGACATGCTCGACGAGCTCGTTCTCGCCGCGACCATCGCCGCAGAAGAGGGCCTGGCGATTCTCGACGACCTCGTCGTCACCCGGCGCGTGCTGGAGTCCGACATGGCCAACGTCGCCGCCCGCCTGGCCGGGCCGGACACCGTGGAGCAGCTGCGGGCACTGGTGGATCGGATGGACGAGCTCGTGGACGACCCGGTCACGTACGCCGACAGCGACCGCGCCTTCCACGACACGATCATGCAGGCGTCGGGCAACCGCATCGCCCGTGGCGTCGTACGGGCGCTGGAAAGCCAGGTCGTCAGCACCGCCCGATACCTGGGCCGGACCGAGCGGGCGCTGTGCGTGGCGTCGAACCTCGGCCACCGCCGCATCTACGAACACATCGCCGCCCACGATCCCGGGGGCGCCGCCGAGGCGATGTTCAATCACATCACCGAGGCCTGGATCGTCCGCCGCAGCGGAACGGCCGACCCCGTACGGCTGCGGCGTTAGCGCCCGTTCGCGTCCTCGGAACCGATTCGATCGAGGGCTGTGAAAGTTTCATCGCGACCCGCCAGCGGTGGCCACGGCCGCTTCTCCTGGTCAGACGCCGGAGCGATGGGGTCGTCTCAGGCGCAGGCTCTCGACGTCGAGAAGACCGAGCCTTGACAGGTCTTGTCACGGTCATATTTGCTCCGCTGCACCATCGCCTCCAGCCACCAGGAAGAAGGGAGATCCCATTACGGCGGCGTTGAGTGAGCGCTAACACTTCAAGAACTCGACCGGCCGGCCACCCATGCCTGCAACCCCGGAAAAGGCGGTGGAAAGTGGCTTCCCTTTTGCGTGTTTCACCCCCCGAGAACGGCAAAGGAAATCGCGTGATGTCGAGGCTTAGATACCTCTTCACCGCTATCGCGTCCGCTGTACTGCTCGTCGTCCTGGCCACGGTGCACACGGCCCTGGGCGAGAGCGCGCCCCCGCGCCTCGCGCAACAGAGCGCCCTCGCGGGCACCGCGGGATGCGGCAGAACCCCGACGCTGAGAAGCGGTCCGCAGTCGATATCGACCAGCGGGAAAAACCGTAACTTTATCCTGAGAATTCCGGACAACTACAACAACAACACCCCCTACAGGTTGATTTTCGGATTCCACTGGAATGGCGGCACCGCCAACGATGTCGACGGCGGCGGAACCAGCGGATACCCCTGGTCCTACTACGGGCTCAGGGCATTGTCGAACAACACCGCCATCTTCGTCGCGCCTCAGGGCTTCAACAACGGCTGGGCCAACTCGGGCGGTGAGGACGTCACCTTCGTCGACGACATGATCCGGCGGATCGAGGCGGACCTCTGTGTGGACACCTCCCAGCGCTTCGCCATGGGCTTCAGCTACGGCGGCGGCATGAGCTACGCGCTCGCGTGCGCCCGGGCGACGGTCTTCCGAGCCGTGGCGGTCTACTCCGGCGGCCAGCTCAGCGGGTGCAGCGGCGGCAACGCGCCCATCGCGTACATCGGGCTGCACGGCCTCAGGGATCCGGTGCTCAACATCTCCGCGGGCCGGTCGCTGCGCGACAGGTTCGTCAGGAACAACGGCTGCACCCCCCAGAACCCGCCGGAGCCGGCGCAGGGCAGCCTGACCCACATCGTCACCACCTACTCGGGATGCCGGGCGGGGTATCCGGTCGCATGGGCGGCGTTCGACGCCGGCCACACCCCCGGTCCCGTGGACGGGAAGCCCGGTGACTTCGAGCCCGGCGAGAAGTCCTGGACCAGGCCAGTGGTGTGGAACTTCTTCGCGCAGTTCGGAGGCAGCGACCCGAATCCGACACCGACCCCCACGGTTGATCCGCCGGCGACAGGCGCGCTCAAGGGTGCGGGGTCGGGCCGGTGCCTGGACGTCAGCGGCGCCTCGCAGGCCAACGGCGCGCAGGCGCAGATCTGGGACTGCAACGGCCAGGCCAACCAGCAGTGGGCCTCCACCGCCGCGGGTGAGCTGCGGGTCTACGGCGGCAAGTGCCTGGACGTGAGTGGCGCCGGGACCGCCGACGGCACCGCCGTGATCATCTGGGACTGCAACGGCCAGAACAACCAGAAATGGCGCCTCAACGCCGACGGCACCGTCACCGCGATCGGCGCGAACAAGTGCCTGGACGTGTCCGGGTACGGCACCGCCAACGGCACCAAGGTGCAGATTTGGAGCTGCACCGGCGCCACCAACCAGAAGTGGGCCCGCGCCTGACAGCCCGTGACAGCTGACCACGCGCCATCGCCGGGACGAGTCATCGCCCCGGCGATGGCCACGAGCACGCAGGCACGTCCACGGTGCACGGCTCGTGCTCGTACCCGACGGAGGCCCACCCCCTGGGCTTGGAGAACCGAGATGGCTGATTTATCGCGAAGACAAGTGCTGAGATTCGGCGCGGCTGGAGCCGCGCTGTTGCCCTTGCAATGGACGGCCGCGGCCCGGGCCGCGTCGGTGGCGCCCGCGGAGGTGCGCGCCGCGAACGATCTGGCCCTGTGGTACGACGAAAGCGCCGGCACGGAGTGGCTGCGGGCGCTGCCGATCGGCAACGGCCGCCTGGGCGCCATGGTGTTCGGCAACGTCGACACCGAGCGGCTGCAGCTCAACGAGGACACCATCTGGGCCGGCGGGCCGTACGACCAGTGCAACCCGAAGGGCGCGGCGGCGCTGGGGCAGATCCGGCAGCTGGTCTTCCAGAACCAGTGGAGCCAGGCCCAGACCCTGGTCGACCAGAACATGCTGGGCAACCCTTCGGCTCAGCTGGCCTACCAGCCCGTGGGCGATCTGCGACTGACCTTCGGCAGCGCCGCCGGGGTTTCGGAGTACAACCGCTATCTGGACCTGACCACGGCCACCACGACGGTGACGTACCTGCAGAACGGCGTACGGTACCGGCGCGAGGTGCTCGCGAGCGCGCCGGACCAGGTGATCGTCCTCCGCCTGTCCGCCGACAAGCCCGGCTCGATCACGTTCTCCGCGACGTTCGCCAGTCCGCAGCGTACGACGCGCTCCAGCCCGGACGGCACGACGGTGGCGCTCGACGGCATCTCCGGCGACCAGAGGGGCCTGGCCGGCAAAGTCAGGTTCCTGGCACTGGCCCGGGCCGTCGCCGAGGGCGGCAGTGTCAGCAGTTCCGGAGGCACGCTGCAGGTGAGGTCCGCCGACAGCGTGACGGTGCTGATCTCCATCGGCTCCAGCTACCTCAACTTCCGCGACGTCAGCGGCGACTACCAGGGCATCGCGCGGCGCCATCTCGACGCCGCCGCCGGCAGAACGTACGACGACCTGCGTGGCCGGCACGTCGCCGACTACCAGCGGCTGTTCGGGCGCACTACGCTCGACCTCGGCCGTACCGCGGCGGCCGACCAGCCGACGGACGTACGGATCGCGCAGCACGCCAACAGCAACGATCCGCAGTTCTCGGCGTTGCTGTTCCAGTACGGCCGTTACCTGCTGATCTCCTCCTCGCGTCCGGGCACCCAGCCCGCCAACCTGCAGGGCATCTGGAACGACTCGCTGACCCCGTCCTGGGACTCGAAGTACACCCTCAACGCCAACCTGCCCATGAACTACTGGCCGACCGACACGACCAACCTGTCGGAGTGCTACGAGCCGGTGTTCAAGATGATCAACGACCTCACCGTCAGCGGCGCCCGCACGGCCCGGGTGCAGTACAACGCCGGGGGCTGGGTGACCCACCACAACACCGACGGGTGGCGGGGCAGCTCGGTCGTCGACGGCGCGACCTGGGGCATGTGGCAGACCGGCGGCGCATGGCTGGCCACCATGATCTGGGACCACTACCTCTTCACCGGCGACCTCGACTTCCTCCGGCAGTACTACCCGGCCATGAAGGGGGCCGCACAGTTCTTCCTGGAGACCCTCGTGGAAGAACCGAACCTCAAATATCTGGTCACCAACCCGTCGAACTCTCCGGAACTGACCCACCACGCGGGCGTCAGCGTCTGCGCCGGACCCACGATGGACAACCAGATCCTGCGGGACCTGTTCAACGGCTGCGCCAAGGCGAGCGAGCTCCTGGGCACGGACGCGAGCTTCCGGGCGCAGGTCCTGGCCGCCCGGGACCGGCTCCCGCCGATGCGGACCGGCTCACGCGGCAACATCCAGGAGTGGCTCTACGACTGGGTCGAGACCGAGCAGCGCCACCGGCACATCTCCCACCTCTACGGCCTGCATCCCAGCAACCAGATCACCAAGCGCGGCACACCCGCGCTGTACACCGCCGCGCGGCGGACCCTCGAACTGCGCGGTGACGACGGTACGGGCTGGTCGCTGGCATGGAAGATCAACTACTGGGCGCGGATGGAGGAAGGCACGCGGGCGCACGACCTGATCCGTGCCCTCGTGACGACGGCCCGGCTCGCGCCCAACATGTTCGACCTGCACCCGCCGTTCCAGATCGACGGCAACTTCGGCGCCACGTCCGGCATCGCCGAGATGCTGCTGCACAGCCACAACGGCGAACTGCACGTGCTGCCGGCGCTCCCGGCGGCCTGGCCCAGCGGAAAGGTGCAGGGTCTTCGAGGGCGCGGCGGCTACACGGTGGACGCGACGTGGAGCTCCGGCGGGGCCACCGAGATCCTCATCAGGTTCGACCGTGACGGGACGGTCAACGTGCGCAGCCGCATCTTCGCCGGAACCTACCAGGTGGTCGACACCACGAACGGCGACACCGTCAGTGTCACCAAACCCGAGTCCGACGTCGTCAGACTGACCGGCCAAGCCGGCCGTACGTACCGCATGACCGGGTCCGGCGGCCCCCCGCCGGCGACCTACGTGCGGATCACGAACGCGACCACCGGCCTGGCGCTGGACAGTGGCGGCAATGTCGCCTCCGGGGCGAACCTCAAGCAGTGGAACTGGGACGGCAGCACCAACCTGCAGTGGCAGCTCGTGGACCTGGGCGGCGGGTGGTACCGCATCGTCAACCGCACCAACGGCATGGTCGTCGACAGCTGGGGCAACAACGCCAACGGAGCCAACGCCAGGCAGGCGGCGTGGGACGGCGGCAACAACCAGCAGTGGCGCCTCAACAGCACGGGCAACGGCCGCCAGCAGATCATCAACCGCGGCACCGGCACCGCCCTCGACGGCATGGGCAACAGCACGGCCGGCTCCACCGTGGCCATGTGGACGCCGAACAACAGCACCAACAACCAATGGACCATCACGGGTGTGTGAACCCGACGACGCTCGCGGACCTTCGCATGCGCTTCGCCGCAACCGGCCACCGGTTGCGGCGAAGCCATGGGCCTACCGACGCGGCTCAGGAACGTCCGTTCCACGTCCATTTCTGGTTGTTGCCGCCCCAGCAGTCGTACAGCTGGATCTGGGTGCCGTTACCGGAGCCCGCACCGGCGGCGTCCAGGCACCGTCCCGATTGCACGCCGGCGATGCTCCCGTCGGAGTTGACGCGCCACTTCTGGTTGTCGCCACCCCAGCAGCTGTAGATCTGCACCTTCGCGCCGTTCCCGGTGCCGGCGGCGTCCAGGCACTTGTTGCCGTATACCTTGATCTCACCCGCGGAGGTCGAGCTCCACTGCTGGTTGGACTGGCCGTTGCAGTCCCACAACTGCACCTGAGTGCCATCGGTGGTGCCGGAGTTGGGCACGTCCAGGCAACGGCCGGAGGCCACACCCTTGATCTGACCATTGTCGCCGGGCACCGTCGGGGTCACCGTGGGCGTGGGGCCCGGTGTCGCGGCGTTGAGGGCGTTGAGGACCGCGTCGTAGGCGGGCTTCTTGTTGCCGCCGTTGAACAGCAGCGGGCTGGCGTTGGCGCCGAGCCAGGAGTCCTGGTCGCGCACCCCCCACACCGTGATGCCGGCGCAACGGGCCACGGCCAGGCAGTCGTTGGTCACGGCGGCGTACGTTTGCGCGGAGGCGCCCTGGATGTCCAGCTCGGTGATCTGCACATCCACCCCCAGGGCGGCGAAGCTGGAGATGGTGGTGCGGTAGTTGCTGTTGTACGGGCTGCCGCTGTTGAAGTGCGACTGCAGGCCCACACAGTCGATCGGCACGCCGCGCTGCTTGAAGTCGCGGACCATGTTGTAGACGCCCTGCGTCTTGGCCCACGTCCAGTTGTCGATGTTGTAGTCGTTGTAGCACAGCTTGGCCGCCGGGTCGGCGGCGCGCGCGGTACGGAACGCCACTTCGATCCAGTCGTTGCCGGTCCGCTGCAGGTTGGAGTCACGCCGGCCGCCGGAGTTGCCGTCGGCGAACGCCTCGTTGACCACGTCCCAGGCGTAGATCTTGCCCTTGTAGTGGGCCATCACGCCGTTGATGTGGTCGATCATCGCCTGACGCAGACTGCTGCCCGACAGCGACTGCATCCAGCCGGGCTGCTGGGAGTGCCAGGCCAGCGTGTGGCCGCGCACCCGCTTGCCGTTCTGCACGGCCCAGTTGTAGACGCGGTCGCCGTTGGCGAAGGTGAACTGGCCCCGGTTCGGCTCGGTGGCGTCGATCTTCATCTCGTTCTCGGCCGTCACCATGTTGAACTCACGGTTCGCGATCGTGGTGTACTGCGAGTCACCGAGCCTGCCCGCGGCGATGGCGGCGCCGAAGTAGCGCCCGCTCTGCGCGGCCGCCGCGCCGAGCGTGCTCGCCGCCGCATCGGCGCGAAGCGGCGCCATCAGCGCCGCGATCACGGCGAGCACACCGACAGCGCCGACGATCAGGGACCAGCGTAAGCCGCTCAAGGGCCGCCTGGTTCCAGGCGAGGGAATGGCGTTTGCGCCCATGCCTGAGCCTCCATGCCTGAGATACGGAAACGGGAACACGTGGGGACACGCCATCAAAGGCGTCGCTTGGTGACTCAGTGTGGAAATGCTTTCGAAACATGTCAAGACAGGTCTGGAAAGTTTCAGACCCATCTCGCTGCGAACTTGGGCGCTACAGGGACTCAGCCACCTACGATGCGCACCGAAACTTTCGCCGTTACCGCCGCACGGGGAGGGTAGGCCATGAAAGTTTCATATTTTCCGTTTCATTCCTGGGCGGATCAGGACCCAGGGGCGGGGCCCGTCGAGTCGCGGACGCTGAGGCTGGTCGCGAGCTGGAGGTGCCGGGAGGCCGGCTGGACGCCGTCCGCCATGCCGAGGACGGTCTCGACGGCCATCCGGCCCATGCCGACGAGAGGCTGCCGGACGGACGTGAGCCGGGGCGTGGTCCACTGGGTCTGCGGCGTGTCGTCGAACCCGGTGACCGACAGCTCGCCCGGCACGGTGATGTGGAGCTGTTTGGCCGCGGCGAGCACCCCGACGGCGATCTCGTCGTTGCCCGCGACGATCGCGGTCGGCCGCTCGTCGAGCGCGAGGAGGTCGTGGCCGTGCCGGAGTCCCGCCTCGACGGAGAACGCCTCGTGGCGGATCAGCGTCCGGTCCGGCGTGACGCCGGCCGAGTCGAGCGCGGCCTGGTAGCCGTGGAAGCGTTCCAGCGAGGGCGCGGAGCCCAGCGGGCCGCCGATCCAGGCAATCCTGCGGTGGCCGAGCTTGATGACGTGCTCAGTCGCCGAGCGACCCCCCGCCCAGTTGGTGGACCCGATGCTGACGAGACGTGATTCGGTCGTATCGATCGGATCGATCGTCACGATGGGCACCTCGAACTCCTCTGCGGCGAGGAGAACCGAGCCGGGCACGGCGACGGCGAGCGCGACGACACCGACGACACCGGATGCCTTCTGCTCCTCCATCCAGGCCCGGGCCGCCGTACGGCTCGTGCTGATCGACTCGTCGGGCGGCAGGCGAAGGAGAAGCTCTGCCTGCGCGGAGGTCGCGGCCACGAGGATCCCCTGGAGCACCGTCCCGGCATAACGGGACTCCACGATGTCGAGCACAGTGACGATGGTCCGGTCCCGGGTCCGCTCATGTCGCACCGCCGTCGGCATGTAGCCGAGCTCGGCCATGACTCCGAGGACATGCTCACGCGTGCTCGCCCCGACATCGCTGCGCCCGTTGAGGACCTTCGAGGCGGTCGCCGGCGAGACGCCGGCCAGTCGGGCGACGTCCGCCAGGGTGGCTCGCTCGGAACGACCTCGCCGTGGCATCAGGGCTCCTTTCGGGCTTCGAAACTATTTCGAATCTACCACGGGCTCTTTCCCTCCTGGGCGTTCTCGCCTTTTGCTCGTTGACACGGTACTGACACACCACCTACTGTCCTGGCAGCACCGAATAAGTTGCGAAAAGTTTTCGGAACTATCTTCAGAACGAGAGGAGAGGCTCGATGCGGCTCTCCCAGAAGGCAAGACTCCTTTCCGCGGTACTCGCGCCGATGTTCGCGCTGGCTGCTTGCTCCGGGGGCTCCGGCGGCGGAAGCGCGACCGGCGGCGGCGGTGACCAACAGGTGAAGCTCACGGTCTGGAGCTGGGACGGCACCGTCGCGGGGGCCGTTCCCGGCTTCCAGGCCGCCAACCCGAACATCAAGGTCGAGGTCGTCAACGCGGGCTCGTCCCAGGACGAGTACAAGGCGCTCGACAACGCCATCCAGGCCGGCTCCGGCGTGCCTGACGTCGTGATGTTCGAGTACTTCGCGGTCCCCTACTTCGCCATTCCCGGCAAGCTCGCCGATCTCGGCAAGTACGGCGCCGAGAACTTCAGGAAGGACTACGTCCCGGGCGCGTGGAGCGACGTGACGGTCAACGGCAAGGTCTACGCACTACCGTCCGACTACGGTCCTTCGGCGCTGTTCTACAACACGGCCACCCTCAAGAAGGCCGGCATCGACAAGGCCCCGGCCACGTGGGACGAGTACTACGAAGCCGCCAAGAAGGTCCGGGCGCTCGGCGGCGACCACTACATCGCCCAGGACACGGGAGACATCTTCTTCCTGCTCTCCCTCATCTGGCAGGCCGGTGGCCGTCCGTTCAAGGTGAACGGCAACAAGGTGCACATCGACTTCACCGACGAGGGCACGACCAGGGCCGTCGCCTTCTGGCAGAAGATGCTCGACGAGGGTCTGATCAACACCAAGATCACGGGGTGGTCCGACGACTGGAACCGGACGCTCAACGACGGAACCCTCGCCACCCAGACCATGGGCGGCTGGCTGACCTCTACGCTGCCGGAGCGCGCGCCCAAGGCCGCCGGAGACTTCAGAGTCGCCTTGATGCCGCAGTGGAAGCAGGGAGACAAGGTCGGGGCGGCGAACGGCGGAAGCTCCTTCGGCATCCCCGCCGCGGCCGAGCACCAGGACGCGGCTTTCAAGTTCCTCGAGTACTTCACGCACGGCGGTGGTCTGTCGTCCCGCGTCGAGGCGGGCGCCTTCGTGCCGAACACGTCGGTCCTGGACAGCGAGGCGTTCCGGAGCAAGGCCAACCAGTACTTCGGCCGGCAGAAGGTCGGCGCCGTGCTGGCCCAGGCCTCGGAGATCGTCGGGAGCGGCTGGCAGTACCCGCCGTTCTTCGAGTGGGCACGCTCCATCTACGGCGACCTGGCCTCGCCGTTCTACACCACGGGCAAGGGCTCGCTCGCCGAGATCCTCGAGCAGTGGAAGCAGCGCTGCATCCAGTACGGCAACGAGCAGGGCTTCGAAGTGGACTAGTGAGCCCTCGGCCACCGCAACGAATCGGAAGGAACACGGACATGGGCCTGGCACGTCGGGTCGACGTCACCGCTTCGGCCATGGCGTCGCCGGATGCCGCACACCCCTCGGCGCCGAGCCGCAAGCGCCGGAAGTCACAGATCGGGCTGGCGTTCATAGCGCCTTTCGGGGCGCTGTTCGCCCTGGTGTTCATCGTGCCCATCCTGTACGCCGTCTACCTCAGCCTCTTCCAGGACAAGCTCATCGGGGGCAACACGTTCGTCGGATTCGCCAACTACGGCAAGCTGTTCCACGATCCCCAGTTCTGGGACGGGGTGGGGCGCGTCTTCCGGTTCACGCTCGTCCAGGTGCCGATCATGCTGATCTTCGCCATGGCGCTGGCGCTGGCGCTGGACTCCATGCGGGTGCACGGCACCAGGTTCATGCGGATGACGATCTTCCTCCCCTACGCGGTGCCGGCGATCGTGGCGACCCTCATGTGGGGATTCCTGCTGGGCGTCAAGTACGGCCTGTTTGGCAGCCTCAACGACGCCCTGGGCACGGACCTCGATCCCTTCGCCCCTGACACCACGCTCATCTCCATCGGGCTGATGGTGACATGGGCGTTCACCGGCTTCAACATGCTCATCTTCTACGCCGCGCTCAAGGCCGTCCCCCGCGAACTGTACGAGGCTGCCGCGATCGACGGGGCGAACGAACTCCAGATCGTCCGCGCGATCAAGCTGCCGGCACTTCGCGGATCCCTGGTCGTCACGATCATCTTCTCGATCATCGGCACGTTCCAGATGTTCAACGAACCGCAGATCCTGCCCTCGATGGTGGCCAACAGCGGCGTCACCACGTTCTACACGCCGAATCTGTACGCGTACAACCTGGCGTTCACCGGGTCCCAGCAGGGCTATGCGGCAGCACTCGCGCTCGTCATGGCAGCGATCACGATCGCCGTCGCCTACGCCGTCCAGATCAGAGGGTTGAGGAATGCACCCGAGCAGTAGCCGCCGGCTGTACACGGTGGAGAATCCCAGGAAGAGCACGACTCTCACCGTGATGACAGCTCTGTTCATGTTGTACTGCCTGCTGCCGCTCGTGTGGCTGGTCATCAACGCGACGAAGTCGCAGGCCGACTTCGTGTCATCGTTCGGGCTCGCACCAGGTCGCGAGTTCGCCCTGTGGGACAACATCGTGCAGGTGTTCAGCTACCAGGACGGGATCTTCTCCCGGTGGCTGCTCAACACCGTTCTGTACGTCGTCGTGGGTGCGAGCGTGTCGACCTTCCTGGCCGCCCTCGGCGGGTACGCCCTGGCGAAACTCGATTTCAGGGGCAAGCGGGTGTTCCTCTTCGTCGTACTGGGATCGATCTCGGTTCCCGGCATCGCCCTGGCGATCCCGCAGTTCCTGCTCTTCGCGCACGTCGGCTTGACCAACACCCCGTGGGCGATTCTCATCCCGTCCTTCATCAACCCCTTCGGGTTGTACCTGATGTGGGTGTTCACGGCCGAAGCCGTGCCGAACGGCCTGCTGGAGGCCGCGAAGATCGACGGTGCCGGGGAGTTCAGGACCTTTCTCCAGATCGCGCTCCCGCTGCTCGCACCGGCGAGCGTGACGGTCCTGCTCTTCTCGTTCGTGTCGATCTGGAACAACTACTTCCTGCCGTTGATCATGCTCAAGGATCCCGCCTGGTATCCGCTGACCGTCGGCATCAACCAGTGGAACAAGCTGGGCTCGACGGCGGGGAACGGCGCCCTCATCCAGAATCTCGTCATCACGTCCGCGCTGCTGACCATCGTCCCGTTGATCATCGCGTTCCTCAGCCTGCAGCGGTACTGGCAGTCGGGCCTGTCACTGGGCGCCGTCAAGGGCTAGCAGCACTCCATTCGCCAACGTTTTCCTGAAGAGAAGTGAGACCATGACCCGATTGCGGATCGACGGCAGGCTGTGCGACGAGAGTGCGCTCCCGCACGCCTGGAGCAGGTGCATCGGCGCCGGACGGGCGAACGAGGCGCTGCGCGCGGACTGGCGGCAGCAATTCGCCGACGTCGTGGCCGCATGCGGATTCCAGTACATCCGCTTTCACGGCGTCTTTCACGACGACATGTTCGTGTACCGGGAGAGCTACGGCAGCGGTTTCGGGCCGAACACACCCCTTGCCGCGCCCGCGTACACGTTCAGCTATGTAGACAAGGTGTTCGACTTCATTGTCGGCAGCGGGGTCCGCCCATTCGTCGAGCTGGGCTTCATGCCGCGCGAGCTGGCGACGGTGACCGAGACGGTGTTCTGGTGGGGCGCTCACTGCAGCCCGCCCAAGGACATGGCGCGCTGGGTCGAGCTGGTCACGAGGTCGGTCGAGCACTGGATCGACCGGTACGGCCTCGCCGAAGTGCGGGAGTGGCGGTTCGAGGTGTGGAACGAGCCGAACCTGGTTCCCCACTTCTGGACCGGCACGAAGACCGAGTACTTCGAGCTTTACGAGCAGACCGTGAGAGCGATCAAGAAGATCGATCCCGCGTTGAAGGTGGGCGGGCCATCGACGAGCGTCTTCGTGCCCGACGACCGCTACAAGGGCGAGGGCGAGGACCGCTCCGCGATGCTCGAGACGGCCGCCGCGGCCGACGTGGACTCGCTCGACTGGCGCCCGGTGTGGATCGAGGACTTCATCGCCTGGTGCGCGGAGCGCGAACTCCCCGTCGACTTCATCTCCACCCACCTGTACCCCACCGACTTCGCGTACGGCGCCGACGGCGAGGCTGTGCAGATCACCCGGTACGCCGATGCCACGTTCGACGACCTCACCCTCCTTCGCAAGCTCGTGAACAACAGCGCCTATCCCGAGGCGGAGATCCACATCACGGAGTGGTCGACGTCGCCGTCGGCCCGCGACTTCATCCACGACACGCTGTTCGCGGCGACCTCCATCACGCGGTCGTATCTGAAGTGCGCCACCCTCGCCGACTCGATCTCCTACTGGACCTTCACGGACGTGTTCGAGGAGGGCGGCGCCGGGATGGGACCCTTCCACGGCGGCTTCGGCATGGTGAACGAGGGCGGCATTCACAAGCCCACGTTCCACGCTTTCACGATGCTGGAGCGGCTCGGCGACCGGCTGCTCCTCGCGACGTCCGACGGGGTCGTGACCCGCGACAGCCGGACGTCCGCCGTGTCGGCGGTGTTCTTCAACTACCCCGAGGACATGGCCACGAGGGGTGTCGGCTCGCAGAACTCCTACCCGGCGGCACGCACGCTGGCCGAGATGGGGCCGAGCCGCAGGATCCGCCACTCGATCGGCGGGCTGGAGCCCGGCACCACCTTCCTCGTCGAGGTCATGGACTGGGAGCACGGGAACGCCGCCGAGGCCTGGTATCAACTCGGGTCCCCCCTCAACCCCTCCCGAGCCGAGAGCGAGTACCTGAGCCTTGTCGCCGACTCGCTCCTCAGGTTCACGCTGACCGTGCCCGACAGCGGTGTGCTGGACCTCGATGCCGAACTCGCGCCATGGGCCGTGATGTCGTTGAGGCAGTCGGCATGACCGCCTCGATCTCGTCGACGGAGCGGTCGCAGCGCCGCAGGGTGGACAGGCCCTTACGGGTGAGGCGGGCACGCCGCACCCGGCCGGCGCCGGGCCGCCCACCAACGCCTGGAACGCCACCGTCAGCCGGCAAGGCGCCCAGGTGAGCGCGCGCAACGCCCCCCTACAACGCGACCATCGCCGCCGGAACCGCCGTCACCTTCGGCTTCCAGGCCACCTACAGCGGCACGAACTCCGCGCCCACGCAATTCGCCCTCAACGGCACGGCCTGCACCCTCGCCACGTGGTGTCGTACGTCTGACACGTGGGTGCACCGCCACAGCGGTGCACCCACGTGTCGCGCAACGTCAGGTGCGGGTCCAGCGCTGGTTGGCGCCGCCGTTACACGACCAGATGGTCAGCTTGGTGCCGTTGGCGGTGGCATTGTCCGGCACGTCCAGGCACTTGTTCGCCCCCACAGCGGTGATGGTGCCGTCGGAGTTCAGGCGCCACCGCTGGTTGTCCTGACCGTTGCAGTCCCAGATGATGACGTTGGTGCCGTCGGCGGTGCCCCGGCCGTACACATCCAGGCACTTGCCGCCGTAGACCCGCAGCTCACCGCTCGCGGTCACCGTCCACTGCTGGCCGGGCCGGCCGTCGCAGTCCCAGATCTGCGCCTGCGCGCCGTTCGCCTGCGAGGCGTCAAGGCACCTGCCCGATCCCACGCCCCTGATCGCACCCGTGGGCGGAGGAGTGACGATGCCCCCGCCGGTCACGACGTACATGGCCGCACCGTGTCCGGGGACCGACGCGCTGATCGTCCCGGACGAGGAGGACGTCGTGTGCGCCCACAGGTCGCGCACCGAGTAGGAGGACGCGGACCCCAGCCCCAGGGCGGAGGCGGTGGTGGAGACCGTCGAGGTGGAGGTGCCCCGGTTGAGCAGCACGACCGCGACCGAGCCGTTCGACATCGGCTTGCGCCAGACCTCCAGGTTGCCGTTGTCACTGATCTTGTGGCCCTGCCTGCCACCCCAGTCCTGGTTGACCGCGATGACCTCGGTGTTGGTGAGGATCGTGCGCGTGTCGGCGCTCATCGTGCGAAGGTCGTTTCCGGCGATGAGCGGCGCGTTCAGCAGCGACCACAGGCTGAAGTGCGCGCGTCCCTCCGTCCCCGTCACGCCGCCGACGCCCACCTCCAGCATGTCCGGGTCGTTCCACCCGCCGGGGCCCGAGTACGCGTCGAGCCCGACCTGCCGGTCCAGGATGCCCGTGATCGAGTTCCAGTTCGCCGCGATGTCGCCGGTGTTGCGCCAGGAGTTGCCCACCGGCATCCCCCACGTCCACACGCTCTCCTGCCCCCAGTTGCACAGGCTGTACACGATCGGACGCCCGGTGGCGGCCAGCGCGTCCCGCATGGCCGTGTACCGCTGCTGCCCGTTCAGGCCCCGGTGGTCACCGCAGTTGTCGTACTTCAGGTAGTCGATCCCCCAGGACGCCCACAGCGCCGCGTCCCGCCGCTCGTTGCCCAGGCTGGCCGGGTAGCCCGCGCACGTCGTGGTTCCGGCCGAGGAGTAGATGCCGAGCTTGAGCCCCTTGGAGTGGACGTAGTCGGCCAGGGCCTTGATCCCGTTGGGGAACTTCTGCGGATCCGGCACCAGGTCACCGTTGGAGTTGCGGCTTCTGGTGGACCAGCAGTCGTCGATGTTGACGTAGGTGTAGCCCGCCGCCGCCATGCCGCTGGAGACCATGGCGTCGGCCGTCTGATGGATCAGCGAGTCGTTGACGTTGCAGCCGAAGCTGTTCCAGTCGTTCCAGCCCATCTGGGGCGTGCGGGCCAGGCCGTTGTCCAGCGCGGCGACCGGCGACGTCCCGCCGCCGATCGCGACAACGGAGCCGGCTGCGAGTACCGCCGCCACCGCCAAGCCGAGAATTCTGCGCATCTGATTCCGCTTCCTACCGGGGTGTCGGGGAGATCTCCGGGGGACGGGCGCGCCCCTGGAGGGATGTCATGCGTTGAGGCGGGTCCAGCGCTGGTTGGCGGCGCCGCCGCAGGACCAGATCTGGAGCTTGACGCCGTTGGCGGTGGAGTAGTTCGGCACGTCAAGGCACTTGTTCGCCCCGACGGCGGTGATGGTGCCGTCGGCGTTGAGGCGCCACTTCTGGTTGTTCTGGCCGTTGCAGTCCCAGATGATCACGGCGGTGCCGTCCGCCGTCCCGGCCCCGTTCACATCCAGGCACTTGCCGCCGTAGACCCGCAGCTCACCGCTCGCGGTCGCCGTCCACTGCTGGTTGGCCTGACCGTTGCAGTCCCAGATCTGCGCCTGCGCGCCGTTCGCCTGCGAGGCGCCGGAGACATCAAGGCACCGGCCCGACCCCACACCCCTGATCGCGCCCGCACCAGGGGTTGGGCTGGGGGTGCTGCCCCCCGGCTGTCCGATGCTGCCCGGTACCGACTGAAGCGCCTCGTACCAGGCTGCGGCCATCTTGTCGTAGCCGCCGGCGGTGGGGTGGATGCCGTCGATCAGGTCGGAGGTGGTCAACTTGCTGTGCATGTCGACCAGGTGGACACGTTTGCCGCTGTTCACCTTGCTCTGGACGATGCCGGGGATCGCCGCGTTGAAGGTGCGGGCGGCCGCCTCCTGGCCGGAGTTGGACAGCGGGATGATGGTGGCGACGAAGACGTCCGCGTTGGGCACGGCTGTGGTGATGTGGTCGATCAGCGTGGACACCCGTTGCGGGGCACCGGCCACGTTGTAGTTCTGCAGGACGTCGTTGGTGCCGATGTGCAGCAACACCGTGCGCGGTGTGTACGTACGCAGCCAGCCGGTGATGTTCGCGTCGATCTGGTCGATCCGCCACCCGGGATGGCCCTCATGGTCGTGATCGCCCAGGCTGCCCGGCCCGTTGAATTGCGACCCGACGAAGTCGACCGTGTAGCGGCCGGCGGCCAGGCGCTGCCACAACCCGATCCGGTACCCGCCCGGCACCTGCGTGCCCTCGGTGATCGAGTCGCCCAGCGGCATGACCCGCACCCCGCCGTTGGACTCCGCGCCGGCTACCCCCTCCCCCATCGCCGTACCCGCTATCACCAAGGCCACGGCCATCAGCGCGGCGGCGCACCATCGTCCCCACGTACGCCTGCTCAAGCCCTCGCGGCGGTCAGGGCGTAAGTCGAATCGAGTAGCAATGTTCGCGTTAACACACTTTCGCTCCGGTCCGCCTGTTGTGGGCACGAGGACCTCCTTCGGTGAGGATCGGCGACTTGGGGTCGTGCTGAGTGGCTGCCGTAACGGACCCGCGGTGGGCACGGTCGGGCGCTGCCCGATCAGGCATGCCGGCGGCGGCTCCCAATCTCGTTGTTAGCGTTAACATCGCTGCGGTCAATCCGGTGCTCCTTCCGCGCAGGCCGGCTCAGGCGGTGGTGTGGCGGAGCAAACATGACGCGAGAAGGTCCGTCAAGGGCCCGCTCTCTTGCGTCGCGGTTCCGCCGCGTGCCGAAGTGGGCCGATCGGAGCTGACCGGGCGCGGTCGCACTGTCGCGGCGGGCGAGGCGATGAAACGTTCATCCGGTGGCGGCGGCAGGACCAGGACGTACCGGCGTACCGGCGTACCGGCCTCCCGGGGCCGCGCGTGTGACGTGTCCGGCGCGCAACCGGGCACCCGGATTCCCACGGCAGTGAGCCCTTTTCATCCTGAGCGACGGCCCTCTTCCACGAGCTGCAGGACGAGGATCGCCCGCACGAGCGCGGTCGCCCGATTCAGAGCCAGGCCGAGGAGGCGCCGGCCGTGCTGACGGCGGCCCTGGATGGGGCAACAGCGCAGCTTGGTCAGCACCTTCCAGTCCTTCAAGGTCGCGACGGCACGTTCACCGATGGCTCGGATACGGGGCGGGGGCGCGGTTGACGTCCCGCCGCCCACGCGACAGCCAGGGACGATGGCGATGCCCCTTGTACGGCGTGCCGCCCGCGCCTTGGTGCCCTTGTCTGCGAAGGTCCTCACCGCGTCGACGAGGCCGCCCGTCCGAGCGGCGGTGACGTCGTGAGCGGCGCCCGGCAGCACGATGTCGTCCCCGGTGAGGTGGGTGGCGTGCACGGCCGACGTGCGCGGGCCGAGCGCGCCCCGGTCCGCCGCCGCATGGTCATTCCGCGCGCATGGCGCGCGGAGTGCTCTCCCTGAGTCGCACGGCGGTCGGAATCGTTATCACGGATTCCTGGTGACCGTCAGCGAGCGCGAGTCGCATGGCTTCAGCGCCAACCTCCACGAGTGGCACCGCGACGCTGGTGAGCGTCGGCGCGACATCGACTGCTGAGCCGATGTCGTCGAACCCCGCCACCGGACACCGTCCTGCGCTGGCACCGCGATCTGGTGAGACGTCGTCATGCCCGTTCTTGCCGGCCGAAGCGGCGTGGGCGCCCGCCCACGGTCTGCTCCATTCGCGCCCTCGTCCTGCGCCTAATTCGGGAGAACCCCGGGTGGGGCTATCGGCGGGTCCACGGAGAGCTCACCACGCTGGGCCTCAAGGTGGCACCGTCCACGGTATGGGAGATCCTCAAGCAGGCCGGTCTTGATCCAGCGCCCGAGCGGGCGTCCACCAACTGGGCCGACTTCCTGCGCTCGCAAGCAGACGCCCTACTGGCCTGCGATTTTATCGAGACCGTCACCTTGAATGGGCAGTACCAAGTACATCCTCGCCGTCATCGAGCACACCAAGCCCTGGGCCAAGCCGCTCCACTACGCGCCGTCCCCGATCCGATCAGGGATCCCGAGCAAATCATCGACCTGAACATACGGCGACGAGACCGGCTCGGCGGCATCCTTCACGAATACTCACATGCCGCTTGACCAGCATGGATGGAATTTTCGGCAGGCGCAGTGTCTACCGCTCTGGCCGCCACTGACAGGCCCTGGCCCCCCGGCGGGCGCGTGGTCCCGCACCGCGCCCCGCACCGAAGCCGTCGACCGGCTGCTCGCCATACCCGGCCCGCTCTTCGGCGACCCCGCCGATGCGATCCGCACGAGCTCTGACCGGTCGGCACGCTGGAGCAGCCGCGCGCCGCCCCTCGCCACGCTCATCCGCAGGAAGCTGGGGTCATGATTGAGTTGGCTGTCCCCTTGGTGCACTGATGCAGACGACCGAATTGTTGAGGTTTTCAACCGTCTCAATGAGTGGCGATGAGTTTCTTCAGCTGCGGGCCGCTCTGCGAAATAAGATGAGGATAATCTCGAATGAGCAGCTTTGCCACGAGATCGTCAACACTTTCCCCGAGGAGGCTGCTGTTCATACTGAGAAGCTCTTCGCAGATGCCGAGGAAGGACCTGATCACGTCCTTGTCGTCGTCCTCCTCCACGGCTGGCATAAACACTTCGACAACGACCTCGAGCAGATATTCGAACATGCTGACGTAGGTTTCGCCGTCTTGCTCGGCCTCCGCTTCGAGCGCCTGAATGAATCGTCGCGCAGAGGGCATCTTCCAAAGGATCTCCCGAGTTCGCCGGATGAGTTCTTCCAGGCTCACAAACTCGTCGCGATCAAAGTCATTCATGGTCATCCCCGAGGGAATATTTGCCGAACACTGAAGTGATAGGCCAAGGAGACCCCAGGCCGATGCGCAGGCGCGTTTGACCGGGAGAATAATCATACCATTGTCGGCTGGGGCAGCCCGAACTCTTCGCGGAAATAATCGTCCACACATTGATCATCGGCAGCGCAGGCAGCACCCGTGAAAACGAAGAGCAGATCACCCAGGACGCCCCTCTTATTGCTTAGCCCGATCAAACCGCGAAGGAACCCCGTCGGCTTCCGGCCCGCCCCGGGAACATGATAATTCTTCGCGTTCGGATTGCGTTGCCACCCGGGCTGCGGACGGAATTCTTGACCCGTCACACTCTTGACCGCCTCGGTCTTCATTGTTTTAGCGATAGTGTTATTGAAATCCTTCAGCCGATCGGGGTCGGCCCGGAAAAAGCTTATGACCTTGGGGTGATATTGCGCGCGATTGAGTAATTGCCGCATCCCTGCGAACTCTTTCGCCGCATAATGTGCGTCGCTTGGCGACAACTTGATTGTGCCCTTTCCGTGCTCCTCCAGTAGCTTAGCCAAGGCGTCAGCCAGCCCTGCCGCTTTGTTTGCATGATAAATGCCCTTGATTTTTATGCCGGTTCTGAGTTCAAATTCAAGCGCGGATCCGACCTTGCCGTCTCCGATCACTCCGCCCCAACAAGACGAAACCCCCGAACCCGTAGGTTCGAGGGTTTCCGATGTCCTGAGACATCACGTTAAGCGCCCTGCAGGATTCGAACCTGCGACCGTCGGATCAGAAGTTGCGCGCTTTTCATGTCCGGTAGGGCCAGGCACTGACCTCGATTCGTCAGCGGGCTGTGTTGCGTGAGTGGCTCCGCGGTTTGCCCGTAATGTCCCCGATGCGGTTGGGGCGGGCCGTCGCATGACGCTGCGGGGGCGCCGGGTTCCACGGTCCCGGACGAGGCTCCTTTCTGAATCGTCGAGGTGGGGTCCGGCCCTCAGGCGAGGGCGGGCAGGTCGATGAGGCGCTGCCAGGCCAGGACGAAGGTCTGGGCCCAGGGCCAGGTGCGCTCGATCCGCAGGTAGCGGCGGCGGGCGTGGGCGGCCAGGCGGGCGGGCAGGTGGTAGAGCCGGTAGCGCATGGTGTTCGGTTCGGCGCGCTCCAGGCCGTCTTGATCGTGCAGAGTCAGCAGGCGTACCCAGCAGTCCAGGTCGTGGCCGAGGTTGGCGGCCAGTATCCAGC